>CAZIVD010000016.1:0-67576 GCA_964542635.1 uncultured Nocardioides sp. | reverse complement strand
GAAGGTGTTGCGGAAGATGAAGTCGCGCGTCATCTCCAGGAACTCCGGCTCCCACTCGTGCTGCCACTCCGAGTACTTCGCGGCCATCGGGAAGAGCCCGAAGTTCAAGGAGCCGACGTTGAGGGACGCCATCTCCGGGGAGACCGCGACCGCGGCGCGCAGACGCTCCTCGCGCGTCATGCCGAGCCCGCCGCCGGTGGAGACGTTCATGACGGCGTCCGAGGATGCCGCGATCTTCGCCATGAAGTCCGCGAACAGCTCCGGTCGCGGGTCGGGCTGGCCGGTCTCGGGGTTGCGGGCGTGCAGGTGCACGATCGCGGCGCCCGCGGCGGCGGCCTCGATCGAGGCCTGGGCGATCTCGTCGGGGGTCAGCGGCAGGTACGGCGACATGGTCGGGGTGTGCACGCCGCCGGTGGGTGCGCACGTGATGATCACCGGCTTGCTCATCGATCCACCTCCACCAGCGCACGGTAGGCGTCGAGCACCAGTCCGTGGAAGTGGTGCACGCCGTGCTCGGAGAGGCCGGAGCCCGCGGGGTCGAAGACGATGCGGCCCTGGTCGAAGGCGGGCGTTGCCATGCCCCGCTGGACGCTCTCGACGAGCGCGATGTCCTGCTGCTGGAGGACCTCGTCGATGTAGCGCACCGACTGCTGCTCGGCCTCGTTCAGCTCGGTGCTCTCGAGGTAGAAGTCCCAGGTCTCCAGGGTCCGGTCCGGGCCGTCCGGCAGGACCTGGAAGACCATGAAGTTGCCGCGACCGGGATAGCGCAGCAGGCAGGTGTTGGGCCAGAGCCACCACACCGCATGCTGGGTGATGCGGGCCTGCGACACGTCGTACGCCGCGTTGGCATGCTTGCCGGCCTCCGCGAAGTGGCTCGACCAGATGCCGTGCGTCTTGACCTCGTAGGTGTCCATGTCCACGAGGTCGACGAACTCCTTGTGCGCGATGTGGCAGTGGTAGCACTCGAGGAAGTTGTCGATGACGTTCTTCCAGTTGGTCGCCACGTCGTAGGTCAGCCGCTTCGCGTGCTCGAGCTCGGCCACGTCCGGCGCCCAGAAGGCGATCTCCTCGGCCAGGTCGCCGGCCTGCTGCCGCAACGGGGCCGCCCCCGCGTCGAGGTTGACGTAGACCATGCCGCCGAACTCCTCGACGAGCACCTGGTCGAGGCACACCTCGCTCTTGTCGAACGTGTCCATCCGGTCGGCGCGGCGAGCGCCCTTCAGAGCGCCGTCCAGGCCGTAGGTCCACGCGTGGTAGGGACAGACGATGTTGCGCGTCGTACCGGACCCCTGGAGCAGCTCGTGGGCGCGATGCTTGCAGACGTTGTAGAACGCCCTCAGCTCACCGTCCTTGCCGCGCACGATGGCGACCGGCATCCCGGCCACGGTCGCCGCGACGTAGCTCCCCGGGTCGCGCAGCTTGTCGACGTGGCAGATCCACTGCCAGGTGCGGGCGAAGATCGCCCGCACGTCGAGGTCCGCCCACCTGGCGTCGGTGTAGGCCTCCGCCCGCAGCGACCACGACTGCGCCGGGTCGTCGTGATAGCCCTCGGCGATCCGTTCGACGTCGTGGGGGGACACCAGTGTCATGGGCGGCAGCATAGGGAAGACTGGACGATCGTTCAATAGCCTCCTGGACGGTCGACCAGTAGCCTCGGCGCGTGGACGACGCACAGGCAGCCCAGCCGGAGCCGGACCGTCAACAGCGCATCCTCGACGCGGTGCTGACTCTCCTCTCGAGTCGAGGCGTCTCGGGCGTCAGCATGCGCACCGTGGCGCGCGAGGCGGGCGTCTCCCTCGGGCTGCTCAACTACTACTACGACGACAAGGTCGGCCTGATCCGGGCCGCCCTGCACTGCATCGAGGAGCAGGACCTGCAGCTCGTCGCCCCCGACGCGACGTTGGCACCCGTCCCGAGGCTCAAGGCCGCGCTCCGGCGGATCCTCGCGCCCGAGCTGATGACGACCGAGTACCTCTCACTGCGGCTGCAGCTCTGGTCCCTCGCCCAGGCCCACGAGGACTTCGCCCAGATCAACATCCAGGCACAGCAGCGCTATCGCGCCGGACTCGCCGACCTGATCAAGGCCGCGTGTCCAGCCCTCCCCCGTCGCGAGTGCGTCAGGCGCGCCGCCGACATCGACGTGATCCAGAACGGCCTGTGGCTCACCGCCCTCCTCGGGCTCGACACCGCGTCCCTCAAACGCTCCGTCGCGCGTTGCGAGGCCATCGCCCTCCAGGGGGCCACCGCGGCCTGATCCCATGTCGATCCGCCGAACCCCTTGACAAGTATTCTTGTCAAGGGCACGGTGGGGGTCATGCAGGATGTCGAGGTCATCGAGAGCGCGGAGGCGGCCGCCACTGCGCTGGATCCGGTCCGGGCCCGGCTGCTCGGCGAGCTGGCTGTGCCGGCCTCCGCCGCCGGGCTCGCCGCCCGGGTCGGCATCGCACGCCAGAAGGTCAACTACCACCTCAAGGCTCTCGAGGCGCACGGTCTGGTCGAGCTGTCCGAGGAGCGCCGGCACGGAGGCATCACCGAGCGGGTGCTGCAGGCGTCCGCGGCGACGTACGTCGTGTCGCCGGCGGCCGTCAGCGCGTCGGCCGCCGACCCGGACGCCAACGCCGACCACCTGTCGGCGGCCTATCTCGTCGCGCTCGCAGGCCGGGTGGTGCGCGAGGTCGGCGCGCTGGCGCGCCGCGCCGGCGCGTCCGGCAAGCGCCTGCCCACGCTGACGATCGACACCCAGATCGGCTTCCGGTCGGCCGCCGACCGGGCCGCCTTCGCGGACGACCTGACGGCCGCCGTCCTCGACCTGGCCGCTCGCTATCACCACGACGACGGGCGCCCGCACCGGCTCGTCGTCGCCGCCCACCCCCTTCCCGAGGAGAGCTCATGAGCGTCATCCCGAACGTCCCGTACCTCTTGGAGTTCAGCGTCGAGGTGCCCGGCACGCCGGAGCAGGTCTGGCAGGCCATCGCCACCGCCAAGGGCATGAGCGCGTGGTTCCTGCCGACGGAGATGGAGGAGCGCGAAGGCGGCGCCCTGCACTTCTCCATGGGTCCCGAGATGGGCTCGGACGGCCGCGTCACCGGCTGGGATCCGCCGCATCGCATCACCTACGTGGAGGACTGGGCCGCCCTCATGGGCAAGGACCCCGACTCGCTGAGCCCGCTCACGTCGGAGTTCCTCGTCGAGGCGCGGTCCGGCGGCACCTGCGTCGTCCGCGTCACCAGCAGTGGCTTCGGGACCGGCGCGGACTGGGAGGCGGAGTTCTGGGACGACATGGGCGCCAACTGGATGCCCTTCTTCGACAACCTGCGCCTCTATCTCGCGCATTTCCCCGGCCAGGAGGCGACGCAGCTCGAGGCCGCCGCCTCCCACCCCGGCGATGCGAAGGCGCTCTGGTCGACCCTGCAGGACGCGCTCGGCCTGGACGAGGAGGGCGCCACCGTCGACGTGCGCGGCTCCACCGGCACGGTCGAGCGTGTCGGCGAGCGTCAGGCCCTGGTCCGACTCGTCGCTCCGGTCCCCGGGATGCTCAGCGCCTTCACGTTCGACGAGGGCGAGGGCCAGGCACTCGCGGGAGTCCGGGCCTACCTGTTCTCCGCCGACGCGGCCGACTACGTACGGCGCGAGGAGCCGGCCTGGCGGGCCTGGCTGGAGGGGCTCACAGCGACGTCGAGGCCTTCGTCAGGTTGAGCTCGGCCCGCCGGCGCAGGAGCGCACGCTCGCTCTCGTTCCTCGTGCGCGCGGCCGCTTCGGCGAAGGCCTCCCCCGCGTCTGCGTGTCGACCTGCTCGTTCGAGCAGGTCGCCGCGCACGCTGGGGACGAGCGGCGAGTCACGGAGCTCTCGGGTGCCGAGCCGCTCCAGCACTGCCAGCCCGGCATCCGGGCCGAACGCCCGCCCGTGCGCGACGGCCCGGTTGACCTCGACGACCGGACCCGGTGCAGCACGGGCCAGGACGTCGTAGAGAGCCGCGATCCGGCGCCAGTCCGTGTCCTCGGCTCGCTCCGCCTGCGCATGCTGGGCGGCGATCGACGCCTGCAGGTAGTAGGTGCCGACCGGCTTCCCGCCAGCGGCGAGCAGCTCGGCCCGGCGAAGCGCAGCGAGCCCGTGCCGGATGAGCGCCTGGTCCCAGCGCGTCCGGTCCTGCGCCTCCAGCAGCACCGGCGCGCCGTCCTCGTCGAGCCGGGCGGGCATCCGCGAGCCCTGGATCTCCAGCAGGGCCTGCAGTCCGAGCACCTCGGGCTCGTCCGGGGCGAGTCCGGCGAGCATGCGCGCCAGCCGGATCGCCTCGTTCGCCAGATCGGGCCGCATCCAGTCCTCGCCGGCGGTGGCGGCGTAGCCCTCGTTGAAGATCAGGTAGATCACGGCCATCACGTCGTCCAGGCGCCTGGCCCGGTCCGAGCCTGTGGGCAGCTCGAACTCGGCGTGCGCCTCGGAGAGCGTCTTCTTGGCGCGCGAGATGCGCTGGCCCATCGTGGCCTCGGTGGCCAGGAACCCGCGGGCGATCTCGGCGGTGGTGAGTCCTCCGACCAGCCGCAGCGTCAGTGCGGCCCGGGACTCAGGGGTCAGCGAGGGGTGGCAGGAGAGGAAGATCAGCCGCAGGACGTCGTCCTCGATGTCGTCGACCTGGGCGTCGAGGTCGGGCATCTGGTCCTCCTCCCCGCCAGCGGCATGCTCGAGCTCCGCGGTCTTGCGGCGCAGGGTGTCGGCGCGCCGGAAGTGGTCGATGGCGCGCCGCTTCGCCGTGGTCATCAGCCACGCCGCCGGGTTCTCCGGTACACCGCCTGTGGGCCACTGCTCCAGGGCCGCCACGAGCGCGTCCTGCGCAAGGTCCTCGGCGAGCTCAAGGTCCCGCGTCATCCGGGTGAGAGCGCCGACGAGGCGGGCCGACTCGGCCCGCCACGCGGCGATGATGGCCTCGGAGGGGTCCTCCGTCCTGGTCTCTGCCGGCACAACGCCAGCGTAAGAGGCTCCTCAGACCCGCTCTACCGCCGGAGGCTCATTCGCCGGGCTCCTCCGGGCCGGTGGAGATCTGGCGCAGGGTCGAGATCACGGTGATCTCGGGCCAGTGCTTCGCGTGCAGCTCGGCGAACTCCTGCTGGTCGGCCACGGCCTCCTCCACCGTGTCGTACTGCAGGATGGCCCAGCCGCCGACGACCTCCTTGGCCTCGGCGTACGGTCCGTCGACCCGCCTGACCTCGCCCTGACGGACCACGAAGTTCACGGCGTCCTCGGTGCCGTACAGCCCGCCGCCGTCGAGGAAGATCCCCTTGGCGGCCCGCTCGCCGATGTAGGCGTCCATCGCCTCGAACAGGGCCTGGGGCGGCGTGCCGACGCCCTCTTCCATCCTCACGAGTCCCATGAAACGGGGCATCTCGATCACTCCTCTTCTTGCTGTGGGTTGCTGGTGGGCTTGCTTCTCGCACGTACGTCGAACGGCGGCCGCAAACTTCGACATCCACCTTCGAACATTCTTCAAGCAGGACGTCCCTGACGTCAGAGCGCACTGACGCCCTTGGCCGCCAAGAGGACACCGAGCACGACCATGACGACGGCGACGACGGCTGCATGGTGCCGGCGCAGCCAGTCGCGGGCCGCACCCAGCGGGCCGAGGACGCGCGCCCCCAGCACGACGTACAGGAGCAGGGGCAGGGCGACCGTGACGCTCGCGACGAGGGTGAAGACCAGCAGCACTCCGACCAGCCCCGCGGTCTCGAGCTCGGCCGCACCGGCGGCCACCCCGGCGGCCAGGGCCAGCACCAGGACCTTCGGGTTGGCCGCCGACAACACCACCCCGAGACGCGCGGCACTGCCGGGCGTCGCGGTGTCCAGCGCCCGCATCCAACCGGGCTCCGACGCGGCCGAGCGCGCAGACCACTGCCGGAACCCCAGCAGGACGAGCAGCACCCCGAGCACGATCCTCGTCCACGACGCCCACGTCGGCGTGCCCTCGTAGAACTCGATCACCGACGCCACGAGGGCGGCCAGGGTCACCGCACCGGCGACGCCGACCACCCAGCCGGCGAGGAAGGCGCCCGCCGTGGCCCGCGGTCGCGCCGTGAAGAGCAGGAGGATCGCCGGGATCACGGGGAACGGCGATGCGGCGATGCCGAGCGCCAGCGGCACGACCTCGCGGATCACCGCGTCCATGTGCCTCTCGCTTCGTGTCCGCCCGAGGACGACCCAGGTGGCCGATCGTGCCACACCGAGCTGGGCTCCGCCTCCATCCGCCGATCGAGGCTCAGGCGTGGACGTCCTGGCGTCGCAGGCTCTCGCCCTCGAGGTCGACGTTCGGCAGGACCCGGTCGAGCCAGCGGGGCAGCCACCAGGCCCGGTCGCCGAGGAACGACATCACCGCAGGGACCAGCGAGAGCCGGACCACGAACGCGTCGACGAGGATGCCGAAGGCGAGGGCGAAGCCCATGGACTTGATGACGGGGTCCTCGACCAGCACGAACCCGGCGAACACCGAGATCATGATCAGGCCGGCAGCGACCACGACCCGCGCGCCGTGGCCGACTCCCTGGACCACGGCCTCCCGCGCCGGGGCCCCGTGGACGTAGTCCTCGCGCATCCTCGACACGAGGAAGACCTCGTAGTCCATGGCCAGGCCGAAGAGGATCCCGATCAGCATCACCGGGAGGAAGCTGACCAGGGGTCCGGCTGTATCGAGGCCGACGAGGTCGGACAGCCAGCCCCATTGGAACAGGGCGACCGTCGCGCCGAACGTCGCTCCGACCGTGAGCAGGAAGCCGAGCGTCGCCTTCAACGGGACGAGGAGCGACCGGAAGACCAGGGTCAGCAGGAGGAAGCTGAGACCCACCACGACCAGGAGATAGACGGGCAGGGCATCGCCCAGCTTGTCGGAGACGTCGACGCCGACGGCGGTCTGACCCGTCAGCGCGATGGTGGCGTCGCCGGACTCCTGGATCGGGGCCAGCGCGCCCCGCAGGTCGCGCACGAGCGTGAACGTGGCCTCGTCGCTCGGGCCGGACTGGGGGATCACCGCCACCAGGGCCGTCCGGCCGTCGGAGCTGGCCTGGCCCGGCGCCACGGCCAGCACGCCGTCGGTCTCGCTCGCGACCCCGGCCGCCTGCCCGACCGCGGCGGCGACGGTGGCCGGGTCGTCGGCGTGCACGACCATGACCAGGCGCCCGTTGAACCCTTCGCCGAAGCCCTCGGCGATCAGGTCGTAGGCCTCCCGCTTGCTGGTGCCCTCGGCGGCGGTGCCGTCGTCGGGGAGCGCGAGCCGCATCTGCGCCACCGGCAGGGCGAGGACGGCCAGCGCCGCAATGCCGACCACGAGCACCGGGATCCTGGCCCGCACCATGAGCCGTCCCCACGCGAAGCCCCGGTTGGTCTCGACCTCCTCCGGGTCACGATGGGCGCCGGCCGCCTGGGCACGACGCTGGCCGCGCGACAGCACGCGATCGCCGACGAACGACAGGAACGCCGGGAGCAGCGTCACCGCAACGAGCACGGCGACGGCGACCGTCCCGGCGGCCGCGAGGCCCATCGACGTGAGGAACGGGATGCCGACGACAGCCAGACCGGCGAGGGCGATGACCACGGTCAGCCCGGCGAAGACGACCGCCGAGCCCGCCGTACCGACCGCACGGCCGGCCGCCTCCTCGCGCTCCAGGCCGACGGCCAGGTTGTGCCGATAGCGCGAGGTGATGAACAAGGAGTAGTCGATGCCCACCGCAAGGCCGAGCATCAGGGCCAGCACCGGGGTGACGCTGGTGAAGTCGAAGACGTGGGCGAGCAGCAGCACGCCGAGCATCCCGACCCCCACGCCCATCAGGGCGTTGACCATCGTCATGCCCGCGGCGACGAGCGACCCGAACGTGACGACGAGCACGATGAGGGCGATCGCGACACCGATCGCCTCGGTCGAGCCGATCTCGGGCTCGGCGTTGAGCGGCTCTCCCCCGGCCGCCACCGCCCAGCCCTCCGGCGCGGCCTCTCCCACCCGCTCGTACGCCGTCCGCTGGGCCTCCGTCAGCGCGTCAGCAGGCTCGGCGAACTGCACCGTGACCAGCGCGTAGCGCCCGTCGGGGCTCAGAGCCTGGGTCTCGAACGGGCTCAGCACCCCGACGACGCCGGGCACCTCTCCGGCCTCTTGCACCACCCGCTCGACGACGGCCTGCCCCTCGGGGTCGGCGACCGTCGCCCCTTCCGGCGCTCGGACCACGATCGTCCCCGAGGCTCCGCTCGCCTGCGGGAACTCGTCGGCGAGCGCGTCCAGGGCCTGCTGCGACTCGGTGCCCGGGATGCTGATCGTCGCGGTCGGGGCCGTCCCCGCCAGCCCGAGCCCGACCCCCAGCGCTCCCAGCAGCACCACCCAGGCCGTCACGACGAGCCCGCGGCGCCGGAAGGCGAAGCGGCCGAGACGGTAGAGCAGACGGGCCATGCGGGACTCCTGGGACCTAGGTGAGTGGTCGGCCGACGACGGGCTCCCTCAAGTTAGCCGATCGGCTAGTCTTTCACCAAGAGGGCGACGGACAGCGTCCCGGCGTCCGCCTCAGGAGGAGCATGGCCAGGCCGGCAGGACCACGGGGGCAGGCGCGGGGCCGCGTGATCGCGGCCGCCCTCGACCTCTTCGCCGAGTACGGCGTCAGCGGCACGTCGCTGCAGATGATCGCCGACCGTCTCGGCGTGACCAAGGCAGCCGTCTACTTCCAGTTCCGCGCCAAGGAGGACATCGTCGTCGCGGTCGTCGAGGCCGCCTTCGACGACCTGCGCACCCACCTCACCGCAGCGGAGTCTGCCGCCGACCCGGACGAGTCGACCGAGCTCGCCCTGCGGGGGCTCGTCGACGTGATGATCACCCACCGCCTCGTCAGCGCCTGCCTCGTCAACGACCCCGCGGTCGGCCGGATCGTGGCCTCGCACGCCGAGATGGCCTCCCTCGGCGACCGGCTCGCCGTACTGCTCGACGGCCCTCGACCCGGCATCGAGCGACGCGTCGCCACCTCCGTCGTCCTCGCCGGACTCGCCCAGGCGGGCATGGACCCCAGGCTCGCCGACATCGACGACACCGACCTGCGCGAGCACCTCCTGGCCGCCGGACGCAGACTGCTGACTCGGTCTCGGCCTTAGGGGAGCCCCAGGTGGATCGTGTGGATGGCCAGTTGAAAGGCCCACCACGTCTCCATGTCAGCGACCCATTCGACGGGAAGCCCCTCGTGCTCGACGGCGATGCGCGTGCTCGGTGGCTTGGTGGCCGGCCGGACACTCGTGAACCTTGCGGTGCGCGTCGTCCACTCCGGCAAGAAGGGGCGTAGCCGGTCAGCTTCTTCTCGGGGCAGCCATCCGTTTGAGTTCAGGAGCTCGGACAAGGGCCGGTCGGCCACGTACCAGTTCAGGCGCACGACGACCGGGCCGCTGGGACGGCGACCACCCTTGTCCAGGTGCTCGAAGATCTCCCCCCAGTAGGCGCTGGCATCGAGGGCCAGGACGCCCTTCGCTCCTGTCAGCCGATCGGGGTGATCGGGACTGCAAGGATGGGCGAGGGCACCGAAGGCGGAATGTCCCTGCATCTCCCACTTGGACTCATCCCTCGTCTCGTCACGATCATCCGTCCACGTATGGTGCCCACCGAACATGCTCCGCAGGTGCGCTGGGGTGCCCGGGACGGTGCGTGACGCGTATGCCGTACCTGTCCTTCCAGACAGGGTCCTGTGCCCCTGCGCCTGATCGACGTCTCGGCCGATTCGCGCGGCAGCAGCCAGCCCCGATGGCGCCTCCGGAAGGTCCAGACAGTGCGGCGGCGCGGGGCGTTCACGCAGCACCATGGTCGGCGCGGAGTCTCCCGGCCAAGCGGTCAGAGTGAGGCTCATTCTGCGGCCCTGGCCTTCGCTGGTCGCTCGCACCCGGTAGACGGCGTCGTCGGGGAGGAACTCCATCCGGCGCTCGAAGTTGTCCGGATCCCTGACGCCGGCCGGTCCCCGGCATGAGAACTCCACCGCCTCGTCGCCGGTCACCTCGCCGGGTGCTTCGTTGACGAGGTGGACCTGAACGTCCACGGACGTGGCTTCATACGAGACGGGCAGCCAGAAGCTGCCACTCTCGAAGACGACCTGATCGGTGAACACCTCGTGTCCACCGACGGCCCCTGCCTCCAACTCGAGTGCTTCCACCCCGGAGAACCGCATCCCCGGACCTTACGCACGACCACGCCGATCGCGAGGGCGAATCTGGGAGAAGCTGTCTTCGGGGCTGCGCCATATCTGCGGCGCCCGGGGCCACGCCCCGAATCACACGTTGAAGCGGAACGAATCCGGCCACTTTCAGCGTCGGCCGACATTCGTCGATTGTAGCGTTGACCTGCGCAAACGCTTCTCGGTGCCCATCGGCGCTGATGGTCGCTTTGCGTCCTGGTGAGGGCAGATTGAGGGCAGCAACATCACGAGCCGAAGCCTTCGGCGAGGTATCGCTCGATGTTGCGCCCGATGTCGGTCCGGCCTTTCTTCGCTATGCCAGCGCCGAAGAACGTCGGCGGCCAATCTCCCTGGGGCGGCTCCGAAACCAGGCGCCGCACGTCCGCGAGCACGACTGCGATCTGATCATCGGACAGGCCCTCGAGCAGGTGGATCAGCTCATCGCGGCTCGTCATGGTCACCCATCATCACTGGCTACGGAACGTCTCCGGGAGCAGCGTGAAGTGGCCGCCGCCCTTGGGCGTAATCGACGAGAAGTGCCTCCTGTCGAGGGTGGCGATCTCTCGGGCTCCCAGCCGCTCCGCCACCGCCACCACCGACGCATCCGTGCCACCCAGCGGGAACGACGAGAACTGGCGGACCAGCTCGGCCATGCGCGCGACGTCGTCGTTGGTCAGCTCGACCAGAGTGAACGTGCCGTCCGCGACCGAGTCGAGGAATGCCGCCTCGACCTCTGGTCCGCCGTGATGATTGAGCCAGTAGCAGACCTCGGCCATCACCGTCGCGGGAAGAACGATGGCTTCCTTGACCATGAACAGGTCACGGAACAGGTTGTTGGCGGTGAAGTAGTGCTCGTCCCGCTCGTTGGCCAAAGCGACGAGCGGACCGGTATCGCAGACGATCAACGCTCGCTGCCGAAACCTCGCGACATCACGGTGTCGATGTACTCGGGTGATGAGCCGTTCGTCGGGCCGTCCTTGATCATGCCGACGAACTTGGGCGGCCAGGTCCCTCTCGGCTTCGAGCCAGCCAGCCGCTTGGCGTCGGCGAGCAGCACGTCCACCTGATCATCGGGCATGCCCTCGATCAGGTGAATCAGCTCGTCACGATTCGCGGTCATGCCAAGAAGTCTAGGCGACTCGTCCGACGATCGGCGGACGTCAGACTGCGGGCCCGCGAGGCTCCTCAGCCGCTCGACCTCCTGCCAGGCCAACTCACCGCGACACAACCGGACGACCTCTGCGAGACTGACGCCTTCGACGTCAACGAGTTCCGACAGGGCACACCCGGCATCAAGCTCGGCATTCGGACTCCGGCCTCGCTGCGCGAGGGCGGTGAGGACACGGATGACCAGCACCTCGATCCGACGCGCGCGACGCATCAGTTGGCGGCTGCGCTCCTCGCGTCGCTCCCATGCGCGGCGCCGACCCAGCTGACTGCTCATCACAGGCCCTTGCGCGGCACCACCCGACGAACCAGCCGCGTGATCTCGTCGGCGACGCTGCCCCATTTCGCATCATCGAGCGTCCCGTCATCAGCCCACTCCCCGACCTGGCGCAGCACCCGGCGACAGGCCGCCGGCGACCGGAGCACCGCGTCGACGTGCTGCTCGAGGGGAACGGTCAGCTCCAGACCACGCTGGACCGCCTGCCGTTCCGCGTAGTCCGCTCGACGGCACGCGGCGCTGCACCATCGCTTGGGCCGCCCAGGATGCCGAGGCGCTCCCTCGTAGATCGGGCGTCCGCACCGGTCGCACGGCCGCTGCGTGATCACTCGTCCTCCTCCAGCCCCAGCGTCCAGGCGATGACGACCGCAGATCGCCAACGCAGGTGCTTGCCGACCCGGAACCCCTTGGGGCCGTACCCCGTGTGCCGCCACGAGTAGATGGTCTGCTTGGGGACGCCGAGGTAGTTGGCGACGTCGTCGATGGTCCAGAGCTCGCTGTAGCCCATCGGCTTCGACGGACGCTGCGTCGGCAGCACGGGCACTGACCTCGTGGGAATGGCTGCCGGTGCAGCCGCTGGACGGCGGGCCTTCGGGCTACCCCTTCTAATCGGCGACGGACTCACCTCTCCCCAGAGCCCCGGCTGATCCTCACGTCGCGCTTGGTTGCTCATGACGCCCTTCCTTCGGTAGCTGATGGTCGTTCTTCAGTCACCTATGTGCGCGGAGCGGGCGCCAGCGATCACTCCGACCGTGTATTTCGCGCTGGCGGATGGGGTCTCCACCTGGGGGGACCCTCGCGATCGACGAGCAGCACAAGATTCGTCGGGACGATTCTCGGCCGAGAATGCAACAGGTGTGTGGTGCTTCGAAGGTCGTCGAAATCGGGGAGGGACACATCAAGATTTCAGCGAGCCTTCCAGGAGACAGACTGCGTCCTTCGATACGACTCGTTCGACGTTGGCTCCTAGCAGCTCGCTCGCTGGCTACCGCGGAAGCAAGGGGGGAGTGTCGGTCGTGACGTCCTCGAGGGTCGTGCATGCGCCGGTGTCGACGTCGCAGGTGGACAGATCCCAGGTGTCGTACCCCCGCGGGAAGATTCCGTCGATTGGGGTGGTCGGGGCGGGCTGCAGGGTGCCGCCGGTGGAGACGACCGCCGTCGTGTCGTCGGTGAACGCAAGGTCGACGTCCGTGCCGTCCATCCCGCGCGGGACATCGAGGGCAACGGGCGCCGTGTCGCCCACCCGGAGGACGACCAGACCGTCGTGACCGCGGATGGCGAGGTAGGTGGCGCCGGGTGAGAACCAGCCGCGGTCGCCCGGGTAGTTATAGAGGACGTCGAAGTCGGCGCGGGTCACCGTCAGGTTCTCGGCCCAGCCGGAGCCTTCGCTCCAGCGGTGCGCGATGCGGAACCCCGCGCTCACGTCGAGCAGGTCGGTGTCCGCCGAGCTCTCGCGGACCGGGTCGTCGTCTCCGGGTGCCCACGACCAGTCGCCGTCCTGGGTGGCGTAGTAGATGCGACCGTCGTCCACGGCGATCGGGTAGCTGCCCGCGTCGAGCCGCTCCCAGCGCGGTCCGCGGTAGGGCAGGTCGACGCGACCGAGCTCTGTGTCGGCCCCGACGTCGTAGGCCACCAACTGGGGGGCCTTGTCACGCGGGTCCACCCAGACCAGCCAGCCTTCCGCGCTTCCGGAGGCCATCTCCGCCTCGGAGGACTTGTGTCCGACAGTAGTGCGCTCCCCGTCCGCCTGGACGAGGACGACGTCGCCTTCCTCGTTGCCGTAGGCGACCTCGCCGCCGATCGCCACCAGATCGGTGACGCCAGTCACCGCCACCGTCACGTCAGCCAGGTGAAGCTTGCCGTCGCCCCACCACGGCAGCGGCAACGGATTGTCCATCCTCACCACACCCGCGGGCTCGGGTGCCGGGTGCCCGGGCCGGGCGAGCAAGACGCCCCCCGCAACCGCGGCTGCCGCGGACGCCACTAGCCCGGCCACGACCACCCGTCGGGTGCGCCCCCGCCGCCGACCTCGTCGGACTACGGCATCCACCGGGGCCGCGCCGACCTGCATGTTCCCCGCGACGATGCGCACCAACTGCGCTACGCGTTCCTCGCTCATGACGTCGCCTTCCTCAGTTCCTCGCGGTCGATGCAGGCGATGGCACGGGCGATCCGGCTCTTCACCGTCCCCGCCGGAATGCCCAGTGCGGCCGCGACCTGCGCCTCCGACAGGTCCGCCACGTAACGCAGCACGAGCACCTGCCGGTGCTCGGTGCTCAGGTCGGTCAACGCGCGTACCAACGTCAGCCGGAGGTCCGAGGTCCCCGCGCCGTCGGCTGAGGCATCGTTCGGAACCTCCTCCGTCGGCCGTTCTCCCCACCATCGCCGACGCCGGCTGCTCGCCCAGGTGTTGAGCAGCGTGCGGTAGACGTACGCGTCGACGTCACTCGCCCGTTGCACCCGGTCCCAAGATGTGTAGCAGCGCGCCAGCGCGGTCTGTACGACGTCCTCCGCCTCATGCGGCGCACACCCAAGCAGCACCAACGACCGGACCATCGCCGCCCACCTGGCTCGCACGTACGCCGCGAAGGCCTCGTCGTTGCGCATGTGGGCTCCTGCCAGGTCGTCCTCAATATCCCAGACGCGTTGACCCGCGGATCGGTTCCAGACGAAACAGCGGGGGTCAGGGCCATCCGGAACTGTCCACAATCCACGCGACCGACGACGAGCATTCGATCCCGCCCGACGGCGCATCAAGAACGCATCCGTCAGCCGGCCGATCAGAACATCCGGCAACAACTGCAGCGCACCACCAGCAAGCCGCGGATTGCCTGGCCGACGTCGGCGCTCGGACCTACTCTCGAAGGACGTGGAGAGGAGTCACGATGCCCGAGGGAATCACCAGACGCGGCAGCTCGTGGCGAGCGAGGTACCGCAACACTGAGACCGGCCAGCAGCACGAGCGGTCCTTCGCCAAGCAGGTCGACGCGGTCAAGTGGCGCCGGCAGCAGCTCGACGCCCTCGACCGGGGTCGGTGGGTCGATCCGCAGGCCGGCAAGGTCTCGTTCCTGCGGTACTTCGAGTCTTGGGAGCGGGACCAGGTCTGGACCGATGGAACCCGCAAGGCAATGTCGCTCGCGGCGCGGTCGGCGACGTTCGCCGAGATGGACCTGAGGAAGATCCGTCCCAGTCACGTCGAGGCGTGGGTGAAGTCGATGACCGTCTCGTCCTCCGAGCGATCGGCGCCTCTGGCGCCCGGGACCATCAAGACCCGGTTCGTGAACGTCCGCTCGGTGTTCCGGGCCGCGGTCCGCGACGGGATGCTCGCGACCGATCCGACCGCACGGGTGCGTCTCCCCCGTCAGCGCAAGCGGGAGGCGGCGATGGCGATCCCGACTCCCGAGACTGTCCGTCAGGTCCTCGAAGCCGCCGATCCGCGTTTCCGTGCCTTCATTGGGCTGTGCGCCTTCGCCGGCCTGCGGCTGGGCGAGGCGGCTGCCCTGCAGGTCACCGACGTCGACTTCCTTCGCCGCGAGATCCACGTCCGCCGGCAGGTGCAGCGGGTCAACGGCGGGGAGGTCGAGATCCGGTTGCCGAAGTACAACTCCGAGCGCACCATTCACGCCGCCCAGACGCTGATCGACATGCTCGCCGAGCACGTCGCGCTCGGCCTGACGAACGAGTGGTTGTTCGAAGGCAACGCCAAGCTTCCACCGCACCAGAACACCATCGGTCACCGATGGCGTACGACCCTGTCACGGGCCGGAATCAGCGGCGTGCGCCTGCACGACCTTCGTCATTTCTACGCGTCCGGTCTGATCGCCTCGGGTTGCGACGTGGTGGCTGTACAGCGGGCGCTGGGACACGCCAGGTCAACGACCACCCTGACGACGTACGCACACCTGTGGCCTAGCGCGGAGAGCCGGGTCCGGGACGCCTCAGCGCGGCTCGCAGCCGAGGTCCTCGGCGCTGGTGAGGGCACTGTGAGGGCAGATGGCGGCTAAACCGCCTCTGACCTGCACGTTTACACGTTGAAGCGGAACTCCACGACGTCGCCGTCCGCCATCACGTAGTCCTTGCCCTCCATGCGCACCCGACCGGCCTCCTTGGCCTTGAGCATCGAGCCGGCGGCCATCAGGTCGTCGAAGGAGACGACCTCGGCCTTGATGAAGCCGCGCTGGAAGTCGGTGTGGATCACGCCGGCGGCCTCGGGGGCGGTCGCGCCCTTGCGGATCGTCCAGGCCCGGGCCTCCTTGGGGCCGGCGGTGAGGTAGGTCTGCAGGCCGAGGGTGTCGAAGCCGACCCGGGCCAGCACCTCGAGGCCGGGCTCCTCGACGCCCAGCTCGTGGAGCATCTCGCGCGCCTCGTCCTCGTCGTCGAGCTCGACCAGCTCGGCCTCGAACTTGGCGTCCAGGAAGATCGCCTCGGACGGCGCGACGAGGGCTTGCATCCGGGCCTTGAGGTCCGCGTCGGCCAGCTCGTCGGCGTCGCAGTTGAACACGTAGAGGTACGGCTTCGCGGTGAGCAGCGACAGCTCGCGGATGAGTGCGCCGTCGATGACTCCCGACGCGATGAGGTTGATCACCGGCGTACCGGCCTCCAGGGCAGCCTGGGCCTGACGGGCAGCCTCGACGGTCGGGAGCAGGTCCTTCTTGCCTTTCGCCTCCTTCTCCATGCGTGGGATCGCCTTCTCGAGTGTCTGGAGGTCGGCGAGGGCGAGCTCGGTCTGGATGGTGGTGAGGTCGGACTCGGGGTTCACCTCGCCGTCGACGTGGGTGACGTCCTCGTCCCTGAACACCCGCGTCACCTGGCAGATCGCGGCCGACTCGCGGATGTGCGACAGGAACCGGTTGCCCAGCCCCTCACCCTCCGACGCCCCGCGCACGATGCCCGCGATGTCGACGAACTCCACCGTCGCCGGCACGAGTCGCTCGGACCCGAACAGCTCGGAGAGCTGGGCGAGGCGGGGATCGGGTACGCCGACCACGCCGACGTTGGGCTCGATCGTGGCGAACGGGTAGTTGGCCGCGAGCACGTCGTTCTTGGTGAGCGCGTTGAACAGGGTGGACTTGCCCGCGTTGGGCAGGCCGACGATGCCGATGGTGAGGGCCACGGGCCGTGAGTCTAGGAGCGCAACGGTCGCCGGGCCGATTCCACGAGCGCCTCACTAAGGTGGCGGGCGTGCGGATCGCCACGTGGAACGTCAACTCCCTCCGCTCGCGCATCGACCGGGTCGAGGCGCTGCTGCAGCGCCACGGCATCGACGTGCTCGCACTCCAGGAGACCAAGGCGCGCGAGGACCAGCTCCCCCTGATGGGGCTGCAGGCGCTGGGGTACGACGCCGCCGTGGCCGGCCTCAACCAGTGGAACGGCGTCGCCGTGCTGAGCCGGGTCGGTCTCGACCAGATCGAGGTCGGCTTCCCCTCGCAGCCCAGCTGGGGCGAGCCCGCCGGAGTGGAGTCGCGCGCAATCGGGGTGACGTGCGGAGACCTGCGCATCTGGTCGCTGTACGTGCCCAACGGCCGCAAGGTCGACGACCCGCACTACCACTACAAGCTCGACTGGCTGGCCCGGCTGCGCGACGCGGCGCACCCGTGGCTGCAGGACGACGTGGCGCTGGTCGGCGACTGGAACATCGCACCCCAGGACGACGACGTCTTCGACATGGCGGCCTACGCCAAGGACACGCACATCACGCCGCCGGAGCGGGCGGCGTTCCAGGCCTTCCTGGACGACGGCTGGCTCGACGTGGTCCGACCGCACACGCCCGGCCCCGGCGTCTACACCTACTGGGACTACTACCGGCAACGGTTCGAGCGGAACCGCGGGATGCGGATCGACTTCGTGCTCGGGTCTCCGTCGCTGGCGGCGCGGGTGACCGGCGCGTTCATCGACCGCGAGGAGCGCGCCGGGACGGGTGCCTCCGACCACGCACCGGTGATCGTGGACCTCGAATGATCGAGTCGTGTCCGCCACACAGCGCCGCAGAGGGCTCAGGCACACGACCTGGACCGCCCGGTGAGAACGCTCCTCAGTAGCCCCGAGTGCCGTCGAGGTGCTCGCGCAAGATGTCCAGGTGACCGACGTGTCGGGCAGTCTCCTCGATCACATGCGTCACGATCCAGCGCAGGCTCACCGGCATGAATTCTGGCGGCGTGAACTCCTGGACGGCATCCAGATCGAAGGAGGCAACCACTCTCCGCGAGGCCTCGCACTCGTGCTCGTACTCCTCAAGCAACGCCGCCACTGACACGTCCGCAGCGGCCCAGCCGTCATCCGGGTCCTCCTGCCGAACGCCGCCGACGCTCGGGAAAACTGTTCGAGTCACTCGCTGCCGCTCAGGCTTCAATCCATTCGCTAGCGGGGCTGGTGAGCGTGTGGACGTCAGTCGCGACGAAACCCGGGCACGAACTCCCAGTCCCGGAACAACTCGGCCAAGGTGCCGCGGTGGGCGTCCCAGTCATCCGACGTCAGGACCGAGGCCGGGGTCATCGTGACCTGGCTTCCCTCGCAGCGGAATCCCCAGGAGAAGCCGGCGAGGGCGTGCACTCTCAGACCGGCCTCGGCACTGCCATCGGGGACACAGAGGAACGTGTGCGCCACCCAGTCCAGCCGTTGCGGCAGGTCGCGAGATGGAGCATCGAAGGCGCGGGGCTCGAGGCCGACCCAGGCGAAGGGGTGCGTGGGTTCGCCTAGGAAGGCGAGTGGATCGAACTCAAACGCCCTCCCGCCACTGACGTTGTCTCCGGATCGCACCAACTGCACCCAGCCCAGCACGGCGTCGTACCCTCGCGCCGGGTAGTGGACCTTCACGTCGCACATCGGGAATCCAAGTGCTTCGGGACCGGCCCCCACCGACGCTGGGTCGAGATTGCGATCGATTTCCACGGTTGCCGAACCAGTGATGCCCCGGAGCCGGAACTCGATGCGCATCCGGGAAAGGGTACCGAGCAGCTGGCGCACCCTCCCCCTGATGACGTGGCGCCATGAGCACGACACGCCAGGGCTGTCCTTGTGCCAGGCTCCGGCCATGGCACGCGCGGACCGGATCGAGCCCGATGCGGAGGTGGTCGCCCGCCTGGGGGCGATTGCGCTGGCGCTGCCCGAGGCCTACGAGGAGGACGCCTGGACCGGCATCCGGTGGCGGATCCGTGCCAGGACCTTCGCGCACGTCATGGTCGCGCAGGAGGGCTACGAGTCGGCCTTCCGCGACCTCACGGGCATCAGCGACCCCACCACTGTCCTGACGTTCCATGCCACCGGCGACGAGTTGCTCGCGCTGGTCCACCTAGGCCTGCCGTTCTACAAGCCACCGTGGTCACCCACCATCGTCGGGGCTGTGATCGACGACGACACCGACTGGCCGGAGATCGCCGACCTGGTCACCGAGAGCTATCGGCATTGCGCCCCGCAGAAGCTGGTGCGGCAACTGGACGGGGCCTCTCAAGGCGTCTCGCACACGGACTGAAGCCTTCTCCCGAGGTTCTGTCGGTGGTCCCGTGCACACTGCCGGGCATGGTGGCACTGATGCTGATGTTGCTGGTGGGGCTCGTCCTCGGCGCCGTCGTCGGCGGGCTCTGGGTGCGGTCTCGGCCGTCGTACGCCGGTGCGCTGGTGGGCGCGGCCGTGGAGACCGGCATCGAGAGGGCCGAGCTGCTGCAAGGGCTCGACCGGTTGAGCGACCAGATGCGTGACCTCGAGCACCAGCGGGCGACCTGGCAGGGTCAGCTCAACCAGCAGGTGAGCGACATGCGGCTGGCCACCGAGACCCTGCGCCGGGAGACGCAGACGCTCTCGACGGCGCTGCGCCGCCCGCAGGTGCGCGGGCGTTGGGGCGAGCTGCACCTCAAGCGGGCGGTCGAGCTGGCCGGCCTCGTCGACCGGTGCGACTTCTTCGAGCAGTCGCACATCGAGACCGAGGATGCCGTGCAACGACCCGACCTCGTCGTACGACTCGTCGGCGGCCGGCAGGTCGTGGTCGACGCCAAGGTGCCCCTCGACGCCTTCCTCGATGCGACGGGCACCGACGACGAGGCCGAGGTCGAGGCCCACCTGGCCAGGCACGCCCGTCAGCTGCGCCAGCACGTCGACTCCCTCGCTTCCAAGCGCTACTGGCGGTCGGTCGCGGGATCCCCCGAGTTCGTCGTGCTCTTCGTGCCCGCCGAGTCGTTCCTGGCTGCGGCGCTGGCCGCCGACCGAGACCTTCTCGAGCACGCGGCCACCCGGCACGTGGTGCTGGCGACGCCGACGACGCTCATCGCCCTGCTGCGCACCATCGCCCACGGGTGGCGCCAGGAGGCCCTCGCCGAGCAAGCCCACGAGATCCACCGTCTCGGGCGTGACCTCCACGAGCGGCTGGCGACCCTGTCCGCCCACGTGGACAACGTCGGGCGCTCGCTCAATGCCGCGGTCGGCCACTACAACGCGGCCGTCGGCTCACTCGAGTCTCGCGTCCTGGTGTCGGCTCGTCGCTTCAGCGACCTCGGGGTCACCGACGACACCCTCGAGCCGCCGCGGTCCGTGGTGTCTCTGGCACGGCGCGCCGCCGGAGAGGAGGCCCCGGCGCCGCCTAGCGTGGCCCTGTGAGCCACCCCATGGTGAGTTGGCAGCAGGGGCGCGAGTCCGCTCCTGCCGTCGTCGCCCTGGGTGCCGCCATCGTGCTGAGCGTCGTCGCGGTCGAGCTCGCGACGGCCGGGCGGATCGGGCTCTTCTTCGACCTGTGCTTCGTGGTCGTCTGCCTGGTCCTCGCGCTCAGGATCCGGCCCGGCGACTTCTTCACCGTCGGCGTGCTGCCGCCCCTCGTGATGCTGGGAGCCTTCATCCTGGTGGCCCTCACCGAGCCGTCGGCGATCGCCGACCCCGGCGACGGCGTCGTACAGGCCGTCGTGTCCGGGCTCGCCCACCACAGTGCGGCGCTCGTGGCCGGCTACGCCCTGTGCCTGGTGACGCTCCTGGCGCGTCAGCGCAGCGCGCCGCACTGAGCCTCCTCACCCCGAGCTTCGCGTGCGTGGCCTCCCCTTTGGCGTCGCTACAACGACGCCGAACCTACGGGATACCCGGCCGACCGGGGATTCCGGCACCGGGGCGGCAGCCCTCAGGCGACGAAGCGCCGCGGATCGCCCGCGCCGACCCGGACCACCTCGGGCTCGCCCTGCGACCAGTCGACGACGGTCGTGGGCTCCGCGGGGGTCTCGCCGGCGTCGATGACGAGGTCGACCTCGTGGTCGAGGTCCTCCTTGATCTCCCAGCCCAGGGTCCGGGGCTCGCTCTCGCCCGGCAGGATCAGCGACGACGTGAGCATCGCCTCGCCCAGGGTCGCGAGCAGCGCCTGGTCGACCACGTGGTCGGGGATCCGGACGCCGACGGTGCGCTTGCGGGGGTGCATCAGCCGCCGGGGCACCTCCGGGGTCGCCGGGAGGATGAAGGTGTACGGCCCGGGCGTCGCCGCCTTGATCGCTCGGAACGCCGCGTTGTTGACGTGCACGAAGTGCCCGAGCTGCGAGAAGTCCCGGCACATCAGGGTGAAGTGGTGCCGCTCGTCTAGACCGCGGATCCGGAGGATCCGGTCGCGCCCCTCCTTGTTGCCGATCCGGCAGCCGAGGGCGTAGCCGGAGTCGGTCGGATAGGCGATCAGCGCCCCGTCGCGCAGTGCGTCGGCCACCTGGTCGAGGACCCGCTGCTGCGGGTTCTCGGGGTGCAGGTCCAAGAAGCGGGCCACGATGCTAGGCCTGCTGGGCAGCGCGCAGGTCGCGGCGCAGCTCCGGCGGGAGCGCGAAGATCAGCGACTCCTCGGCGCTGTGCACCGCCTGGGCGTCCGGATAGCCGCGCTCGGCCAGGAACGCCAGGACGCCCTCGACCAGCGCCTCGGGCACGCTCGCCCCGGAGGTCACGCTGACCGTGCGTACGCCGTCGAGCCAGGCCTCGTCGATCTCGCTCGCGTCGTCGACGCGGTGGGCGGCCCGGGCCCCCGCCTCCAGAGCGACCTCGACCAGCCGCACGGAGTTGGAGGAGTTGCCGGACCCGACCACGATCACCAGGTCGGCCTCGCGGGCGATCTCCTTGACAGCGAGCTGACGGTTCTGCGTGGCATAGCAGATGTCGTCGCTGGGCGGGTCGAGCAGGAGCGGGAAGCGCTCGCGGATCGCCGCGACGGTGGCCATCGTCTCGTCGACCGACAGCGTGGTCTGCGACAGCCAGGCGACCTTCGCCGGGTCGCGGACGACCAGGCCGGCGACGTCCTCGGGCCCCTGCACGAGCTGGATGTGGTCCGGCGCCTCGCCGGAGGTGCCCTCGACCTCCTCGTGTCCCTCGTGGCCGATGAGGAGGATATCGTAGTCGGATCCGGCGAACCGCTTCGCCTCGTGGTGCACCTTGGTGACCAGCGGGCAGGTCGCGTCGATGGTCTTCAGCCCACGCTCGGCGGCCTGGGCGTGGACCGCGGGCGACACCCCGTGCGCGGAGAAGACCACGGTGGCCCCCCTCGGCACCTCGTCGAGCTCCTCGACGAAGATCGCTCCGCGCGACTCCAGGTCGGCGACGACGTGCTTGTTGTGCACGATCTGCTTGCGGACGTAGACCGGCGCGCCGTACAGGTCCAGCGCCTTCTCCACCGTCACGACGGCGCGGTCCACCCCGGCGCAGTAGCCCCTCGGTGCAGCCAACAGCACCTCGCCGTCGACCACGGCGGTCGGTCGCGCGGGCATTCCCAGGTCGGTCGTCACGTCCCCGAGTCTAGAGGCGGAGAGGCAACCTTCCCGTTTCCTCGCGGGACCCCTCCCGGACAGGCGCGGGACAACCGCGGGGGCTACCTTTCGAGCATGCTCCAGGACGTCCGCGAGTACATCGACCGGCTGCACATCGAGGGCTTCTCCATCGGCGAGGACCACGACGACGACCCCGTGCTCATCGACCCGTCGGGGCGGGCGGTGGACACGTGGCGCGAGAACTACCCGTACGACGAGCGGATGCCGCGCGAGGAGTACGACGAGATCAAGTACCTCCTCCAGGTCGAGCTGCTCAAGTTCCAGAACTGGGCCAACGAGACCGGCACCAAGCACGTGCTGCTCTTCGAAGGCCGCGACGCTGCCGGCAAGGGCGGCACGATCAAGCGCTACATGGAGCACCTCAACCCGCGCTACGCCCGCACGGTCGCGCTCACCAAGCCCAGCGACCGGGAGCAGCACCAGTGGTACTTCCAGCGCTACGTGCCCTACCTCCCGACCGCGGGCGAGATGGTGCTCTTCGACCGGTCCTGGTACAACCGCGGCGGCGTCGAGCGGGTGATGGGCTTCGTGGCCCCGCCGGAGTACGAGCAGTTCATGGTGCAGGCCCCGCTGTTCGAGCGGATGCTCGTCGAGAGTGGCATCTCGCTCACGAAGTTCTGGTTCTCGGTGACCCAGTCCGAGCAGCGGACCCGCTTCATCATCCGCCAGGTCGACCCCGTACGGCGCTGGAAGCTGTCGCCGATCGACGTGGAGTCGCTGGACAAGTGGGACGACTACACGGCCGCCAAGGAGGAGATGTTCCGGCGGACCGACACCGAGTGGGCGCCGTGGACGACGGTGAAGAGCAACGACAAGAAGCGTGCCCGGATCAACGCGATGCGCGCGTTCCTCGCCCGGTTCGACTACCCCGACAAGGACCTCGACATCGTGGCCGAGCCCGACCCGCTCATCGTGCAGCGCGGCATCGACGCCGTCGGCGACTGAGGCGACCATGGCCCTGGAGACCTCTCCCCAGGCTCCGGCCCCGGTCCGGCAGATCGCCCAGGCGATCGCCGGCTGGGTCGACCGGCTCGGCGCAGTCTGGGTCGAGGGACAGATCGCCCAGGTCAGCCGTCGCCCGGGGGTAGCCACCGTGTTCTTGACCCTGCGCGACTCGGTGGCCGACATCTCGGTGAGTGTCACCTGTCCGCGGGCGGTGTTCGACGCGATGAGCCCGCCCCTCGTCGAGGGCGCCGGCGTGGTGGTGCACGCCAAGCCGTCCTACTACGCCAACCGCGGCACCCTCTCCCTGGTCGCGCGCGAGATCCGGCTGGTCGGGCTCGGCGAGCTGCTCGCCCGGCTCGAGCGCCGTCGCCAGCTCCTCGCCGCCGAGGGCCTGTTCGCGGCCGAGCTCAAGCGCTCGCTCCCGTTCCTGCCGCGGGTCGTCGGCCTGGTCACCGCGCCGGGCTCCGCCGCCGAGCGCGACGTGGTCGACAACGCGCGCCGGCGGTGGCCCGGAGTCGCCTTCGAGACGGCGTACGCCGCGATGCAGGGCTCGCGCGCCGCCGCAGAGGTGATCGCAGCGGTCGACCGTCTCGACCGTGACCAGGGCGTCGAGGTCATCGTGATCGCCCGGGGAGGCGGCTCCGTGGAGGACCTCCTGCCCTTCTCCGACGAGGGGCTGGTCCGCGCCGTCGCCGCCTGCCGCACCGCCGTGGTCGCGGCGATCGGCCACGAGCCCGACACTCCCCTGCTCGACCTGGTCGCCGACGTCCGCGCCTCCACGCCCACGGACGCCGCCAAGCTCGTCGTCCCCGACGTCGCCGAGGAGCTCCGCGTGGTCCGGGTGGGCCGTGAGAGGCTGCGCCTGGCCCTCGGCGCGTGGATCGACCGCGAGCACGCTGCGCTCTCGGCGGTGCGCGCCCGGCCGGCCCTGGCCGATCCGCGCTCGTTGCTGGACACCCGCGCCGAGGAGGTCGACGCCCTGCGGGACCGCGCGCGCCGTTCACTGCGCCATCGGCTCGACCGGGCCGACGATGAGATCGGTCACCATCGCTCCCGGGCCCGCGCGCTGTCGCCGCTCGCCACCCTCCGCCGCGGGTACGCCGTGCTGCAGGACGAGTCCGGCCACGTGCTCACCTCGGTGGCCGACGCCTCCCCTGGCCTGGCGGTCGCCGTCAGGGTGGCCGACGGCCGGGTCCGGGCCGTCGTCTCCGGCACCGAGGCCCTCGACGACCCCGCTCCCGACAACCGGAGGACCGATGCCTGACGAGCCCATCCCCTACGAGCAGGCCCGCGAGGAGTTGGTCGAGGTCGTCCGGCGTCTCGAGGCCGGTGGCACCACGCTCGAGGAGTCCCTGGCCCTGTGGGAGCGCGGTGAGCAGCTCGCGACCCTCTGCGAGGAGTGGCTGGCCGGTGCCCGGGCCCGGCTGGACGCCGTCCGCGGCGAGGCTGACGAGGAGGGCTAGCGCGGCAACGGGCTCACTCGAGCGGCTGGTCGGTCAGCAGCGCCACCATCGCCAGCAGGTCCTCGGTCGGTGCCGTGCCGAAGACCAGGACCTGCGTGCCGCCGACCTCGGCGGAGAACGCCTGGTCGCCACCCTCGTCCGACCACTGCTGCCATTCGGGCACCAGCGCGCCGGGGACGGTGACGACGTCGCCGGCCACCGCGTCCTCGTCGACGTGCTCCGAGACGAGCGACTCCAGGGCGGCCTCCTGCTGGCGGACCCCGACGAACTCACCCTCGTCGGTGAGCATGCCCAGGCCCCACAGGGACTGCTCGCCGCCTGCGAACTGCACGCTCGTCGCCACCCAGTCCTCGGGCAACGACGGGGGGTAGACGACCTGCATCCCGGCCGCCTGGGCGGCGCTGACCCCGGCGAGATAGTCCACGGGCTCGACGTCGCCGTCCGGGTTGTCGCGCACCAGGCCCCGGAAAGCGACGAAGGCCACGACCACCAGCAGGAGCACCAGCAGCGCCCCCACGCCACCGGCGACGCTGCGCTGGTAGCGACCGGGACGCTCGGGCGGCCCGGCGGGGTCGGTGGCCTGGTCCGTCACCCGGTCATCCTCACAGGTGGCCTACGTTCGAGCACGTGCCCCCCGCCGCCACGCTCGTCCCCGCCCTGGGACTCGTGGCGCTGCTGATCACGGCCTATGTGCACCCGCGGGGTCGGGTCGAGGCGCTGGTGGGGCTGACAGCTGCGGGAGCGACCCTGGCGACCGGTGTGCTCGACGTCCCCGCGCTCACCGACGAGGTCGCGCATCTCGGTCCGGTCGTGCTGTTCCTGGTGACCATCCTCGTGGTGGGCGACGTGTGCGGGCGCGCCGGAGTCTTCGAGGCCGCCGCCGCCCAGGCCCGCCGGCTGGCCCGCGACCGTCCGGTGCCGCTGCTGACCGGCACCTTCGTTCTCGCGGTCGCCGTTACGACCACGCTGTCTCTCGACGCGACCGTGGTCCTGCTCGTCCCGGTCGTCCTGGCCGCCGCGACCGCCGCCGGGCTCTCCCCGCGACCGGGCGGCTACGCCTGCCTGCGGATGGCCAACTCGGCCTCCCTGCTCCTCCCGATCTCCAACCTCACCAACCTGCTGGCCATGCGGCACCTCGACCTGACCTTCCTGGGCTTCGCGAGAGTGATGGCGCCGGTGCTCGTGGTGGTCGTGGCGCTGGAGTACGCCGCGGCCCGACTGGTCTTCCGCCGCGACCTCCGTCAGGAGCCACGCCCCGGGCACGAACCTCCCGCTCGACACGCCGTCCCACGCCTGCCCGTGGTGGCGGTCGGCGCGATGCTGGTGGGCTTCGCGGTCGCGTCCCCGCTGGGGATCGAGCCCTTCTGGGTGTCCGGCGCGGCAGCGGCCGTGCTCCTCGCGTGGGGTGCCCGCGGGAGGCGGGTCTCGGTGCGCGACGCGGTGGCCGCCGCGCATCCGGCGTTCGCGCTCTTCGTGCTCTGCCTCGGAGTCGTGGTGGCCGCGCTCGCGGTGGGGCCGCTCGGCGATCTCGTGCGCGACCTGCTCCCCGGCGACACGTCGTTCGTGGGGATGCTGGCGATCGCGGTGCTGGCCACCGTGCTGGCCAACCTGCTCACCAACCTGTCGGCGACCCTGCTGCTGGTACCGATGCTCGGCCCGCTCGGCACGCCGGCGGTGCTCGCCGCCCTGCTCGGCCTCAACATCGGCTCCGGCCTCACCTACACCGGCTCGCTGGCCAACCTCCTGTGGCGCCGGACGTTGCTGCGCCACGGCCAGAAGCCCAGCATCGCGGCGTTCCACCGGAGATCGCTGGTGGTGACGCCCGTCGTGCTGGTCGCGGCGGTGTCGGTGCTGGCTCTCGTGACCTCCTGACGAAGCGCCGCTCGTGCACCATGATGTCCCCGTGGGGGACACGCCGCAGTACTCGAGCATCTTCGCGATGACCGACGAGGCGTCCTTCCGCGGCCAGCGACGACACTTCCGCCTGCTCACCTTCGAGCTCGGGTTCGTGATCCTGGGGGCCTTCCTCGGTGCCATCGACGAGCGCACGCCCCGGGTCATCTCCGCGATCTCGTTCGTGCTGGCCATCGTGATGCGGGCGACCCGGATCACCAGCAACCCTGTCGGGGACTGGCACCAGGGCCGGGCAGCGGCGGAGTCGGTGAAGACGCTGTGCTGGCGGTACGCCGTCTGTGCGGCGCCGTTCGACCGCCGGGTTGACGACGCCGAAGCGGATCGGCTGTTCGTCGAGCGGCTCGGGGAGATCCTGGGCCAGGTCTCGACGCTGCACATGATGCCTCCCGAGAACGACGCCGAGCAGCTCACGCCCTGGATGCGGGCGACCCGGGCCCTCGACCTGGAGAGTCGCAAGGAGGTGTACCGCACGCAGCGCATCGACGACCAACGGCAGTGGTACGCCGTCAAGGCCGCTGCTGCGGCCCGGAGCAACCAGCGCTGGAGTCTGGTCATGCTGCTCATGGAGTGCCTCGGCGCAGCCCTCGCCATGGCGAGCCTGGCCGACATCGACGGCTTCGCCGAGGTGTCCCCCGGGACCATGCTCGGCGTGGTCGCCTCACTCATCGCGGCCGCGGCCGCGTGGACGGCCTCCCGGCAGTTCGGCAGCCTGGCGACGGCGTACACCATCGCCCACCAGGAGCTCACCTCGATCCGCGGGCTGCTCCCCGCGCAGGTCGAGGAGCCGGACTGGAGCAGCTTCGTCGACTCCGCCGAGGGCGCCATCTCCCGCGAGCACACGATGTGGCGCGCCGCCCGCACCGGCGGCGCAGCGTGAAGACACCCCACACGAACACGCCCCACGGGCGGTGACCCGTGGCCCAGCTCTTCGTCTCCCACAGCTCGGCCGACAACGACCTCGCCCTCCGCGTGCGCGAGGCCCTCGGCGAGCTGGGCTACGACTCGGTGTTCCTCGACGTGTCGCCGGCCGACGGACTGGTGCCCGGGGCCGCCTGGCGCGACCAACTGTTCTCCAACCTCGACCACAGCGACGCCGTGGTCTTCGTGGGCACGCCGAGCGCGAACGCCTCCCTTTGGTGCCACTCCGAGCTGGCGCTGGCGCGCTGGCTGCGCAAGCCGCTGCTGTCGCTGCTGTTCGACGACGTCGACCCGCATGAGCTCGTCGCCGACATCCAGGGAGTCAACCTGGCGTCGGCCGACCTGTCGCCCGACCTGCTGCGACCGGCGCTGGGCGCGCTGGGTCTGGAGCAGTCGACCCGCTGGGACGCGCAGCGCTCGCCGTTCCCGGGCCTGCGCCCGTTCGACGAGTCCTACGCACCGGTGTTCTTCGGCCGCGAGTCGCAGATCGAGCAGCTGCGCCGGCTCGTCGACCCGCCGAGCCGCAGCCGGCAGGGGATCGTCGTGCCCGTCCTCGGCCCGTCGGGCAGCGGGAAGTCCTCGCTGGTGCGGGCCGGCCTGGTGGCCGCGCTCCGGCCGGTGCCGGACTGGGTCGTCTCGGACCCGTGGACGCCGTCCGACAGCCCGCTCGCAGAGCTGGCCCTGGCGCTGGCGCACGCGGCCAAGCGCCACGAGGTCGCCCTCGACGCGGGCGACTGCGCGGAGCTGATCGCCGGGGCGGGCGGGATTCAGGAGTACCTGCGCCGCCTGCGCGAAGGCTCCAGGGTGCCCGCGGACGCGCGGGTCCTCGTCGTGATCGACCAAGCGGAGGAGCTGGTCACCCTCACCGCCGAGGCCGAGCGCAAGGAGTTCCTCGAAACCCTCGCCCGGTGCTGCGCGCCGCCGTCCCCGCTGCGGGTGGTGATGACCGCACGCACCGACATGTGGGACTCGGTCTCGGCCCTGGCCAACCGGTCGGCGATGACGATCGCGCCCGCGGTGCTGCACGTCCCACCGCTGTCGCGCTCCGACCTCTCACGGGTGATCGCCGAGCCGGCCAAGCGGTCGCACCTGGTGCTCGAGGACGGCCTGCTCCAGCGCCTCGTCGAGGACACCGAGAGCGGCGACGCACTGCCACTGCTGGCCTACACACTCTCGCGGATGACCGCCCTGGCCACCGACGGTCAGCTCACGCACGTGCTCTACGACCAGGTCGGCGGCGTGCGCGGCGCGATCGCCTCGAGATCCGCGGAGGTCGCCCACGGTGCCCGCACCGAGGGCGAGGTCGCGGCGGCCATCCTCAACATCGTCGGAGCCGGCGAGAGCCGGCCGGTCACCCGGCTGGCGCCTGTCGAGAGCGTCCCCGCGCCGCAACGCGCGATCCTGGACGACCTCGTCGACGCCCGTCTCGTGGTGATCCGCGAGAGCGCCGGCCACCAGGTCTACGCGCCGGCCCACGAGGCGCTGTTCTCCGCCTGGCCGCCGCTCGCCGAGACGATCAGCAACCGTCACGACGACCTGCGCCTCCGCAGTCGCCTCGAGCGGCGCACCGCCGACTGGCGCGAGGCCGGGTCGGGCACGTCGGGCCTGCTCATCGGCGACGAGCTCGAGGCGGCGGTCGCGTGGGCCGGGCGCAGCCCCGACCTGACCACCCCCGACGTGTCGGTATACGTCGGGGCGTCGTCGGCCCGCGCCCGTCGCAGCCGGGTGATCAAGTGGGGCGTGACCGCGGTGGTCGCCGTCCTCGCCCTGGCTCTGGTGGGAGTGGTCTTCACCAGTGTGCGGAACGCCGGTCGACAGCAGCGCTTCGCCGAACTGCTGGGGCTGGCGTCGCTGACCCGGTCGACGGACCCGGTCGTGGCCGCCGTCGCCGTCCTGGAGGCGAGCGACCTCGACGGCAGCGATCCGACGATCCGGGAGGTGGCGGGCTCGCTGATGGGCTCGGCCGCCCGCGACGTCGCCGCACCCGAGGGCCCGCCCCAGACCCTGCTGGGCCTCTACCGTGGGTCTCGGCTCTCCGCCACGCTCGGCTCCGGATCGGACATCCCTCTGTGGGATGCCACGACCGGCGAGGTCGCGCGTACCCTCCCCGACGCCGGGGTCGCCGTGGCCGTGCGCCCCGACGACCGCGTGGCCGTGGCGGCCACCTCCGCCGGCCTGGTCGCCTTCGACCTCGCCGAGGACCCGGCGGCTCCGCTCACGACGTTCGGCCCGACGGCCGTGCAGCGCCTCGCCTACTCCCCCGACGGCTCCATGCTCGCCGCGCTGAGCGGCACCGTGATCACGGTGTGGGACCTGTCGGACCCGGCGGCTCCCACCCAGCTCGCCGCGTGGCGCAACGCGCGCCAGGTCGGCAACCCGCTGGTGATCGACGACCAGGGGCGGGTTCTCGCGGTGGCTGCCGGGACGGGAGCCAGCGACGTGCGCCTGCTCCGTTGGGCCGCGCTCACCGACGCGCAGCCCGAGTCGCTGGTCACGCTGCCGGCGGCGGCCCTGCAGGCCACGGCGCTCTCGGTGGACGCGGCCGGCGAGCGGGCCTTGCTCGGCTACCCGGTGCTCGGCAGCGCCCTGCCCGTCTACGACCTGGGCGACGGCTCGACGATCAACGCGTTCCAGGCCGGCTCCCCGACCGACGACTCGGGTCAGCCGTCCCTCCTGGGGGCCACCTGGACGGCCGCCCTGAGCCCGGATGGCAAGCGCGTGGTCGCCTTCGACCTGGCCGGGCGCGGCTTCGTCTTCGACGTCGACACCGGTGATCTCGTCCACGAGCTGGGCAGCTCGTCGGGCGTGATCTCGGGGGCCGTCTTCGTCGACGACTCCCTGCTCCTCACGGCGGGGCTGGACGGCACGGTGCGCACGTGGGACGTGACGGCCGAGGAGAGCGGGTCGGACCCGAGCCGCGAGGAGATCTGCGCGGCGTTCGGGGCCCGCATCGGAGCCGACGACTGGAGCGCCGTGATGGGCTCCGAGCCGTTCACCTCGCCTTGTCCGGACGCGGCCGAGCCGCGCCCCGAGGGCGACCTGACGACCTCGGCCCCGCCGGCCTCCACCGGTCCGCCGGCCGCGCGGACGCCGACGAAGGTCGCCCTCGAGGCCGACTTCGACGACGGCGAGGCCCCGTTCGCGGTGGGCTCGGCGGAGTTGTCGACGGGCGAGATCGACCGAGCCGTGAGGTCGGGCAGCTACCGGTTCACCGCAGACGGACTGGCGCCCGGCTTCCACGCCTGGTCCTCGACCCCCCTGGCCGGGATGGGCCGCAGATTCGGGGTCTCCACCGAGATCCTGCCCGCGGACGGTTCGGAGGAGCCCACCGACCGGTGCGGGGTGATGTTCGGGAGCGACACGCTGCAGGCCACGATCACGGTGGCTCGACCCGGATCCGACGTCGCCGCCGCCGGGGTCGGCGCGGTGACCTACTTCGCGGACGGCCAGCAGGTCGGCGAGACGACCTTCACCTACCCGGCGGAGCCCGGCCCGCTGACCCTCGACGTGACCGCCGACGAGCTCGTCGTCGACGTACGCGTGGGCGACCGGGTGGTGGCCCGCGTCGACGATCCGGGCCTCCCTGCCGCCAACGCGGCCGGGGTGGTCGCCGTGGGTCCGGACTCGACCTGCGACTTCGACCGGTTCACCGTGCGAACCGAGTGACCATCGGCCCTCTCCGCACGACTGAGCACGTCACTAGGATCGGCCCATGCCCTCCACCGAGCGTCCCGACCGCAACCTGGCCCTCGAGCTCGTCCGAGTGACCGAGGCGGCGGCCATGGCGGCCGCCCGGTGGGTCGGCCGTGGTGACAAGAACGACGCCGACCAGATGGCCGTCAACGCGATGCGCGTGATGATCGCGTCGGTGGGCATGCGCGGCACGGTCGTCATCGGTGAGGGCGAGAAGGACAACGCCCCGATGCTCTACAACGGCGAGCAGGTCGGCGACGGCACCGGGCCCGAGTGCGACGTCGCGGTCGACCCGATCGACGGGACGACCCTGACGGCGAAGGGGATGAACAACGCCATCGCCGTGCTCGCGGTCGCCCCGCGCCACACGATGTTCGACCCCTCGGCCGTGTTCTACATGGAGAAGCTGGTCACCGGGCCCGAGGCCGCGGACGTCGTGGACATCCGCAAGCCGGTCGCCGAGAACATCAGGGCGGTGGCCAAGGCCAAGCGGATGATGCCGGAGGACGTCACCGTCGTCGTCCTCGACCGGCCCCGGCACGCCGACCTCGTCGACGAGATCCGGACCACGGGTGCGCGCATCAAGTACATCCTGGACGGCGACGTCGCCGGTGCCATCATGGCGGCCCGACCCGACACGGGCGTCGACCTGCTCCTGGGCATCGGCGGGACCCCCGAGGGCATCATCTCCGCGTGCGCGATGAAATGCGTCGGAGGGGTGATCCAGAGCCGCCTGTGGCCGCGGGACGACGACGAGCGCCAGAAGGCCCTGGACGCCGGGCACGACCTCGATCCCGACCACGTGCTGAGCACCGACGAGCTGGTCACCGGCGACGACTGCTTCTTCGTCGCGTCGGGCATCACCGACGGCGAGCTGATGCGGGGAGTGCACTTCCGCCCCAACGGCGCGACGTCGCACTCGCTGGTGATGCGATCGCGCAGCGGCACGGTGCGCTCGATCACCGCCGAGCACCGCTTCGAGAAGCTACGCGAGTTCGCCGCGATCGACTTCGACCACTGAGCCCGACTCCGCCTCTCCCGAGGAGGCGGTATGGCGCGACAGCGCCCCCAGCACCACCTGCAGCACGCGGGGGTCGAACGCCAGCCCCACGTGGGAGGCGGTCACCTCGACCGCTTCGGCCTGGGGGTCGAGACAGGCCTTCCAGTCCACGATGCCGTCGCGCTTGGTGAAGATCGAGGTGAACGCGACGTGGTCGGGCAGGGGGCGTCGCGTCTCCTCGAAGCTCTGACGGGCACACGAGCCGGCCACGCACTCCTCCGACATCAGCCCCGGCAGCCCCGCCCGGCTCAGTCGGACCAGGAGCTCCACGCTGCGGCTCAGCGAGACATGGTGGGCGCCGGGCGCCAGCACCGGGCTGCCGAGCGTGACGATGCCCGCCACGAGGTCGGGGCGCCGAGCCGCCACGCCACGGGCGAGCATCCCGCCGAGGCTGTGACCGACCACCTGCACCCGGGCGCCTCGCCGCAGCACGATCGACTCCAGACGGGTCTCCAGCTGGGCCGCCGCGTTGAGCGTGCATCCGGCGTTCACGTGGATCGAGGAGCGGTACGTGCGGTAGCCCTGCTGCCGCAGCGCCCGGGCCATCGGCGCCAGCGAGCTGTCGCCGGCGAGGAACCCGGGAACCAGGATCACGGGGGTCGCGTGGCGCGGGACGCCGGTGCCGGCGTACGGGCCGCGGCCCCGTCGGCGGTCACCCACGCGGAGGAAGGCGTGCCGCGCCGCCTCGGCGATCAGGCTCGCCTCGCGCAGCACCGCGACCGGCGGCGGGCTTCGAAAGCCCTCCGGGGTCAGGAACGGTGCCAGCGGCGTGGCGGTCACAAAGACCAAAAATACGTCGTGACAACCCACTCAGACAACAGACTCGCCAAAGCCGACCCCCTTGGCACCGAGGAATCCGCCGTGAGGTTCACTTGGCCCATGGAGTCTCCGGCCGACACGACCACCGACCTCCCGGGCGATGTCGGGCCGGACATCGGGTCGGACGTCCCGGTCTCGGCCGAGCTGTTCGCTCCCGGGTCCCGAGGGGTCGAGCTCTGCTATCAGACCTTCGGGGACCCCGACGCCGACCCGCTGCTCCTGGTGATGGGCCTGGGCGGTCCGATGACGTGGTGGGACCCCGACCTGTGCCGCAGGCTCGCGGCCCGCGGCTTCTTCGTGATCCGCTACGACAACCGGGACACCGGGCGGTCCACGAAGGTCGCCGGGCGCGTGACGCGGGGGACCCTGGTGAAGGCGTTCTCCGGGCGGTCGGTGCGGGCGCCGTACGGGCTCTCGGACCTGGCCGACGACGCGTTCGGGCTGCTGGACCACCTCGGCATCGACGCAGCGCACGTGGTGGGGGTGTCGATGGGCGGGATGATCGCCCAGACCATGGCCATGCGGCGACCCGACCGCGTGCGATCGCTGACCAGCATCATGTCGACGACCGGTAAGCGATCCGTGGGCTGGCAGCACCCGGCCCTGATCGCGCCGATGCTGGCGCGCCGCGGCCGGGGGCGGGCTGAGTACGCCAAGCACAGCGCAGACCTGTGGCACAAGATCGGCTCGCCGGCGTTCCCGACCGAGCGTGCGAAGGTGCTGGAGCGGGCCGAGGAGACCTACGACCGGGGCTTCTCCCTGATGGGCCTGAACCGCCAGTCGCTGGCCATCTTGACCCAGGAGAACCGCACCCCCGGCCTCCGCGGCCTGCGGGTGCCCACGCTCGTCGTGCACGGTCTCGCCGACCGGCTGGTCCACCCCTCCGGCGGCCGGGCCACGGCCGCCGCGATCCCGGGTGCCGAGCTGCTGCTGGTCGAGGGCATGGGCCACGACCTTCCGCCTGCCCTCTTCGACGCTTTCGCGGACGCCATCCGCCGCAACGCCGACCGGGCCTGACAGGCGCGGGACTCCGACAAGCCGCGCGCGGGACGGTTCGTCGCCCCGCGCGCGGTGCTGCTCAGTCGCTGAGGCGCTCGCCGGTGTCGGTGTCGAACACGTGGATGTTCTTGGGGTCGGTGGTGACGTAGATGGTGTCGCCCTTGCCGACGTGATCGCGGCCGGAGACCCGGACGATCACGTTGTTGGGGGTGCCCTCGACGTCGCAGTTGCCGTAGACGAAGCCGTCGGCACCCAGATCCTCGACCACCGTGACCGAGACCGGCAGCCCGCCCTCGCTCTCCGACACCAGCCGCCAGGCCTCGGGGCGCACGCCGACGGTGATGTTGGTGTGCTCCGGACCGAGCTTGTTGGACGCGGCCGGGTCGACGGGCACCAGGTAGGTGCCGATCTTGGCCTGGCCGTCGTGGGCCTTGGCCTGGATCAGGTTCATCTGCGGCGAGCCGATGAAGCCGGCGACGAAGAGGTTGACGGGCTTGTCGTAGAGGTTGAGCGGGGTGTCGACCTGCATCAGCTCGCCGAGGTTCATCACCGCGACGCGGTCGCCCATCGTCATCGCCTCGACCTGGTCGTGGGTGACGTAGACGGTGGTGACGCCGAGGTCGGACTGGAGCTTGGCGATGTCGGTGCGGGTCTGCACGCGCATCTTCGCGTCGAGGTTGGAGAGCGGCTCGTCCATGCAGAACACCTGCGGGCTGCGCACGATCGCGCGGCCCATCGCCACCCGCTGACGCTGACCACCGGACAGCGCCTTGGGCTTGCGCTCGAGGTACTCCGTCAGGCCGAGGATCTTGGCGGCCTCGGCGACACGCTTCTGGCGCTCCTCGGCGGGCACCTTGGCCATCTTCAGGGCGAAGCCCATGTTGTCGGCCACGCTCATGTGCGGGTAGAGCGCGTAGTTCTGGAAGACCATGGCGATGTCACGGTCCTTGGGCGGCAGGTGGGTGATGTCGCGGTCCCCGATGAAGATCTTGCCGTCGTTGATCTCCTCCAGCCCCGCGAGCATGCGCAGGGTCGTGGACTTGCCGCATCCCGAGGGCCCGACGAGAACCATGAACTCGCCGTCGCCGATCTCGAGGTCGATGCCGGGCACCGTGGGCTTGTCGTTGCCCGGGTACCACCGCTGGGCCTTCTCAAAGGTCACTGTGGCCATGCTGAACTGCTCCCTCCACCGGCAGGTACGTGCCGGACGATCCGTCGTGAAGTGACGCGGGTCACGCTAGCGGCCCTGTCAACCGAGCCGTGACATCGGGCCCGCCTCCGAGTCGCCGAAGGTCATCGGGGCGGGGCGAGCGAGTCACCCGGGAGCAACGGCATCTCCATCACCACGGACCGGTGCTCGCCCTCGGCCAGGAGCATCCGGACCCCCTCCTGACCCATCTCGAAGAACGGCAGCGCCACCGACGCCAGCGTCGGGCGCATCCAGCGCCCCAGCTCGCTGCCGTCGAAGGAGATCACCGAGACCGCGCCGGGAACGGCGAGCGAGAAGTCGGCCAGGGCGTGGTACACGCCCCAGGCGATCCGGTCGTTGAGGCAGACGACGGCACGCGGGCGCGCTCCGGTGGCCAGCCAGGCGGACAGAGCGTCGTAGGCGTCGTCCAGGGTCCACGGACACGACAGCCTGGCCGTCACGCCGGCTCCCGACTCGGCCAGCCGCTCGATGAGGCCGGCCACCCGAACTCCCGCCAGTGCCTCCCCGGTCGGGTCCTCCCCGACCACCACGATGGCATCGTCCAGCCCCGACGCGAGCAGCGCCTCGGCGGCCCGCCGCCCGCCGCCACGGTCGTCGGGCAGCACGCTCGGGTAGTGCGCGGACGGGTCGACGCAGTTGACCGTCACCACCTTGGTCTCGTCGAGCCCGTCGGGGAGGGACACGTACGACGTGGTCCGGGCGACGAACAGCACGCCGTCGACCTGCCGGTCCATGAACTCGTGGGCGAGCTCGGTGGCGACACGGGCCTCGCCGTCGGACTCGCCGATCATCAGCACGTGGCCGTGCTCGCGTGCCGCCGCGTTCGCACCCGCCAGGATCCGCGCCGAGAACATGCCTCCCGCGACGTAGTCGGTGACCACGCCGATGATCCGCGTGGAGGCCGTCCGCAGGCTCTGGGCCGTGCGGTTGGGCCGGTAGCCCAGCTCCCGGGCCGCGCTCCGGACCCGGGCCTCGGTGTCGCTGGAGATCCGCATCTCCAGCGTGCGTCCGTTGAGGATGTACGACGCGGTGGTGGGCGCGACCCCCGCCCGGGTGGCGACGTCGTGCAGGGTCGGCTTGCCGGACCTGCTCCCTCGGGGCGGCACCACAACCTCCAGTCTGACGCTGCGGCGGACCGGTTTCGAACGATCCAAGCGCCTACACCAGATGAACGGGCCGTGTCGGCTTCGTGTCCGAACCGTTGCTTGACACGTCGCGACCGGCGCGGCCATGATCCATGCTGATTCGTTTCAGCAGTGAGGTCTATCACAGGCTGCGTCGGATCGACAGTCCCACAGGCGCCTCGGCGCCGCATCCGCACACATTAGGAGACTCCCAGGATGCGAATCCCCGTCAAGAAGAGCAGCGCGCTGCTCGCCGTCGCGGCCCTCGGCACCGCGATGACGCTCGCCGGTTGCGGTGGCGACGACGGTGGGTCGGACAACGACTCCACCGTCACGATCTGGAGCAGTGTCGACCAGCCTGTCCAGGACGGCCTGCTCAAGGCGCTCGAGGCCAAGGTCGAGGGCGACGGCATCACGATCGACTGGCAGAAGGTCGAGAACATCAACCAGCTGATCATGACCAAGATCCAGTCCGGCGACACCCCGGACATCGCGTTCATCCCGCAGCCCGGTGTCGTCAAGGACATGGTCGAGCTCGAGGCGATCAAGCCCCTCGACGACGCCCTCGACATGGACGCCCTCGAAGGCAGCATGGTCCCCGGCACGCTCGAGGCCGGCACCGTCGACGACGAGCTCTACGGGCTCCTGGTCTCGGCCAACGTCAAGGGCCTGGTCTTCTACCCGAAGAAGGCCTGGGAGGCCGCCGGCTACCCGACCGAGGTGGCCACCATCGACGACCTCAACGCCCTCACCGACCAGATCAAGGCCGACGGCAACACGCCGTGGTGCATGGGCATCGAGTCCGACACCGCCACCGGCTGGCCCGCCACCGACTGGTTCGAGACCCTGATCGCCAAGTACGGCGGCGCGGACGGCTACAACTCCTGGGTGACCCATGAGACGCCGTTCGACTCCGACCTGGTGCGTGAGGCCGCAGCCGAGTTCGAGGACCTGATGTTCACCGAGGGCAACGTCCTGGGTGGCCGCTCGGCGATCGCCAGCACCAACTTCGGCACCGCCGGCAACCCGATGTTCGACGACCCGCCGAGCTGCTGGATGTACAACCAGGGCTCGTTCATCACCGGGTTCTTCCCCGAGGACATCGTCGCCGACCTCGAAGCCAACGTCGGCGTGTTCGGTTTCCCGCCCGCCGAGGCAGGCGGCGACAACCCGGTCGTCGGTGGCGGTGACATGGCCACCATGTTCAACGACTCCGACAACGTGAAGACCGTGATGGCGGCGCTCTCCGAGACCGACATCGGCAACGACGCGGCGGGCTCGAGCTCCTTCATCTCCCCGCACAAGGACTTCGACGTCTCGCTCTACCAGAACGACCTGATCCGCAGCTACGCCCAGGTCGCCTACGACTCGACGGCCTTCCTGTTCGACGGCTCTGACCAGATGCCGGGCGAAGTCGGCGCGGGCAGCTTCTGGAAGGAGATGACTGCCTGGATCAGCGACCAGCAGGACCTGGACACCACGCTGACCAACATCGACTCCAGCTGGCCCAGCTGACGCCGATATCCACGCATGACGACGTCGCCGGGGGTGTGGGTCTAGCGCCCACACCCCCGGCGGTGCTCTTGTTGGTCTGAGCCCTCTGCAGAAAGGCCTCGCGCATGGCGACCAAGGCAATCACCGCGATCATCACCGTGCTCCTCGGCATCGGCGTCGCGCTGGTGCTCTACTACCTGCTCGACAAGCTCGCCGAACTCCTGCCCGAGCGGTGGGAGGAGCGGATCAAGCCCTACCTCTACATCCTGCCGGCGTTCCTCGCGATCGTCGTCTACCTCGTCTACCCGACGGTCCTGACCTTCATCAACAGCTTCAAGGACCGCTTCTCCCGCAACTGGGTCGGCACCGAGAACTACACCGACCTCCTCAGCGACAGCGGCTTCCAGCAGACGATCTTCAACACGTTCCTATGGATCCTGATCGTCCCGGCCGCCTGCGTGATCCTGGGACTCCTGGTCGCGACGCTCGCCGACCGCCTCGAGCCACGCAGCGAGAAGCTCGCCAAGACGGTGATCTTCCTGCCGATGGCGATCAGCATGGTCGGCGCCGCCACGATCTGGCGCTTCGTCTACTACGCCGCGCCCGCTGGCCAGACCCAGATCGGCCTGATGAACGCCTTTATCGGTGTGTTCGGCTTCGACCCCGTCGCTTGGCTGCAGCAGTCGCAGTTCCACCTCAACAGCCTCCTGTTGATGGTGGTGCTGCTCTGGTCGCAGGTGGGCTTCTCGATGGTCCTCCTGTCGGCCGCCGTCAAGGGCGTGCCGGTCGACACCCTCGAGGCCGCCCGCATCGACGGTGCGGACGAGAAGCAGATCTTCTTCCGGGTGATCGTGCCGCAGATCAAGGGCACGATCATCACGGTGTTCATCACCGTGCTGATCGGTGTCATGAAGGTCTTCGACATCGTCTACGTGATGACCAACGGCAACTTCAACACCAACGTGCTGGGCAACGAGTTCTTCAACCAGCTCTACACGAACTTCAACTCCGGTGCCGCCTCGGCGATCGTGGTCATGCTGATGATCGCGGTGATCCCGATCATGTGGTACCAGGTGCGGCACTTCAAGGCGCAGGAGGAAGCGGCATGACCGACACGACCGTGCAACCGGACGCAGCAGCGACCACCGGCACGCCCAAGAGGTCGCCCGCCCACTTCGACGCCAACCCCGCCAAGGCCGGATGGCTGACCAAGATCGTCCTCATCGTGCTGTGCGTGATGTGGATGATCCCCCTGCTGGGCACGTTCGTGACGTCGTTCCGCACGCTCGACGACGCCAACAGCAGCGGCTGGTGGACGGTCTTCACCAACCCGTCCCAGCTGGGCGAGCTGACGCTGAACAACTACAGCCGGGCCATCGAGGGCTCGGACATGGGCAACGCCATGATCAACAGCCTGGCGATCACCCTCCCGGCGACGTTCATCCCGATCCTGGTGGCGGCGTTCGCGGCGTACGCGTTCACGTTCATGGAGTTCCCGGGTCGCGACTTCCTGTTCCTCGCGATCGTCAGCCTCCTGGTCGTGCCCAACTACGTGGCCTTCGTGCCGATCCTCAAGCTCTACCGGGACCTGGGGCTCAACGGCACCTTCGCCGCCGTCTGGCTGGCCCACATCGCGTTCGGCATGTCGCTGGCCATCTACATCCTGCGCAACTACATGGCCACGTTGCCCAAGACCGTGATCGAGTCGGCCAAGATCGACGGGGCCAGCCACTACCAGACGTTCTACAAGCTGATCCTGCCGATGTCGGTGCCCGCACTGGCGGCGTTCGCGATCTTCCAGTTCCTCTGGGTGTGGAACGACCTGCTGGTCGCCCTGATCTTCCTGGGCCCGGGTGAGAAGGAGCCGGTGACCATCGGCCTGACCCACCTCAGGCAGCAGCTGGGGCAGGGCTGGGAGCTCACGACCGCAGGCGCGTTCATCACGATGATCCTGCCCATCGCGGTGTTCCTGGGTCTGCAGCGGTTCTTCATCCGCGGCCTCACGGCAGGCGCCGTCAAGGGCTGACACCGCCCAACGTCGAGCGCCCGGGCACCTGCGGTGGCCCGGGCGCTCGCACTTTCTGGACTGCCTTCCGGCCCGCCCTCCCCCACCGACCCGAGAGGTCTCTGACGCATGCTGTTCCCCGGTGGCCGTGCCGTCCGGCCGCGGACCGCGATCACGCTGGCCGACGTGCCCGACGCCCTCCCCGTGGTGTCGTGGCTCGGCAGCACCGACGGGTCCGGCGACCCGGCAGGTGCCGACGGCTTCGTTCTCTCCCAGCACGGACCAGGGCTGCCCCTGCTGGGCGAGCACTCCCGCGGTCGCTTCACGCGGCCGCACCTGCGCGGCTACCGGATCGCACCGGGCGTGCACGGCCTCGACGCCGCCACCGACTCGGCGACCCGCTCCACGACCGGCTCCGGCATGGGTGCCGGATGGACGACCTGGTTCCGCCCGGTGCACCAGGAGGTACGGCCCGACCGGCTGGTGCTCACGGCGGCCGACGAGGGCGCCGGCCTCACGCTCGTCTACGAGCTGGAGTCGGTGCCCGGCGGTGCGCTGCGGGGCCGCTGCACCGTGACGAACGCCGCCGCGGGGACGTACGTCGTCCAGGGGCTCGAGGTCGTCCTTCCGCTCCCCGACGACCACGACGAATTGCTCGACTTCACCGGCCGGCACGAGCGCGAGCGGAGTCCGCAGCGCCACTGGGTCGTGGACGGGCTCTGGCTGCGCGAGGGTCTCACCGGTCGTCCGGGGCTCGACGCGGCCACCATGGTGGTCGCCGGCACCGCGGGCTTCGGGACCACGACCGGCAGTGTGGTCGGCGTCCACGTGGCCTGGAGCGGCAACACCGTGCTGCGGGTCGAGAGGTCAGCGGCCAGCGGCGCGACCATCGGCGGCGGCGAGCAGCTGCTCCCCGGCGAGGTGACGCTGGCGCCCGGGTCGTCGTACTCCTCGCCGTGGGTGTTCTTCGCCGCAGCCACCGACGGGCTCGACGGCCTGGCCGCCGTGTGGCACGACCACCAGCGCTCGCTCGCCGCGCACCCCGACGTGCAGCCGGTCGTGCTGAACGTCTGGGAGGCGGTGTTCTTCGACCACGACCTCGGCCGGCTCCGCGAGATCGCCGACCGGGCAGCGCGCGTGGGCGTGGAGCGGTTCGTGCTCGACGACGGGTGGTTCCACGACCGCCGCGACGACACCGCCGGGCTGGGGGACTGGCTGGTCGACGAGAAGGTCTGGCCCGACGGGCTCGACCCCCTCATCGACCACGTCAAGGGCCTCGGCATGGAGTTCGGGCTGTGGTTCGAGCCCGAGATGGTCAACCCCGACTCCGACCTGTTCCGCGAGCACCCCGACTGGATCCTCTCGAGCGGCGACCGCACGCCGTTGGAGCACCGCCACCAGCAGGTCCTCGACCTGACCCGGCCCGAGGTGCTCGACCACCTCTTCGACCGGGTGCACGCCGTGCTGTCAGCGCACGCGATCGACTACGTGAAGTGGGACCACAACCGCGACCTGCTCGAAGCCGGCTCGGGGGCCGCCGAGGGGGCGCCGGCCGTGCATCGCCAGACCGTCGGGTTCTACGACCTGCTCGACCGTCTGCGCGCCGCCCACCCCACGGTGGCCTGGGAGTCGTGCGCGTCGGGCGGGGGGCGCATCGACCTCGGCGTCCTGGAGCGCGTCCAGCGGGTGTGGACCTCCGACATGACCGATGCGGTCGCCCGCCAGCAGATCCAGCGGTGGACCACGCAGCTCGTGGCGCCGGAGTACGCCGGCGCGCACATCTCCGCGCCGCACTCCCACACGACGTACCGCACGTTGTCGTTGGACTTCCGGGCGGCCACGGCGCTGTTCGGCGCCTTCGGGATCGAGTGGGACCTGACGCAAGCGGGCGAGCGCGACCTCGAGGTGCTGGCCGAGTGGGTGGCGAGGTTCAAGCGGTTCCGGCCGCTGCTGCACTCGGGACGCGTGATCCGCCCGGAGTCCAGCGACCCGGCCGTGCTGCTGCACGGCGTGGTGGCCGAGGTCGCCGGCAGCGGCGAGGCGCTCGTCGCGCACGTCCAGCTCGACGAGTCGGCACACAACCGCGGCGTGTGGGTGCGGGTGCCACGCCTCGACCCGGACGCGCTGTTCGACCTGCGGTGGGAGGGGCCGGTCGCCACCCACGAGACGAGCATGTCGGTGCGCCCCTTCGAGCACGGCCCGACGCAGGGGCGTCCCGTGTCCGGGGCGGTGCTGTCCCAGCGCGGCTTCTGGATGCCGCGCCTGCGCCCCGAGACCGTGACGCTCGTGCACGTCGTCCGGGTGGGGGACTAGTGCGGCAGCGTGGCGGCGGAGCCGACACGCTCGCACGAGGGCCGGCAGAGCCGACACGCTCGCGCAAGAGAGCTAGCGGCCGCGCAAGGAGAAGGTCGCCTAGTACGTGCCCAGGAACTTCTTCGGGGTGCCGCGGGCCGGCTGGCGCTCGACGGTGACGCTGCCCATCAACGCCATCCCCTTGACCGTGACGACGGGCGAGGTCGGCGACAGCTGGGCGGGGGTGCGGTCCTTGCCCTGCGTGAACTCACCCATGATCGGCACGCCGCTCACCACGACGTGCGTGTAGGCGTCGACGATCACCTTCACCTCGCCCATCACGGCGTTCGCGGTGATGGTCACCTCAGGCCCCGAGAAGGTCGCCTCGCGGAGGTCGAGAGTGACGCTGCCCATCACCGCGACGGCGGTGTGGCTGGGGGGCACGAGCCAGGAGTTCTGCCGCTTGCACTCCCCCATCACCGCCCAGGACGAGTCGTGGGAGACGCGGCTCGGGATCACGTCGCGCTGCGGCACGGGCATCGCCTCGGCCGCGGCGCGGTGGGCCGGTAGGTCGACGGTGAGCGGCACCAGCTCGGCGTAGGTCTTGGCGCCATAGGCCGCCTCGAGCCGCTCGTCGAGCTCGTCGAGGTCGAGCCTGCCCTCACCCGCCGCCTCGCGCAGGATCTCGGCGACCTTGTGCCGGTCCTCGTCGCTGACCCGCAGCCGGGACGGCTCGTGACCTACGTGCCCGTCGCCGGACCTCTCGATCGACATGCCCTCAGGTTAATCCGCGCCGCCCGGAACGTCAGCGGCCGGGAGCACGGGCGACGAGCAGGTCGCGCTGGATGGCCTGGTCGACCCGGTGCTCGAACTGTCGGTAGGGCCCCTCGTCGAGCGGCTCGAGCCCCGCGTCCGCGAGCACACCCAGTGCCTCGCCACGGGCGGCGACCCGGGTGTTCCACGAGAGGCCCAAGGCACCTCCAGGACGCAGCACCTCGACCCAGCCGGGCAGTGCGGCTCGGAGCAGGTCGAGGGGACTCCGTGCGAGCCGGCCATCAGCCCGGCTGCCGTGCTGCACGCCGTACGGCGCGTCGGTGACGATCGCGTCGAAGCTCGCGGGCTTGTGCAGGGCTCGCGTGAGGGTGGTGTCGATGTTCGCCACGTCGAGCGTCAAGGTGTGACGTGCCTTCCAGTCCTCCCGGGTCGACGCCAGCTCGGCGCGGAACCGTCGCCCGACCCGACGGCCGTCGCGGCGCACGGGGCTGATGTCGGCGGTGTGCTTAAGCCGCTTGTCCTTCAGCCAAGTGCGCACGAAGGCCGCGTAGGCGTCGAAGTCGCGCTGGTCCACGTCGATCCCAGCCGCGTGCCAGCCGTACATCAGCACCTGGTTGAGGGTGGTGCCGCGGCCGCAGAGCGGGTCGAGGACGCGCAACGGCCGGTCAGGGGCGGCGCTGGCGCCCGACCACACGGTGACGTTGAGCAGCAGCTTGGTGAAGAGCTCGTTGGTCTTGCCGGGGTACTTCAGGATCGTCAGCAGGTCGTCGTCGAAGCGGTCGCGGCGCGGCAGCTCGACGGGTCCGAGGGTCTCGACACGCTCGCTGCGCTCGCCGCTCGACCGGCGAACCTCGAACAGCGCCATCGCCGTCGACACGTCGCCGAGGTGGGCCAGGTCGGCGTCGGTCAGCTCGGCGTCGAAGACGAGGTAGCGGACGCCGGCGATGGTGGCCGGCTCGACATCGCCCAGCCGCCCCGCGAGCACCGTCTCGGACAGCACGCCGAGCTCGGCGACGGTCAGCGCGACGGACGCGTCGGCGTAGACCCGGTTGGCCGACGGCAGCACGAGGAGGGCGTACGACGGCACGCCCTCCATCCTGGACCAATGGTCACTGGCGGCAACCACTAACCTGCGATCGTGAGCGCTGTCGACCCTGAGTTCCGCTACTCCGACCTCCTGCCACTCGGCGCCGACGACACGCCGTACCGCTTGGTGACGACCGAGGGGGTCTCGACCTTCGAGGCCGACGGGCGCACCTTCCTCCGGGTCGAGCCCGAGGCGATCCGGCGGCTCACCGAGGAGGCGATGCACGACATCGCGCACTACCTGCGACCCGCCCACCTCGCCCAGCTGCGGCGGATCATCGACGACCCGGAGTCGTCGGGGAACGACCGCTTCGTCGCACTCGACCTGCTCAAGAACGTCAACATCTCCGCCGGCGGCGTGCTGCCGATGTGCCAGGACACCGGGACGGCGATCGTGATGGGCAAGAAGTCGGAGGGCGTGGTGACCGGCGCCGACGACGCGGAGGCGGTCTCGCAGGGCGTCTACGACGCCTACACCCGGCTCAACCTGCGCTACTCCCAGCTCGCCCCCCTGACGATGTGGGAGGAGAAGAACACCGGCACCAACCTGCCGGCGCAGGTGGAGATCTACTCGACCCCCGAGGGCGGCCACGGGCCGGCGTACAAGTTCCTCTTCATGGCCAAGGGAGGTGGCTCGGCCAACAAGTCCTTCCTCTACCAGGAGACGAAGGCGGTGCTGAACCCCAAGCGGATGCTGAGCTTCCTCGACGAGAAGATCCGCTCGCTCGGCACGGCCGCGTGTCCGCCGTACCACCTGGCCGTGGTGATCGGCGGCACGTCGGCGGAGTACGCGCTCAAGACCGCCAAGCTCGCCTCGGCGCACTATCTCGACCACCTGCCGACGTCGGGATCCTTGTCGGCACACGGGTTCCGCGATCTCGAGCTCGAGGAGGAGGTATTCAAGCTGACCCAGGGCTTCGGGATCGGGGCGCAGTTCGGCGGCAAGTACTTCTGCCACGACGTGCGAGTGATCCGGCTGCCGCGGCACGGCGCCTCGTGCCCGGTGGCGCTGGCGGTGTCGTGCTCGGCGGACCGGCAGGCCCTCGGCAAGATCACCGCGGAGGGGGTCTTCCTCGAGCGGCTCGAGACCGATCCCGCGCACTACATGCCGGAGGCGGGCATCGCCGACGACATCGCGGGCGGCGCCGTGGTCGAGATCGACCTCAACCGGCCGATGGCCGAGATCCTCGCCGAGCTCTCGAAGCATCCCGTGAAGACGCGGCTCTCCCTCACCGGTCCGCTGGTGGTGGCCCGCGACATCGCGCACGCCAAGATCAAGGAGCGGCTCGACGCGGGAGAGCCGATGCCGGCCTACCTCCGCGACCACCCGGTCTACTACGCCGGCCCGGCCAAGACCCCCGAGGGGATGGCGTCGGGTTCGTTCGGGCCGACGACGGCGGGACGGATGGACTCCTACGTCGAGCAGTTCCAGGCCGCGGGCGGCTCGATGGTGATGCTGGCCAAGGGCAACCGCTCCAAGGTCGTCACCGACGCCTGCGCGACGTACGGCGGGTTCTACCTCGGCTCCATCGGCGGACCGGCCGCGCGGCTGGCCCAGGACTGCATCAGGTCGGTCGAGGTGCTGGAGTACCCCGAGCTCGGCATGGAGGCCGTCTGGCGGATCGAGGTCGAGGACTTCCCGGCGTTCATCGTCGTCGACGACAAGGGCAACGACTTCTTCACCGACCCCTCCGGCGCGGTCACCGTGCCGCTGACGGGCATCCGGGTGCGATCGGCGCAGTAGGCGCCGCAGGGTCCGGCTAGCCTCCGCAGCGTGTCGTTCACCGAGGTGGCGCGGTCCTCGACGGACCGTGGTGAGCTGGTGCTGCGGCGGCACCTGGACCCCGACGGGACGGAGCACCTGGAGCTGCGGGCCAACGGGATGTTCGTGATGGACACGCGTGAGACGTCCACCGAGCGGGCGCTGGCTGCGCGGGCGCTGGCGCTCACGTCGCAGCCCGGTCACGTCCTGGTCGGCGGGCTCGGGCTCGGGTTCACCGTCGCCGAGGTGCTGGCGGACTCCCGGGTCGACCACGTGACGGTCGTGGAGATCGAGGGCGACCTCGTCGGCTGGCTCCGGGACGGCACGGTCCCCCACGGGCCGGCACTCCTCACGGACCCCCGCGTCGAGGTGGTCGTCGGCGACGTGGCAGCCACGCTCCAGGCCGCCGAGCCCACGTCGTACGACGTCGTGCTGCTGGACGTCGACAACGGGCCTGGCCAGCTCGTGCACGAGGCCAACGCGCGGCTGTACGACGCCGCGTTGCTCGCCGCGACGCGTCGCGCGCTTGCTCCGGGCGGCTCGTGTGTCGTGTGGTCGGCGGAGCGGGACGCCGCGCTCGACGGCGCCCTCCGCGACGCGTTCGGCCACGCCGAGGCCGCGTCGTACGAGGTGGATCTGCAGGGCCGCGCGGAGCGGTACTGGCTGCACCTGGCGCGTCGGGAGGCCACCTCGGGCGGCGGGTAACGTCGAGCCATGGCCTCCGACGAGTTCCGCATCGAGCACGACTCCATGGGCGAGGTCCGGGTCCCGGCGGCGGCCTTGTGGCGCGCCCAGACCCAGCGCGCGGTCGAGAACTTCCCGATCAGCGGCGCACCGCTTCCGCCAGCCCTCGTGCACGCACTGGCCCTGGTCAAGGCAGCGGCCGCGCGCACCAACGCGGAGCTCGGCACCCTGACGCCGGCCCAGGCGGACGCGATCGTCAGTGCTGCGGAGGGGATCGCTCGAGGCGACCACGACGAGCAGTTCCCGATCGACGTCTTCCAGACCGGCTCCGGCACCAGCACCAACATGAACGTCAACGAGGTGATCGCCACCCTCGCCACCCGGTCGGGCACCGAGGTGCACCCCAACGACCACGTGAACGCCGCGCAGTCGTCCAACGACACCTTCCCGTCCGCGATCCACGTGGCGGCGGTGCTGGCGGCCGCTGACCTCGACTCCTCCCTCGAGGTGCTGCGCGAGGCCCTGAGCGCCAAGGCCGACGAGTTCGCCGACGCCGTGAAGTCCGGGCGGACCCACCTGATGGACGCGACGCCGGTGACGCTCGGCCAGGAGTTCGGCGGGTACGCCGCGATCATCGACCGCGGCCGCGAGCGCCTCGCGGCCTGCCTCCCCCGGGTCCGCGAGCTGCCCCTGGGCGGCACGGCGGTCGGCACCGGCATCAACACCCCGCCCGGCTTCGCGGCGGCCACGATCGAGCGGCTCAACCAGGCCACCGGGGAGCGCTTCACCGAGGCGCGCGACCACTTCGAGGCGCAGGGGGGGCGCGACGCGATCGTCGAGCTCAGCGGCGTCCTCCGCACCTACGCCGTGGGGCTGGTGAAGATCTGCAACGACCTGCGGTGGATGGCGAGCGGGCCCACGACCGGCCTGGCCGAGATCCACCTTCCCGACCTGCAGCCGGGGTCGAGCATCATGCCGGGCAAGGTCAACCCGGTGATCCCGGAGGCGACCCTGATGGTCTGTGCCCAGGTGATCGGGAACGACGCGGCGATCGGCTTCGCGGGCGCCTCGGGCAACTTCGAGCTGAACGTGATGCTGCCGGTCATCGCGCGCAACGTGCTGGAGTCGCTGCGCCTGTTGTCGAGCGCCTCCCGCCTCCTCGCGACCTGCGTCTCCGGCATCACCGCCGACCGGGAGCGGATGCGCCGCTACGCCGAGTCCTCCCCGTCCGTCGTGACCCCGCTGAACCGATACCTGGGCTACGAACAGGCGGCCGCGATCGCCAAGCGCGCCCTCGCCGAGGGGCGCACGATCCGTGAGACGGTGCTGGACTCCGGTCTCGTCGACTCCGGAGCGCTCACGCTCGAGCAGCTCGACGAGGCCCTCGACGTGGAGAGGATGACCCGGCCGTGAGAATCGACGATCCGACGCACGTGCGGTCTCAGTACCTCACCGAGGACTTCCTCGAGACCCGCCGTACCGTCTGGCATCCCACCGCCGACGGGCGCGACCCCGCCACGGAGGCGCTGCACCTCATCGTGTCGGAGCGTCCTTCGCGCGTGCTCGAGGTCGGTCCGGGCACCGGCCAGTTCGCGGCGCGGATCGCGGCCGCGCTCCCGGCCGCCACGGTGACCGCGATCGACCAGTCCGCGCGCTTCGTGGAGCTCACCCGCGCGCACGGCGTCGACGCGCGTCAGGGCGACGTCCAGAACCTCCCGTACGCCGCGGGCTCCTTCGACGTGGTCGCCGCGATGTGGATGCTGTACCACGTCCCCGACCTGGCTCGCGGGCTCGCCGAGATCCGCCGTGTGCTGCGACCCGGCGGGCTCTTCGTCGCTGTCACCAACGGCGACGGCCACCTTGCGGACCTGCGGATCGAGGCCGGCGGCGAGCCGGTGACCTCCCACTTCAGCAGCCAGAACGGCGCGGACGCGCTGCGCCCGCACTTCGGTGACATCCAGCGCACGGATCTGGTCACCCAGGCTGTCTTCACCGACTCCGGCGTCGCGCTCGACTACCTGCGCTCCTCGCAGGAGGACGTCCCCTGGGCTCTGGAGCCCTTCACCGAGCCGCGCACCTATGCCGGCGAGGTGACGATCTTCGCCTGCCGCTAGGTCCGGAGCTCGATGCCGCTCAGGACCAGCTGATGGTCACCCAGCCATGGCCCCTGGCGTCGCCACGCTTCCCCCGAGTGCTGACCCCGACCCCGGGACCACCGACGTAGCTCGATCCGGCACCGCCGGCCGAACCGGCATCCGCCACACCGCCAGCGCCACCCGCAGTCTTGCGGACAGCGCGGCCGCCGCCACCGCCGGCCCAGCCACCGCCGCCGCCACCGCCGCTGACGCCGCTGCTGAGCTGCTGGGTGGGGCCGCTACCGCCGTTGCCGCCGCCGTTGTTGCCGGAACCGTGGTTGCCACCGGCCGCTCCGGCAAACTGGTCACCCGCGGCACCGCCAGCGAAGACCGCCCCCGGGGCGGCAGCGCCGCCCGTGGCACCCATTGCGCCCTTGCCCCCGCCCACCGCCAGGACGAGATCGCCGCCGAAGGTGAAAGCGAAGCCATAGCCCGTCGACAGGGGGTCGTCCACCGATCCCAGGCCGGCGTCCACTCCGTACTGCGGCGCGAGGAGGGTCACGGTGGCGTTACCGGGATTCTGAACGGTCACGTTCGCGTTGCCGCCACCACCACCGCCGCCGGCGACCACATAGGGGGTGCCGTCGATGATGAGCGCACTGCCTGCGCCCCCCGCTCCGGTGGCGCCGTAGGAGTTGCCGCCGTTGCCGTAGCCCACGCCGCCGAGGCGAGGGTCGACTCCCCCGCCCGAGCCCGCGCCGCCCGCGATGAGGGTGAGGGCATGCGTGCTCCCGGGAGCGAGGGCGATGGTGCCCGTGATGCGGCTACCGCGTCCGATGGTCAAGCCGTTGATGCGCCCGCCATCACCGCCGACGACTTCGAAGGTGACCTGCGTCGCACACGCCGGGAGGCTCGCCGTGACCGTGGTCTGCTCCGGGCCGGAGACCGTCACCGTCGTGGCGCTGCCAGGTGGGCAGAGGGAGGCGGCATAGGCGGGTGCGGCGGTTGCGGCGGCGATGACCGGCATGCTCCAGGCCGCGCCGCGGACGAGCGCCCGCCGATTGACGTCCACTGCCGACTCGACATCGGATCCGACCCCACGCTGTTCTTCAGACATCTCTTCCCTTAGCTATCGATGGCGCGACACGATCAAGCCCCCAACACTGAACCCCTGCCATGGAGACGGTTGGGGTGCGGAAAAGTGACGCCATCCGCGCTCGGGATTTCAAACTCCGCCGATCCGGCGGCGAAACCGGGGTAACGGACTAGCCCACCTCACATCCGGCGAACACCGACGGCCCGCGCGGCAGCGTGGCGGGCCGGCGAAACCGCGCGGCAGCGCGGCGCAGCGAAGCGCGACGCGCTCGCGGCGGGAGGGAGCCCGACACGCTCGCGCCAATGAACTCAGTAGTAGCCGTGGCCTTGCTTGTAGCTCCACGCGCTGCAGGGCGAGCCATACCGGTCGCGGATGTAACCCAGGCCCCAGCGGATCTGGGTGATCGGGTTGGTCGCCCAGTCGGCGCCGGCCGAGGACATCTTCGAGCCGGGGAGCGCCTGGGGGATCCCGTAGGCCGACGAGTGCGGGTTGTCGGCGTTGACCCTCCAGCCGCTCTCGCCCATCCACAGCGGGTCGAGGCAGTCAAACTGCTCGGGCCCGAAGCCGAACTCGGCCAGCAGGGCCCGGGCTACCGTGCGGGGGTCTTCGTCCGCGAGGCTCTCCGTGCCGGTCACGGCCGGTCCGCCGGGCTGGGCCAGGGTCGCGACCTTGTCGCGGTCGACCGCATCGCGCCGGTCGCTGCGCGAGACCGGAAGGCTCGCGCGCGCGGCGAGATCCGCCGCGGCGACGGTGGCCTTGAGGGACGCCGTGCTGGCGGGAAGACCGCCGATCGCCGCGTCGGCCAGCCCCGGCGTGAGGACCGAGGTGGAGACGGGCGCGTTCGCGAGGACTCCACCGGTTACGGCCACGGCGGTCGCGAGAGCCGCGAGACCGCCGGCCACGGCGGTCCTCCGGACGGCGCGCCCCTTCGTCGAGGCCCGGTGCGACGACGCGTGGGCTCCCGTCGTACGCCGCGGCGTACGACGGGCGCGCGGCTCGACAGCGCGGTGCCTCGGCGCGCCGACGGTGGGGGCCGCGGGCGTGTCGGGTGCGGTCACGTGGTGGGCTCTCGGGTCGGGGGCAGGTCAGGTCGATCGGCACGAGCGACCGGGGGGACGGTGGACGTCGTTGGCCACCGGATCACCGAGATCACACACCACCCTGCCCCAGGCCGCAGTCGGTCGGCAAAATCGACCGACGTCGGTGTGGACCAGTCGCGCCACACGAGTCACATCACTCACGTCAGTCACTCCGATCACGGCCCCTCGGATCGCAGGGGGCGACGCCTCAGAGGGTGACGTCCTCGAGCATCTCGGTGACGAGCGCCGCGATCGGCGACCGCTCCGAGCGCGTGAGCGTGACGTGGGCGAACAGCGGATGGCCCTTGAGCTTCTCGACCACGGCGACGACCCCGTCGTGTCGGCCGACCCGCAGGTTGTCGCGCTGCGCGACGTCGTGGGTGAGCACGACCTTGGAGTTAGCGCCGATGCGCGAGAGCACGGTCAACAGCACGTTGCGCTCCAGCGACTGCGCCTCGTCGACGATCACGAACGCGTCGTGCAGGGACCGACCGCGAATATGGGTCAGCGGCAGCACCTCGAGCATGCCGCGCTCGAGCACCTCGTCGATCACCTCGCGCGACGTGATCGCGCCGAGGGTGTCGAAGACGGCTTGCGCCCAAGGCGACATCTTCTCCGACTCGGAGCCCGGCAGGTAGCCGAGCTCCTGGCCGCCCACCGCGAACAGCGGTCGGAACACCACCACCTTCTGGTGCTGGCGGCGCTCGAGCACCGCCTCGAGGCCGGCGCACAGGGCGAGGGCCGACTTGCCGGTGCCGGCCCGGCCGCCGAGCGAGACGATCCCGACCTCGGGGTCGAGCAGCATCTCGAGCGCCACCCGCTGCTCGGCAGAGCGGCCGTGGATGCCGAAGGCGTCGCGGTCGCCGCGCACCAGCCGCACCTGCTTGTCGGGGCCGATCCTGCCCAGGGCAGTGCCGCGCTCGGAGAGCAGGACCATGCCGCAGTGGCACGGCAGCTCGCGAGCGGCCGGGAGGTCGAGGGTCCCGTCGTCGTACAGCTCGTCGAGCTCGGCCGCCGTCACGTCGAGCTCGACCATGCCGGAGTAGCCGGAGTCGGAGTCGCTGATCGCCTCGGCGCGGTACTCCTCGGCGGTGAGACCGACGGCCGACGCCTTGATCCGCAGAGGGAGGTCCTTGGAGACCAGGGTGACGTCGTGGCCCTCGTCGGACAGGTTGCGCGCCACCGCGAGAATGCGGGTGTCGTTGTCACCGAGTCGGAATCCGTTCGGAAGGGCCATGGGGTCGGTGTGGTTGAGCTCGACCCGCACCGATCCACCCAGGTCGCCCACCGGGACCGGCTCGTCGAGCCGTCCGTTGACCACGCGCAGCTCGTCGAGCATGCGCAGCGCCGTACGCGCGAAGAACCCGAGCTCGGGATGGTGCCGCTTGCCCTCCAGCTCGGTGATGACGACGACGGGGAGGACGACCTCGTGCTCGGCGAACCGCTTGAGCGCGCCGGGGTCGGCGAGCAGCACGCTGGTGTCCAGCACGAAGGTCCGGCGGGTGGAGGCGGGCGACTTCTCGGCCTGCGACGGCACGGTGACACCTCTCACGGCCGGCGCGGGCACTCCTCGCCCCGGTCCTGGTCAGTTCTCGCGGTCGGACCGGGATCGGGCGAGTCGACCGGAGTGCCGGCCTCCGCGCACAGGGCGGGTCGGCCCCGATGCGCGGTCGCGTCGTGTCACGAACTTGCCTCCCGATACGGCGGGCTTCCCCACCCGCCGATGCCACGAACGTACGACGAGTGGCCGCTCGTTCGTGGCAACACGCCCGAACCCGTGGGTGAAGGTTCGGTGACCGTCGACCCCTGCAGTCAGGCGCCGTAGCGGCGTTCGCGCTGGGCGTAGGCCCGGATGGCGCGCAGGAAGTCGACCTTGCGGAAGTCGGGCCAGTAGGCCTCGCAGAAGTAGAACTCGCTCTGCGCGCTCTGCCACAGGAGGAAGCCGCCCAGCCGCTGCTCCCCCGAGGTACGGATCACCAGGTCGGGGTCTGGCTGGCCCTTCGTGTAGAGGTGCTGGGCGATGTGCTCGACGTCGATCACCTCGGCGAGCTCTTCGAGGCTGGTGCCGTGTTCGGCCTGCTCTTGCAGCAGGGACCGCACGGCATCGGCGATCTCGCGCCGGCCGCCATACGCCACCGCGACGTTGACCAGCATCCCGTCGACCTCGCGCGTGCGGTCCTCGGCGTCCTTGAGCACCTGCGCGGTGCCGGCGGGGAGCACGTCGAGGGCACCGACCGGGTGCACCCGCCAGCGCTGCTGGTCGGCCAGTGAGGTGACCGCGCCCTCGATGATGCCGAGCAGCCCGGCCAGCTGCTCGGGCGGGCGGTTGAGGTTGTCCGTCGAGAGCAGCCACAGCGTGACGACCTCGACACCGACTTCCTCGCACCATTCGAGCAGCGGCTCGATGTTCGCCGCGCCCGCGCGATAGCCGTGGGCGGAGTCGCCGCCGACGGACTTGGCCCACCGCCGGTTGCCGTCGAGCATCACGCCCACGTGCTTCGGGATCCGGTCCTTGGGCAGTGCTCGGAGCATCCGGGCTTCGTACGCCGGGTAGAAGAGCCTTCTGACCCGTTCCTTCCACTCGCCCACGAGGCCGATGCTAACTTCAACTGGCATGAACGACGTGGTGCGCGCGGCCAGGGAGTCCATCGCCCTGACCGTCGGGGAGGCGGTCGCCGAGGTGAAGCCCCGCCTCCGGGGCTGGCTGCACCTCGCGACGGCGCCGCTGACCCTCGCCGCGGGCATCGTGCTCATCGCGCTCTCACCGACCGCGGGCACCCGCATCGGGTCGGCCGTCTACGCCCTCTCGGCGGTGCTGCTCTTCACCGTCTCGGCGATCTACCACCGCGGCCGCTGGACGCCCCGCGCCCACGGCATCCTCAAGCGCTTCGACCACGCCAACATCTTCTTGCTGATCGCCGGGTCCTACACGCCGTTCACCCTGCTGCTGCTCCACGGCACCCAGCGGATCGTGCTGCTCAGCGTGATCTGGGGCGGTGCCCTGCTCGGCGTGCTGTTCAAGCTCTTCTGGATCGACGCGCCGCGATGGCTCTACACACCGATCTACATCGCGATGGGCTGGGCCGCGGTGTTCTTCTTCCCGGGCTTCGCGGAAGGCTCCCGCGACCAGCTCGGCGTGGGGATCGGCACGGCCGTGCTCGTGCTGATCGCCGTCGGCGGTGCCCTGTACACGCTCGGCGGGGTCGTCTACGGCTTCCGTCGTCCCGACCCGTGGCCGCGCTGGTTCGGCTTCCACGAGGTCTTCCACACCCTGACGATCCTGGCGTTCGTGACCCACTACGTCGGCGTGTCCATGGCCACCTACACCCTCCGCTAACCCCTCGTTGGTCGAGCCGGGCGAGCCGCCAGGCGAGCCCGTGTCGAGACCCCGAGACTCTCACCAGGTCTCGACACGCCGCTCGTCCCTCGCGGCGGCTCGACCACCGAGCCCCAGCGCCGTGGGCTCGCTCACATCGTGCAACCCTCGGCGCTCGCCGTTCGTCCCTCCTAGGAGATGTCTGACGCGAAGCCCCTGTCCCTGACCTACCCGACCGTGATCGGCGGTGCCGTGGCGGCCGCCACCGCGACCGTCCTGAGCACCCGCCTCGGCCTGGTCGGCACCGTGCTCGGCGCCGTCCTCGCCAGCATGGTGTCCACCGTCGTCTCGACGGTGTTCGTGCACTGGCTGGAGGGCCTGCACGGCGCCGCCCGCGAGCACGACCCCCGACCCTGGCAGCGTGCCCTGATCGGCGCCAGCGCCGTCGCCCTGGTCGTGGTGGCCTTCCACACCGGCCTCAGCCTGGTGACCAGCGATCTGCCGGCCGACGCCTTCACGACGCGACTGCTCGCGGAGCTAGGCGCTCGCTGACGGGGCCAACAGTGCCTCGAGTTCCTCGGGCTCCGTCACCGGGCGCTCGCACACCATCTCCCGGCAGACGTACGCCGCGGGCTCGCCGCCGACTGGACCGCGCCCGGTGAGCAGCGGGATCGAGCCCTCCCCCTCGGCCACGACGACCGTGACCCCAGGAGCCCGCCTCGCGATGCGCTCGAGGGCGTCCCTCGCCGCCCCGGACGGTCCCACGACGGCCACCTCGAGGGGGCCGACCGCCAACGCCTCCCCCACGGCCAGCGACCACCCGGTGAAGCGCGGCGCCTGCCTCGCCAACCCGGCCACGGTCGCGAGCACCTGCTCGGCCGCGTCCCGGTCACGCCCCTCCCCTGTCACACCGGCCAGCGTGACCAGCGCCTGCGCCATGGCCGACGTGCCCGAAGGGCTGGCGTTGTCGGCCGGGTCGCGCGGCCGGGCCACCAGGGACTCGGCGTCCTCCGCCGTGTCGTAGAAGCCGCCGTCGGGAGCTCGGAACCGCTCGAGCGCGTGGTCGACCACCAACCGTGCCCGCTCCAGCCACACACCCTCGCCGGTCGCCCCCGCCAAGGCGAGGAACCCACTCGCGACGCAGCCGTGGTCCTCGAGCACGCCGCGGTGCCGGCCCGCGACGCCGTCGCGCGAGACCCGGAGCAACGCCCCGTCGGCTCCGAGATGGAGGTCCGCCAGCAGCGTGCCCGCCCGGGTCGCGGCGACCACCAGGTCCTCCCGGCCGAGCTGGCGACCGGCGTCGACGAGCGAGGCGATCGTCAGTCCGTTCCAGGCCGCCACCACCTTGTCGTCGCGCGCCGGGCGCACCCGGGCGTCCCGCGCGGACAGCAAGCGCCGGCGTACGTCGGCCAGGCGGGCGTCGTCGTCGACGTCGCGCAGGAGCCGAAGGGTCGAGGCTCCGTGCTCGAACGTGCCGGTAGGAGTCACCGACAGCGCCTCGGCCGCCCAGGCTCCGTCATCCTCGCCCAGTACCTCGGTGAGCTGCGCGGGTGCCCAGACATAGAAGCGCCCCTCCTCACCCTCGGAGTCAGCGTCGAGCGCAGCCGCGAACCCGCCCTCGGGCGTGGCTAGCTCGCGCACCAGGAAGTCGGCGGTCTCGGCCGCGATCCGCTGCCCGAGCGGACCGCCCCACCGAGCGTAGACCCCGAGCAGGAGGGCGTTGTCGTAGAGCATCTTCTCGAAGTGCGGCACCACCCACTCCGCATCGACCGAGTAGCGCGCGAACCCTCCCCCGAGCTGGTCGTAGAGCCCGCCGCGGGCCATGGCCTCGCACGTCGCCGCGACCATGCGTGCCGCTCGTTCGTCGCCGGTGCGCCACGCGTGGCGGAGCAGGAACTCCAGCACCATCGACGGCGGGAACTTCGGAGCGCCGCCGAACCCACCCCGCACGACGTCGAAGTCCGCCTGCAGTCCTCCGACCGCGGCGGCGAGAACGTCGGGGCCGAGAGGTGCGGCCGTGGTGGTGAGCGGACGCTGCAGGTGTGCTCGCAGGTCGGCCGCCACCCGTCGTACGTCGTCAGGCCGGCCCTCCCACGCTTCCACGATCGCCTCCAGCACCTGACGGAACGCCGGCATGCCGCCGCGCGCCCGGTCGGGGAAGTACGTCCCGGCTAAGAACGGGTTGCCGTCGTGGTCGAGCACCACCGTCATCGGCCAGCCCCCATGGCCGGTCATCGCGGTCGTGGCCTGCATGTAGACGGCGTCGACATCCGGCCGCTCCTCGCGGTCGACCTTGATGCTCACGAAGTGCGCGTTGAGGTAGTCGGCCGTCGCCTGGTCCTCGAACGACTCGTGAGCCATCACGTGGCACCAGTGGCAGGCGGAGTACCCGACACTGAGCAACACCGGTACGCCACGGCGCCTGGCCTCCTCGAACGCCGCCGGCTCCCACTCCCACCAGTCGACCGGGTTGTCGGCGTGCTGCAGCAGGTAGGGACTGGTCGCGGACGCCAGGCGGTTCGACACGCTCTCCACGCTAACGGCACGTGGTCTGGGACTCGCGCGAGCTGCAGGTGGCGCAAGTCGCGCTACGTACCTGTGCCCCAAGCGACCCAGGGCGAGGGCACGACGCCGAGGGGTTCGAGGGTGGCGGCCGCGTAGTCCCAGAGAATCAGGTGCGTAGGGAGGGGTGGGCCATCCGTGCCGGTGTTGACCAGTCCCAAGACAGGCAGGTCGCCGCGCCAGCCAAGCAACGTGGTGTCCTCGCCGAGGTTCTCGTCGCCGAGCCGAAGGAAGGCCAGGACGCGGCCGGTCTGGACGTCCACCGCGACGACGCCGTCCGTGGTGCGGAGGAGCTCATCGAGGGCGGGATCGGAGGTGGTCTCTGGCCGGCCGGTGGTGGCCTGCCACATGCGGTGCAACCCGATGGCGACGCCGCCATGGGCCAGTGGCGGTTGCGGGAACCAGCCCGCCGAGTTGTTCGCCGAGGTAGGGACCTCCTGACCGCCGTCCCACCGCATCACCGGCGTGGAGGGTGCTGCGGATGCCCGGTTGTCGCCAGGAGCCCACGTCAGGGCTCGCCCATCGGGCAGCACCCGGGTCGAGGGGCCGTGCGTCGAGAGCGTGACTGCGGACGTGACGAGGTCGACGACGCGGCCACGCCGGCGGTTCTCCTCACCGACGAAGACGTGGGAGTCGCCCTCCCAGATCACGTAGGCGTTGTGGGGCCCGGGAACGTCGTACCGCGTCGCACTGCCGGTGGTGAGGTCGACCACGACGAGCTCATCGGGCTGGGGCAGGGCCAGACGGGTGCCGTCGGCGTTGAGGCTGGCGGGTCGAAGGATCGCCGTCTGGTTGCCTCCGCCGTCGGAGACCGGTCGCAGGTCGGGCACGTCCAGGCGCCGCCACCGCCCGTCCTCCCCGAGGATGTAGACGCCGACATCGTCATGGGGGTCAGCCATGGCCAGCGCTGCCGTCCGGACCGGGTCTGCCGAAAGCGCGGCGACTCCAGGTCCTGGCGGGCTGATGTTCCGCGTCACGAGGTTGTCCCAATCCGGCGTCGTCACAGACACCGGGTCGACACTCCTCGACGCACCGGATCCGACATCGCCGACACCGGTCCCGCCGACGCTCGACCCGCTGACGGCAGACGGAGGCGCGTCGGAGTCCGCGCCATCGCCACAGGCGGAGAGGGTCGCGACCAGGGTCACCACCAACATCCTTGGCACGAGTCGGCGCAGCCGCCCTCGCCAGGCGGGCGCCTGGCTACGTCAGCGTGGGGTTCCCGGTTCCCCGAGCCCAGCCATGGCCGGGGGCTCAGGCGGCGTTGTCCTTGAGTCGGCGGGTGCCGGTGTGGTCGACCAAGTAGTAGGCGCCGTGGGGGTCGCGCCACAGGTAGAGGCCGGGGAAGGGTTGTTGGACCTGCCAGCTGGCGAAGGTCTTGATCCGGTGATGGGTCACGCTCAGCTTCCCGTAGTTGCCCACCCTGGATTGGCCGGCCCCGTCCGCGGCCACCCCGTGCACGAACGGTCGGGTGTGGTCGATCTGGAGGGTACGGCTCAGGCTGGTGGCGTGCGGGAAGGTGTCGGCCGGCATCATCAGATGCACGGCCTGGCGATGTCGGTCCGGGATCTCGTAGCCGTCCACCGGGGCTTGGCCGGCCAGGTCGAGGACCGGGCGGACGGTGAACCGGGCGTGCGATCCGAGGTGGTCGCGGACCCAGGACTCGGTCAACGGGCCGACGTCTTCGACCCGGGCGATCCCGGTGCCGTCGATGCCGCCGTAGAGGTGGACGTAGACGGTGACCGCGGGCAGCAGCCGTGACCAGTCCACCACAGGAGGCTCCTCAGAGGTCTGGTCCGGAGCGGCTGGGTCGGCAGTGTCGGCCTGGGTCAAGAGCCAGTGTCGGTAGTCCTCGAGGAGGTCGAGGGCGGCGGGTGGGTTGGCCAGGATCAGGATGGCTTTGACCCGGCGGGTGTCCTCGGACTCAGAGTCGCCGAGGTGGGCGAGCAGGGTGGCGAAGTAGGCCACCGCGGCGTCCAGCTTGGCGATGGTGGCGAACGGGCCGCGGATGTAGAACCCGCGCATCCCGTGCTCATCAGACCGGGTCGGGGTGGCGAACTGCTGCCGGAAGGCGGCTTCTTCGGCGGCGGCCGCGGCCTCGGGGTCGGCGGCCTTGACCACGGCCTCCACGAGGAGCTCGAACCGGGACCAGGGGATCCGTCCGTCCGCCGGCTCGACCACCCGCTCGTCGACGTGCCCGGCCTGGGTCTTGGTGAGGTGCCGGGTCTGGCGGGCCACGAACCGGGCGTAGGAGACCTTGACCTCCAGGGCCTGGACCCGCGCCCAGAGCTGGGGCAGCCGGTGCGCCAGGTCCAGGGCGTCGGCCATCAACCCCCTCCCGGCGTGGGTGGAGATCCCCAGCCGGGCGGCCAGGGTGGCCGGGGAGAACTCCGCCACCAGCGGGGTGCCCTCCCCACCGAACATCCGGGGACGTTCGCCGCCGGGGATCTGGGCCTGCCACGGGTCGATCGACTCCGCCCCGTGCAGCACCGCATGCTGGCCGGCCACCGTCAGGATCTGCACCTCGGCCCGGCGCTGGGTGCGGGCGAGGGCGTCGGCCAGGTCGAGCAGCTCACCTGCCGACAGGTCCCCCAGATCCCCGAGATCCTCCATGACTCCGACCCTGCCACCCACCACCGACAGACCCACCCGCGGAATCACCCGGAATCCCCTTTCTGCACAGGGCATCCGGCGATCGTGACCCAACCGTGACCCCGACCTCCGCCGGTCGAGGCCCCCGGAACTTTCACCGGGTCTCGACACGCCGCTCGTTCCTCGCGGCGGCTCGACCACCGAAGATTCGTCGGTGCCGCTGGTTTCGTGACGCTCGCCGGCTCGCTCCTCAACCAGCGGGGTGGCTCGGGTGGGCGAGGCAGAACTCGCGGACGGCGTCGTTGAACTGCTCGGGTCGCTCGAGGAGGCACAGGTGGCCGGCGCCTTCGATCACGACCAGTCGCGAGTCGGGGATGGCCTCCTCGAACTGCCGCGCGACCCTGAGTGGTGAGCGCACGTCCTGTTGTCCCCAGATCAACAGAGTGGGGACCGTGATCTGCGACAGGACGACGCTCAGGTCCGTCTCGGCCATGATGGCCAACTCGTGCCCGAGCGTGGCCGGGCGGACGTCGGCGGCGATGGCGGCGAGCAGGGGCACGAATTCCGCCGGCGGATCGGCGGCGAAGAGTCCGGGAAGGGTGGGATCGAACTCGTCTTCGGGCGCGGCCAGCATCGCGCGCGCACCGGCAACTCGCGCGCGGACCTCGTCCTCCGGCAACGACCCTTTCCAGCCTGCGTAGGTGTCGACGAGGATGAGCGTCGCGACGAGCCCGGGATGACGTCGGTAGAGCTCGAGAAGCACCGTGCCACCCCAAGACACGCCCGCGACATGCGCGGGCGAGTGTCCCAGCGCCCTGAGCAGCGCAGCCAGTGCGTCGGCGTAGTCCGCCAGGCAGAAGCCGTCCGGCACGTCGGATGACCGGCCCGCGCCGGGTTCGTCCCAGGCGACCACCGTGAACTCCCGGGCCAGGCCGGCGAGCTGAGGTTCCCAGACCCGGCCGTCCTCGGCCGCGCCGTGGACGAGGACCAAGGGCGGCCCCTGGCCGACGCGCCGGTAGGCGACGGTGAGGCCGCCTGTCTCGACGTACTCCACCATCGCAACGTACTCAGCCAATCCACCCCCGCGCGATCCATCGACGCCAGCGTTACGGTCGCCTAGACTCTCACCAAGGGCTGCGTATCACGAAACAAGGTGCATTATGCGCAACAAGCCTAGGGCGGACGCCACGACGGTCCGGTTACTCGAGAACGCTCGCTACGAGGTGCTGCCCACCGCCACGATCGAGGACAAGCTGCTCGAGCACGTCCCTCCTGACCGCACCGTCACGGTGACGGCCTCGCCCAGCAAGGGCCTTGAGCCGACCCTCGACCTCGCGGAGAGGCTGACCGGGCACGGGTATGTCGCCGTTCCGCACCTGGCGGCGCGGATGGTGCGCGACAAGGCCGAGCTCGCCGAGATCTGCGAGCGGCTCACCGGCAAGGGCATCAGCCGCGTCTTCGTCCCCGGCGGCGATGCGGATCCGCCCGGCGCCTACCCCGACGCGCTCAGCCTGCTGGAGGACCTTCGCGACCTCGGCAGCCCGTTCGGCCACGTCGGGATCACCGGCTATCCCGAGTCGCACCCGACGATCACCGACGACCTGACCATCCAGTCCATGTGGGACAAGCGCCGGTACGCCACGCACGTGGTCAGCAACCTCACCTTCGACCCGGGCGTGCTCACCTCCTGGGTGCGGCGGATGCGGGCCCGGGGCATCACGATGCCGCTGCTGCTCGGCGTCCCCGGCCCCGTCGACCGCGCCAAGCTGCTCACCATGGCCGGCAAGATCGGCGTCGGGGAGTCCACCCGCTTCCTCTCCAAGCACAAGGGCACCTTCGCCCGCCTCGCCGCTCCCGGCGGCTTCACCGGCGAGAAGTTCCTGCAGAGCTGCGCCGCCAAGCTCAGCGACCCGGAGATGGGCCTGGAGGGCCTGCACGTCTTCACGTTCAACCAGGTCGCCGAGACCGAGCGCTGGCGCACCGAGTTCCTCGACCGGCTCGCGGTCTGACGCGTCAGCCCGAAACCGGGAGAAGCGCTGCCAGGGCGGTCTCGAGGCGGCCGGTCCCGGTGGGTACGACGGTGAGCGGGAGACCGATCCGGTCGGCGGCCCGCTGGGCGAGGGTCCGCAGCTCCGGCGTGGGCTCCTGGGCCAGCCAGACGACGCGGGTGTAGTGGCGGAAGTAGTCGTCGCGCAGCTCGGGCCACCGGTCCAGGCCGAGCTCGCGGACCACGGTCCGCTCGAAGGAGCGCACCAGGAAGTCGGTGAGCAGGTAGGTGCCCGGCTCCTCGTCGAGCTCCCCGGCGAGCGCGGACTCCCCCGCGAAGAGGTCGTAGCAGTGCAGGCCGGGCAGTCGCCGCAGGCCGAGGTCGGCGCACACCTCGTCCAGCGCGCCGTAGCTCCCGCAGTCGGCGTAGCCCACGGCCACGGCGCCATAGCGGTCGCCCAGCTCGAGGGCCAGGCGTCGGACCTCGTCCGCGATCAGGTGCGGCTGGTTGTGCAGCAGCGGTGGCAGGGGGTGTATGTCGACCGGCCAGCCCTGGCGGGCCACGACGGCAGCCGCGGGCTGGGCGAGCGCCCCGCACGCGACGAGGGCGACCCGGCCGGCGAGCTCCGGACGCTCAGGCGGGGAAGGCGAGGAGGTCGACGAACCGGTCGTTGAAGTCCGCTCGGTCGGAGAGCTCGACATAGGTCACCTCCTCCAACAGCGCCAGCGCACCCGCGCGCTCGCGCATCGACAGCAGCGCCATCTTGGCGCCCTCGCCGGCGACGTTGCCCGCCGCCACGATCCGCAGCACCGGGAGCTTGGGCACCAGCCCGATCCGCACGGCTGACGCCGCCGACAGGTAGCTGCCGAACGACCCGGCCAACAACACCTGCTGGAGGTCGCGGTGCTCGAGTCCGAGTTCCTCCATGAGGAGCGTCCACCCGGTCGAGATGGCCGCCTTGGCGAACTGCAGCTCCCGCACGTCGCGCTGGGAGAGCACCACGCACTCCGAGGGGTCGCTGTCGGGCCGCTCGCGATGGAGTACGAAGACGCGCTCCTGCCCGATGAAGGTCAACCGGTCGGCCAGCCCGGGAGCGGCCTCCTTGGCGACCTCGTCGGTGACGTAGCGCCCGCTGGAGTCCAGCAGCCCGACCTTGACCAGCTCGGCCACCGCATCCACGAGGCCCGACCCGCACAGGCCGCGCGGAGCCACATCACCGATCACCCCGAGCTCGAGGTGGGGCTCCTCTGGCAGCAGCTTGACCACCTCGATGGCCCCGTCCGCGGCCCGCATCCCACATCGGATCGCCCCGCCCTCGAAGGCAGGCCCGGCAGGCGCGGCCGTGGACAGGATCCGCTCGCCGTCGCTGAGCACGATCTCGCAGTTGGTGCCCACGTCGATGAACAGGCGGACCCGCTTGTCGCGGTCCATCCCGGTCGCCAGCATGCCGGCCACGATGTCGCCGCCGACGTAGGCGCCCAGGGCGGGGAACAGCACGAGCCGTGCGCCGGGGTGGAGCGCCAGGCCGACCTCGCTCGCCGGCACCGCGGCCGGAGTAGCCGTGGTCTGCACGAACGGCGCGACGCCGAGGGGCTCGGGGTCGATGCCCAGCACGAGAGCGGTCATCGTGGCGTTGCCCGCGAGCGCTGCCTCGTAGACGTGGCCCGGGTCGACGCCGCCCTCGCGGCAGACCTGCTCGGCCAGGGTGGCGAGGGTCTGGGCTGCCGCCTCCTGCAGCCGCCCCAGCGCCGCTGGGTCGAGCATGGTCGCGCTGATCCGCGAGATCACGTCGCCGCCGAACGGCTGCTGCTTGTTCAGCATCGAGGCGACCGCGACCGGGGTGCCGGTGACCAGGTCGAGCAGCGTCGCCACCACGGTCGTCGTGCCGAGGTCGAAGGCGATGGCGTAGCGCACGCTCGTCGTGTCGCCGGGCTCGACGTCGACCAGCGCCTCGTCCACGACGACCGCCGTGACCTTGAAGTCGGCCTCGCGAAGCACCTTCGGCAGCCGGCGCAGCGCGTGGAGGTCGGCGACCGGCTCGAGGTCGTCGATCGCCTCGAGCAGGCGGACGAGGTCGGGGCGCTGGTCGGTCAGACTCGGCTCGGCCAGCTCGACGTACCGCTTCTGTACGGCGGGCCGCAGGATCACCTGTCGCCCCACGCCCACGGTGGCGGCCTTGGGCCGCGTGACCAGCGGTGGGACGACGACGTCGTGGTCGCGGGTCGCCTGCACCAGGCAGGCCAGGCGCCAGCCCGCGTCGAGCTCGCCGGCGGTGAAGGTACGCGTGTCGTGGCGGGTCACCGGCGTGGCCGGCAACACCTGGACCTTGCACTTGTGACAGGTGCCGTGGCCACCGCAGGTGGAGTCGATGGCGATGCCGTTCCACGACGCCGAGTCGAAGACGCTCACCCCCGGCGGCACCCGGACGCTGCGCTGGGTCGGCGGAGCCTCCTTGTCCTCCACGGTGAAGGACAGCTGCACCCGTCCGGTGCCGTCGTGCACCGCCGGCTCGGCACCGGACGGAGCGATCAGCCCCTCACGGCGGAAGGCCTCGAGCGAGAACTCGGGCTCGCCGGGCTCGTCGCCACGAGAGGTCATGCCGTTGCTGTCTGCTTCGCGCGGTGGGCGGAGATCCAGGCCATCCCCCAGTCGTCGTGGTTGAGAAAGACGTCGGCGGCCTTGACCGCGTCGACGATCTGCGGGGTCCGGGCGTCCATGATCGCGCTGGTCAGGCCCGACGTCATCGCCATCGGCAGCCACACGGAGTTGAGGGTGTGCCGGTCGGGCATGCCGAAGGAGACGTTGGAGGCGCCGCAGGTCATGTTGACGCCGAAGCGGTCCCTGATCCGCCGCATGCACTCCAGCGTCACCAGGGAGGTGGAGGTGTCGGCGCCGATCGGCATCGCCAGGGGGTCGATCACGATGTCGGCCTGGGCGATGCCGTACTCCTGGGTGGCGACCCGCACGATCTTCTCGGTGAGGACGAGGCGCTTGTCGGCCTCCATCGGGATCTCGTCCTCGTCGTTGGGCAGGGCGATGATCGCGGCGTCGTACTGCTTGACCAGCGGCAGGATGGCGGCCAGCCGGTCATCCTCCGCGGTGACGGAGTTGACCAGCGCACGGCCCTGGTAGACCGACAGGCCGGCCTCGAGCGCCTCCACGACGGAGGAGTCGATGCAGATCGGCAGGTCGGTGAGCGACTGAACCAGCTGGATCGCCTTGGCGAGCAGCTCGGGCTCGTCGGTCAGCGGCACGCCCATGTTGATGTCGAGGACGTCGGCACCGCCCTCGACCTGGGCCTTGACGTCGCGCTCGATGGCGGACATATCGCCCGCACGCAACTGCTCCTGGAAGATCCGGCGGCCGGTGGGGTTGATCCGCTCGCCGATGATGCAGAACCGGTGCTGGTGGCCCAGCACCACCTCCTTGGTGGCGCTGCGGAGCACCGTCTCCAGCGGCTCGGCGACACCCTCGCTCGTGGGGGTGCTCATGCAGGGACCTTGGCGCGGCGCTGGTTGAGCAGGTCCTTGGCACGCTTGACCGTCGCGGACGCGTCGGCGGCGTAGCCGTCGGCGCCCACCGCGTCGGCGTACTCCTGGGTCACGGGGGCCCCGCCGACCATCACCACGACCTGGTCGCGCAGACCGGCCTTCTCCAGGGCGTTCAGGTTGGCCTTGAACATCGGCATGGTGGTGGTCAGGAACGCCGAGAAGCCGACGATGTCGGGCTGGTGCTCCTCGATGGCGGCCACGAACTTCTCCGGTGCGACCTGCACGCCGAGGTCGATCACCTCGAACCCGGCCCCCTCGAGCATGATGTTGACGAGGTTCTTGCCGATGTCGTGGACGTCGCCCTTGACCGTCCCCATCAGGAACTTGCCGACGGTCTCCACACCCGTCTCTGCCAGCAGCGGACGCAGGCGCTCCATCGCCCCGGCCATCGCCTTGCCGGCGATGAGCATCTCCGGGACGAAGAAGTCACCGCGCTCGAACCGAGCTCCGACCTCCTCGAGCGAGGGGATCAGGGCGTCGAACAGCAGGGTCTGCGGCTCCATCCCGAGCTCGAGCCCGGCCTCGGTCAGCTCCAGGACGCGCGGGCCGTTGCCGACCAGCGTCTCGTCGTAGAGACCTTGGAGGATGTCCTCGGGGCTTGCTGTCATGCCACGCCTCTCTTCGTCAGGGTGCTGCTGAGCTGATGGGTGCCGTGCAGGGCCGCGGCGACCTCGGCCGCCCGAGTGACCAGATGGGGTCCGAGCTCGTCGAGCCGCCCGGCGAGCCGACTGGTGGGCCCGGAGATCCCGAGCGCCGCCACCACCTCACCGCGCGGGTCGCGGACAGGTGCGGCCAGACCGGTGAGCCCGTCCTCGAGCTCGTCGACGGTGCAGGCATAGCCCCGAGACCGGACCGCGGACGCGTCGCGCTCCAGATCGGCGACCGTGGTCAGCGTCGAGGGAGTACGCCGCTCGAGGCGCGCGCTCGGGAGCGCGAGCACTCCCCAGGCGAGGAAGACCTTGCCCAGGGCCGAGGTGTGGGCGGGGACGTCGACCTGGGTCCAGTCACGGGTCCCGAGCAGGTAGCGGGAGTCGACCTGGGCGACCTGCACGACCCGGTCGCCGCGCAGCACCGAGAGGTGCACCGACTCGTGGGTGTCCTCCCCCACGCACTCCATGACGGGCCGGGCCAGGCGGACCAGCTGCTCCCAGGGATCGTGACGCGCGGAGTAGGTCCAGAACAGGGTGCCGGCGACGTAGCCGCCGGCGTCGTCGCGCTCGAGCAGCCCGCCACGCTCCAGGGCCGCGAGCAGCCGCGAGGTCGTCGACTTCGCCAGCCCCGAGGACTCCTGGAGGTCGGCGAAGGAACGCGGCTCCTCCGCGTCGACGACCGAGGCGACCAGCTGGAGCGCGCGATCCAGCGCCCGCGTCCCGCTGCCGGCTGGCTCGCCCACGAATTTCTCCTCACCCGGGGTTTCGGGAGGTTCCATGATGTGGAACTCTGGTCCCACATGATGAGGTTAGACAGGAGGATCGATGTTCCGCAACCGGATGCCCCGCTACGAGGTGCTCTCCGAGGACGCGATGGCCACCCTCGACGGGGGCTGGCGTCGGCTGATGACGGAGATCGGCGTCGAGTTCATGGACGACCGCGCCCTCGAGCTGTTCCGGAACGCCGGTCAGAAGGTCGAGGAGAAGACCGTCTTCCTGGACCCCGACTTCGTGCTGGAGCAGGTCGCCAAGGCGCCGCGGGAGTTCGACCTCCAAGCGCGCAACCCCGCCAACAGCGTGCACATCGGCGGTGACGCGATGGCCTTCGGCGCGGTCTACGGCCCGCCGTTCGTGCGCGAGGGCGACGTCCGGCGCGACGGCACGATGGAGGACTTCCGCAACTTCGCCCGGCTGGCCCAGAGCTTCGACGTGCTCGACTCGGCCGGCGGCGTGGTCAACGAGCCCAACGACACCCCGCTCGACAGCCGTCACCTCGACATGGTCTACGCGCTGCAGACCCTGACCGACAAGTTCTACATGGGCAACGTCGTGAGCGGCACCAACGCCGCCGACACGATCGCCATGACCGAGATCCTCTTCGGCTCCCGCGAGGCCATCGAGGAGACGCCGGCGATCATCTCCCTGATCAACTGCAACTCTCCGCTGCGCTGGGACGACCGCATGCTCGAGGCGCAGTTCGAGTACTCCGCCGCCAACCAGCCCGTCGTGCTCACCCCCTTCATCCTGATGGGGGCGATGTCGCCGGTGACCATCCCGGCGGCGCTGGTGCAGCAGATCACCGAGGCGCTCTCGGGCATCGCGCTCTCCCAGCTGATCCGCCCCGGGTGCCCGGTCGTGTTCGGCTCGTTCCTGTCCAACATCGACATGCAGTCCGGCTCGCCGACGTTCGGCACACCGGAGTCCGGGATCGGTCTCCTGTGCACGGGTCAGATCGCCCGGCACTTCGGCCTGCCCTTCCGCACCGGCGGTGGCCTGACCTCTTCCCAGGTCCCCGACGCCCAGGCGGGCTACGAGGCGCTGATGACCCTGCTGCCCACGTTCCTCGCGGGCGCCAACTGGGTGATGCACTCCGCCGGCTGGCTGGAGGGCGGTCTGGTCGCCGGGTTCGAGAAGTTCGTCATCGACGCCGAGCTCGTGCAGATGCTGCAGCACGAGTTCACCCCGCTCGAGATCGACGAGGACTCGATGGCCTTCGGCGCCCACGAGGAGGTCGGCCACGGCGGCCACTTCCTCGGCGCGATGCACACCATG
>CAZIVD010000015.1:0-73059 GCA_964542635.1 uncultured Nocardioides sp. | reverse complement strand
ACCGCCCGCCTGTTCAGCGGTGCGCAGCGCAAGGCGCTGGCGATCCGGGACCGGGGCTGCACCGCCGAGGGCTGCTCGATCCCCGCGGCGTGGTGTGAAGCTCACCACCGGCAGCCCTGGGCGCAGGGTGGGAAGACCGACCTCGCCGACGGGAAGCTGCTCTGCTCCTTCCACCACCACCGAGCCCACGACCCCGGCTGGGACACCCGACACCACCCCAACGGCACCACCACCTTCCACAGGCGGACGTAAACCGGGCGACGGATCTGGTTGATCGGTCCCGCCTGGCTTCGTGACGCTCGCTTGCGCTCGCTCCTCAACCAGCGGAGGTAGCTGCTGCGCGACCTCCTCGACCAACAGGTAGTGCTGCGGCGGTCTAGGGGGAGCCCAGCCGGAGCGCGACCCCGCGGATCTCGTCGTGGCCGTCGAGGAAGAGAGTGACCGCCCAGAACTCCATGCAGGCGCTGGTGACGTCGGCCGGGGACGTGAGGCTGATCGCCCGGAGGTCGGTGAGGTCGCTCGGTGCCGTGCCGCCGGTGGGTGAGCAGTCGGTGGCGATGCCGTCGTGCACCTCGTAGTACCCGCCCGACGAGGCGAGAGTGTCCAAGGCCGAGAAGGGACCGGCGCGCTCGGCGTACGCCTTGCCGATCTCCCACTTGGCGAGATCAGCGAGCGCCGGACCCTCCAAGAGGACGGATGTCGGGCCGTCCTCGAGGCCCACCCAGACCGGACCGAATGCGAACGGCGCGCCCAGCGAGGGATCGGAGGCGAACCGGTAGAAGCCGGCCGCGAGATCACTGTCCTGGCCACGGACGGGGCCACGGTTGCCGTCCGGCGGATGGCACGGTCCCCGGAACCGGGCGAGGTCGAGGGCGGCGGTGCGGATGCGGACCTCCGTCACGTTCGTCAGCTCCGCGCCGGGTGCCGGTCGCTGCCACGCGACCGTCCCGGGACGCATCCGGCAGCCAACGGTGACGGGGCGTTCCCAACTCGACCAGAGTTGGAGTGCGCCGTCCGCCTGGAGATCCCCGAGCACACGCTGAGCCTCGGTCGACGGCAGTCCGACCAGGTCGGGCATGACGAGCGCGGCGTCCGACGCGGGCGCCGACGTCGGGAGCGGATCCGGCTCCGCGGCGGGGGCAGGCGGTGAAGCTGCGGTGCCGGTGGAGGCACACCCCGTCAGCAGCGCGCACAAGGCGAGCACCAGGAGCCTGCGCACCTCTCGCCTCCTCCCGCCGCGGACGACCGGTGCGACTTGGACGCGCGACCCGTCCCGGCGGTTGTCCCGCCTGGGGCCTCACACGTCGAGGGCGTCCATCAGGTCGGCGATGAAGCTCTCGTAGTCCTGCGAAGCAGTCACCAGCTTGCGCACGCGGGCCGGCTCGGACAGGGCGACGACGATCTGGTCGAAGACGTCGCGGAACATCCGGCGGTCGTCGGCGTTGAAGGCGACGAGCAGCACCAGGCGGACGTCGACGCCGTTCCAATCGATGGGCCGGTCGCTCACGCAGACGGCGATGGCCGAGCGTCGGGCCTCCATGGTCATGGCGTGGGGGACGGCGAGCCCGTCGCCGAAGACCGTCGACGACATCGCCTCGCGCTCCAGCACCTGGGGCAGGAAGCGATCGTCCACCACGCCTGCGCGCAGCATCGCACCGGCCAGCCCGGCCAGCGCCTCGTCCCGCGCGCTCCAGCCCGGGTCCCTCACGAAGAGCTGGCGGTCGACGAGCAGGCGCAGTTGGTGCACCGCGCGCAGCCAGGAGGTCCGGCGCCTCGCGACCAGGACAGCCTGGTGCACCGCCTCCAGGTCCTGCTCGGTGAGCAGGGGGCTGACGACCACCTGCCGGGCCGGGTGCAGTCCGGACAGCTCGAACGGCGTGACCACGAGGTCTGCGTCGACCTGGCTCCAGTCCTGCTCGGCGGAGTGGAAGGTCGCGACCAGGCGCGCTCGCTCGCCGAGGCTGTCGGCCAGCCGGACTGCCAGGTCCTGGTGGAGCTGGTGGTACTCGGGCACCACGAGGGCGACCGTCGCCTGCTCCATCCGCCCGCGTTGACGCTCGAGGCAGCCGCCGATGTGCAGCGCGATGAATCCGATCTCGTCCTCCGACACCGGCACGCCGAGCTCGGCCTCGACCTGCCGGGCGAAGAGCACCGCGAGCTCGTGGACCAGCGGATGGGACTCCTTGATCTGGGCGGCCAGTGGGTTGGCCACGGGTCGACCCGAGCGAGCCCGGTGTTCGAGGTTGCGGACGTGGAGAGCGAGGCCCACCACGAAGCGCTCGTCGTGGATCTCCACGAGGTACTGCTCCTCCAGGAGCGCGACCACTCGTCGTACCAGCGCGACGTAGGGCTCGCCGACCACCGCCTCAAGCGGGGCAGGGTCCGCCGTGCCGAGCCGGATCGTCGCCTTGCTGGCCAGCACGGCGACCAGGGTCGCCGTCTCGGCCGCGTCCATCTCCACGCCGTACGCCGACCGCGCGTAGGCGACGAGGTCACGCACCGATGCGCGCACCTGCGGCTCGGGCGCCGCGTTCGTGCTGTCCGACGACCGATCCTCGTCCTCGACGGTGCGGTCCTCCGTGATCCTGTCCAGCGTAATCACGAGGTGCAGCACGAGCGTGTTCACGGCATAGCCGTTGATCGCCAGGTCGTGTCGTCCGAGGGCGTCTTGGACCACGCGCTCGAGCTCCGGCACGTCATAGGACGGATAGGCTGCCTGCACGTCCGCGAGGGTGAGCAGCGTCGTCGGCGAGACCGCCTGCGCCAGGGTGTGCCGGATCAGCCGACGCTTGTCCACCTCGGCGCCCTCGACCCGCACCACGTCACGTGACCGCACGAGCGCGAGGCGGTACTGCGGCAGCAGCGACCGCGCTCGGCGGAGGTCGCCCTCGATCGTGGAGGAGCTGACCTGCAGGGTGTCGGCCAAGGCGTGCACGTCGAGGCCCTCGTGGGCTCCGACGAGGTCGCGCACCACCTTGTGCAGGCGCTCCGCCGCACTGAGCGGCCGAGCCGTGCCCGAGGAGCCGGACTGCGCCGCACGGTCGAGCCGCCCGGCCGGGTTCAGCCGATAGCCGCGGTGCGAGGTCTCGATGACGGGCGGTTCGCTCGTGCCGTTGACCGCTGCGACGTAGGTCCGAACGCTGCGCGTGGAGACCCCGAGCAACTCGGCCAGCTCGGCGGCCCCGACCCAGTCGCCGGCCTGTCGCAACCCGGCGACCAGCCGCTGGTGACGGTCCGCGCTCACGAAGACCCGACCAGCTCGCCGACTTGCCTGCTCACAGCCGACAGTGTGTCGCGTCGTGCCGGGGGGCGCGCTCACCCGGACTTCCGCCATCGCGGAAGCCGGCCTGCTGGTGGCAGGCTCCCGCCCGCGGACATCCTCGTCACGTTCACCCACTACGTTCGCCGGTGGCATCGCCGCCACCGTGCTGGTCACGAGGAGAGAGTCATGGCGTTGAGGATCCTGATCGTCTGTGGGGGAGGCGCATCCAGCGGCTTCCTCGCCCAGGGCATGCGCAAGGCCGCGCGCGGGCAGGGAGTCGAGGCGACCGTCGAGGCGCGCAGCGAGTCGGAGGTCGAGGAGTACATCGGCCGCGTCGACGCGGTGCTCGTCGGCCCGCACCTGGCCTTCATGCTCGACCACATCCGCTCGCTGGTGGAGCCGCACGGCATCAAGGTGGCGCTGGTGCCGCAGGCGGTGTACGGCCGCCTCGACGGCGCCGCCGCGTTCAAGCTGGCGCAGGACCTCGTGGCCGAGGGAGTGCAGCCGTGAACCGCCTCGTCACCTTCGTCAACGAGTCGTTCGCCCCGCGGGTGAACCGCTGGACCCGCAACGACTGGGTCCGCTCCATCCAGGACTCGATCATGACCGTGATGCCGCTGATCCTGATCGGGTCGCTCATCACGCTGATCTCCATCCTCAACGAGTACCTCGACTGGTGGCCGGACTTCTCCGGCATCAACCGCTTCTCGTTCGGCCTGATCGGGCTCTTCGTGGCGATGCTGGTGCCGTTCTTCATGATGGAGCGGAAGGGCCACCGCGACCGCCGCCTCGTCGCCGGCGCCACCGGCATCGCCGTGTTCATGCTCCTGCTGACCCCGACGTTCACCGACGCGGGCGAGATCGTCTTCATCTTCGAGCGCTTCGGTGCCACCGGCATCTTCGCCGGCCTGATCTCCGGGCTGGCGGTCTCGGTGGTGATGCTGCTGTTCGCGCGACTGTCGTTCTTCAAGGACTCGACGGCCATGCCCGACTTCATCATCGTCTGGTTCGACTCGATCCTGCCGATCCTGACCTGCCTGACCGCGGCATGGCTCACGGTCGACGTGCTCGACCTCGACGTCTTCGCCGGCCTGGTCAAGATCTTCGAGCCGCTGGTGTCCAGCGCCCAGAGCTTCTACGGCTTCGTGCTGCTCTACTTCATCGGTGCCGTGCTGTACTCGTTCGGCATGAGCGCGTGGATCCTGTTCCCGCTGGTCTACCCGCTCCAGCTGCAGGGCATCCAGGAGAACGTCGAGCTCGTGGCCGCCGGCCACGCCGCGACGAACATCAACACCTACGAGGTGCTCTTCTCGGGCTGGGTCGGCATCGGTGGCATCGGCGCCACGCTGCCCCTGGTCCTGATGATGGCCTTCACGGCACGGTCGGCCCGCCTCAAGGCCATCGGCCGGGTGTCGCTGGTGCCGTCGGTCTTCAACATCAACGAGCCGGTGGTCTTCGGAGCGCCGATCGCCTACAACCCGCTGCTGATGGTGCCGTTCTGGATCAACAGCCTGGTGCCCCCCACGCTGGTCTACCTGGTGCTCTCGTGGGGCTGGGTCGACATCCCGGCCAAGGTCTACCAGCTGTGGTACACGCCGTTCCCGATCTCGACCTGGATCGTCGCACCCGGTGTGGCTGCCCTGCTCCTGCTGGCCGTCGTCTTCGGGCTCGCGGCTGCGGTCTGGTGGCCCTTCCTCCGGGTGTACGACGCACAGGTCGTCGCCGAGGAGCACGCGGAGGCGGCCGCGCACGAGGCGGCGCCGGTGGCGACCACCACCGTCGCACCCGGCAGTACCGACCAGGCGGTGCCCGCCACATGACCACGAACACCGACCAGACCACGATCACCTCAGGAGGACCGGACATGGACGAGTCGGGACGCGATGCGCTGAACCAGGTCGCGATGCAGATCATCCTGCACGCAGGGGACGCACGGGCCTCGCTGCGCACGGCGTACGAGTCGCTGGCGGCTCAGGACTTCGTGAAGGCCCAGGAGGTGCTCGCGGCCGCGAAGGCCGACATCACCAAGGCGCACAAGGCCCAGACCGAGCTGATCCAGGGGGAGGCCCGGGGCGAGCGTCACGAGCCGACCCTGCTGTTCAACCACGCGCAGGACACGCTGATGACGATCAACAGCGAGTGGGTGACCGCGAGCAACCTGCTGGGCGTCGTCCAGGCACTCTCGACTCGGATCGACGAGGTGGTCGCCCGCCTCGACGGGGCGGAGGGTCGGCGTGACGACTGACACCAGCCCGGCGTCCGGGAAGCGAGTGCCCGACGGCTTCCTCTGGGGGATCGCCATCGCCGCCAACCAGGCCGAGGGTGCCTGGCAGGACGGCGGCAAGGGCCCCTCGCAGGCGGACGTGATGCGCTACGTGCCCGAGCAGGACCTCCACGAGATCGCGACCACCGACACCGCGGGTGAGATCACGCTGGCACTGCAGGATGCCGTCGGCGTGTACCCCAAGCGGGAGGGGATCGACTTCTTCCACTCCTACCGCGAGGACGTCGCCCTGCTCGCCGGCCTCGGCATCAACGCCTTCCGGACCTCGATCGCCTGGAGCAGGCTCTTCCCCCGGGGCGACGAGGCGGAGCCGAACGCCGACGGGCTGAAGTTCTACGACGACCTCTTCGCCACGCTGCGCGAGCACGGGCTGCGACCCGTGATCACGCTCAGCCACTACGAGATGCCACTGCACCTCGTGACCGAGCTCGGCGGTTGGCGCAACCGGGAGGTGCTCGGGCACTTTCTGCGGTTCGCACGGGTCGCCCTCGAGCGGTGGTCGCCCACGGTCGACTGCTGGATGGTGTTCAACCAGCTCAACACCGGGCTGCTCGACCCGTTCCTGGCCCTCGGCCTCGTGGACGTCGCCGAGCAGGAGATGCCCGCGGCCAAGATGCAGGCGCTGCACCACCAGTTCGTGGCGAACGCGCGGGTGGTCGAGCTCGCCCACGCGGTCAACCCGGACGCGCAGGTCGGCTCGATGGTGCTCGACATGACGGCCTACCCGGCCAGCACGCGACCGGAGGACAACCTCGCCCGGGTGCTCGAGGACCAGGCGATCCTGTTCCCGGCGGACGTGATCGTCCGGGGTGCGTACCCTCCGGCGGCGACCCGCTACCTCCGCCGGCACGGCATCGAGCTGGACGTGGCCGAGGGCGACCTCCAGCTGATCGCCACGCACACCGTCGACTATCTCGCCGTCAGCTACTACGTCACCCGGCTCATCGAGGAGGGGCCGACCTCGCTCGACGCGCCCGGCTGGTCGATCATCGGGCCGCGACCGAACCCGCACCTGCCCGCGACGCCGTGGGGCTGGCAGATCGACCCCGTCGGCCTGCGGACGGCGCTGAACGTGCTCGCCGACCGCTATCCGGGGACGCCGCTCCTGATCGCGGAGAACGGGCTCGGGGCCGAGGACGTCGTCGATGCCGACGGCGTCGTCCACGACCCCGACCGCATCGACTACCACCGCGCGCACGTCGACGCCATGCTCGACGCGATCGACGACGGATGCGCGGTGATGGGCTACCTGGTGTGGTCGGGCATCGACGTCGTCAGTGCCTCCAGCAACCAGCGGTCCAAGCGGTACGGCTTCGTGCACGTCGACCTCGACGACCTCGGGGCCGGCACCGGTCGCCGTACTCCCAAGGACAGCTACGCCTGGTACCGCGACGTCACCCGCAGCGGCGGTCGCGTGCTCTGAGGGTGCCTGCGACTCGCCGCTCGGCGCGGGTCAGGCAGGGCCCGGGACGTTGATCGTGGGCTCACCCTCGCCGCAGCGGACGATCACGGCCCTCGAGGTGGTCTCGCCGGGGTTGGACTCGCGGTGCACGGTCCCCGCGGGCACGCGCAGGAAATCACCCGCCGCGGCCTCGACGACCTCTGAGCCTGCGGGGCCACTCTCGATCCGCATCCGGCCCTCGACGATGTAGAGCGTGGTCTCGTGGCCGCCATGGTGGTGCCACCCGGAGATCGCTCCAGGCTCGGTGTCGACGACCCCGGTCCACATGCCGGCCTCGTGCATGGCCAGGCTGCGCGCCATCCCGGGCGTCGGATCGGCCGGGGTGAGCGCATCCGCCGCGATGTGGACGACGCGAGCGTCTGAGGAGCCCATGTCGACGATCCAACCAGCGGTGCACTCGCAGTGGAAGCGCTGTCCTGTGCGGGGATCACGGCGCACGGCAACCGCGATCAAGCGGCCCGGGGAGGGTGGGCGGGATGATCGATCCGTGACTGCCGCCGACACCTTCGCCGAGTTCGTGGGACTGCTCGCCGATGCGCTCGACGACGGCCCCGCTGCGGCGCCGGAGACAGGGCCGGACTGGGCCGAGCGGCTGCACTTCTCGCGCTACCACTTCGACCGGATGATCAGCAGCGTCGCCGGCGAGCCACCCCAGGCCTTCCGCCGTCGCATCCTGTTGGAGCGGGCGGCGTACCGGATGCTCACGACGCATGCGCCGCTGATCGACATCGCGGTCGAGGCGGGCTACGGCTCCCACGAGGCGTTCACGCGCGCCTTCCGCCGTGCGTACGGCGCCACCCCCGCCGCCTGGCGGCGAGCACCGGGCGAGATCCGCCTGCCCGCCCCCAGCGGCGTGCACTTCCACCCACCCGGCAGCATCCGGCTGCCGGGCGCAGGCCCCGGACGAGAGAGGATGACGACGATGGACCTGATGACCGCGATGGTCGAGCACCACATCTGGCTGACTGGGGAGATGATCAGAGTCGCCGAGGGGCTCACCCCCGAGCAGCTCGACGCGCCGATCGTCCTCGACGTCGACGAGGACCAGCAGACGATCCGCAGTCTCCTCTCGCGGCTCGTGGGCCAGATGGGTATGTGGAACGCGGCCGTCGCGATGCGCGACTACGACTGGTCCGTGGAGGAGCACGAGTCACTGACCTCGCTGCGCACGCGGCTGGCCGAGGAGGGACCGGCGTTCCTCACCCAGGTGCGCGAGGTCGTCGCGGCCGATCGGCTCGACGACACCTTCGTCGATGCCCTGTGCGAGCCCGCGCAGGTGTTCACCTTCGGCGGGATGATCGCCCATGTGCTCACGTTCGCGGCCCATCGGCGCACCCTCGTCGCTTTGGCGCTGGACACCCACGGGGCCGGCGAGCTGGGCTGGGGCGATCCGATGCTCTGGGTCGCCCGCACGAGCTGACCCCCGCCGTCCGTGACGAACTTGTCGCTCTTCTCGCCGAAAGGCGACGAATACGTCACGGACGGCGGGAGTGGGGGAGGCCGGCGGCGACCTTGTAGCCGACGAGCAGGGCGGTGAGGTGCGTGGCGTCGGGGAAGGCGTCGGGGATCGCGGAGGCATCGGCGACATAGAGGTGGTCGGTGCCCTTGACCCGGCCGTCGGGGGTGACGGCGGCAGCTGGGTCCTCGGCGTGGCCCATGCGGCACGACGACATCAGGTGGCCGTAGGGGATGAACCGCTCCTCGACGTACGACGCCAGGCCGGCCCGGTCGGCGGGTGCGGAGTCCTCGGTGCTCGCCAGGAGCCGCGCGTAGGGACCGCCGGCCGCGACCATCGAGCGGAGCAGGTCGACACCGGCGTACAGCTGCTCGCGGTCGGCCGGGTCCGTCAGATAGCCGGTGTCCACGATCGGCGGTACGCCGGGATCGGCGGAGCGGAGCCTCACCGAGCCGGACGAGCGCGGGTTCATCACGTACGCCGCGAGCAGGTGTAGCCACGTCTGCCCGTCGTAGCTGACCTCGTAGGGCAGCAGGTTGAAGGAGTCGCGACCCTCCGCGTGCAGCCGCGCGATCGTCTGGCAGTGGAACACGCGCGAGGACGCCAGTTCGGTCGCGAAGCCCGCCTCGGCGTCGGGCCGCAGCTGGTAGCCCAGCGGAACGCCGATGTGGTCGCGCAGACCCACGCCCACCGCCGGCAGGTCGACGACCGGTGTCAGGCCGAGCCGGGAGATCTCCCGCGCCGGACCGATCCCCGAGCGGAGCAGGATCTCGGGGGTGCCCACGGCCCCGGCCGCCAGGACGACGTCGGCCGCCTCGATCCGCAGCGGCCGCCCATCGACCTCGCCGATGGCGGACACCCGTGAGCCGGCGAGGTCGAGCCGGTGCACGCGAGCGTGCGAGAGGACGCGGAGGCGGTCGTCGCCGCGATGCGGGTCGACGAAGGCGAAGGCAGCGTTCCAGCGCACCGTTCCTCGAGTGTTGGCGTGCCAGATCGAGACGCCGTCCTCGCCGTCGCCCATGGAGAAGTCGGGCCGGCGGGTCAGCCCCCACCCGGCTGCGGCCTCGAGGAAGGCCGCCGACCACTGGGTCAGCTCCGCCTCGTCATAGGGATGGGTCGGCAGCCGCCCGCCCCGACCGTGGGCCGGCGACGCGGGCGTGCAGTCCTCCACTGCGTCGACCACGGTCTGCAGGGCCGCGCGACTCCAGGTGGGATCGTCGAACGCGGCCGCCCACGCGTCGTACACGCCGGGGGGTGCCCACACGACGTTCGCCTCGTTGTGGGCCGAGCAGCCGCCGAGGACGCGGGCCCGCTCGTGCGGGAAGACCCGCCCGCGTGCATACGTGCCGGCGTACCCCCAGTCGTGGGACCGGGGCACGGTCTGGGCGCTGAGCAGGTCGTCGGGCCAGCGGTGCTCCCCGAAGGGGCCGTAGTCCGGGCCTGCCTCGACCAGCACGACGGACCCGACCCCCGCCTCGAGCAGCGCGTGCACGGCGGCGCACCCGGACGAGCCGCCGCCCACGACCAGGACGTCGGTCCGGAGCGCGCCGTCGCTCATCGGGACGCCTCGGTGTCGGCCATCCGTGCCGGCCAGCGGACGCAGGGCCCGAAGCGGTCGTCGAGGTCGTAGGCGGCGCGCACGTCGCGCAGCCGGGCCAGGTCACCCGGGGACCAGGCGGCCAGGACCCGGTCGGTCCCGCGACCCCGACTCGCGAACGCCGGCAGGGTCGCCCCCAGCCCCCAGGGCGCCATCGCGGACAGGACGGCGTCGAGGGCGTCGTCGATCGAGTCGCCGGCCACGGCGTGGTGCCCGAGCGCGTAGAGGTTGAAGGCGCCCGCCCGCCCGGGCGCGGCGTTCGGCACCTCGGGCGGGGTGCTCATCGCGCCGCCCATCAGGCGCAGTTCGCAGACGGTGAGCCCGGTCGCGGACCGGATCGTCGCCTCGAGGAAGGCGTCGACGGCCTCAGCGGGCAGCGCGCCCAGCAGCAAGGAGTCCTGGCTCGTGGCGCTGGGCTCGGTCGGCTCGGCGTGGATCCAGCCGCTCTCCAGGTAGGGGATGGTCCGGATCCCGCCGAGGACCGGACTGCCGAACGCCGCGATGCGCGCTCGTCCCTCCTCGGCTGTGCCCGCGTCGGCGTAGCGGACGTGCAGCACCCTCCGGCCGCGGATCGGCCCGGGGACCCGTTCGAGGGGCGGCAGCGCGAGCACGGCCACGGACGTGTTGACCGTCGGCGGTGCGGTCCTCGCCCAGTCGGCCCAGCGATGCACCACGGCGGGCGCGTCGGCCAGGTCGTAGTACAGCGAGCCGGCCACGATCGTGGGCACCTCGACGAGGTCGAAGGTCAGGCTCGTCACCAGGGCGAGAGCGCCTCCGCCGCGCAGGGCCCAGAACAGGTCCGCCTCCTGCGTGGCGTCGACCGTCCGCACGTCGCCGTCGGCCGTGACCACCCGCAGGGAGCGCACCCGGTCGGCGGCGAAGCCGAAGGTCCGCGACAGCAGGCCGACGCCGCCTGTGACCGTGTAGCCGACGACGCCGACCCCGGGGGTCGAGCCCGCCACGCCGGCGAGGTCGTGGATCGCAGCCACGCCGAGCGCGTCGCGCCACCGTACGCCGGCACCCACCGTCGCCGTGCGTCCGGCGGGATCGACGGCCATGCTGTCGAGGCGCCGGGTGGAGACCAGCACGGTCGAGGCGTCCACCTCCGCCGCGCCGTGGCCGGTCGCCTGCACCGCGACCCGCAGACCGCGCCGCGCCGCCTCCCGGACGGCGGACGCGAGCTCGCCCTCCGTGCCCGGCGCGAGGACGGCTGCCGGCCGGTGCCGGACCGCCGCGTTGAAGCAGCCGGTCGCCTCGTCGTACGCGGTCGTGCCCGGCTGCAGGGTCGGGACCGGCCAGGTGTCGGCGGGGGGCACAGGTCTCCTCAAGGATCAGAGCCACGCCAGTGGCAATCGTTTGTGAGCAGGCGATCATCCCCGAGCAGGACGGCTCGCCATCCTCCTGCGAAAGGAGGGTATCCAGGAACGCAATCGATTGCTAGTCTCGTCGGGTGCGCTCCCCCCAGGTCAACCTGCGCCGCCTCGTGACGGGGCGCAGCCGCTACGTCGCGGACCTCGACCTGCCGGGGATGCTGCACGCCGTCGTGGTGCGCAGTGAGGTCCCCCACGGGGTCGTCGACCACGTCGCGATCGAGGAGGCACTCGCGTGCGAGGGCGTGGTGGACGTGATCGCACCCAAGGCCGCGTCGGAGGCGCTGCGAGCCTCGGTCGCCCTCTGGCGCTCGCCCGGACTGAAGGGCACGACCCACCAGATCGGCGACCCGCACCTCACTTACGTCGGTCAGCCGGTCGCCCTGGTCGTGGCGACCGACCACGCGTCCGCCCTCGACGCCGCCGAGGCCGTCGACGTCGAGGTACGCGAGCTCCCGGCCGTGCTCGACCCGGCCCGCGCCCTCGACGAGGGTGTCCCGCTCGTCCACGAGGCGTGGGAGAGCAACCTCGCCGGGCAGCTCTCGTCGGGCGACAGCGCCGAGAGCTGTGCCGAGGCCTTCGCCACGGCCCCGATCGTCGTCGAGCAGACGAGCCGGTTCCCGCCCGTCGTCCCGCACCCGATGGAGACCCGAGGCGTGGTCGCCGACTGGGACCCGCGCACCGAGCGCCTCACCGTGTGGCTCTCGACCCAGGCGCCGCACGACGCCCGCGACCAGCTCGCGGCCGTGCTCGGGCTCGGCGTCGGCCAGGTGGACGTGGTCGTCCCCGACGTGGGTGGGGCGTTCGGCGCCAAGGTGCACGTCTATGACGACGAGGTGCTGGTCTGCCTGGCCGCCCTGCGCACCGGCCGTCCCGTCCGCTGGGTGGAGGGCCGGCGCGAGCATGCCCTCGCCACCGACCGTGGTCGCGACTCGATCCACCGGTCCCGGCTGGCGCTGGACGAGTCGGGCAGGTTCCTCGCCCTCGAGACCCACGTGACCGGCAACCTCGGGGCGCACGCCTCGAGCGCGGGCATCGGGCCCTTCTTCGTCTCGGTCAGCATGCTGCAGGGTCCCTACCGGTTCGAGAGGGTGGGTGGCCGCGTCGACGCGGTGGTCACCAACACCACGCCGACCGGCTCCTATCGCGGGTTCGGCAACACCGAGGCCACCTTCGTCCGCGAGCGGCTCGTCGACCGCGCGGCCGTCCTGCTCGGCCGGGACCCGGTGGAGCTGCGGCTGCAGAACCTGGTGACCGCCGAGGAGATGCCCTTCCAGACCCGCGGGCACGCACGCTACGACTCGGGCGACTACCCCGCCGCCATGGCGCGGGTGCGCGAGCTGGCGGCGGACTGGCGCCCACCGACGGACGGCCGCCGACACGGCGTGGGCTTCGGGTTCGGGGTGGAGTACACGGGCCTCGGCCCGGCTCGCGACCTGGCCTGGATCAACTTCGCGGTGAGCGGGCACGAGACCGCCCGCGTCGAGATGCACCCCGACGGCACGGTCTCGGTCTGGTCGGCCCTCGTGGACATGGGTCAGGGGCTGGCCACGTCGCTGGCGCAGATCGCGGCAGCGGAGCTCGGAGTGGCGGTGGCCGACGTCCGCGTCACCTTGGGCGACACCCGCTCCACGCCCTACTCCTCCGCCGGGTCGATGACCTCGCGGTCGATCACGGTGGGCGGTCCCGCGGTGCAGGCGGCGTCTCGGGAGCTGCGCGACAAGCTCTTGGCGGTCGCGGGGCACCGGCTGGAGGTCGACCCCGGGACGCTGGTCCTGCAGGGCGACGCGGTAGGGCGACACGACGGCGCCGGCGACGGCCTGCCGCTGGCGGACCTCGCCCACGACCTGTGGCTCGGCTGGCGGCTGCCCGAGGGCATGCCCGCCGGGCTGACGGCGGTCGCGACGTACGCCCCCCAGGGCATCGCCTTCTCCTACGCGGCGCACGCGGCCGCGGTGGCCGTCGACGAGGAGACCGGCGAGGTGGAGGTGGAGGCCTACTGGGTCGCCCACGACTGCGGGCACGTCGTCAACGAGACGATCGTCGAGGGCCAGATCCACGGGGCGGTGGCCCAGGGGATCGGCAACGCGCTCTTCGAGCAGGTCCGCTACGACGAGTCCGGCGCCCCCGTCTCCGGGCTGACGGGGAGCGACCTGCCCAGGGCCCGGGAGATCCCGATGTTCGCGGTCGACCACCTCGCGCATCCCTCGCCGATCACCCCCGGCGGCATGAAGGGCGTGGGCGAGGGCGGCACGATCGTCGCCGTCGCCACGGTCGCGAACGCCGTGGCCGCCGCCGTGCCCGAGGTCACCCACGACGTGACGTCGGTACCCCTGACGCCCGGGCACGTCTGGAGCCTTCTCCACCCCTGAGTGGATCGCACCCCACTCCAGCCCAGACCAGCCCAGACCAGCCCAGACCAGCCCAGACCAGCCCAGACCAACAGAGAGCGAGGAGACGAGTGCGCCAGGTGATCAGCGGCGGGCAGGTGTTCGACGGCAGCGGGTCGCCACCGACCCGCGTCGACGTCGCCCTCGAGGACGGTCGGATCGTCGACGTCGGAGCAGACCTGACCGGCGACGTGCGGGTCGACCTGGGCGGCCGGACGCTGCTCCCGGGGTTCATCAACACCCACGTGCACGTCCTCGGCACCAGTGCCCTGATGGAGGCCCGGTTGCGGATGCCGTTCTCCTACCAGTTCTACGCGGCGATCCCTGTGCTCGAGCATCTGCTGAGCTGCGGCATCACCTCGGCCCGCGACCTCGCGGGAGCCGATCTCGGCGTCAAGCGCGCCCTGGAGCGCGGGGTCGTCAAGGGCCCCCGGCTGCAGATCGCCGTGCAGTGCCTGTCCCCGACCGGGGGTCACATCGACGCCTGGCTGCCGAGCGGGCAGGACTCCTTCGAGTACTACATCGCCCATCCCGGCCGTCCCCACGGCGTGGTCGACGGCCCCGACGAGCTCCGCCTCGCGGTGCGCGAGCTGACCCGTGCGGGGGCCGACGTGGTCAAGATCTGCACGACCAACGGCGGGGTCTATCCCCGTAAGGACTACCTCCCCGCGCACTTCCGCGACGACGAGCTCGCGGCGGTGATGGAGGAGGCCCGCAACTCGGGCCGTCCGGTCGCCTCCCACGCCTGTGGCGAGGAAGGGGTCAAGAACGCCGTCCGGGCGGGCGTCGACTCGATCGAGCACGGGACCTACCTGGACGAGGAGGCCGTCGCCCTGATGGTGGAGCAGGGCACCTATCTGGTGCCGACCCTGACCCGCTTCCTCGGCCCCCTCGACCATCCCGACGTCGCCGAGCGGATGGGTGAGGAGCGGCTGGCCCAGGCGCGAGAGGTCGCCTCGGCCGCCGAGCAGTCGTTCGCCATGGCGGTGCGCGCCGGCGTGAAGGTCGCGATGGGCACCGACATGCACGGCGGGGAGTTCCTCGACGAGCTCTACTACATGAACCGGTGCGGGCTGACGCCCGCGGAGACCCTGGTCGCCACGACCTCGGCCGCCGCCGACCTGATGGGGATCGCCGACGAGGTCGGCGCCATCCGGCCCGGGCTGCGGGCCGACCTGGTCGTCCTCGACGGGGACCCCTACGACTTCAAGGACCTGCGCTCGCGGGTCGTCTCGGTGCTCCAGGACGGGGTCGTCGTCTGGGGACGCGAGCTGGCGGCCGAGGAGGTGGCGTGATGACGAGAAGGACCGTGCTCCGCGGCGGGCGTGTCTTCGACGGAACGGGGACGGACCCGTTCGTCGCCGACGTGGCGATCGAGGGCGACCGGATCGTCGCCGTACAGCCGGGACTCCAGGGTGACGACGTCGTCGACGTCGAGGGGCACACCGTGCTGCCCGGGCTCTTCGACTGCCACGTGCACGTGCTCGGAGTCGAGGCCAAGGTGCTGGACCGGCTCAACGAGCCGTTCAGCTTCCAGTTCTACAACGCCATCACCAACCTCGGACGACTGCTCGACTGCGGCATCACGACGGCCCGCGACTGCGCGGGCGCCGACCTCGGCGTCAAGCAGGCGCTGGCGGACGGACTCATCGAGGGGCCGCGGCTCCAGATCTCGATCACCGCGCTCTCGCAGACCGGCGGACACATGGACGGCATGACCCCGAGTGGCAACTGGGTGGTGCCGTACTACCTGCCGCACCCCGGCCGGCCCGACTCCCTGGCCGACGGCGTCACGGGCGTACGGCGCGCCGTACGGCAGTCCCTGAGGGCCGGCGCGGACTTCGTGAAGGTGCTCGCCACGCACGCGGCCGCCACGAAGTCCGAGAAGACCCGCTTCACCCTCGCCGAGCTGCAGGCGATCGGGGAGGAGGCGGCGGCGCAGGGGGTGCCCGTGGCGACGCACGCCTACGGCTCCGGGCCGGTGAAGGACGCGCTGCGGACCGGATCGCGCTCGATCGAGCACGTCGCGGACCTCGACGACGAGGCCATCGAGCTGCTGCTCTCCACCGGCGCCTGGCTGGTACCGACGCTGAGCATGCTGCGGCCCTACCTGACGAACGAGGCGCCGGCCGAGGCGCGCGACAAGATCGGGCACCAGTCCGACCCGGGAGTAGACCCGGTCGCGAAGGCCGAACGGGCCTTCGCGTCCTTCCGCCGAGCCCACGAGGCCGGCGTCCGGATCGCGATGGGCACCGACTTCGGCAACCGCTGCGGGGAGAACCTGGCCGAGCTGGTGGCGATGACCGAGGGCGGGCTGTCGCCTGCACAGGCGTTGGTGGCGGCGACGTCGTCCGCGGCTGCGCTGCTCCAGGTCGACGACGTGCGGGGCACGCTCGAGACGGGCAAGGTGGCCGACCTCGTCGTGGTGGACGGCGACCCGTTCCGGTTCGCCGACCTCAAGCAGCGGATCCGCGGCGTCTACCAGGGCGGCGACCTGGTCCGGGGGACTCTCGATCGGCAAACGATTGCAGAATCTGCCTGAGCACTCCTTGACACGGCCTTCCGGCCCCACCTAGCATCTGGATGCAAAGGTTTGCAGGACGGCTTGCCGAGAGTGCAGAGGAGGCGGCAGTGGCAACGGACGGTCACCAGCGGATCCAGCCCGCCGAGGTGTTCGAGCCCGTCAAGGGCCTCTACAGCCAGGTGATCGCCGTGGCCGGGGGTCCGCGGTTCGAGATCGCCGGCACCTTGCCCTACCACCCTGACGGCGGGCTCGACGAGGACCTGGCCACCCAGGCCCAGGTCGTGATGGACAACCTCGGGAAGTCCCTGGCCTCGGCCGGCCTCGAGCGCTCCGACGTGGTCCGCATCCAGGTCTACACGACCCGGATGGACGAGTTCCTGCAGACCGCCCTGACCACCGTCTTCGGCTGGTTCGGCGACACCCGGCCGACCTCGACCCTGGTCGAGGTCGGCCGACTCGCCAACCCTCGGGTCCTCGTCGAGATCGACGCCAGCGCAGTGCGGGCCGGGCGGGACGACTGACCATGTCTGCTCCCGTCGGCGCTCCCGGAGCCCTGCTCGTGCAGGGCGGCCGGCTGCTCCTGGCCGACTCCGGCGAGGCCGTGGCGGCCGACGTCCTCGTGCGCGACGGCCTGGTGGCCGCCGTAGGTCCGCACCTCGACCCCGCAGGGATCGCCGGGGTCGAGGTGCTGGACGCCCGCGGCAAGCTCGTCGTCCCCGGCCTCGTGGACACCCACCTCCACCTCTGGCAGACGCCTCTGCGCGGCATGACCGCGGACCTGTGGGCGCGGGAGTACTTCCACATCGTGCATCCGATGTCCGAGTACTACACGCCCGAGGACATGTACTGGGCGACCTACGCCGGCGCCCTCGAGCTGGTCAGCCACGGCGTCACGCAGGTCTTCGACTACTGCCACAGCGCGAACTCTCCCGAGCACGTCGACGCCTCCTTGCGAGGGCTTCGCGACGCCGGGGTGCGGGCGACATACGGCTTCGGGCTCTTCGAGCGCGAGGGCGCGACCTATGCCGACCGCGACCACCGGCTCGAGGACCTGGTGCGGATCGCCGAGGAGGCCCGCTCCACCCCGCTCGTGGACGTCGCCCTCGCCGTCGACCACGCCTTCGACGATCGTGCGGTGGGCCTGGCCCGGGAGCTGGGCATCGGGATCTCGGTCCACGGCAACCCGGTCGGCCTGCTCGACCAGTTCGCGGAGGCGAAGGCCCTCGCGCCCGACGTGCTGTGGGTGCACGGCAACTACGCCTCCGAGCGCGAGCTCGCGGCCCTGGCGGACTCCGGCGCCTTCCTCGCCCTCACCCCCGACATCGAGATGGGCATGGGCAAGCCGACGGCGATCTTCGACCGGGCCGTGCGCCGGGGGATCCCGATCACCCTGGGCGTCGACGTGGTCAGCTATGCGTGCGCGGACCTGCTGACCCAGATGCGCCTGGCCTACGCGCTGCACCGCGTGCTCGACGGCGACAAGGAGCGCGCCCGCGGTCACGTGCCGCCGCACCGCGACGCCGACGTGCCGCTGGTCTCCACGCGCGACGTCGTCGACTGGGCGACCCACCACGGTGCCCAGGCCCTCGGCGCGGACACCACCGGGATCCAGGTCGGTGCTGCGGCCGACCTGGTCCTGGTGGAGACCGAGCCGTTCGGCCTCTCCCTGGGCGACCCGGCCGGGCACCTGGTCCTGCAGACCACCTCCCGCGACATCTCCACGGTCGTGGTGGCCGGCGAGGTGCGCTACGCCGACGGCCGGCTTCGAGGCGTCGACACGGCCGAGCTCTCGGCCCGGCTGGCCGAGACCCGAGACCGGCTGCTGCGGGCCCGCGACCTCGGCCTGACGACCAGTCCGCCCGGCTGACCCGCCAGCAGTCCACGACCACCCGCCAGCCCTTCACGAGCAGGAGACCTCCGTGCGCATCGACGTCCACGCCCACTACTTCCCGACCGAGTACCTTGACCTCCTCGAGCGCTACGGCTCGACCGACACCGGTGTCGCCCGCGGGCTGTGCGCCGGCAACGACGAGGGGGACATCGACAAGCGGCTCGCCATGATGGACGCCGCCGGGGTGGACCTGCAGGTGCTGTCGGCCACGCCGCAGCTGCCGACGTTCGACTCCGAGGAGCACGCCGTCGAGGCCGCCGTGCTGGCCAACAACCTGTACGCCGAGCTGGTCGCCGCGCACCCCGACCGGTTCGCCGGCTTCGCGGCGACGCCGCTGCCCCACGGCGAGGCGGCCGCCAAGGAGGTCGCCCGCGCGATCGACGACCTCGGGCTGATCGGCGCGACCGTCGGCACCTCGGTGCTCGACCGGACCCTGGCCGACCCGGAGTTCGAGCCGCTGTGGGCGGCCTTGGACGAGCGCTCCGCGCCGCTGTTCATCCACGCGTCCGGCAAGGACGCACACTCCCCGCTGATCTCCGAGCACGGCCTGACCTGGATCGTCGGTGCGCCCTTCGAGGACACCATCGGCGTGCTGCACTACGTCCGGGCCGGCATCACCGCCCGCTACCCCGACATCAAGGTGATCGTCGCCCACCTCGGCGGCCCGATCCCGTTCCTCGCCCAGCGCATCGACGACAACTTCACGCACTGGAAGCAGGGCTTCCCCGAGCTGCCCAGCGACACCTGGAAGAAGATGTGGTGGGACACCGCCAACTTCCACGCGCCGTCCCTGCGCTGCAGCGTCGACACCTTCGGCGCCGACCGGATCGTCCTGGGCAGCGACTTCCCGTACTTCCAGAACGACCTCTACACGCGTGCGGTCCGCTACGTCGAGCAGGCGGACCTGCCCGACGGCGTCGCCACCACGATCCTCGACGACAACGCCCCCGACCTCCTCGGTCTCGGCCGGGCCTGACCCGCCGACGCCGCGCCGTACCTCCACGTCCCAGTAGCAAACGATTGCGAGAGTGACCCGATGACAGACCTCGAAGCCACCACCGTCGGCTGGATCGGCTGTGGCCGCATGGGTGCGGCGATGGCCGGCCGACTGGTCCGCGCCGGGGCCCCGTTGCGGGCCTGGAACCGGACCCGCAGCAAGGCCGAGGCGCTCGTCCCGCTCGGAGCCGAGGTCGCCGATACCATCGCCGACCTGCGCGACCGCGAGGTCGTCTTCACCATGGTCTCCACCCCCGCCGACCTCAAGGAGGTGCTGCTGGGCGAGGGCGGCCTGCTCGACGACCCCGAGCACGTGCCGGCGGTGGTCGTGGACTGCTCGACGGTCTCCATGGAGGCCTCCGCGGAGGTCCGGGAGGCCTGCGACAAGCTCGGCGTACGGTTCCTCGCCTCCCCTGTCAGCGGCAACGGCAAGGTCGCCGACGCCGGCGCGCTGACGCTCGTCGCCTCCGGCCCCGCGGACACCTTCGAGAAGGTGCAGCCGCTCCTGGACGCGATCGGCAAGCACGTGACCTACTGCGGCGAGGGCGAGACCGCCCGTCTGGTGAAGATCGCGCACAACCTGTTCCTGGGGGTCGTCACCCAGTCCTTGGCCGAGATCGTCGTGCTGGCCGAGAAGGGCGGCGTCTCCCGCGCGGCGTTCCTGGAGTTCCTGAACGCCAGCGTGATGGGGTCGGTGTTCACGCGCTATAAGACGCCCGCCCTGGTGAACCTCGACTACACCCCGACGTTCACGCCGATCCTGCTGCGCAAGGACTTCGACCTCGGCCTGGCCGCGGCCCGTCAGCTCGACGTGCCCATGCCCCTGGCCGCGCAGACCGCCCAGCTGGTGCAGGCGTCGGTCGGCTCGGGTCGCGTCGACGAGGACTTCGCGATCCTGCTCGACCTGCAAGCCGCCGCCTCCGGTCTCACCCTCGAGCCCGAGGACGTCGTGGTGGACGACGGCCTGGGCACAGATCTCCGATGACACCGACGCCCGGCCTGCTGCCCGCTCCCGGGCATCGGGGGGTGGACTTCGAGACGCGCGTCGACTTCGACCGGCTCCGGGCCTATCGCCTCGACCGCGCCAGGACCGCCCTCGCGGAGAGCGAGTGCGGGGCGTTCCTGCTCTTCGACGCCTACAACATCCGCTACACGACCCAGACCTGGATCGGCGGGGCGCTGCCGGACAAGATGACGCGCTACGCGCTCCTGACGCGAGACGGCTCGCCGATGCTGTGGGACTTCGGGTCCGCGGCCAAGCACCACCAGCTCTTCGCGCCCTGGCTCGACCCCGCGGACTGCCGTGCGGGCATGCTCGGCTTGCGAGGGGCCATCGCGCCCACCGCGGGCCTGATGGAGCGGGCGGTCCGTCAGATCAAGGGGCTGCTCGAGGACGCCGGCCTCGCGGACGCCCCGGTCGGCGTCGACCTCGTCGAGCCGCCGTTCCTGTTCGAGATGCAGCGGCAGGGGCTCACGGTCGTGGACGCCCAGCAGAGCATGCTCGACGCGCGCGTCATCAAGTCGCCCGACGAGATCATGCTGTTGACCCAGGCCGCCGCCATGGTCGACGGCGTCTACCAGGACGTCGTGGAGGCGCTCAAGCCCGGTGTCCGCGAGAACGAGATCGTCGCCCTGGCCAACAAGCGGCTCTACGAGATGGGCTCGGAGCAGGTCGAGGCGATCAACGCGGTGTCGGGCGAGCGCTGCAACCCGCACCCGCACAACTTCACCGACCGGATCATCCGGCCCGGAGACCAGGCCTTCTTCGACATCATCCACTCCTTCAACGGCTACCGGACCTGCTACTACCGCACCTTCGGGGTCGGCAGCGCGACCGGCAGCCAGCGGTCGGCGTACAGCAAGGCCCGGGAGTGGATGGACGCCTCCATCGACCTGGTCCGGCCCGGTGTCGGCACCGACGAAGTGGCCCTGGTGTGGCCGGCCGCGCAGGACTTCGGCTTCGCCGACGAGATGGCGGCCTTCGGCCTCCAGTTCGGCCACGGCCTGGGGCTCGGGCTCCACGAGCGACCGATCATCTCCCGGCTCAACAGCCTCGAGGAGCCGGTCGAGCTGCGACCCGGAATGGTCTTCGCGCTGGAGACCTACTGCCCGGCAGACGACGGCTTCTCCGCCGCCCGGATCGAGGAGGAGGTCGTGGTGACCGAGGACGGCTGCCGAGTGCTCACGCTCTTCCCGGCCCAGGACCTGTTCGTCGCCAACCCCTACTGACCTCACCCTCAACCCATCCTCCGGAGCCCCGATGCCCACCCCGACCGACCTGTTCATCGACGGCAAGTCCGTTCCCGCGGCCTCGGGCCGCCGCTTCGAGGTCACCGACCCCGCCACCGACGAGGTGATCGCCTCCGTCGCCGACGGCGACCTGGAGGACGCGACCGCGGCCCTGGATGCCGCGGAGCGCGCCGCCGCCGACTGGGCGGCCACGCCGCCGCGTGAGCGCAGCCGGATCCTGCTCGCGGCCTTCGACCTGATGTCGGCACGGGCCGAGGAGCTGGCCCGCCTGGTCTCGCTCGAGAACGGGAAGGCGATGGCCGACGCGCGCGGTGAGGTCGCCTACGCCGCCGAGTTCTTCCGCTGGTACGCCGAGGAGGCGGTGCGCCTGGAGGGCACCGTCGGCACCGCGCCGGCCGGAGCCAACCGGATCCTGGTGCTGCGTCAGCCCGTCGGGATCTGCGTGCTCGTGACCCCGTGGAACTTCCCGGCCGCGATGGCGACCCGCAAGATCGGGCCGGCGCTGGCCGCCGGCTGCACCGTCGTCCTCAAGCCGGCCAGCGACACCCCGCTGACCGCGCTCGCGCTGGCCGAGATCCTGTCGGAGGCGGGCGTTCCCGCCGGGGTGGTCAACGTGCTCACCAGTCGTCGCTCGGGAGCGGTGGTGTCCCACCTGCTCCACGACCCGCGGGTGCGCAAGCTCTCCTTCACCGGCTCGACCGAGGTCGGCCGGCTGCTGCTGCACGAGGCGGCGGACCAGGTGGTCAACACCTCGATGGAGCTCGGCGGCAACGCTCCGTTCCTGGTCTTCGCCGACGCCGATCTCGACGCCGCCGTCGAGGGCGCGATGGTCGCCAAGATGCGCAACGCCGGGTCGGCCTGCACGGCCGCCAACCGGTTCTACGTCGAGGCGCCGGTAGCCGCCGAGTTCACCGAGAGGCTGGCCGAGCGGATGGCTGCGCTGCGGGTGGGGCCCGGCACCGACCCGGACTCGCAGGTGGGCCCGCTCGTCAACGAGGACACCGTGAGCAAGGTCGCCGAGCTGGTGGCCGGCGCGACGGCAGCCGGGGCCCGGGTCGTCACCGGCGGAGCCCGTCCCGACCGAGCGGGCTGGTACTTCGAGCCCACCGTGCTGGCCGACGTACCCCGGGATGCCGCGATCCTGGGCGAGGAGATCTTCGGGCCGGTCGCCCCCGTCGTGACCTTCGAGACCGAGACCGAGGCGGTCGCCGCCGCCAACGACACGGAGTTCGGCCTCGTCTCCTACGTCTACACCGCCGACCTCGCCCGCGGCCTCCGGGTCAGCGAGGCGCTCGAGAGCGGCATGGTCGGCCTCAACCGGGGCATCGTCAGCGACCCGGCCGCGCCGTTCGGCGGGGTGAAGCAGAGCGGCATCGGCCGCGAGGGGGGCCACGAGGGCGTCCTGGACTACCTCGAGTCGAAGTACGTGGCGGTGGACTGGTGAGCAGACTGCCCGGGCTGCCCGGCATGAAGGGCGTCGACCACATCGGCCTCACGGTCCCCGACCTCGAGGAGGCCACGCGCTGGCTGGTCGACGTGGTCGGGTGCGAGTACCTCTACACCCTCGGTCCCTACCGCGACGACGAGGGGACCTGGATGGCGGACCACCTCGACGTGCATCCGCGGGCCGTCATGCAGCGACTGCACTTCCTCCGGTGCGGCAACGTCACGCTGGAGGTCTTCCAGTACGCCGCGCCCGACCAGGCGCGACAGGGGCCGCGCAACAGCGACGTCGGCGGCCACCACGTCGCCCTCTACGTCGAGGACCTCGACGCCGCAGTGGAGCACCTCCGCAAACATGGGGTGACCGTGCTCGGCGAGCCCACCGCCAGCAAGGGGCCCAGCGAGGGCCAGCGCTGGGTCTACTTCCTGGCCCCCTGGGGCCTGCAGATGGAGCTGGTCTCCTACCCGGGTGGCAAGGCCTTCGACCGGGGGCAGGCGACCACCCGATGAGCCAGGTCGAGGACCTCAAGCCCGCCGCCACGTGGCAGCAACTCACCGCCACCGAGGCCGACTGGGACGCCGCCGACCCCGGTCTGCTGCGGCGGATGCTGCACCACATGGTGCTGGTGCGTACCTTCGAGGAGTACGTCCTCGACCTGGCCGGAGCCGGCCTCGTGCACGGACCGGCGCACTCCAGCATCGGCCAGGAGGCCGGCGCGGTCGGCAGCGTGCTGGCGCTGCGCAGCGACGACACCGTGAACGGCTCGCACCGCGGCCACCACCAGTTCCTCGCCAAGGCCGTCCACCACGTGTGCCCCGACCTCGACCTCCTCGCGGCGCCGGATGACCGGCTGCGCGATGTGCTGGTGCGCACCCTCGCCGAGATCTGCGGGCTCGCCCGCGGCTGGAGCGGGGGGCGCGGCGGCTCGATGCACCTGCAGTGGCTCGAGGCCGGCGCGACCGGCACCAACGCCATCGTGGGTGGCGGCGTCCCCGTCGCCGCGGGCTCCGCCTGGGCGCATCGCTTCGCGCAGACCGACGCGGTGGCGGTGACCTACTTCGGCGACGGTGCGGTCAACATCGGCTCGACGCTGGAGACCATGAACCTCGCCGGGGCCTGGCGGCTGCCGCTGTGCTTCTTCGTGGAGAACAACCAGTACGCCGTCTCCACCCACGTCTCCGAGGCGACGGCCGAGCCGCGCCTCTCGGCCCGCGGGCCGGCGTTCGCCATCGACAGCTGGAAGGCCGACGGCATGGACGTGCTGGCCGTCTACCTCACCATGCAGCAGGCGGTCTCCACGATGCGCGCCGGCAGCGGACCGACCGTGGTGGAGGCCGACGTCTACCGCTACTTCCACCAGAACGGCGGCTTCCCCGGCAGCGCGTTCGGCTACCGCAGCAAGGACGAGGAGGCCGCCTGGCGGGCCCGCGACCCCATCGCCCAGGTGGCGGGACACCTGGTGCGACGCGGGCTGGCCGAGGACGGCGTCGCCGAGCGGGTCACCGCCGCCGCCCGTGCCTTGATGGCCGACGTCGGCTCCGAGCTCCTGGAGCCGGAGCCGGGTGGCAAGCCGGGCAAGCGGCGGATCAAGCCGGACGAGTGGCCCGATCCCAACACCGCCGAGGACGGGATCCGCGGCGACCTCTCCGAGTTCGACGACGCCTACGTCGCCGACACCGACACGTTCGAGGGCAAGGTCGAGGACCAGAAGCTCGTCAACCTGGTCGCCGGCGTGATGCTGCGCCGGATGGAGACCGACCCGTCGATCGTGGTGATGGGCGAGGACGTGCACCGCCTCAACGGCGGCACCAACGGCGCCACCCGCGGCATCGGCGACCGGTTCCCCGACCGGCTCCTCGGCACGCCGATCAGCGAGAACGCCTTCGCGGGCCTCGCCGGCGGCATCGCCCTGGACGGCCGGTTCCGGCCTGTCGTGGAGTTCATGTACGCCGACTTCATGTGGGTCGCCGCCGACCAGCTGTTCAACCAGATCGGCAAGGCCCGCCACATGTTCGGCGGTCGCAGCGCGGTGCCGCTGGTCCTGCGCAGCAAGGTCGCGATGGGCACCGGCTACGGCTCGCAGCACTCCATGGACCCGGCCGGCATCCTGGCCACGGCGCCGGGTTGGCGGATCGTCGCGCCCTCCACACCGTTCGACTACGTCGGCCTGATGAACGCCGCGCTGCGCTGCCAGGACCCGGTCGTCGTCCTGGAGCACGTCGACCTCTACACGAGCGTCGGCCCCGGGCCGGTCGACGACCTCGACTACTGCCTCCCGGTCGGCAAGGCCGCGATCCGGCGCCCGGGCACGGATCTGACCGTCCTCACCTACCTGCACATGACCAACCTCGTCCTCGATGCGGTCGCGCAGGTCTCCGAGGTGGATGCCGAGGTCGTAGACCTCCGCTGGCTGGACCGGGCGAGCCTGGACTGGGAGACGATCGAGGCGAGCGTGCGCAAGACCGGCAAGGTGCTGATCGCCGAGCAGGGCGCACGCGGCACGTCGTACGGCGGGTGGCTGGCCGACGAGGTGCAACGGCGCTGCTTCGACTGGCTCGATGCTCCTGTGCTGCGGGTCACCGGCGGCCAGGCGTCCCCGAGCATCAGCAAGGTGCTCGAGCGCGCGGCGATCGCCGGCGTCGAGGAGGTCGTGGTCGCTCTGCATGGCGTCGCTGGGGCGCGCCATGCCTGAGCTGCTGCGGATGCCCGAGGTGCTCGCGAACTCGACCGAGGCGGTCCTGCAGTCGTGGGCCGTGACCCGCGACCAGGCCTTCGGCGCGGGCGACGTGATCGCGACCGTCGAGACCGAGAAGGCCGTCGTCGACGTGGAGGCGGAGCGCGCCGGGGTGCTCCTGGTGTCGCTGGTCGGCGACGGAGGAGCGGTCGCGGTGGGCACTCCGATCGCGGTCGTGGGCCAGCCGGGGGAGCGGGTCGAGGACGAGACGGCGCTGCTCGCGTCGCTCGGCCTCGGGAGCGACGAGCCGTCGGTGGCCGTCGTCCCGGCCGCGTCCGAGAGCCTCGCGGTGCCGGAGACCGACCGTCCGGCGCAGGCGCCCCGGCTGTCCGCGAGCCCCCTGGCCCGACGGCTGGCGAGGGAACACGGCCTGTCGATCGCCGACCTGCGCGGCTCCGGGCCGCGCGGCCGGATCGTGCGCCGGGACGTGGAGGCGGCAGTGGCGGAGCGCGAGGTGCAGCCGCCCGCGGTCCCCCCGACCCAGCCGAGCCCGACGGCCCCCGTGCACGGCTTCGTCGACGAGCCGCACACGAAGCTGCGCCGGGCGGTGGCGCGCCGTCTTACCGAGAGCAAGCAGCAGGTGCCGCACTTCTACCTGCGGGCCACCCCCGAGGTCGACCGGCTGCTGCGGCTGCGCACGGATCTCAACCGGCACGCCCCTTCGAAGGTGTCCGTCAACGACCTGGTGGTCAAGGCCGCGGCCTGCGCCCTGCAGGACGTCCCCGAGCTCAACGTGAGCTGGACCGCGGACGCGGTGCGGCACCTCGACGGCATCGACGTCGGGCTCGCGGTGGCGGGCGGCCGCGGCCTGGTGACCCCGGTGGTCCGGGCGGTCGACCGGCTTCCGGTCGCAGAGCTGGCCGCGCGGACGGCCGACCTGCGCTCCCGGGCGGACGCCGGAACGCTGCGACAGGACGAGCTCGAGGGCGGAGCGCTCACCGTCACCAACCTCGGCATGTTCGGCACGGAGGAGTTCCTGGCCATCATCAACCCGCCGCAGGCGGCGATCCTGGCCGTGGGCGCGGTCCGCGAGGCGCCCGTCGTCCGCGACGGCACCGTGACGCCTGCTTCCGTGATGACCGTGACGCTGTCGGTGGACCACCGTCCCGTCGACGGCGTCGTGGCCGCGCGCTGGTTGGCGGCCTTCGTCGCCGCGATCGAAGACCCCGTCAGACTGCTCGTCTGACCGACCCGAAAGGTGCACCGAACCATGACCGAGACCACGACGACCGTCGAGGACCTGGCCCGGCGCCTCGCGCTGCTCGAGGACGAGTCGGCCATCGTCAAGACGCTCTACCGGATGGCGCAGACCGTCGACTACGGCGACCACGGGCGCTGGCTCGACTGCTTCACCGAGGACACCGTGTTCGAGATGGTCGAGGTCACCGAGACCGACCGCACCGTGCGGGTCCGACACGAGGGCAGGGAGGCGCTGGCCGCCTTCATCCCCGGTCACACGCACGCGCCCGAGCACTTCCACAAGCACGTCGTGGCCGACCCGATCGTCGAGGTCTCGGGCGACGACGCGGAGGTCACGGCGTACCTGACCCGCATCGACAAGGGCGCCGACGGCCCGTTCCTGTGGTCCTTCGGCCGCTACCTCGACACCTTCCGCCGCTGCGACGACGGCCGCTGGCGGGTGGCGAAGCGGGTCATCGAGGTCGAGTCCCGCGCGGTCCCGGTCAAGGCCTCCGACATCGGCTCCCGCCGCTGACAGACCGCCGCCGTCAGGCGCCCAAGGGGCGGTGGGGGAGCCACCGTCCGGGCGCGCCGTACGGTGGCCTGCTCACCGCCCGGGTGGGTCGGGCGTCACGCAGGGTCGCGGACCGAGAGCACCAGGCAGGAGGGGTGTTCCCGACCGTGGTGGACGGTCTGGCGCGCGACCGCGAGTCGGGCGTCCTGGCCGAACGGCGCACCGGTGTTGGGGTTGCGGTCGAAGGCCGGGAAGTTGCTGCTCGAGACCTCCAGGCGCACCCGGTGGCCCGCGGCGAAGACCACAGCCGTCGGCTGCAGCTCGATGACGAACGGCGTGACCTCGTCGGGGGCCAGCAGATCGTCGCGGTCGGGACCGTGACGACGGCGGGCCCGGACGATGCCTTCGGCCAGGTTGATCGCCCGGCCGTCCTCATGGACGTCGACGAGCTTGGCCGTGAAGTCGGTGTCCACCGCGGTCGACGCGGCGAAGAGCTCGACCCGCACCGGCCCGGCCACCTCGAGCGGGGCGTCCAAAGGGTCGGTGGAGTAGACGAGGACGTCGGGCCGGGTCTCGACCAGTCGTTGGTCGTAGGGCCCGATCGGCGAGGCCGGCTCGAAGCAGCAGCTGTGCCCGCCCACGCTCGGCACCGGGTCGGCCGGGTCGTAGGTGTAGCCGTCCGTCGCCGGGTCGCCGGCCTCCCTCAGGAGCCGACCCTCGGCGGCGAGGTGGAGACGTTCGAGGCGCGTGTCGGGCGGCGGCCAGTCGGCCGCGGTGCGCCAGGTGAGGTCGCCCATGCTGAAGTAGCGCACGGCCGGCTCCTCGGCACGGGCCGGCCCGTCCTTCAGCCACCGGTCCATCCAGGAGACCACCGCGCCCGGGAAGGAGAAGACGGCGTCCTCCCCGAAGTCCACCTCTCCCAGCGTCCGGTTCCAGGTGTTGTGTCCCCATGGCCCGATCACCAGGCGACTCTCGGAGCCCGCCGGGGTGCCACCGGCTCGCAGCTCTCGGAACGCCTCCGCGCCCGCACCGACGAACACGTCGTACCAGCCCGCGACGTTGAGCACCGGCACGTCGACCCCGGCGATCCGGTCGCGCAGCGACAGGCCCGCCCAGTAGTCGTCGCGACGGGCGTGGTCGTCGATCCACGATCGGAAGTACGGCGCGACGTCAGTGCCCGCGGGCCGCAGTCCCGGGAAGTCGCGCAGCGGCAGATGGCGCAAGCCCGCCGATCCGGGCGCGGCCAGGTCGTCGTACGCCGCGGTCATCGCCGCCGAGAGCGTGGCCCCGTCGGGAAGTCGTGCGGCCGCGGAGTTGGCGACGTTGCGGAGCAGCCACGTCGTGGCGAAGGCCCAGGAGAACGCGCCACCGGGGAAGAACCAGTCGGTGTAGTAGTCGACCGGCGTCACGGCGCAGGCGAGTGCTCCGAGCTCGGGCGGCCTCCGGACCGCCACCTGCCACGCACAGGTCGCCTGGTAGGAGGTGCCCACCATGCCGACCCGGCCGGTGGTGCCGGGCAGGCCGGCCGCCCACGCGATGGTCTCCAGCCCGTCTTCCGCCTCGTGGACGAACGGCTCGAAGATGCCCTCGGAGGAGTACTGGCCGCGCACGTCCTGGAGCACGAAGGCGTAGCCGGCGCGGGCGTAGAAGGCGCCCAGCTCGCCGTAGAGCCCCTTGTCGTACGGAGTGCGCTGCAGCAGGACCGGCACGGCACGGCCGGTGGCCGGTCGGTAGACGTCCGCGCGGAGGACGACGCCGTCGCGCAGGCGCAGCTCGGCGTCGTGCTCGACGACGACGTCGCCGGTCCACTCCGCCGTCACGACGCGTCGGCAGGTGGGGCCGTCGAGTCCCGGACCACCAGTGACACCGGCAGGATGACCGACTTGGGAGGCAGCGATCGGTCCTTGAGCAGCTCGAGCATGAGTCGAGCGGCCTCGGCACCGGTGTCGTAGAGCCGGAGATGGACGGTCGTCAGGGGCGGCGAGACCTTGTCGACGAAGGGCATGTCGTTGAAGCCGACGATGCTGACGTCGCGCGGGCAGGACAGGCCGAGCTCGCGCAGCGCGTCGTAGCAGCCGATCGCGAGCATGTCGTTGGCGGCCACGACCGCGGTGGTCCCCGGATGCTGACGGAGCAGCTCCGCCAGGCAGCGGTGACCCTCCTCGACCAGATAGCCGGAGGCCTCCAGCACCGGGCAGTCGGCAGGGTCCAGACCGACCTCGGCCACCTCCTGGCGGAAGGCTCGCGCGCGGATGCTGCCGGTCGAGGTCGACAGAGGTCCGGCGATGTGCGCGATGTGCCGGTGTCCCAGGCCGACGAGGTGGTCCACCACCTGCCGGATGCCGGTGGAGTCGTCCCCGGCGACACTGGAGATGGGCAGGTCGGGCTCGACCCGGTTGACCAGCACCACCGGAACGCCGTCGGCGACCAGGGTGGACACGACGGGGTCCTCCAAGCGGGCGGAGGCCAGGATCAGCCCGTCGACCTGACGCGCCCGCAGTGACGCGACCTGCTCCTGCTCCCGGGCGGCCTCGTTGTCGGTGTTCGCGATCAGCAGGTTGTAGCCGGACGCCGTGGCGACGTCCTCGATCCCGCGCAGGATCGGCGGGAACAGCGGGTTGGCGATGTCGGGGACGACAGCGCCGAGCGACAGCGTGCGGTTGGTCTTCAGACTGCGGGCCAGCGGGTTCGGCACGTAGCCGAGGCGGGTGGCGGCCTCGCGCACCCGCCGGGCTGTCGTCGGGTTGACCAGGTGCGCGGTCTCGGCGTTCATCGCCCGTGAGGCGGTGCCCGGGTGGACTCCGGCCGCCACGGCCACGTCGCGCAGGGTCGCGCCCATCCGCAGGCCTCCTGTGGGTTGGTGCCCGTGGACCGGGCTGGAGCGGTCGTATGTGGTGCGGCGGGTGCGGGAGTCGTCGGCTAGCCTCCCACCGGCGCCGCGCCGCCCCCACTCTCGCACGGCCGCACAGGCTTCGCAACCGTTTGCCCTCGTGGAATCGGATTGTTGCCTCCAAGGTCTTGACTCTGCCGTGATCTTCGGCCCAAGATGACTGCAATCGGTTGCGGTACGTGCCGCAGTTGACCGGGACCTGACCGAAGGGAAGACCAACTGATGAAGAGTCCACGTGCGGTGCTGGCGGCCGTGGCCGTCGCCTGCCTCGCCACGGTGACTGCCTGCGGCTCGGGCGGCAGCAGCGACCCCTCCAGCCCGTCGACCGCCACCCAGGAGCTCACCGTGGGCGCCGTCCAGGCGTGGACCGGGTTCAACCCGTGGGTCCCCGACCAGGGCACCTCCATCGGCCTGGCGCTCGGCAACGCGATCTACCCCTCGGCGTTCAATGTCAACGCCGACCAGACCGCCAGCCTCAACGAGGACCTCCTGGTCAGCGCCGAGGTCGTCAACGAGGACCCCGAGACGATCGAGTACACGATCCAGCCAGCTGCGCAGTGGGCCGACGGCACCCCGATCACCGCGGACGACTTCATCTACATGTGGGAGCACCTCAACGGCAGCAACGAGGACCTCCTGGTGAGCGCGGCCATCGGCTACAGCCAGATCAAGTCGGTCGAGGCCGACGGCGATCCCAAGAAGGTCAAGGTGGTCTTCGAGTCTCCGTTCGCCGACTGGCAGTCGCTGTTCGCGCTGATGCTGCCGGCGCACTACATGAAGACCCTGGGCGACGACACCGCCGCCTGGAACACCGGACTGGTCACCGACGCGGCCGTCTCCGGGGGCCCGTTCCAGGTCGCCGAGAACAAGGACGGCGAGTACGTCCAGCTCGAGGCGAACCCCGAGTGGTACGGCGACGCCCCGACCATGGACCAGATCACGGTCCGCTACTTCGGCAGCGAGCAGGCAGCCGTCCAGGCGCTCGGCAGCGGTGAGATCGACTTCGCCCTGGACCTGAAGGCGACCAAGGCGCTGATCGCGCAGTCCGAGGGTCTGGCCAACGTCACCACCGACGTGGTGGCGACCAGCAACCAGCAGTTCCTCAACACCCAGTTCGACAGCCCGACCGTGGGCGACCTGGCGGTCCGTCAGGCCATCGCCACGGTGATCGTTCCGGAGCAGATCGCCGAGACCGTGTTCGGTGGGGACGTGAGCGACCTGCTGACGAGCCACCACATCTACGCCCCGAGCTCGCCCTACTACGTCGACAACCGACCCGAGGGCTACGGCTCCGGCGACGCCGACGCGGCCAAGGCGATCCTCGAGGACGCCGGGTACACGCAAGGCTCCGACGGCGTCTACGCGAAGGGCGACACCAAGCTCACGCTCGACTACCCGGTGCGCGCCGGCGACCTGTTCGCCGAGCAGGTGTCGGTGCTGATCCAGGACCAGCTGAAGACCATCGGCATCCAGACCGAGATCAGGAGCGTGCCGAGCGCCGACTGGTTCGGGATGCTCGGGGCGGCGGAGTACGACCTCGGCATGGGCAACTACCCGGCGTCGGCGTTCCCGGTCTCTTGGTACGGCGGTCTCTACCCCTGCGAGGCGGGCTACAACTTCGCTCGCTACTGCGACGAGGAGGCCACTGGTCTCTACTACCAGGCCTACGGCACGCTGGACACCCAGGCGCAGGCCGACCTGGTCAACCAGGTCGACCAGATCCTGTGGGACGACGTGGCCAACATCCCGATGTTCGAGCTGCCCCAGCTCGTGTCGTTCGCGTCGGATGTCCAGGGAGTCGACCCGAACCTCCCGAAGGAGTACCAGTTGCTGGCAGCGCGGAGCTGGAGCATCGGCTGACGCCGATGGCACCGCAGCACCCCGATTGACAGGAGAGGGCCGAGCATGGCTGAGCTCACCGTGCCCACGGCGATCGCCGCCCCCGAGGCGTCGGACGCGACCCGCTGGGTCGTCGCCAGGCGGTTCGCGCGGAACCGCTGGGCCATGGTCGCTCTGATGCTGCTGACCATGCTGGTCGTGGCAGCCGTGCTCGGCCCTCACCTCTGGCGCTATGACCACACGGAGATCACGCCGGTCTCCCTGGGATCGCCGAGCGCCGAGCACCCGTTCGGCACCGACGCGGTGGGCCACGACATGGTGGCCCTCGTGCTCAGGGGCACCCAGCGCTCCCTCGCCGTGGCCGCCATCGTCGCCGTCCTGTCCACACTGCTGGGCACCCTGGTCGGGATGACCGCGGGCTACGCGGGAGGGTGGTTGGACAACGTGCTGATGCGCGGGGTCGACCTGGTCCTGATGATGCCGCTCCTGGCCGTGCTCGGCCTCGTCGCCGTGCGGGTCGGCGGCACCCCGGACGGATGGATCATCGTCTCCCTCGCCATCTCCCTGCTCTTCTGGACCCCGACGGCCCGGGTGATTCGCACCAGTGTGCTCGGGCTGCGCCACTCCGACTTCGTGGAGTCGGCGCAGCTCATCGGGGCGAGCACCCCGCGGATCCTCGGCCGGCACCTGCTCCCCCACCTCGTCGGGCCGATCGCCGTCGTGGCCACCACCTACGTGGCGGCCGCGATCGCGCTGGAGTCGACGCTCTCGTTCCTGGGGCTGGGGGTGCAGCCGCCCGACACCTCGCTCGGCCTGCTCGTCGGCCAGGGGCTCGGGTTCGCCACCACGGCCTGGTGGCTCTTCTACATCCCGGGCGCGGTGATCGTGGCGATCGTGCTCCTGGTCCATCTGGTCGGCGACGGCCTCCAGGGGGCCTTCTCCCGCAGCACCAAGGCCGGTCACTGATGGGTCGGATGGTCCTGGGGCGGCTGCTGGTCGCGATCCCCCTCGTCTTCGCCTCGACCGTGCTGATCTTCCTCGCGGTCGCGCTCGCCGGCGACCCGCTGGACCGCTACCGGCAGCCGAACATCCCCCAGTCGACCCTGGACGCCAAGGCCGCGGAGCTCGGCCTCGACCGGCCGCTCGTGGTGCGGTACTGGGACTGGATCAGCCACGCGGTCCAGGGCGACTTCGGGTTGAACGACCGCGGGGTGCCGGTCGCCCAGGAGTTGTTGGACCGGAGCATGGTGTCCCTGCGCCTGGTGGCCATCGGGATCGTGCTGGCGATCCTGGTCGCGGTCGCCGTCGGCTTCTTCGGCGCGATCAACCGGGGTCGCCCCACCGACCGGGTCCTCATGGTGGTGACGATCGTGCTGCTGACCGCCCCCGAGTTCTGGACGGCCGTGATCGCCAAGCAGGCGGCGATCGAGGTCAACGAGGCGACCGGGCGGAGTGTGCTGGCGACGGTCGGGGAGTCGACGCCCGGGATCGACTCCGAGCCGCTGCTGACCAGGCTCGGTGACTATGCCGCCCACCTGGCCCTGCCCACGCTCGTGCTGGTGTGCGGCGTGTTCCCCGTCTGGGCCCTGTACCAACGCGCCGCGATGCTCGAGGTGATGGACGCCGACTACATCACGATGGCGAGGGCCAAGGGCCTGTCGCGTCACCACGTGATGGTCAAGCACGGCCTGCGCAACGCGCTGATGCCGCTGATCACGATGGTCGCGCTGCGCCTCCCGTGGGTGATCGGCGGCCTCGTCGTCATCGAGTCGATCTTCGGGTGGCGCGGGCTCGGCACGATGCTCGTGCAGGGGGTGCAGAAGCAGGACACCAACACGGTCCTGGCCTTCCTGCTCGTGTCGGCCGTGCTGATCACCGTGCTCAACCTGGCCGCCGACATCGCTCATCGAGTGCTGGACCCGAGGATGCGCGATGCCTGAGCCGACCCCTCACCCGCCGTCCGCTCCGCTGCTGAGCGTCCGGGACCTCCGGATCGGGTTCCGCTCGACGGGCACGGTCATACCTGCCGTCCGCGGCGTCGACTTCGACGTACGCCGCGGCGAGACGCTCGCGATCGTCGGGGAGTCCGGGTCGGGCAAGTCGACCACCGGGCTGGCCCTGCTCGGCCTGCTCCCGAGCTACGCCGAGGTCGCGGGCAGCGTCGTCCTCGACGGGCAGGAGCTGATCGGCCGCTCGGACAAGGAACTGCAGGCGATCCGCGGCGGCCAGGTCGCCTACGTCCCGCAGAACCCCTTCGGCTCGCTCAACCCGGTCTTCAGCGTGGGCGACCAGATCGTCGAGGCGATCGCGGCGCACCGCCCGGACACCGCCAAGGCCCAGGCCCGCGCCGAGGCGCTCGACCTGATCGCCGCGGTCGGCATCGACAACCCGAGGGCGAGGTACGACGCCTACCCCCACCAGCTCTCCGGCGGGATGCGTCAGCGCGTGGTCATCGCGATGGCGCTGGCCAACCACCCGGCCCTGATCCTGGCCGACGAGCCCACCAGCGCCCTCGACGTCACCGTCCAGATGCAGGTCCTCGACGCCCTCGAGCGGGCGCGGGAGCTGTCCGGGGCCAGCCTGGTCCTGATCACCCACGACATGGGGGTCGTCGCCCAGTGCGCGGACCAGGTGCTCGTGATGTACGCCGGGCGATGCGTCGAGTCGGGCACGACCGATCGCGTCTTCGCCAGCCCCCGCATGCCCTACACCCTCGGCCTGCTCGGCGGCATCCCGCGGGTGGACGTCGCGGGCGACACCCCACTGGTGCGGATGCCGCAGCTGCCCGTGCGCGCCGACGTCTCGGGATGCGCGTTCGCCGAGCGGTGTCCAGCCGCACAGGACTCGTGTCGCACGACCGACCCCGTGCTGCTGCCGCTTGCCGAGGACCACGCGGCCGCCTGCCTGCGCCTCGACGAGCTCGTCGGGATCTCGGCGACCCAGCTGTTCCCGACCACGGCGGCCGACCACGCCGGCCGTGCGCCGGTCGAGGCGCCCGTGCTCGTGGCCGACGAGGTGGTGAAGCACTTCACCACCAAGAGCCGCGACACCGTGCACGCGGTCTGCGAGGTGTCGCTCGAGGTGCGTCCCGGCGAGACGATCGCCGTCGTCGGCGAGTCGGGCAGCGGCAAGACGACGCTGATGCGCTCGCTGGTCCGGCTGGAGGAGCCGACCTCCGGGGCGATCCTGCTCGACGGCGTCGACATCGCGCACCTGTCCCAGCGCGAGCTGCGCGGCCACCGCCGACGGCTGCAGATGGTGCTGCAGGACTCGACGGCCTCGCTGAACCCCAAGCTCACCGTCGGCGCCCTGATCGCCGAGCCCCTCACGGTGCACCGCCGGCGCACCGAGGGCCGGGTCGCCGAGCTGCTGGCGCTCGTCGGTCTGCCGGCGACAGCGGCCGCGCGGTTCCCCGGGGAGCTGTCCGGCGGACAGCGGCAGCGCGTCGCGATCGCCAGGGCGCTGGCCGTCGAGCCCGAGGTGCTGGTGCTGGACGAGCCGGTGTCCGCCCTGGACGTGTCCGTGCAGGCCGACATCCTCGCGCTGCTGCGCGACCTGCAGGTGCGCCTCGGCGTGGCCTACGTCTTCGTCACCCACGACCTCGGCGTGGTGCGCCACATCGCGCACCGGGTCGCGGTGATGTATCTCGGCCGGATCGTCGAGAGCGGCCCGGTCGACGAGGTGCTGACCAGACCGAGGCATCCCTACACCAGGGCCCTGGTGTCCGCGGTGCCCGTGCCCGATCCCGTGGTCGAGCGCACGCGCGTCCGGATCCGGCTCGAGGGCGAGGTCCCGTCGGCCCAGGAGCCGCCGAGCGGCTGCCGCTTCCGCACGCGATGCCCCGTCGTACGCCTGCTCGACGACGAGTCCCGCCGCCGTTGCGAGGAGGACCGCCCCCCGTTGCTCCCCGGCGCTACCCAGGCGGCGTGCCACCACCTCGACGTCGCCCACGACGAGCTCGGACCCGAGGTGCTCGTCCCCCTGGCCCGCCCCGGGCTGAGGACCGACTCCGAGACGACAGTGAGGCCATGACCGCGACCCTCGATGCAGACCTCGCCCCCGCGGCGCCGCTGCCCGACCTGCGCAACCTCGTCGGCGCCGAGCAGGTGGGCGGCCTCCGCACGTTCGACAAGGTGAGCCCGGTGGACGGGCGCGTCGTGGCGACCGTCCACGAGGCCGGTGCCGAGGTGGTGGACGCGGCGGTCCGGGCGGCTCGGCGGGCCCTGGCCGGACCCTGGGGCGAGCTGACCGTCGCTCACCGCGCGACGCTGCTGCGCCGGGTGGCCGACGGCATCGAGGCGCGCTTCGACGACTTCGTCGAGGCCGAGGTGCGGGACACGGGCAAGCCGGTCGCGGCAGCGCGTGCCCTCGACGTCGCGCGCGCCGTCACGAACTTCCGCTCCTTCGCCGACACCGTCAGCGCGAAGGGTCTGGACTCGTTCCTGACGGAACTCCCCGACGGGCGCCGGGCGCTCAACTACGCCGTTCCCAAGCCGCTCGGCGTGGTCGCGGTGATCGTGCCGTGGAACCTGCCGCTCCTGCTCCTGACGTGGAAAGTCGCTCCCGCGTTGGCCTGCGGCAACGCCGTCGTCGTCAAGCCCTCGGAGGAGACTCCCTCCACCGCCACCCTCCTGGGCGAGGTGATGCTGGAGGCCGGCGTGCCGGCCGGCGTCTACAACGTCGTGCACGGCTTCGGCCCCGGCTCCGCCGGCGAGTTCCTCACCACACACGCCGACGTCGACGGCGTCACGTTCACCGGCGAGTCGTCGACCGGCGCGGCCATCATGCGGGCCGTGGCGCCGCACGTGCGCCCGGTCTCCTTCGAGCTGGGCGGCAAGAACGCCGCGGTCGTGTTCGCGGACGCCGACCTCGACCGGACCGTCGAGGGGCTGACCCGCTCCGTCTTCGCCAACACCGGTCAGGTCTGCCTCTGCACCGAGCGCGTGTACGTCGAGCGGCCGGTCTTCGACGAGGTCGCCGGTGGCCTGGTGGCGGCGGCCCGCGCTCTCCGGCTGGGACACCCCGCCGACGAGGCGACCACGACGGGGCCGCTGATCTCGCGCGCCCACCGCGAGAAGGTGCTCGGCTACCTCGACGTGGCCCGCGCCGACGGCGCCGACGTGCTGGCAGGGGGCGGCGTCCCTGCCCTGGGCGACGACCTCGACGGCGGCGCCTGGATCGAGCCGACCGTGTGGACCGGGCTCGACCACTCCTCGCGGGTGCTGCGCGAGGAGATCTTCGGACCCGTCGCCGCCCTGGTGCCCTTCGACACCGAGGAGGAGGCCGTGCGGCTCGCCAACGACACGAAGTACGGCCTGGCCGCCTCGGTGTGGACCACCAACCTCGAGCGCGGGCACCGCGTCGCCCAGCAGATGCGCGTCGGGATGTCCTGGGTGAACACGTGGTACCTCCGCGACCTGCGCTCGCCGTTCGGCGGCATGGGTCTCTCCGGCCTCGGTCGTGAGGGCGGCGAGCACTCGCTGCACTTCTACACCGACCCGACGAACGTGTGCGTGCAGCTGTGAACCACGACGACGAGCAGACCGCGGCGACCCGCCTCGCGCTCGCCGCCGAAGGCGGCGTGCCGTGCGCGCCCGTACGCGACCTGATCGGCGGCGCCGACCAGGACCGCGCCTACCGCGTGCAGGCGATCCTCACGGAGACCCGGGTCGACCGCGGCGCCCGGATCGTCGGACGCAAGATCGGGCTCACGTCCGCAGCCGTCCAGCGTCAGCTCGGCGTCGGCACGCCCGACTTCGGCGCGCTCTTCGACGACATGGGCTACGCCGACCGTGAGCCGATGGCGCTCGGGGGCTTCCTGCAACCGCGCGTCGAGGCCGAGATCGCCTTCGTGCTCGGACGCGACCTCGACCAGCGGCGTCCGACGGCCTCCGACGTGATCTCCGCGACCGAGTACGTGCTGCCCGCCATCGAGGTCGTCGACTCGCGCGTGGCCGGTTGGGACATCACCATCGCCGACACGATCGCCGACAACGCCTCCAGCGGGGCCTTCGTCCTCGGGTCGACGCCCCGTCTGCTCCACCAGGTCGACCTGCCCGACATCGGGATGGTCCTCCTGCACCGGGGCCAGGTCGTCTCGTCCGGTGCCGGCGCGGCCTGTCTCGGCAGCCCCGTGACCGCGGTCGTGTGGCTGGCCCGCGAGCTGGCCCGCCGCGAGACGCCGCTGCGTGCCGGAGACGTGGTGCTGTCCGGGGCGCTGGGGCCCGTCGTACCCGTGGTGGGAGCGAGCGTGTTCACGGCCCGGTTGAGCGGCCTGGGTCAGGTCACCGCCGTGTTCGAGGAGGGGAGAGCGGCATGACGACGGGGGTCGCCATCATCGGGTCGGGCAACATCGCGACCGATCTGATGTTCAAGGTCCTGCGCCTGTCCGACGTGCTGCACGTGTCGGCGATGGCGGGGATCGACCCGGCCTCCGACGGGCTCGCCCGGGCTAGGCGGCTGGGGGTCGCGACGACCCACGAGGGCGTCTCGGGCCTGGTCGCCCTGCCGGAGTTCGACGAGGTGGAGATCGTCTTCGACGCGACGTCCGCCGCCGCGCACGAGGCCAACTACGCCGCCGTCCGCGCCCGCGGCAAGACGATGGTGGACCTGACCCCGGCCGCCATCGGACCCTACGTCGTGCCGCCGGTCAACCTCGAGCGCGAGCGGGGCCACGACAACGTCAACATGGTGACGTGCGGGGGCCAGGCCACCGTGCCGATCGTCGCCGCGGTGTCGGCGGTGACCCCGGTGGCCTACGCGGAGATCGTCGCGTCGATCGCCTCGAAGTCCGCGGGGCCGGGCACCCGCGCCAACATCGACGAGTTCACCGAGACGACCGCCACGGCGATCGAGACCGTGGGCGGCGCACGTCGCGGCAAGGCGGTCATCGTGCTCAACCCGGCCGAGCCGCCGCTGGTCATGCGCGACACCGTCTTCTGTCTCGTGGAGGACTGCGACGAGGACGCGATCACTGCCTCGGTGGCGGAGATGGTCGGGCGCGTGCAGGACTACGTGCCCGGCTATGGCCTGAAGCAGGCCGTGCAGTTCGACGCGGTAGACCATCCGTTCGTGCCGGCGCTGGACGGGCCCTTCCGCGGCACCAAGGTCTCGGTCTTCCTCGAGGTCACCGGTGCCGGTCACTATCTGCCCGACTACGCCGGCAACCTCGACATCATGACCTCCGCGGCCCTGCGGACAGCCGAGCACCTCGCCGCCCAACGGAGCCCGGCATGACCAGGGTCTACGTCCAGGACGTCACGCTGCGCGACGGCATGCACGCCGTCGGCCACGCCTACACCACCGACCAGGTGCGGTCGATCGCGGCGGCCCTCGATGCGGCCGGAGTCGACGCGATCGAGGTGGCCCACGGCGACGGGCTGGGCGGCTCCTCGGTGATCTACGGCCACGGTGCCCATGCCGACGCAGAATGGATCACCGCCGCCGCGGAGGTGGTCTCCCGGGCCCGGCTGACCACCCTGCTGCTGCCGGGCATCGGCCGCATCGAGGACCTCGCCCGGGCCCGCGACCTCGGGGTGACCAGCGTGCGCGTCGCCACGCACTGCACCGAGGCCGACGTGGCCGCCCAGCACATCGCGTGGGCCCGCGAGCACGACCTCGACGTCGCGGGCTTCCTGATGATGAGCCATCTCAACAGTCCCGAGGGCCTGGCGGCGCAGGCCAAGCTGATGGAGGGCTATGGCGCGCACTGCGTCTACGTCACCGACTCCGGCGGGCGGTTGACCATGCGTGACGTGGCGGACCGGGTGCGCACCTACCGCGACGTGCTGGACGAGGACACGCAGATCGGCATCCACGCCCACGAGAACCTCTCGCTGAGCGTGGCCAACAGCGTGGTGGCCGTCGAGCACGGCGCGACCCGGGTCGATGCCTCGCTCGCGGGCCAGGGCGCGGGTGCGGGCAACTGCCCCCTCGAGGCCTTCGTGGCCGTGGCCGACCTGATGGGGTGGTCGCACGGTTGTGAGCTGTTCGCGCTCCAGGACGCGGCGGAGGACCTGGTCCGTCCCCTCCAGACCCGGCCGGTGCGCGTCGACCGGGAGACGCTCACCCTCGGGTACGCCGGGGTCTACTCGAGCTTCCTGCTGCACGCCGAGAGGGCCGCGGCGCGCTACGGGCTCGACGTACGCGACATCCTGGTGGAGCTCGGCCGCCGTCAGATGGTGGGCGGCCAGGAGGACATGATCGTCGACGTGGCGCTGGACCTCGTGGGTGCCGCGTCGTGACCGACCTCCGTGCCCTGGCCGTCAGGCTCGACGACGCGACGCGGGAGGCGCGCGCCGTTCCCCAGCTCTCCGCGACGACCCCCCTGACCCTCGACGACGCGTACGCCGTCCAGCGCGAGGGCATCGCGCTGCGAGTCGCTCGCGAGGAGGTCGTCGTCGGCGTCAAGCTCGGCTTCACCAGCAAGGCGAAGGCCGCCCAGATGGGTGTCTTCGAGGTGATCGTGGGCGCGCTCACCGACGCCGGCTGGATCGAGGACGGAGGGACGGTCGACCCCGCGCGGTTCATCCATCCCCGCATCGAGCCCGAGGTGGCCTTCCGGCTCCTCGTCGACGTGGATCCGCAGGACCCGCGCGCCGTGCTCTCGCCCGAGCATCTCGACGTGGCGCCCGCCCTCGAGCTGATCGACAGCCGCTACCGGGACTTCCGGTTCACGCTCGAGGACGTGGTGGCCGACAACACCTCGGCGGCCGGCTTCGTCGTCGGCCCGTGGCGGCCCCTCGGCGACGCCCTGCGGGCCCTGGACGTCGGCAACCTGGCCGTCGTCCTCGAGGTGGACGGCGCCATCGTCGACACCGGATCGACAGCGGCCATCCTGGGCGACCCGCTGCGCGCGCTGCTCGCCGTGGTCACCATGGCCCGCCGACACGGCCTGGCGCTGCCCGCGGGCTCGATCATCCTGGCCGGCGCCGCCACCCCGGCCATCCCCCTGCCCACCCAGGCCGGCGTCGCCGTCGAGGCGCGTGTCGCCGGGCTCGGGTCGGCCACCGTCGTCATCGGAGGCCCATCGTGAGAGGCGAGTCGTGAGCCGCGCGGTCGTCGTACCCGGCAAGGCCACCCCCCGCGGGCGGTTCCCGCACGTGAAGGTCGTCGGTGACCTGGTCTTCGTGTCGGGCACGAGCAGCCGGCGTCCGGACGACACCTTCGCCGGGGTGTCGGTCGACGCCCAAGGCGTCACGGACCTGGACATCCGCGAGCAGACCCGCGCGGTGATCACCAACATCGCGGACCTCCTCGCCGAGGTCGGCGCCGGTCTCGACGACCTCGTCCAGGTGACCACCTATCTGGTCAGCATGAACGACTTCGGCGGCTACAACGAGGTCTACGCCGAGTTCTTCGACGAGAGCGGCCCGACGCGCACGACCGTCGCCGTCCACCAGTTGCCGCACCCGCACCTGCTCATCGAGATGCAGGCGATCGCGTGCCTGCGTCGTCCGGACGAGGACGGCGCGGCCGACCGGCACGACCACCCCGACGAACACGACCAACCCGACCAGCACGACCAAGAGGAGGAAGCATGACCGTCCCGCCCGTCGTCAACTTCGAGAAGTGGGTCGCCGAGCACGAGCACCTGCTCAAGCCACCGGTGAACAACAAGCAGATGTGGGAGCCGATGGGCGACTTCATCGTGCAGGTCGTGGGCGGCCCCAACCAGCGCACGGACTTCCACCTCGACCCCTACGAGGAGTGGTTCTACCAGGTCAAGGGCAGCATGCACGTCAACCTGATGACCGAGGACGGGCCGCAGCGGGTGGACATCGGCGAGGGCGAGATGTGGATGCTGCCCCGCAACGTGCACCACTCGCCGCAGCGTCCCGAGGCGGGGTCGATCGGGATCGTGATCGAGCGGATCCGCGAGGAGGGCACGCTGGAGAAGTTCGTGTGGTTCTGCCCGGAGTGCCACCACCAGGTGCACGAGGTGGAGCTCCAGGTGCGCGACATCGTCGCCGACCTGCCGCCGGTCTTCGAGCTGTTCTACGGGTCCGAGGAGGCTCGCACCTGCGGGCACTGCGGCGCGGTGCACCCCGGCAAGGGCTGAGGTGGCCGATCGCGGCGTTGCGAGCCGCGGCCTGATCGACGTCCACACCCACGTCGTCCCTCGGGGCTGGCCCGACCTGGGTGAGGGGCAGCCGTGGCTCCGGCTCGACTCCGAGCGCGAGGCGATGATCATGGTGGGCTCCGCGGAGTTCCGCCGCATCGGAGCGGAGTGCTGGGACCCCGACGTACGCCTTGCCGCCATGGACGCCGACGGCGTCGACGTGCAGGTGGTCTCGCCGACCCCGGTGTTCTTCGCCTACGACACCGAGCCGGCGCACGCGACCCGGATCGCGCGGATCTTCAACGATCTGACCCTCGAGATCTGCAGTTCCGCCGGGGGGCGGCTGGTGCCGTTCTGCCAGGTGCCATTACAGGACCCCGACGCCGCCTGCCGTGAGCTCGAGCGCGCCGCCGCCGACGGACACCGGGGGGTCGAGATCGGCAACCACGTGGGGGACCGGGACCTCGACGACGCGGGTGTCGTCACGTTCCTCCAGCACGCGGCCGCCCTGGGTCTGCCGGTGTTCGTGCACCCGTGGGACATGCCCACCTCGCCTCGGCTCGAGCGGTGGATGGCGCGCTGGCTCACCGGCATGCCGGCCGAGACCCACCTGTCCCTGCTGGCGATGGTCCTGGGCGGGGCCTTCGACCGACTGCCGGAGTCGCTGCGGATCTGCTTCGCCCACGGGGGTGGGTCCTTCGCCTTCTGGCTCGGGCGGCTCGAGAACGCCTGGCACGGCCGCCCCGACCTCGTGGCCACCTCCGCGCAGCCGCCCTCGGCGTACGTCGGGAGGTTCAGCGTCGACTCGGTCGTCTTCGAACCCGCAGCCTTGCGCCTGCTCGTCGACGCGCTGGGGGCGGGCCAGGTGATGGTTGGCAGCGACTACCCCTACCCGCTGGGCGAGCGCCCGGTCGGTCGGGTCGTCGACCGCGCGGTCTTCCTGTCCGACTCCGACGCCCACGCCCTCCGTCGGGGCAACGCCGAGCGCTTCCTGGGGCACGGATCCGGGCTCCCGCCTGTCTGACCGAGCGCCTCGCAGCGCCCGAGGGCGACCGTCGGCTGTGCCAGACTTCCGCCGTGGAGCCCCGCGTGAGCGCCTGCCTGTTGTGGGGGCGTGCGAGCGTGGTGGGCGTCCTCGCGTTCACGTTGGGCGTGGTGGGTCACGTCGGCGCCGACGGGCTCCTCCCGGGACCGGCCATGCTGGCGATGCTGCTGATGCTGTCGGTGGGCTTCAGCGTGCCCGTGCTGGCCCGTCCTGCGGGTGCCGTGCGTCTGATGGTGCTGACGGTGGGGGGCCAGGCGGGCACGCACCTGTTCCTGACCCTGTCGGCGGGCCACGACGGCGATTCCGTCCCGTCGGCCCGCTCGACGTTCGGAGTGGATGCGGCTCTCCAGTTGCCGGTGGTGGACGGCCACCGGACCGGCTCGATGCTGGATGCCTACCGGGCGATGGCCGAGACTCCTGCGTCCGTCACACCGGTGCTGCCGATCGGGCATCTGGTCGGTGACATCTCGGCGCACGCTTCGATGATGGCGGTCCACCTCGGCGCCTCCGCGCTCGTCGGCATGTGGCTGGCGCTCGGCGAGCGCTGCCTGTGGGACCTGGTGGCCCTGGTGCGACGCCGACTCCTCGTCGTGCTGGCTGCCTTTGGTCCCTGCGTCACGCTCACGCCGCGGTTGTCTCGCGTCGTCGACCGGGTTCCCTCCTCCTCGAGGACCCTCTGGTACGCCGGCCCCAACTCGCTCCGAGGCCCACCACCGGTAGGCCCCGTCCTGAGCTGACCCCGGATGCTCCCGGCGGTCGGCTCCCTCTCCTCCCGCCGAGGCCATGCCACGGCGGGATCCCGCCATCGCTCACCAGCTTCGTGCTGATGCGGTGACGCCCGCCTCGCGACCCGGTTCTCCGGTCGGCGTGGCGGGACCTGACCCGTCGCCGAACGCTCGGGTCAGGCCACCCCTTCCGACATCTCCCTGAAAGGGAACTCCATGACCATGCACCGAACCGCGGCCAGGATCGGTCTCGCGGCCGGCATCTCCTTGGCCGTCCTCGCCCTCCCGGCCGTAGCCTCCGCGCACGTGACCGTCTCCGCATCGGAGACGGCGGCGGGCTCCTACACCGTCCTGACTGTGAGCGTGCCCCACGGGTGCGCCGGATCGGCCACCACCGAACTGGCCATCCAGATGCCGGAAGGCATCAACGAGGTCACGCCCACGCGCAACCCCTTCTACGACGTGGAGAAGGTGCAGGCGGAGCTGGACGAGCCGATCACCGACGCGCACGGCAACACCGTCGCCGAGCGCACCAGCGAGGTCGTCTACTCCGCGCAGACTCCTCTCCCCGACGGGGAGCGGGACAGCTTCGAGCTCTCCTTCCAGATCCCAGAGGACGCCGCCGGTCAGACCCTGACGTTCCCGTCCATCCAGACGTGTGAGGAGGGGGAGACGGCGTGGACCGAGGTGCCGGCCGACGGCCAGGACGAGGACGAGCTGGAACACCCCGCGCCCTCCTTCGTGGTCACCGAGCCGACGGGCGACGCCCACGGCTCAGCGGCTGCGTCGGACGAGCCCGGTCCTGCTGTGACGACCGAGACCGAGTCCTCGGAAGGCGAGACGTCGCAGTCCTCGTCGACCGCTGTCGCGTGGGTGGGAGTCGCGACCGGGACCCTGGGGCTGCTCCTCGGTGGCTTCGCCGTCCTCCGGACCCGTCGCTCCTGACGCCGCGAAGGAAGGACAACCATCATGCGAACGCGCGTCATCCTGGCCTCGCTCTGCACCGCCTCGATCGTCGTTCTCCTGGCCGCCTGCGGCCAGGAGGAGTCGTCGTCGACCGGCGGAGGGGACCCGGTCACCATCACGGTCACGTTCACCGGCGACGAGGTCAGTCCCAGTGGGGACCGGGTCGAGGTGTCCGTCGGTCAGCCGATCGTCCTCGACGTCACTGCCGACGCTCCCGGCGAGATCCACGTCCACAGCGATCCCGAGCAGGAACGGGAGTACTCCGCCGGACACACCACCATCGAGCTCGACCCGATCGACAAGCCGGGGGTCGTCGACGTCGAGTCGCACGCCCTCGAGGTCACCATCGTCCAGCTCGAGGTGAGCTGACACGAAGGGGCCCGCGACGCTCGCTCCCTGGCCACCAACCACTCGCTGGTCGAGGAGCGAGCGTCGCAAGACCGGGAACCAGGCCTCGTCGAATGCCCTGTGGAACAAGGGGATTCTCGGGGCTTGGGTGTCGGTGCTGGCTCGTTGAGTGAATCCCATGAGCACGAGCAACGGGGACGGAGTGGGCGGGGCCGGCATCGCCGACCTCGACCCCGCCGCCGTGCTCGATCGGCTCTCGGCCAACGACACGATGATCCGCCGGGCCGAGCTGGAGCGGCTCGAGATGGTCTACCAGTGGGCCGATCCTGCACCCGGCCACCCACGAGACCGGCGTCGCCACCCCCGGGGGCCCAGCGTTGGACGTGCTGACCACCGAGGAGTCCCTGGGCGGCGACCGGCACTGCATCCTCCCCGGCTGTCGCCGCGACGCCCGCTGCTGCGACCTCGACCACACCATCCCCTACCGACCACCGGACGAAGGCGGTCCGTCCGGCCAGACCCGACCCAGCAACCTCGCCACCCTCTGCCCACGACACCCACACCCTCTGAACCGCGCTCGGCGGACAGGAGGCCGGGCACGACGTGCACCGGCGGCCGACCTCGCGGTCAGTGGGGGCGATGGTTGCGGAGGAGGCGGCCGGCGGCGACCGCGAGTCCGGGTACGGCGGCGAGGCCGACCACGAGCAGCAGCTGGGAGCCCGTCATCGGCTGGGTCCCGAGGAGATCGCGCAGACCGGGCACGAGGACGCCGGCGACCTGGAAGGCCGCGGCCAGCAGGACGGCGAGCTCCAGGCCGCGGTCGCGCCACGCCAGCCCCGCTCGCGGAGCCCGGAGCGCCAGGGCGATGCCGAGCTGTGCGAGCCCCAGGCACAAGAACACTGCGGTGCGCAGGTCCCCACCGTCCTGGAAGACCGACCAACCGGCCAGCAGCGAGGCGGCGGCGGTCAGCGCGGCGCCGACCAGCACCTGGCTCACCAGGGTGCGGTCGAGCACCGAGTGGGCGGGCGAGCGGGACGGCTGGGTCATCAGCCGGGGATCGAGCGGCTCGTTCCCGAACGCCACGCCGGGCAGGCCGTGCGTGACCATGTTGACCCAGAGGATCATGGCGGGGGTCAGCGGGACCGGCAGGCCCAGGAACGGTGCCAGCAGGATCACCGCGACCTCCGCCAGCCCGCCTGCCAGTCCGTAGCGGAGGAAGGCGCGGATGCTGGCGTAGATGCGCCGGCCCTCGGCGACGGCGGCGACCACCGTGCGCAGGTCGTCGTCGACGAGCACGAGGTCCGCCGCCTGGCGGGCGACCTCGGTGCCGCGGCCGCCCATCGCGACGCCGATGTCGGCGCGGCGCAGTGCCGGGGCGTCGTTCACGCCGTCGCCGGTCATCGCCACGACCTCGCCACGCGCCTGCCAGGCGTCGACGATGTCCACCTTCTGCTCGGGCAGCGTCCTGGCGTAGACGTCGATGGCGGGCACGCGTTCGGTGTGCGAGCCGTGCGCGATCTGGGCGGCCTCCACGACCTCGCCGCCGTCGCTGAGGATCCCCAGCTCGGCGCCGACGGCGCGGGCCGTGCTGACATGGTCGCCGGTCACGAGGATCGGTCGGATGCCCGCTGCTCGGCACTCGGCGACGACGTCTCGTGCGCCGGGGTGTGGTGGGTCGATCACCCCCACGAGGCCGACCCAGCAGCGGTCCTCGAGGACGGCGAGCACGCGGTAGCCCTGAGCGGCCAGCGCCTCCGCCTCGAGACGCGCGGCCTCGACCACCGGGCCGGGCGGGAGCAGCTCGAGCAGGCCTTCCGGAGCTCCCTTGAGGACCTCGACGGTTCGTCCTTGCGCGTCACCATGGACCGTCCGCATCGAGCGTCGCGCGTCGTCGAACGGCGACTCCTCGACGCGGCTCCACTCCTCGGCCACCGCGTCGGCGTGCACGCCCGCCTTGGCCGCCGCCACCAGGAGGGCGATGTCGAAGGGATCGCCCACCGCCCGCCACCGGCCCTCGTGCGGGTCTCCCAGGTGTGCGTCGTTGCACAGCACGGCATCACGCAGCAGACGGACGGCAGCGGCCCGGGCGGGTGGCGGCCCCTCGACCTGCCCGTCGACCTGGTGACCCTGCCCGGTGACCGTGCAGGTGCCGTCGGGTGTCCACAGCACACACGCGGTGAGCACGCCCGTGGTCAGCGTGCCCGTCTTGTCCGAGGCCAGCACCGTCACCGAGCCGAGCGTCTCCACAGCTGGCAGGGATCGCACGACCGCGGACCTCCTCGCCATCCGACGTGCACCCAGCGCGAGGGAAACGGTCACCACGGCCGGCAGCGACTCCGGAACCGCCGCGACGGCGAGGCTGACCGCCAGCACCGTCGCATCGACGTACGACGTGCCTCGCAGGAGTGCGAGTCCGAGCACGAGCACGCACAGTGCCCCGGTGGCCAGCACCAACTGCCTCGAGAGCGTGGAGAGTCGGCGCTGCAAGGGCGTCGGCCTGGGGGCGCTCGCACGGATGAGAGCTGCGATCCGTCCCAGTCCGCTGGACGCGCCCGTGCGGGTCGTCTCCCCCCAGGCGCGTCCATGGGTCACCACGGTGCCGGACCAGAGGTCGTCGCCCGCGCCTCGATCGGCGGGCACCGACTCGCCGGTCATGGCGGACTCGTCGATCTGCAGGGCCGACGCCTCGAGGAGGCGCAGGTCGGCGGGCACCACGTCGCCCGCTTCGAGCCGCACCAGGTCCCCGGGCACGACCTCGGTCGCCGGCAGGGCTCGCACCCTCCCGTCGCGCCGCACGTGGGCGCGTGGTGCGGAGAGCCGGTCGAGAGCGTCGACGGCTCGCTGCGCCCGGAGCTCCTGGACCACGCCCATCGTCGTGTTGAGGAGGATCACCGCCGCGATGATGAGGGCGTCCCCGGCGTCGCCGACCGCGACGACCAGGACGAAGGCCGCGCTCAGCAGGGCGATCATCGGGTCGCGGAGCTGGTGCAGGACCCGGTGCGTGAGGCGGGGTGGGCGGGTCACGGGCAGCTCGTTGGGGCCGTGCCTGGCCAGCCGGCGGGCGGCCTCGTCCTCCGAGAGGCCGCCCGGGGTCCTGGGCGCGTGCGTCGACGGAGCCCTGGTCATCTCCATGGCGTCCTGTGCCTCCTCGACTCCAGCACACCTCCCGCTGGGCCAGGACGCGAGTGCCGCTGGTCCCGGTCGACTCAGGACCTAGGTCGCAGTGACCCCCGGTGTCACGCCGCCCGTGACGAACTTGTCGTTCCCAGGGTCTGAGAGCGACAAGTTCGTCACGGACGGCGGGGACCTCCGGCTCTGGTCGGCAGACCGGAGCCGGGTGAGACTCGCGGAGTGAGCACTGTCCCCGTGCGTTCGTCGATGCGTGCCTGGAGCTGCGCGGCCCCGGCTCCTGCGGGCGAGCTTCCCCTGCACCTCGACAGCCGTCTCGTGCCGGAGCCTCGGGCCGACGAGGTGCTTCTCGAAGTGTCGGCGTGCGGAGTGTGCCGGACGGACCTCCACCTGGTGGAGGGCGACCTGGCGCCGCGCCGTCCCCATGTCGTACCCGGGCACCAGGTCGTCGGTCGGGTGGCCGCATCCGGAGAGACCCAGCGCCGGTTCGCCGTCGGCGACCGCGCCGGGATCGCGTGGCTGCGCCGCACCTGCGGCGAGTGCCGATGGTGCCGGTCCGGCGCCGAGAACCTCTGCCCCCGCTCGCTCTACACGGGCTGGGACGAGGACGGCGGCTTCGCCGAGTACGCCGTCGTGCCGGCCGCCTACGCCTACCGGCTCCCCGACGCGATCCCCGACGCCGTCGCCGCGCCGCTGCTCTGCGCGGGGATCATCGGCTACCGGGCGCTCCGGCTCGCCGCCCTGCCCCCGGGCGGTCGACTGGGCATCTACGGGTTCGGCTCGAGCGGGCACATCACCGCTCAGCTCGCGCTCGCGATGGGCGCCGAGGTGTTCGTGATGACCCGGGACGCCGCGGCACAGGAGCTCGCGACGCGGCTCGGGTCCGCGTGGGCGGGCGGCGCGACCGAGCGGCCTCCTGAGCCGCTCGACTCCTCCATCGTGTTCGCGCCCGCCGGCGAGATCGTTCCGGCGGCTCTGGAGGCGCTCGACCGTGGCGGGACCCTCGCGGTGGCCGGGATCCACCTGAGCGACATCCCGTCGCTGGACTACGACCGGCACCTCTTCCGCGAGCGGACCCTGCGCAGCGTCACCGCCAACACCCGCAGCGACGGCGAGGAGCTCTTGCGCCTGGCCGGTCGGCTGCCGCTGGACCTCCACGTCACGACGTACCCCTTCGACGCCGTCGACTGGGCCCTCGCCGACCTCGCCGCCGACCGGGTCACCGGGTCCGCCGTCGTGACGATGTAGGACCCCGGCTCGACGAGCGAAGAACCGCTCAGCGCACCGTGCGGATCAGCTTCTTGTTCACGAACTCCTCGATGCCGAAGCGGCCCAGCTCACGGCCGAAGCCGGAGCGCTTGACGCCGCCGAACGGCAGCGCCACGCCCTCGGCCCCGACGCCGTTGACGAACACCATGCCGGTGTCGAGCCGGTCGGCGACCCGCTGGGCCTGCTCGGGGTCGTCGGAGAAGACGTAGGACCCCAGCCCGTACGGCGTGTCGTTGGCGAGCGCGACCGCGTCGTCCTCGTCGCGGGCCTTGAAGACCATGGCGACGGGGCCGAACAGCTCCTCGCGGTAGGCACTGTTGTCAGGGCCGACCCCGGTGAGCACGCCGGCCGGGTAGTGCGCGCCCTTGCGCTCGCCCTCGGTCGCCAGGCTCGCGCCCTCCGAGACTGCGCGGGCGACCTGCTCGTCGAGGCGCTCCGCGGCCGCCTCGGAGGAGAGCGGAGCCGTGGCCGAGGCGAGGATCTTCTCGGTGAACTTCGCCACGAACCCGTCGTACAGGTCCTCGTGGACGATCATCCGCTTCGCCGCGTTGCACGCCTGCCCGGTGTTCTCCAACCGCGCGGCGACGGCGGCGTCGACGGTGGCGTCGAGGTCGTCGGCCGAGAGCACGATGAAGGGGTCGGACCCGCCCAGCTCGAGCACGACCTTCTTCAGGTGCCGCCCGGCGATCTCCGCCACCGCGGCTCCGGCGCGCTCGGACCCGGTGAGCGAGACGCCCTGGACCCGCGGGTCCGCGATGACCTCGGCCACCTGCTCGTTGGTCGCGTAGACGTTGACGTAGGCGCCCTCGGGGAAGCCCGCGTCGCGGAAGATCTGCTCCAGCAAGGCCGCCGAGCGCGGGCACTGCGGGGCGTGTTTGAGCACGATGGTGTTGCCGGTCGCGAGGTTCGGCGCCGCGAAGCGGGCCACCTGGTAGACCGGGTAGTTCCAGGGCATGATCCCGAGCAGGACGCCCACCGGCATCCGCCGGATCACCGCCGTGCCCTCCTCCCCGTCGAGGTCGATCGCCTCGTCCGCGAGGAACGCCTCGGCGTGGTCGGCGTAGTAGTCGTAGATGCCGGCGGAGAAGTCGATCTCGCCCTCGGCGTCGGGGAGCGGCTTGCCCATCTCCTCGTTCATCGCCTGCGCGAGCTCGGTGCTGCGCTGGCGGTGCAGCGCCGCGACCTCCCGGATCAGCGCCGCCCGCTCCGCCACGGTCGTACGGCGCCCCCAGCTGTCGAAGGCGGCACTCGCGGCGTCCACCGCCGCGGTGATCTCGGCGTCGGTCGCCGTCGGGTAGGTCTGCACCAGCGCCCCGGTGCTCGGGTCGGTCACGGCGTACTGCGTCATGTGCCTGTCCTTTGCGGTCCGTCTTCGTTGGGGGCCGAACGTCCGACCCCACCACGACCCTAGCCAGGGCCGGTTGCGACGAGCCACCGCCTGGCACGAGACCGTCCCGAGGCTGGGGCAGACTGAACGGCGTGCCACGCGGAGGATCGACCGTCACCCACCTCAGCGAGGAGGAGATCTCCGCCAACAATGCCCCGACCCTGCGCCGGATCGCCCGTCTGCTGCGCCCGTACTCCTCGAGGATGGTCGCGGTGGCCGGCGTCGTGGTGCTGTCCGCGGTCCTCACCTCGTTGGTTCCGTTCCTGACCAAGGCGGTCTTCGACCGGGCGCTGTTCGTCGAAGGCGGACCCGACCTGGGCCTCCTCGGCTGGCTGGTCGCGGGCATGTGCGTCCTGCCCGTCGCCGCGACGATGCTGGGCATCCTGCAGAACTGGCTGACCTCCACGATCGGCAACTCGGCGATGGCCGATCTGCGCAGCGAACTGTTCGCTCATCTGCAGAAGATGGAGCTCGCGTTCTTCACGACCACGAAGACCGGTGCCATCCAGTCGCGGCTGGCGAACGACGTGGCCGGGGTGCGCACCGTCCTGACGGACACGGCGACGGCGATCCTGCAGAACTCGGTGACGGTCACCGCGGCGTTCGTCTCGATGGTGATCCTCTCGTGGCAGCTCACGATCCTGACGCTCGTCATGATGCCGCTGTTCGTCTGGCTGCAGCTGCGCGTGGGCCGACGCCGGCAGGTGCTGGCTCGGCGTACGCAGGAGAGCCTCTCGGAGATGACGGCGATCACCGAGGAGTCGCTGAGCGTCTCCGGGATCCTGCTCTCCAAGGTCTTCAACCGGGGCGAGGCCGAGGCGGAGCGCTATCGGAGGGCGAACCTCGAGCAGACCGAGCTGCAGGTCAACCAGGCGATGACCGGCAGGATCTTCTTCGCGACCGTGCAGACCTTCTTCGCCATCACGCCGGCGATCATCTACCTGGTGGCCGGCTTCATCCTCTCGGGCTCGCTCCCCAGTGGCGAGGATGCCCTGACCGCCGGCACCCTCGTCGCGTTCACCACGGTCCAGGCCAGGCTCCAGATGCCGCTGATGCAGCTGATGCGGGTCTCGCTCGACGTTCAGACGTCCCTCGCCCTGTTCCGCCGGATCTTCGAGTATCTCGACCTCGAGCCGGCGATCGTGGACCGCCCCGGTGCCCGCGTCGTCTCACCGGCGGAGCTGCGTGGAGAGATCGAGTTCCGCGACGTGTGGTTCCGCTACCCCCAGCCGAGGTCTCTGACCGGCGACCGGTACGCCGACCGCTTCGGAGAGGCTGCGAGCCCGATCGACGCGGAGTCCACCGCGGTGGCCGACGCCTGGACCCTCGAGGCGCTGAGCTTCACCATCCGGCCGGGACAGCTCGCCGCCATCGTCGGCCCGTCCGGCTCGGGGAAGACCACGGCCACCTATCTCGTGCCGCGCTTCTACGACGTCGACCGCGGCCAGGTGCTCATCGACGGCGTGGACGTGCGCGACCTGACCCTCCACTCGCTCGCGGACTGCGTCGGGATGGTGACCCAGGAGCCCTACCTCTTCCACGGCACGATCCGCGAGAACATCGCCTACGCCCGGGCAGGTGCGACGGCGGACGAGATCGTCGAGGCTGCGCGGGACGCCAACATCCACGACCGGATCACGAGCTTCCCCGACGGCTACGAGACGGTCACCGGGGAGCGGGGCTACCGCCTCTCGGGCGGGGAGAAGCAGCGCATCGCGATCGCGCGCGTGCTGCTGAAGAACCCCCGCATCCTGATCCTCGACGAGGCCACCAGCGCCCTCGACAACGAGACCGAGCGCTTGGTGCAAGAGGCCCTCGAGCGAGCGACGACCGGCCGCACGACGCTGGCCATCGCGCACCGCCTGACCACGATCCACAATGCCGACGTGATCTTCGGACTGGTCGGCGGGCGCCTCGTCGAGCAGGGCACCCACGATGAGCTGATGGCCGACGAGGACGGGCTCTATGCGCGGCTCTACCGTGAGCAGTTCGAGACCCGGCGTGCGCCCACGCCGGTGGCGGCTGCCGCCTACGGGTTCGCGCTGCGTGCCGACATCCCGGTCTGACGCGATGGCTGTCCGCCCCACTCCATGGCTTGTCAGCCTTCAGCGCGGCAGCGTGGCGCGGAGCGACACGCTCGCGCCATTCAGAGCAGCGGCGGCTGACAGGTGATTCCTCGCCCGGGCTGGAGCGGGCTTCACCGACTCACCAGACGACGTCGCGCACGTCCTCGACCCTGCGGGGAGGGAGGTCGCGCGGGGCCGCCACGGCCGGCTCGTGGAGAGACCCGAAGTCGAGGGACACGACCGCCTCGAGGTCTCTCAGTGACACCTCGTAGGTGGAGAAGTCGTCGAGCGAGCCGGCGGGCACGACCAGGAGAGTCACCGGCTGCACGTCCTGGGCCAGCACGAAGCAGCGGGCGCTCAGCGTGCCGTCGAGCACGTACGCGACGACCTTCCAGTAGGCGCCAGGGATCAGCACGTCGCGATAGACGACGTCGTGGTCGGTGAGCACCGGCCCGCCGAACAGCGTGAGCCGCCGACCGGCCAGGCCGGGCTCCTCGAGCACGGCGTTCTCGAGGAGCCCCCACACGCCGTCGAGGCCGGACTGGTTGAAGTCGTCCATCTGCGGCGCGATGTTGGTGAAGAAGAAGGAATCGTGGTTCGCGGCGCGGGCCTCGTCCAGCGTGCCCCACAGCAGATCGGATCGCCGCGCGAGATGGCCGCGGTCGAGGTCGTTCCCGGCATAGACCGCCGCGCCCGTCTGTGCCTCGGCGGGCAGGCGCGGGTCGAGCCGGAAGTCCTCGGCGCCACGCGGGATCGAGTCCCCGGGGAAGAGTCGCAGCCCGTCGACGTTCCAGGCCACCCAGAGCGCCAGGCGGCGCGAGGTGCTCATCGCGAGGGAGAAGTGGGCGTAGTCCCAACGGGTCGTGCCGCCGATGTCCAGGACGTCGCCGGCCGCCGTTCCCGACGCCACGGGCGCCTCGACCCGAACCCCGAGGAACTCCTCGTCGTACACGACCGCGACTGTAGGGCCACCCGTGTATGGCGACGTTCCGGGCCGTGGGGTTGGATCGTTCCATGCGGGAACGTCGCCGGGTGTGGGTCGAGGTCGCCACCCCCCAGCAGGTGGTCGAGGTCGGCCTCCGGACCATCCTCGAGACCGCTCAGGCACGCCTCGACATCACCACCGACGGTCCGCTGGGCGGCGAGCCGGACGTCGTCCTGTTCGACGTCATCCACCTGCGGGACGGCGACACGACGGACCTGGACCGATGGGTCAAGGAGACCGCGACCACCGTGATCGCGATCGACCGCACCCTCAAGCCGGAGCTGGGTGTCCAAGCGCGGGAGAAAGGCGTCGAGTGGGGCATCACCCTGGCCATCACCGCGGCTGAGCTGGTCCAGCTCATCGACGAGGCCGTGTCCGGCACCCTGGACGCGAGCGACATCGCCCAGGAATGGGACCCGGGCGACTACCTCGGCCAGGAGGCCGGACTGAGCCCCCGCGAGGCCGAGATCCTCGGGTTGATCGTCGCGGGCCGGTCCAACCAGCAGATCGCCGAAGGGCTCTACCTGTCCATCAACTCCGTCAAGACCCACATCCGCAGCGCCTACGCCAAGGTCCAGGTCACGAACCGCGCTCAGGCCGTCGCGTGGGGACTGCAGCACGGCTTTCCCGCCGACCCGGACGTCGGGTCGCCCAGCCGTGGGTGACGCCGCGGCGCCCGCCTATCGCGGGGTACGCCGGGGGAGCGACACGACGAACGCGGAGGGCTCGCCGTCGACCGATGGCCGGTACTCGGCCTCGCCGCCGTGGCGGCGCGCGATCTCCCGCACGAGGTAGAGCCCCAGACCGGTGGCGCCGTGCGGTCCCGCGCTGGCGAACATCTCGAACAACCGGGGCCCGAGCTCAGGCGGGAGTCCCGCCCCTCCGTCCGTGACGTGGATGTGGATCGCATTCGCGTCTGCCTCCGCCCCGATCGTGATCGGCGGGGCTCCGTGGCGAACGGCGTTGTCGACGAGGTTGTCGAGGCACTGGCCGAGGCGCACCGGGTCCGCGTGGACGGTGACGTCGTGGGGAAGCCGGAGCTCGAAGTCCGGGCCCGGGTGGAGGGCCTGCGCGCGGGCGACGGCGGTCCGGAGGACCTCGCGCACCGACACGTCGGAGCGCTGCAGATCGAGCGTCTCCGCGTGCAACCGCGCGGCCGTCACCAGGTCGGCGGCCAGCCGCTGCAGTCGCTCGGTGCTGGCCTTGATGGTGTCGAGGACGTCGTCCCGGTCCACCCGGACAGGTCCCTCGCCGAGGGCGCGCAGCTCGTCGGCGGCACCGTCGATCACGGCGGTGGGTGAGCGCAGCTCGTGGGCGGTCAGGGCCAGTACCCGGGACTGTTGGGCGAGGAGACCCTGCCGCTCCTGCTCGTGGGCGCGCTGGTCGGTGCGATCGCGCGTCACCTTGGCGTAGCCGACATGGTGCCCCCGGTCGTCGAAGACCGGGCTGATCACCACGCTGGCCCAGAATTGGCTGCCGTCGCGGCGCAGCCGCCAGCCCTCCTCGGAGAGCAGACCCTCCCGGAGCGCGGTCCGGAGGTTGCGCTCGGGGTGCCCCGCGGCCCGATCCTCGGGAAGGTAGAAGACCCGGAACGATCGACCGACGATCTCGTTGGCCGGGTAGCCCTTGATCCGTTGGGCTCCCGCGTTCCAGCTCACGACGTTGCCGTCGACGTCGAGGAGGAAGATCGCATACTCCGTGACCGCGCCGACCAGCAGTCGGAAGCTCTCCTCGCTGCGACGCAGCTCCTCCTGGGCAGCTCGCCGGTCGGTCAGATCCTGCACCTGGGCGAACAGGTAGAGCGCCTGATGGTCGGTGTCCCGGACGGGGACCAGCGTGACCAGGGCGTGCCCGGCCTCGCGCCACGGCGACTGGGGGAGCTCGTGCTCGAAGATCGCGAGGTCGTCGCCGTGGGTGATGGCGTCCAGCGCAGCGTCCAGGTCGTCGCCCCGGCCCCTCATCAGCCGGCCGTAGTCCACACCCACGAGGTCGTCGGTGGTGGCGGACATCAGCTCGGCCAGGACGCGGTTGGCGCGCACGATGCGTCCCGCCGTGGTGAGGGTGGCCATCCCGATGGCGGCGCGGTCGAAGAGTCCCCGAAAGGGCTCCGTGTGCTGGTCGAGGGCCACCTGACCGTCCCGGGAGGACCGTCCGGCTCGACCGACGTCGGTGACCAGGCGCAGGCGGTCGGCGCCGCGCCTGGCCGGGATGGTGCGATCGAGCCCGAGGAGGCGGGTCAGCCGACCGGGCAGCTGGTCCAAGGGCAGCGCCTTGGGCACGACGTCGCTGGCTCCCAGCTCCCGGGCGCGGGCCTCGAGCGACGCGTCCTCGAAGCCGGTGAAGAGCACGATCACGGTCTCCGGACACAGGGCCCGGATCGTCGGGAGCGCCTCGATCCCGTCCACCCTCGGCATGGACGTGTCCAGGAGCAGCAGCTGCGGTCGATGGCGGTGCACCAAGGTGATCGCCTGGTCCCCGTCCGCGCCCTCGGCCACGACCTCGAACCGCCCCGAGCGCTCCAAGCGTCGGCGTACCAGCGCTCGTACGTCGGTCGAGTCGTCGACGAGCACCGTGCGGACCTTGCCTCCGGGCACCCTTCCAGGATGCCAACCAGCGGGGCGCGGGGGAACGGGGGTCACCCGCACAGGTGATGCCGCGAGCAGACCCGATGGCCCTAAGGTCGTGAGCACGTGACACGTGCGGATCGCACGGACGTCGCGACGGCACCTCAGGCAACTCCTGCTCAAACCACGCGGCAGGATCCCCCTTCCACATCTCCGGGGCCTCTCATGTCCAGTTCGGACGTCGTGGGCGACCGCATGCCCTCACTCCGCCTGTCCACTTCGCCATCCCTCCCCGCCCGGACCGACGACGAGGCCCGTCGTCTGATCACCGAGGCGGCCTTCGCCAGGTGCGCCAGCACGGACGATCCGCACCTGTGTCGCCAGGCGCTCCAGGAGGTCGTCGTGGCCAACCTGCGGGTGGCCAAGGCCCTGGCTTCCGCGCAGCGGGACAAGGGCATCGACCTCGAGGACCTCGAGCAGGTCGCGTACACGGCCCTGGTGGCCGCCGCCGACCGGTTCCGACCCGAGGAGGGTCAGGACTTCCTGTCCTTCGCGGTCCCCACGATCCGAGGCGAGCTCAAGCGGTACTTCCGCGACTACGGCTGGACGGTCCGCCCGCCGCGTCGGGTGCAGGAGATCCATCTGCGCGTCCTCGAGACGCGCGACCGACTGGCCAAGCGGCGGGACCGGACCCCGACGGCGGCCGAGATCGCGGCCGAGCTCGGTGAGTGCGAGCAGCACGTCGTCGAGGCGCTGCGCCTCGACGGGTGCTTCACCCCGTCGTCGCTGGACCAGCCCCTGGTCGGCGGCACCGCCTCCTTGGGCGACCTGCTCGCCGACACCGACCCGCACGGCCAGGACGCGGCCGAGGCCCGCGTCATGCTCGGCAGCGCGGTGCGGGCCCTGAGCGCGCGCGACCGGCTCGTCCTCCGGTTGCGCTACTTCGACGGCCTGACCCAGCGCGAGATCGGTGCCGCCCTCGGCGTGACGCAGACGCAGGTGTCGCGCATCCTGAGTCGCATCCTCACCAGGCTGCGCGACGTCCTCGATCCCGCGGGTGGCGCCCTGGTCGGATGAACCTCCCCTGCTCGGCCATCTGGCCGCTTGTTCTGGCCGCTTGCTTTGGCCTTCTGACCTGGCCGCTCGACCTGGTCAGCTGGCCAGATCCCCGGGGACTAGACCTGCTGCCAATACGAGGGTGATCCCCCGTGGTGTGGGCCCTGCCGAGCCGCCTAGCGTCGGACGAGTTCATGGGGTGTGGCTGCCGATCTGGTTCGCTCGGCAGTGGGAGTGATCCACCTCGTGGACCAGGACGTGACCGGTGACCCCCCTCTAGGTCACGTCCCGTGGCGGGGCCAGCGACCCCGGCCCCGCCACACCTACCTGGGCTCCGGCCGCCAGGTCTTGGGGATTGCTCTCGAGCGTTGGGGAGACAGTCATGGGGTCAGACGAATGGGTGTCACGAGCGGCGTGCCTGGATGCACCTGTGGACGCGATGTTCGTCCGGGGTGCGGCGCAGCAGCAGGCCAAGAAGATCTGCCGGTCCTGCCCGGTGCGTCGGGAGTGTCTCGTCGAGGCGCTGCAGAACGACATCGAGTGGGGGGTGTGGGGCGGCACGACGGAGCGCGAGCGTCGAATCCTGCATCGTCGCGGCGGCGATCCGGGGACTGTTGTCGACCAGGCCTTGGGACTAGCCTGAACGCTCCTTTGGACGTCGTTCCGCCCGCGAACCGCGGAACGACGCTGCATTCGCCGCGGGAGGTCCCCGCGGTTGCCGCTCATCGGGGGGTGGTGCGGAGTGCACTTGATCGAGCGCGAGCACGCGCTGGCCTCCATCGCGGAGGTGCACGACCAGGTCCGCAGCGACCAACTCTCACGGGTCGTCCTCGTCACGGGACCGCCCGGGATCGGCAAGACCAGTGTGCTGCGCACGTTCGTCCAGTCCAGCGTCGCCGGCAGCGTCCTGCGCGGCCGGGCCGAGCAACTCGATCGCGAGTCGCCGTACGGCGCGTTCCGAGATGGCGTGGCCAGGCTGGCGGGGAGCAGCGTGAGCCCGGCTGTCAGGGATGCGGCCCGCGAGGTGCTCGTCGAGCTGGACGCGCCTGCACTGGCACTCGCGGCCGGCGCGCCGCGCGACGTCAACAACCTGCTGCCGGCTCTGCGCGGCCTGCTCTCCCGCATCCGCGACGACGGCGGACCGGCCCTGGTGATGCTCGATGACGTGCACGACGCCGACCGCGACACCGTCTCGCTACTCGCGCGCCTGCTACGCAACACCATGGGGCCCCCGGTCCTCGTGCTCGCGGGTGCCCGGGCCGCGACCACCCCTGCTGGGCGCCAGCTGGGGCGCCTGGTGCGCAGGATGGCCGACGAAGGGCTGGGGCGGGTGAGTGAGCTCGAGCCGCTGAGCCTGGCCGGCGTCGAGGCGGCAGGCACGGAGGTGTTGGGCCGGAGGGCATCGAGACTGCTCGCCGGCTACGTGCACTCCGCGTCCGGGGGTGTGCCCTACTTCGTGCGCGGGATGTACCACGACCTGAGGTCGCGTGGGCACATCTCCGAGGGCGACGTCGCCGACCTCGTGCCGCGTTCGATGGCGTGGGCCTCCGACCTGGCGACTGGGCCCGCCGACGTGACGCCCGACCTGGACCCGGAGGACGAGGCAGTGGCGCGGGCGATCGCCGTCCTGGGGCGGTGGTCCGTGCTCGACCTGGCCGTGCCGGCCCAGGTGGCCGGTCTGCCCGAGGAGTCGGTGCGGGCTGCGCTGAACCGGCTCGACGACCTCGGCGTCCTCGCGGTCACGGAGGAGACCGTGGAGTTCGTGCACCCCCTCGTGCGCAGCGACGTCTACGAGCACACGCCGCGGGCGCTGCGCGCCGGGTTGCACGATCTCGCGGCGGCGATCCTGCACTCTCGCTTCGAGGACGGCGTGGACGCCTTCGACCCGTTCGCGCTGGCGATCCACATCGACAAGGGAGCGGCCGCCGACAGCACGACGCGGCGCGAGTCCGCGCTGGCGGCTGCGGCGGCGGCCCTCAACTCCGCGCCTCTGCTGGCCGAGCACTGGCTCGGCAAGGCGGCCGCGACCCTGCCGCCGGGCTCGTTCGAGCGCACCAAGCTGCAGAGCACCCGGGCGCTCGCCTGTCAGGTCGGCACGGACACCCGGCTCAGCGTCGAGGTGGGCCGCGCCGCGATGTCGGAGGCCCAGCCGGGTGCCTATCGCGACGAGGTCGTGTTCGTCACGAACTGCGGCACCTTCGCCCTCGCCCAGGTGCAGCGGGCGCTGCAGACCGCCGACGACGAGATCCGCGACCATCCCGAGAACCGCTCCATCCACGTCGGTCGGCTCTACCTGCTCGCCCAGCTGCGTCGCGTGGCCGAGGCGGCGGCGTACTACCCGGTCGCGCGCGAGAACGCCTACCGAGAGACCGACAACATGGTGGTGCGGGGCACCAGCCTGTGCCAGCTCATCATGTACGCCGACATGGTCGGTCTGCAGGAGGACCGGGCCCGCTTCGTGCGCGACCTGCGCCAGTGCCTGCCGCTGATGCCGCCGTTGTTCGCCGCCGAACTGGTCGACTTCCTGTGCACCCAGCCGGGCGGCTACGTAGGCTCGGTGGCCGACGCGGTCGCGCACCTGGCCGAGGCCGACGCCCTACGCGGTCGCCGGTTCGAGATCAGCTCCTGCGGCAACAGCGAGCTGGCCGCCAGCTTCGTCGGCTGGTTGACGGGAGACTGGGCCGGCGCCCTGCGCACCGTGGAGGAGTCGGTCTGGCTCGACGAGGCGGGCGGCAACATCACCGCGGCTCAGATCACCCGCTCCATCGCCACGATCATCCTCGCCGACCAGGGCCGTCCCGGCGCCGCGCACGACTACGCGAGCGGGATCAGGCACGACGAGGCGGAGGTGCTGCGCTCGCTCGTGCGGGTGGCGCGTGCGCGCGGCCTGGGCGCCCCGGCCGACGTCACGGCGCTGGCCCAGCGGATCGCCGAGCAGCGCGAATGCGGCTACCACTGGCTGTCGGGTCTGGTCGCGGCCACCTATCTCGACCTGACGGTCGAGAGCCGGTCCCCGGCGGAGCAGGTGGCGCTGGCGGCCTCGCTGCTGGGCGACCTGGGTGACACGGGACCGCTGAACCGGATGTGGCTGCTGACGGCCTGGGGACGCTATTCGGACGAGCGGGACCCCCTCGAGGCCGCCCGCACGATCGCCCTCGAGGAGGGGGTGCCGTTCGCGGCGGCCAAGGCGTCGACCGAGCTGGCCCGGCTGAGCGGCTCGGTGGAGCTGGCGCAGGAGGCCTTCGACACCTTCGGCCGGCTCGGCGCCAAGCCCTGGCAGGCGCGGGCGGCGGGCGTCGCTCGTGGCCTGGGCCTGAGGCTGCACGTGCCGCGCGGTGAGCGCTCGCTGCTCACGCCCCAGCAGCAGCAGGTCAGCCGGTTGGTGCGCGAGGGACTGTCCAACCGGGAGATCGCGGACGCCACCGGCTACAGCCTCAAGCGCGTGGAGGCCGTGCTCACCCAGGTCTACCGCACCCTCGGCGTACGCGGCCGGTTCGAGCTGTTGACCCTCGAGCCCGAGCCGGAGCTCTCCGAGGAGTGAGGCGTGGCGCACCTGGCCGCGGGCGCCGCTCGCCGGTGGGGTAGCCACCGTCGACGAGCCGGAAACGGTGGCCTGCGCACCGGCGTGTGCGCTCCGGGTGCGGACTCCGGAGCAGGGAGACTCGGGACGTGCCGCGCCCGGTCGCCGAACAGTCGACGTACGTGCCCGGCCTCGACGGCATCCGCGCGCTGGCCGTGCTGGCGGTGCTGGGCTACCACCTCGGCGTGCCGCACCTGTCCGGCGGCCTGCTCGGGGTCGGGGTCTTCTTCACCCTCAGCGGCTTCCTGATCACCCGGATCCTGCTGCGCAGCCACGAGCGCACGGGCACGCTGGAGCTGCGGCGCTTCTGGGTGCACCGGGCCCGGAGGCTCCTCCCGGCCCTGGCGGTGGTCCTGGTCGTGGTGCTCGGCTGGACGGCGCTCGCCGACCGCACGGCCTGGGGCGAACGCTGGGGCCAGGCCTGGTCGGCAGCGGCCTACGTCGCCAACTGGCACACCATCGGCCGGGAGATGTCGTACTTCGACCGCTTCGGCGGGCCCGGACCCCTCGACCACCTCTGGTCGCTGTCCGTGGAGGAGCAGTTCTACCTCGTGTGGCCGGTGCTGCTGCTCCTGGCCCTCGTGGTGCTGCGACTGCCGCGGCGCTGGCTCGCCGCCGGGACGTGGCTCCTGGCGGCCGCTTCGTTCGCGCTCCTGGCCGCGCTGGCAACGCCCGGCTTCGACAACACCCGCGCCTACGAGGGCACCGACACCAGGGCGGGCGGCATCCTCCTGGGCGCGCTGCTGGCCCTGGTCTGGGCGGACGTCGAGCGGGCGGCGACCCGGTCACGCGGGGTCCGGGTCGGCATCCAGGTGCTCGGTGTCGCGGCGCTCGCCGGGATCGGGTGGCTGGTGGCGAGCACCGACGACTACTCGATGAGCCTCTACTCCTCCGGGCTGCTCCTGCTCTCCGTGTGCTCCGCTGCGCTGGTCGCCGCCGTCGCCCTGCCGGGCAGCCTCGTGGAGCGCGCTCTGGGCCTCGCGCCGCTGCGGTGGTTGGGGGAGCGTTCCTACGCGATCTACCTCTGGCAGCTCCCGATCATCGCCGCTGTCTCCGCGACCGCGCTCGCCGAGCACCGCGTGTGGTGGGGTCTCGTGCTGACTGCCGCCACTCTGGTTCTGGCCGAACTATCGTGGCGACTCGTGGAGGACCCCGTACGTCGACACGGCTTCGCGGGTGCCCTCGTGCGGGTCCGCGGGTGGTCGGTGACCGTCGGCGGACGCCGTACCCTCCGTCTCCCGGTGGTCCCGGTCGGCGTCGCGGCCGTGGTCGCCCTCGGCACCGTGGTGCTCGCCTCGGCCCAACACGCGGGGCCGGGCCAGGACGCCACGACAGCGACGCTCGCGGCGGCCGAGGGGATGCCTCCGCTGCCGCCTGCCGTGGAGCCGACGGCCGACGCCGAGCCGGCCCCCGCCCCACGCCGGAAGGACCGTCCGGCCCGCGCTGAGTCCTCCCGCCGCGGCCCCACCCAGACCTCCTGCGCGCGGGTGGTGCACATCGGGGAGTCGACGTCGGTGGGGCTCATCAGTCCGGCCTACCTCCCGGATCGCGCCGCGAGGCTGCCCGCCCAGCTCCGCCGGCACGGCGTCCGCGACGTGGACACCGACATCTCGGGGGCTCGCTCGATCGTCGAGAAGTGGCACGACCAGCCCAACGCGCAGGACGCCGTACGCTCGCGACTCGCGGAGGGCTACCGCGGCTGCTGGGAGATCGCGATGGGCACCAACGACGCAGCCAACCAGGCGGTCGGCGGCTCCTATCCGTACGCGGAGCGCATCGACCTCCTGATGGAGAGGATCGGCGACCAGCCGGTGCTCTGGCTGACGGTGAAGTCGCTGGTGCGCTCGGGCCCCTACGACGACGAGAACATGCGGGCCTTCGACCGCGCGCTGCTCGACGCCTGTGAGCGCTACCCCAACCTGCGCGTCTACGACTGGCGCGCCGAGGTCCGCGACGCGTGGTACATCTCCGACGGCATCCACTTCACCACGCCCGGGTACGCCGAGCGCTCGCGCCGGATCGCCTCGGCGCTCGCCCAGGCGTTCCCTGCCGACGGTCCGCCGGCCCCGGGGTGCGTGGTGGCCTCGGGCCTGCATTGACGCGACCCGCATTGGCCCGACCCGCAGCGACCCAGGCCCGCAGCGCCAGGGCCGCCACGGCAGACTGGCGTTCGTGACCGAACAATCCCCGCGCGGCCTCGAGGGCATGGAGTCGTTCTTCGGGACCGACGACATCACGTCCAGCTTCGTCGCCTACCTCGGCCTGGAGTTCACCGAGACGACCCCCGACCGGATGGTCGCGTCCTGGTCGGCGGACCCCCGACTGCACCAGCCCTACGGCCTCATCCACGGCGGCGCCCACTGCGGCGTCGTGGAGACGCTCGCGAGCTTCGGCGGAGCCCTGTGGGTGGCCCAGCGCGATCCGAGCGCCCGGGTCGTCGGGGTCAACAACAACACCGACTTCTTCCGCGGCATCCGCGAAGGCCGTCTGACCTCGACCGCGACACCACTCCACCGCGGGCGCTTGCAGCAGGTGTGGGTCGTCGAGACCATCGCCGACGACGGCCGCCTGGCCGCGCGCGGCCAGGTGCGGCTCCAGAACCTCTACCCCGAGGACTGAATCCCCGGCTGACCGGGTGTTCCGACGTTTGATGCGTGAGGCGCACCATTCAGGCCGCGGAACCCAGCCAACGGGCGCATCAAACAAGGGGAGCGCCGGCCGCTAGGTTCGCAGGCTCGCTCCTCGACCAGCGGAGAGGAAGTCGACCGACTGCCTGAAGGCGGCCTCCGCCTCGGGGACGAACGGGAGCATCGAGTACACATGGATCAGGTCCGGCTGCTCGACGGCGGTCAGGTCCCAGCCGGCCTCGGCCGCTCGCCGGGCGAGCAGCCGGCACCCGGGGGCCAGGAGATCGCGGGTGCCGTAGAACATCAGGCCCGGCGGCAGTCCGGTGAGGTCGCCGAGCGCCGGGCTCACCTCGGGGCGACCCAGGTCCTCCTCGCGACCGGCCCACCACGCCGCATAGGCGCGCAGCTTGCCGAGGAAGAGCCACGGGTCGATCGCGTCGTACGCCACGGTCTCCGGAGTGCTCGTGGTGAGGTCCACCCAGGGCGCGTGAAGCAGGAGGTGCGTGGGCTGCGACCCGCCGCGGTCGCGCAGCGCCAGGGCGAGTGCGAGGGCGTAGCCGCCGCCGGCGGAGTCGCCGGCCAGCACCATGCCGCCCGGCTCCGAGGCCCAGCGGACCGCCAGGTCGGTGACGGCGCCGAACCCGTCCTCCCACGTGTGTTCGGGGGCCAGGGGGTAGTCCGGCATCACGACCCGCGCACCGATGCGGCCGGCGAGCCGCATCGCGTAGCGCACTTGGAACGGGTCGATCGGGGCGACGAACCCACCGCCATGGAGATAGAGGAGTGTGCGCCCCGGCGGACTCGTACGCCGCGGGCTGATCACGTACGCCGGGACGCCGCCCGGCAACTCCTCCTCCACGACCGCATAGTGCCGGTGGAACCCAGGGACGGCGCGGGTCGGCAGGGTGCGGTGGAGGGTCGCGTGCCATCGCTCGATCCGCGCCCGCTCGGTCGGCTCGTCCACGAGGTCGCGAGCCTTGCGCAGCCTCGGGACGAGCTTCGCGTAGGCGGCGTGTCGGCGGCTCGGCATGCCGACAGCCTTTCGTCAGGGGTGCGGGCTGTCGAGGGCGGGGTGTCGGTCGGCCACCGTCAGCGCGTGGCCCATCCGAGCCCGGGCGACCTCGCCACGCCGCGCCACCGGAATCGCTCCGGCCACGTCGGCCAGGCCGAAGGGCCGCGGCCCGGCGTACACGCTCTCCGTGCCGCCGGGCTCGACGGCATAGGTCTCGTGCCAGATCGTCACGGCACCGGGGTCGGCCTTGGTCAGGGCGTAGAACCTGAGCCAGGCCGGTCGGTGCTCGAGCCGAGCCGCGTTCGCGTAGGCGTAGATGTCCTCGGCAGCGCGCCAGTACTGGATGGTGGTGATCCCGGTGAGGTGGACCGTCGTCCGGGCGCCCAGGTAGCCGAGCGACTCGGCCTCCCCACGCTCGGCCGCGGCCTTGTTGCGCTCCAGCTCGGCGATCATTCGGGGCATGGCGGCGACCGCGTTCGCCACGATCCGCACCCGCCACGGCTTGTGGATGCGCAGTCCGATCAGGAAGACGGCCAGCGGGCCGTCGTAGGCGTGGGTCCGGCGTTGCATCGAGGGTTCCTCCGTCGGGGATCGGGATGATTGGATAGTGTCGCTCTCCAATTCGTCTCCCCGATTCTGGATAGTATTGCTATCCAATGTCAACCCAAGGAGTCAGCGGTGCTGATGTCGGAGCTGGCGCAGACCACGGGCGTCCCCGTGCACACGCTCAAGTACTACCTGCGCGAGGGCCTCCTGATGCCGGGCGCACCGACGAGCCGCACCCGCTCGGAGTACGGCGACGAGCACGTGGACCGGGTCCGCCTCGTGCGCGCCCTGGTCGAGCAGGGAGGGGTCGGCATCGCCGGCGTGCACGCGATCCTGGACGCGCTGAGCCGTCCGACGACGTCACGACACGACTTCCTGGGCGCCGCCCACGGTGCGCTTCCGATGCCGGGCAACGAGGCCGAGGTGAGTCCCGAGGTGGTCGACCTTCTCGCCGAGCTGCGGTGGGAGGCCGATCCGGAGTGCCCACCTGCCCGCGCCCTGGGCGCCGCCCTGGGCGCTGCCCGTCGGGCGGGCATCCACGTCGACCACGAGGCGCTCCTCGCGTACGCCGCGGCCATGCACGAGGTGGCCCTCCTCGACTTCGCCTCGGTCGCCGCGACCCTCGCCTCGACCGGGCGCGCCGCCGACGCGTTGCGGCTGGTCGTCCTCGGCAACGTGATGCTCGACCCCGTGCTGATCGCCCTGCGACGCGTGGCCCAGGAGGCCGTCAGCGCCCAGTCGGCCTGACCTTCCAAGAGGCCTGGCTCGACGATGCGTCCAGGAGGTCGAGGTCCGCGTCGACCATCCGACCGACGACCTCGTCGAAGCCCACGGTGGGGGTCCATCGGAGCTGTTGGCGGGCCCGGGTGGCGTCCCCCGTGAGCTCTGCGGCCTCGACCGGACGGAGGAGGGCGGGGTCGGAGACCACGAGGCGCTCCCAGTCGGCGACGCCCGCGCGGGCGAAGGCGGCGGCGGCGAAGTCGCGCACGCTGTGGGCGACCCCGGTCGCGACGACGTAGTCGTCCGCGTGCGGACCGCGCGCCGCGCGCACCAGGGCGTCGACGTAGTCGGGCGCCCAGCCCCAGTCCCGTCGGGCGTCCAGGTTGCCCAGCACGAGCGTGTCTGCGAGGCCGCGGGCGATCGCGGCGACCGTGCGGGTGATCTTGCGGGTCACGAAGTGCTCCGGGCGGCGCGGCGACTCGTGGTTGTAGAGGATCGCCCCGACCGCGTGGAGGTCGCGGAGCCGGTAGGTGCCGACCGCGAGGTGCGCGTAGGCCTTCGCGGCGCCGTACGGGCTCACCGGGCGCAGGGGGGTTGCCTCGTCCTGCGGACTGCGGTCGGGGACGCCGAACATCTCCGCGCTCGAGGCCTGGACGACGGCGACCGAGTGCCCGTGTCGTTCCTGGACGGCCAGGGCGGACTCCAGCAGTCCCACCGCGCCCAGGCCGTTGACCCGGGCCGTGAGATCGGGCTCCGCCCACGACTGCGCGACCGAGCTGAGCCCGGCCAGGTTGTAGACCTCGGCCGGGTCCACCTCGAGCAGCAGCCCGCGGACCGCCTCGACCTCGGCCAGGTCCCCGTGGTGGAGGACCACCGCGTCGGGGCAGTGCGCGGGCGGCCCGTGTTCGGCATACACCAGGGCGTGCACCTCGAGGCCCTCGGCCAGCAGTCGCTCCGCGAGGTAGCTGCCGTCCTGGCCGCCGACGCCCGTGACGAAGGCCCGACGCACGTCCTGGCCTACGGCTGGGCCCACGGACGCTGCTCCTCCAGGTCGGCCTCCACCATCATCGCCACCAGCTCCTCGAAGCCGACCTTGGGCTTCCAGCCGAGGACTTCGCGTGCCTTGCCGGCGTCGCCGATCAGCTGGTCGACCTCGGCGGGCCGCATGAACTCTTCCGACTGCCGCACATGGCGCTGCCAGTCCTCGACCCCGATGTGGCCGAAGGCGGCTGTCACGAAGTCACGGATGGAGTGCGTGACCCCGGTCGCGATGACGTAGTCGTCGGCCTGGTCCTGTTGGAGCATCAGCCACATCGCCTCGACGTAGTCGCCCGCGAAGCCCCAGTCGCGCTCGGCGTCGAGGTTGCCCAGCACGAGGTCGTCCTGCATGCCGAGATGGATCCGCGCCACCGCGCGGCTGATCTTGCGCGTGACGAACTCCGGGCCACGCCGGGGCGACTCGTGGTTGAAGAGGATCCCGGACGAGGCGTGCATGCCGTAGGACTCGCGGTAGTTGATGGTCATGTAGTGGCCGAAGACCTTGCTCACGCCGTACGGCGATCGCGGCCACAGGAGGGTGCGCTCGTTCTGCGGCACCTCCTGGACCTTGCCGAACATCTCCGAGCTCGACGCCTGGTAGAAGCGCACGGCCGACGGGTCGTCCCCGGTGTGCAGCCGGATCGCCTCCAGCAGGGTCAGCACGCCCTTGCCCGTGACGTCGGTGGTGAGGGCGGCGTTGGCCCAGGAGTAGGCCACGAAGGACACCGCGCCGAGGTTGTAGACCTCGTCCGGCTCCGCGTCGCGGAGCGCGCGGATCAGGCTCGACATGTCCGTCAGATCGCCGGTGTGGAGGGTGACGTCGGGCACCACCATGGAGACGATCTCGCGACGCGGGTTGTTCTGCCCGCGGATCACCCCGTGCACGTCATACCCCTTCTCCAGGAGGAGCTCGGCGAGGTAGAGGCCGTCCTGGCCGGTGATGCCGGTGATGAGCGCGGAAGGCATGGCGGACAGTCTGCCAGCCGGTGGCACGCGCCCTCGGGCCTCGCGCCGGGCCCGACTACCCTGGCTCGTCATGAAGGTCCTCGTCACCGGCGGAGCCGGCTACATCGGCTCCATCACGGCCACTGCCCTGGAGGACGCGGGGCACACGCCGATCGTCCTCGACTCGCTGCTCAGCGGCCCGCTCGCCTTCGTGGGCGGACGCACGTTCTACGAGGGCGACATCGCCGACCGTGCGCTGCTGCAGCGGATCGTCGACGAGCACCCCGACCTGCAGGCGACGATCCACATGGCCGCGCGCATCATCGTGCCCGAGTCGGTGGCGCAGCCCTACGAGTACTACCGAGACAACGTCGCGAAGTCGCTCGAGCTGTTCGACACCCTGGAGTCGCTCGGCAAGCCACGGGTGCTGTTCTCGTCGTCCGCCTCCCTCTACGCCGCGCCCGCGACCGGCTTCGAGGTGCTCGAGGGCGACCCACTCGACCCGCCCTCGCCCTACGCGCGCACCAAGCGGATGATGGAGCAGATCCTCGAGGACATGGCGGCCGCCACCGGTCTGCGCGCGCTGATCCTGCGTTACTTCAACCCGATCGGCTCCGACCCCGGGCTCACCACGGGCGTCTATGCCAAGGAGCCGTCCCACGTCCTCGGCCAGCTCGTGCGGGCTGCGCGCGGTCAGCAGGACGCCTTCACCATCACCGGCACCGACCACCCCACGCCCGACGGCACCGGCATCCGCGACTACGTGCACGTCTGGGATGTCGCGCAGGCCCACGTGCGCGCCATCGAGCGGTTCGACGACGTGATCGAGCGGGCCGGCGCGCCCAGCGTGATCATCAACGTGGGTCGCGGCGAGGGAGTCTCGGTGCGCGAGCTCGTGGCGGCGTTCGAGCGGGTCTTCGGGCGCGAGGTCCCGGTGCGCGAGGCGCCGCCGCGGCCCGGCGACGCCGTCGGCGCCTACGCGAACGTCGACAAGGCCGCCAACCTGCTCGGCTGGCGGGCCGGCCTGAGCCTGGACGAGGCGATCGACTCGGCGTTGGCGTGGAGCGACAAGCGCCAGGAGATCTTGGGCTACGAGTGAGCTCGCGAGCGCACCCACTCGCCACGGTCGCGGTCACCGCGCTCGCCAGTCTCGTGCTGGTCGCCGGCGGCGCCCTGGCGCCGGCCGCCCAGGCCCGCGACGCGGCCCCGCCCGACCTGGGCACGCGGACGGCGGGCGACCACGACCGGGCCGCGCGGCCGCTGCAGGGGCGTCTGGTGGTGCTCGACCCGGGTCACCAGCTCGGCAACCACCGCTTCCCGCGGCGGATCGGGCGGCTCGTGCCCGCGGGCGGCTTCCGCAAGCCGTGCAACACGACCGGCACCGCCACCCGCGGCGGCTTCCCCGAGGCGACTCTCGTGTGGAAGGTCGCGCGGCACGTCCAGAAGCGGCTCACGGCTCTCGGCGCCCGGGTGGTCCTGACGCGACACAGCAACCGTCAAGACCGCTGGGGTCCCTGCGTGGACGTCCGCGGGCAGGCCGGCAACGCCCGGAGGGCCGACCTCAAGCTCAGCATCCACGCCGACGGGTCGGATGCCCCCGGCGCGCACGGCTTCCACGTGATCGCACCGGTGGACCGCCGGCCCTGGACCCACGACATCTTCCGGGACTCCCGCAGGCTGGCCCGCGACACGCGCAGCGCGCTCGTCTCCCGCGGCCTCACGCGGGCGACCTACGTCGCGGGCGGCGACGGGCTCGACTTCCGGGGTGACCTGGCCACCCTCAACCTGTCGGACGTGCCCACGGTCATGGTCGAGCTCGGCAACATGCGCAGCCGACAGGATGCCCGCGCGATGACGCGGCCGTCCGGCCGGGCCCGCTACGCGTCCGGCCTGGTGGACGCAGTCGCCGCGTTCCTGGGCCGCCGATCGTGAGCGGGCGCCGCCTGGGAGGACTCGCCCTGGCGGCGGGGCTGCTGGTCGTCGTCGTGCTCACGCTCGCGCCGTACGCCTGGGAGCTCAACCGTCTCACCGTGCACCTGTTCTACTTCTTCAGGACCGACGTGCCGATCGCGCCCGCCTGGATGAACCCGGAGGACTACGGCAACCTCCTCAACGTCCTGCTCTTCGTGCCGGTCGGCGCGGGGCTCGCCTGGTGGCTGGGCCGCCGCTGGGCGTGGGCGCTGCCCCTGTCGGTGGCCCTGTCGTCATCGATCGAGGCGATCCAGGCGCTGCCGGTCGTCGACCGCGAGTCGTCGATGGCCGACCTCGTGTCGAACTCGGTGGGCGCCGCACTCGGCGTCGGGCTGGTCGCGGTGCTGCGCTTCCGGGCAGCCAGGTGACCACGCCGCCGACCCACCGGGTGATCCCGTAGTTTCCACGCGTGGTGGCGCGAGCAGTTACCGTTCTCGCGTATGTCGCGCGCCCGCGCGACCCCGACCAGTAGGTTCGCGTGACCCTTCTCGACTTCGTGCGCCTCTCCAGGGCCAACTGGAAGCTGATCTTCGTCTGCTTCTCGTTGGGTCTGATCGTGGCGTTCGCCTGGACTCTGACCCGCCCCGTCGTCTACGCCTCGTCGGCGACGGGCACGGTGGTGGTCAACGGCACCCCCGACATCGGCTCCCAGACCGCGTCGATGGACCTCGCCCGGCAGAAGGCGGAGGTCTACAGCGCCTACGTCGCGGGGTCGCGCGTCCGCGCAGAGGTCGCGGACGCACTCGGCATCGACGAGGGTCAGGTGTCCTTGAGCGGGTCTTCCGACCAGGTCACCGGTGCCGTCATCGTGACCGGCTATGCGTCCTCGCCGGAGCTCGCCCAGGCCCTGGCCACCGCGGGAGTCGAGGCGACTGCGGAGGTGGCCGAGGACATCGCCAACGAGGCGCTCCCGCAGGGCGCGCAGATCACCCAGCTCGTGCGCGTGGAGCCGCTGGGCGATGCCGGGCTTCCGACCGCGCCGTTCACCCCCAACTACCTCCGCAACCTCGCGATCGGCGGTGTCCTCGGCATCCTGGTCGGGTACGCCGCGGCGCTGGTGCGCAAGAACCTCGACCGCAAGCTGCGGTCGGTGGACGAGGTCGAGGAGCTCATCGACACACCGGTGCTGGCGATCCTCCCGGACGTCAAGGACCTCGACCGCAGCCAGGGTGCAGGCGTCGACGCGTCCAACCGCGGTCCGGCAGCGGAGGCCTTCCGGCAACTGCGCACGAACTTCCGCTTCATCGACGTCGACAACCCCGTGCGCAGCGTCGTCATCACCAGCGCCAACGAGGGCGAGGGCAAGTCCACCGTGGCCTCCAACCTCGCCCGCGTGCTGGCCACGGCCGGCCACGACACCGTGCTGGTCGATGCCGACCTACGCCGGCCCGTGGTCGCGGGGATCTTCGGGGTGGACGCACAGATCGGTCTGGCCCAGGTTCTGGTGGGTGACGTGAGTGCCGCGGACGCGCTGCAGAGCACGCAGATCGACCACCTGCAGGTGATGTCGGCCGGCCGGGTGCCGCACAACCCCAGCGAGCTCCTCGGCTCGCACCGCATGCAGGCGATGATCGGCGAGCTCTCCCGCGACCACATCGTCGTGCTCGACGCGCCGCCGTTGCTCCCGGTCACCGATGCGGCGCTCCTGGCCGCGATCGCGGACGGCGCGATGGTGGTGTTCGCGATCGGCCGCACCTATAAGGAGCAGGCCCGGCTGGCCAAGCGCAGGCTCGGCCAGACCGGAGGACGGATGCTCGGCGTGGTCCTCAACCGCGCGCCGCTGCAAGGGCTCGGTGCGGTGGTCTACGGCTACGGCTACGGCAACTACACGACCGGATACGCCTACGAGCAGCCGTCCAAACCGCGGCGCGGCGGACGTCGGGCGGCTCAGCGGCCATCGGCGCTCCGACGGGCCACGGGCAACGCGGAATGAGCCGTCGCTGGGTGTTGGTCCTCCTCGTGGGACTCCTGGTCGCGGATGTGGTGGTCCTCCTGGTCGCCTTCGGGGCCTACCGGGGAACGGTCCCGCGGCTGGGTGCCACCGACGACGTGAGCTTCACGCCGCCTTCCGCCGGCGCGACCACAGGTGAAGACGACTCCGCGGCGACCGCGATCACGGGCCCGGTCATGGTGGGGCTGAACGCCGAAGGCGTGGTCCTGCGCGCGACCCGGGGTGCCTGCGAGGAGCGCTTCGACAACATCGCCGCTGTCGCGGCTGGCCCGCTGGACGGCGGTGGCTTCGCGACGGTGGAGCTGCCTGGACTGGTCGAGGTCCTCGGCATCGGTACGCCGCCCGGCAAACTGGTCGTCACCGGCCTGGACGCCGACTGCTCCGCGCTCGCCTTCGAGTCCACCGACCGGGGCGCCACCTGGCAGAAGGTTGCGGAAGCCGGGATCTGGAGCCTCACGCCGGACACCACGTCCGGTGACGTGATCGGCCCGGGCGGGGACCGGACCCCACTCGGGTGCGCACCCCAGCAGGTCGTCACCGGGCTTCGGGCGACGGCGCTCGCGGGCTGCGGGTCGAGCTTGTTCTTCGCCCTGCAGCCACGCGGCAAGCCCACCCCCGTCGCGGTCGACGGCTTCACCACGACGAGCGTCGCCGCTGCCCCGGGCGAGGGCCGCTTCTACCTCTTCGGGGCGACGGAGGACTGTGGCGCGCAGGTCGGCCTGCTCAACCAGGCCACGCAGTCGGTGAGCCGCCTCGAGTGCCTGGGTCCCGGCCGCGCGCCGCTGGCCATCGCCGCCGACCAGGACCTGGTCCTGGTCCAGGTGGGCAACGACCTCGAGGTGAGTCGCGACGGCGGCAAGACGTTCGAGCGCGCCGGCTAGCTGTGCCTTCGCAGCGTGCGTCAGGGCTCGGTGACCGTGCGCACCAGCACCCCGATCTTGTCGATGCGGTGCTCGGGGTTGTCGAACTCGTCGGCCCAGTAGTTGC
>CAZIVD010000014.1:54924-73271 GCA_964542635.1 uncultured Nocardioides sp. | reverse complement strand
ACCGCCTGCTCTCCGACATCACGATGGCCCTCTCCGACGCCCACGTGAACATCCTGTCGGCCAACCTTTCGACCACCCGGGACCGCATCGCCAAGTCCCGCTTCACCTTCGAGATGGCCGACGCCAAGCACCTCGACGGCGTGCTGCGCGCCGTGCGCTCCGTCCCTGGCGTCTTCGACGCGTACCGCGTCACCGCCTGACGTCGGTGACGTAGTCCCTGACGTTCGGGCTCGCTTCTGTCCCGGAACGCGACCCAGACGTCAGGGACTACCCCCCGTGGTTGCGCGTCGGTGAGCCGGCCGATCTTCCCGGATGGCGTTGCCGCAAGCCTCGTCCACAGTCTCGAAGACGAAGCCCGGCGAGACGAGGCACCGCGGGAAGCCTGGGGCAATGCCACCGTGGGATCCGGAATGCCAGCGCCCGACCGGCCTCGTCCGACCGGTCCGGCGCGACCCACGAGGTGTCAGCGGGCCGACGCCGGGACAGGCGCGAGGGCGGAAGTGGCGACAGACATCGTCGGGCATGTATGTGCCGAGCTCGGTCGACGGGTCCGTGGTCGAGCAGCGGATCCTCGAGCAGGGCGCCAGGATCCCTGGGTACGGCGCAGTGACTGCGTGGGCGGCTCTGCGGTGGCACGGGGCCGCCTACTTCGACGGCGCGGGCTATGACGGCGAGCTACTCCCGGTGCCACTGAACCTTGGCGGTTCGGGGATCCAGCCCGATGCTCGGTTCGTCCAGACCGAGGAGCAGCTGGCTCCGACCGAGTGGTCCGTCGTGGACGCGTTGGCGGTGTCGACGGTGCAACGCGCGTTGTTCGACGAGGTCCGTCGGCGACGAGGCCCCCGCGAGGCCAGCGTCGCCATCTCGATGGCGGCGGCGGCCAGGGTCATCTCGACTCGCCTCTTCGGCCTGTATGTCGGCCAGCGAAACTCCTGGAACGGTGTCCCGCTCGCGCGCTCCGCGGTCGCCTGGGCGACCGACGACTGCAGATCGCCCCAGGAGGCGCGGATGCGGCTGGTGTGGCTCCTCGATGCGGGCTTGGATCCACCCCTGTGCAACCCAGAGCTCTTCGATCGCGACGGCCGGCTGATCGGGGTTCCGGATCTCTTCGATCCGGTCGCGGGCCTGGTGGGGGAGTACGACGGAGCAGACCACAAGGGCAGTGCGCAGCACCGGAAGGACGTGGCGCGCGAAGAACGCTACCGCGACCACGGTCTGGAGTACTTCACACTCGTCGGCGGGGACCTGGCGCAGCGATACGTGGCCGCCAGCCGGATGCTCGGCGCCCGTGGCCGGGCCAAGTTCCTCCCCCTCGAATCCTGCTCCTGGACCCTGACACGTCCACCCTGGCGGCCAGCTCCCGAAACCCTGGATGCGTTCCTGCAACGCACCGGCCGGGCAGCTGCGCTCGTCCGCACCTGAGGTCGGGGCGGCCCACCGGTAGCTCATAGTCCCTGTCGTTTGGGCTCGGATTCCTGGCTTGGACGAACCCGAACGTCAGGGACTATCCGACGGTCAGCGTCGCGACCAGGCCGGGACCGACTCGACGGTGGCCACGGCACCGGCGAGGAGGGGCTGCGCGGCGGACGAGCCGTCCACGGGCACCTCGTAGAGACGTGAGCCGAGGCCGGGGCGCTGGTGGTTGAAGGCGATCCGGGTGCCGTCGGGGGAGAACGTCGGGTCCTCGTCGCGCTCGGGCTCGGTGGTCAGACGCTGGGGAGGGCCGAGGGTCGTGCCGTCGAACGCCGCCACCGCGATGTCGAAGTTGCCGTCGGTGCCCGCCATCCGGAAGGCGAGCGTGCGCCCGTCGGGGGAGAAGACAGCGTCGCTGAACTGCTGGGGGACCTGCGCCTTGAGCAGCAGCCGGGTGGAGCCGTCGGCCACGTCGACTGCGTAGAGCGACCCCCCGCTGGCGTTCCCCGCAGTGCTGCCCCACAGCACGATGGTGCGACCGTCGGGCGTGAGGGTCATGTCGCCGAACGTCGGGAGGGCGACCCCGTCGGGCGCCACGGTGTAGCTGCGCCTGATCCGGCCGTCGAGCGTCGAGAGCAGCAGGCTCCACTCGTCGCGCACGCTCCGGCACCGGAGCACGATCAGGGTGGGGTCGTCGAGCGACCAGGCCGGTCGGCCCTGGCTCTTGGCGCACGGTGCCGGCGTCTGCTCGAAGAGAGGCCGGTCGCCCGCGCCGTCCGCCGCGCCCGCCACATGCAGCACGTAGGAGTTGGTGCCGTCCTTGGAGCGCGAGTAGACCACCGACCGCCGGTCGGGGCTCAGCACGGGCAACCACTCCCGGGTCTGGCCCCCGGTGAGCTCGGTGCTGTCCTGGGAGTCGGTGTCGACCAGCCAGATGTGCTGCGAGCCGTCGACGTCGCCCGCCGCGACCAGGAGCTGGGTGTCGGGCAGGGGTGCCGACGCGGGGAGGCCGAGCTCGCTCACCGGCACCTCGTCGTCGCCGGGCCACGCCCACCAGGCGACGGCGGCCACGAGCAGCACGAGGGCGCCCGCGCCGGCGGCGAGCAGGATCCTGCGGCGTCGCTCGGTGCGGACCTTGGCGTCGTACGCCGCCAGGTCGTCGGCGCCGCCGGTCAGCGAGTCCACGGCCCGCTGCAGGGTCTCGTACGTCGGGTCGACCGGATCCCCGACAGGCTCGTCCACGGGCTCGTCGACGGGCTGGGTCACGGGCTCGTCGACGGGCTGGGTCACGGGCTGGGTCACGGGCTCGACGTCGACCCCGGCCGCCACCGCATGCAGGTTCTCGAAGATGTTGCCGTCGGGCGAACGGAGGAACAGCACCGGCGTCGCCCACTCGTCGCGGAAGTCGGCGAGCAGGCTCTTGCGCGCGCTGCTCATGGCTTGGTCGACCGGGAGGCCGTCGACGAGCGCGCCGTAGAACTCGCCGGTGAAGGTCACCGCGGCCCGGTCGCTGATCGGGAACTGCATCGCCACGACAGCGGTGGCGTCCTGCTGGACCAACCCCTGCGCCATCCCGCCGAACGGGTCACGGGCGTCGGTGCGGGCGGACCGGCAGGCGTTGAGGACCACCATGCGCAGGGGGTCGTGGTCGCGGACGTAGGGACCGAGCACGGACGAGCTCACCGGGGAGCTGCGGCCCTGACGGTCCTGGAAGTAGACGACCCCCTCGCCGAGCCGCTCGTCGAAGTCGCCGTGACCCACGAAGTGGATCACATGGGTCTGGTGTCGCCGCAGCCACGCCCCGAGCTCGAGGACGGTCGCCGTGGCCAGCCGGTCCACGACGACGAGCCCGGCCGACGCGCGCGGGGCCAGGGCCTCCTGGATCCGCTGCCACTCGGCCTCGACATCGAGCTCGTCGAGGTCGGTCGGCGCGGAGATGATCGCGAGCACCCGCAACGGGCCGTCGACGGTGATCGGTCGCGGCACCTGCGGGACGTCGAGGAACCGCACGACCGGGGTGCGCTCCGACTGGGCCAGGAAGTTGTTGCTGCGGACGTCGTAGAGCAGCTCCCAGGGCAGGCCGGCGATGGCAGGCGCGTCGTTCACCCGCAGGCGCAGCCGGAGCCCCGCAGCCTGCTGTCGGGCCTGGTCCTGGCTACGGGTCCACGCGAGCAGCAGGTCGTCGCGGAAGATCGCCTCGTAGAGCGGACCCCCGAAGTCCATGGCCGCCTGCTGCTGCGAGGTCGCCCCCACCCTGCGGGTGCCCGATCGTCCGGGGTCGAGCTTGAGCAGCAGGTTCTCCAGCGTCGTGGCGTCGAAGGGCAGGCCGAACCGGACGCTGGGTGTCTCGCCGAGGGGGGACCCGGTCACGAGGGCCTGGTACTGCCCCGGTGCCTCCTGCTCCAGCAGCAGGTCGAAGTTGAGGTAGCGCCTGGACGACATCTGCGCGCTCTTTCGTCTGCTCGGTGCGGATACCAGACTAGAGGGGCGAGTCGCCGCCCTGATACATCCCGCGCAGGTATCCAGGACAGGGCTGCGGCCACCTGTGAGGGGGAGGACCGACATGGACCAGGATCAGGTGGCCACCGTCGAGACGGCCGTCGCGGGCTGGCGCGACGATGTCCGGCAGCCGGTGCTCGACGCCTTGGCGGTGCTGGCCGGCCAGGCGGACGAGCCGGCGTACGACGTCGCGCCGGCGTGGCCGGACCACGACCTGGACCGCGCGACCGAGGCTGCCCGACTGCTGATCCAGGGCGGCCCGGAGACCGGGCAGGTGGGTCCCGACTCCTTGGTCGCGCTCTCGCCCGATGCCGCCGGACAGCTCGTCGCGGACCTCGCTCAAGCCGGTCGCACCGACGTGCTGGCGTGGGTGGTGGCGGCCGTCCCGCCGCACCGGCTGCCGGTGGCCGCGCTGGTGCGGACGGCGGCGGGGACACCCGAGGGCTACGAGCGTGACGCGCTGCTGCGGGCCGCGGCCCTTGCGTCGGACCTGCGCCTGGGGCGCGGACTGGTGGAGGCGCTCGCCGACGTCCCGGAGCCGGACCGGCGCGCTCTGGCCAACGCCGTCGCGGCGCTCGCTGCCCTGAGGGCCGAGCTGGTCGACGGCTCGCCGTACCGATGGTGGCACGAGCCCGAGGCCGCGATGTCCGAGCCGCCCGGAGAGGGGGGTGAACCGCCGCCGGAGCAGCCGGAGCACGATGACGAACCGGTCTTCCGCAGCGGGGAGCCGACGACTCGCAAGGCGTACGCCCGGCTGGACGTGGCGAGCGGCACGGACCGCGCCGACGTGGTCGTGGTCGACCAGGCCTTCGAGGTCACCGTGGGGCTGCAACCCCGCAGGGACGCCGCGCTGGTGTCCAGCTCAGCCTTGTCGTTCGCCACGGGGGAGAGCGTCGAGCTGGAGGTGGTGCTGCTCTTCGACCCCACGTCGATCACGGTCACCGGAAGTCCCCGCGGCCGGGTCACCGTCACCGATCTCGACCCGCACCCCGCCCTGACCCTCACCTGCGTCGCGGCCTATGGCGAGGACCTGGCCGCGGAGCGCCGTCTCGGAGTGCAGCTGCTGCGGGAACGGCAAGTCGTCGCGGTCGCCTGGCGGACCATCGTCGCCGTCGGCTCCGCGGTGGAGGTGGCGACAGCCCCGCCCCCGCCGCGGCGTGACGTGCAGCTGCTCGACCTCGACCCACTGATCGGTGCCGAACCGCCCGATCTGGTCGTCTCCGTCTGTCGTGCGGACACCGGGTCGGACAGCTTCGTGTGGACCGCCTACGCGGCCGACCCGGCCGTCACCGTGCCCGACCTCCCCAGCGCCACCACGCTCGACGGCGACGTGGCCGGGTTCGCGACGGAGACGCGCCGGTCGATCCAGTTCTCGGCCGACCCGGCGAAGGACTACCTCGGGCTGGCCGGCCGCGCCCATCGCATCGGCCGAGCCGTCCCGGCGGGAGTGCAGGACGCCCTCCGGGAGATCGCGGCAGCACCCGATCGGGCGAGCCCGCCGACGGTCCTGCTGCTGACCGAGGAGCTCGTCGTGCCCTGGGAGCTCGCGGCTCTCGAGCCACCCCTCGCCACGACGTGGGGCGGGGACTCGCCCTTCCTCGGCGCCCACGTGGCGGCCTCGCGCTGGCCGCTGTCCGAGCACCGGCCCCGACCGCGGCCCCGCCCCTCGGTGGAGGTCCGCTCGGGAGCCGTGCTGACTGCCGACTACACCGGCGTGCCTGGCTGGGGACGACTCGACAGCGCCGTCGCGGAGGCCGCCGAGGTGACCGCTCTCTTCGACCCGCCCGCGACCCAGGTGAAGCCGGAGCTGTGGTCCGTGCTGGATCTCTTCCGGGGCTCCCCGCCCGGAGACGTCCTGCACGTCGCACTGCACGGCCAGTACGACGCCCAGGGTGACCAGGAGGGCATCGTGCTCCTCGCGGCCAGCCCGACTGGCGGTGCGACCGCCCAGTTCCTCACCCCGGCGGAGCTCGAGAACGGCAGCCTGGACCACGGGCCGTTCGTCTTCCTGAACGCCTGCCAGGTCGGATCGGACGAGCGCGTGCTCGGCGACTACGGCGGCTTCGCCTCCACCCTGCTCCGGATCGGTGCGACCGGGGTGGTGGCGCCGCTGTGGAACGTGCGCGACGACGTCGCCGCAGTCGTGGCCCGCTCCTTCTACGCCGCGACCCTGCCAGGTCCCGATCCGGCTGGTCCCGATCCGGTGTCGGCGGCCGAGGCCGTCCGCGCGCTCCGCGCGACCTACACCGAGGCGGGCGTCCGGTCGGGCACGCCGGGTCTGCACGCGACCCTGGTCGCCTACCAGGTCTTCGGCCACCCCCGGCTGCGACTGACCCGTGACAGCACACCCACCGGGCCGACGCCCGTCTGAGCAGGAGGACACCAGATGCCCGAGCAGCTGCGCCCCGAGGGCCTCCCCGTCACCGTCGGGGACGTCGTCATCGTCACCCCTGGCCTGACGGGGCTGGTCGACGTCTACGGCACGGGAAGTCCCGGCATGCGAGGGGAGGAGCAGGCCACCGAGGCGTTCCGGGAGGCCCTGCAGGACGCAGGCATGGGTGAGCAGCTCTCGGTGGTGGTCTCCCAGCACCAGGAGCTGACCGCGAGTGACGGCACGCGCGCGTCGGGCGGCGGCGACGACATCGTGCTCGAGGTGCCCGCACCGGGGGAGGGCAACGCGCAGGTGCTCCTCTACGCCGCGGAGGACGGCTCCCTGTCGTGGCACCTCCCGGTCGACGTCCCGGCCGAGGCGGTGCCGACCCGCGGTGGGGAGCGCCGTACCTTTCGGATCCCTCGCGCGATCGTCCCCGCAGAGGAGCGCGACCCGACGGGTGACCGCGGTGTGCTCGGCGCCCTGGGCACCAAGGTGCTCAAGGTCCTCGTCTTCCCGCTCGTCGACCCAGTGCTCGGACGGGTCGGCGACTTCTTCGCGAGACGGTGGGAGGCCAAGCACCGCCTCAACCGGGTGCGTCTCATGGGGGTCGACGACTTCACGCAGGGCAAGGCGTCGCCGCTGACGGCCCAGGACTGGACGCGGCTGACGGGGGGCCGCGCCCTGCTGCTCGTGCACGGCACGTTCTCCACGGCGCACGGGGGCTTCGGGGGGCTGTCGCAGGAGACGATGGCCGAGCTCCACCGGCGCTACGAGGGACGCGTGATCGCCTTCGACCACCACAGCGTCTCGGTGGCACCGGGCGAGAACGCCCGTGTGCTCGCCGGCCTGGTGCCCGGAGGACGGACCCTCGAGGTCGACCTGGTCACCCACTCGCGGGGCGGGTTGGTCGGCCGCGAGATCGCCTCGGCGGGCCGCCTCGACGTCCGCGGCATGGTCATGGTCGCGTCGCCCAACGCCGGCACGGTGCTGGCCGACCGGCGCCATCTGTCCGACCTCCTCGACCGGGTCACCGACCTGGCCCAGTTCGTGCCGGACAACGGCGTCACCGAGACCGTCGGGCTCGTCCTCGCGGTCGTCAAGCAGCTCGCGGTGGGCGCCGTCGGCGGCCTCGACGGGATCACCGCGATGGATCCGCAGGAGGACTACCTCGACGACCTCAACGCGCGACCCGCCCCGGGTGCGCGGCTGCGTGCGGTCGCCGCAGACTACGAGCCCCCGCGAGGGGCGCCCCTGGCCCGGGTCGCCCGGGACGGCGCGACGGACCTGGTGTTCGGATCCTCCGACAACGACCTGGTCGTGCCCACGGCGGGCTGCTGGAACGTGCCGGGCGCTGCGGGGTTCCCCGTGACTGATCGTCTCGTGCTCGATGCGGCACGGGCGGTCGACCACAACTCGTTCTTCCGGCAGCGGGAGGTCACCGAGCGACTGCTGGACTGGCTGCCGACGCCCTGACGGTGCTGGCCGGCTAGCCGGAGAAGTCGGTGGCGGCGCGGCGCGCCATCTCGAGAAACGCCTGCCGGGAGGCGAGGTTCTCGGCGAGGTCGGCGGCCCGCTTCTCGTCGCCGGCGGATTGTGCCGCGTCGAGGTCGCGCTCGATCCGCGCGATCGCCTCCTCGAGCTTGGAGACCATGTCGTCGGCGCGCGCGGACTTCTCCGGGTCGGTGCGCCGCCACTGGTCGTCCTCGACGGTGCGGATCGCCTCGCCGACGGCCCGGATCCGGCCCTCGAGCTCCTTCATCCGGTCGCGGGGGACCTTGCCGATGGCGTCCCACTTGTCGGAGAGATCGCGGAAGGCATGCTTCGCGGCGTCCAGATCGCTGACGGGGACGAGGGCCTCGGCCTCGACCAGCAGTGCCTCCTTGGCCTCCGCGTTGGCCGCGAACTCGGCATCGAGGGCGGCGTTGGCGGTGTCGCGCGCGGCGAAGAAGGAGTCCTGGGCGGCTCGGAACCGCTTCCACAACGCCTCGTCGACCTCGCGGGGCGCCGGGCCGGCGGCCTTCCACCGTCGCATCAGGTCGCGGTACTCGCCGGCGGTGGCACCCCAGTCGGTCGAGCCCGAGAGCGCCTCGGCCTCCTTGACCAGGCGCTCCTTGACCACCCGCGCACCCTCGCGCTTCTCCTGCTGGTCGGCGAAGTGGGCCTTGCGGGCCTTGGTGTAGGCGGTGCGAGCGCCGGAGAAGCGCCGCCAGAGGGCGTCGTCCGAGGCGCGGTCGATCCGCGGCAGGGCCTTCCAGCGATCGAGCAGCTCGCGGAGCCGGTTGGCGCCGTTGCGCCAGTCCGAGCCCTCGGCGATCGTCTCGGCCTCGGCTACGATCCGTTCCTTCTCGGCCTTCGACTCGGCCTGGCGCTGAGCGCGCTCTGCCCTGCGGGCCTCCCGCTGCTCCTCGATCACCTGGCCGACCCCGTCGAGGGTGGCGGCGAGGGCGTCGAGGTCGCCCACCGCGTTGGCACCCACGACCTGCGTCCGCACGGTGCGCACGGAGTCGGCGGCCTCCTCCGGGGTCATCCGGCCCGACCGGATGCGCTGGTCGAGCAGAGAGACCTCGAACGCGAGGGCGTCGTACCGGTCGGTGTAGAACTTCAGCGCCTCCTCGGGCGTCCCGACCGGGTACTGACCGACGGCGCGCTCGCCGTCGGAGGTGCGCACGTAGACCGTGCCGTCCTCGGCGACGCGTCCCCACTCGTGACTCGTCACTCAACCCTCGATGCGTCGTCGGTGCCCGGACGACCCTCGCCCGCGCGCGAAGGCTACATGCTAGTCATGGCGTGGGTAGGGGGGCGGGACGGCCGGAGCCCCCGCCACGGCGTTCGTACGCGCTCGATAGTCTGCAGCGGTGCTGTTCGCCGGATTCCCCGCGGGACCGTGGGGCACCAACTGCTATCTCGCGGCCACGGCTCCGGGAGCGGAGTGTGTGGTCGTCGACCCCGGCAAAGATGCGGCTGCGGGTGTCGCCGACGTGGTCCGGGAGCACCGGCTCAAGCCGGTCGCGGTCCTGGTCACCCACGGCCACATCGACCACATGTGGTGCGTCGCACCGGTCGCCGGCACCTACGACGCCACGGCGTGGATCCATCCGGCCGACCGGCCCCTGCTGTCCGACCCGATGGGCGGTCTCTCGCCCGAGACCGCGGCGATGCTGCTCGGCGGACGCTTCGAGTTCGCGGAGCCGGACGACGTGCAGGACCTGGGGGACGGACAGGTGCTCGAGCTCGCAGGTCTGCGGTTCACCGTCGACCACACGCCGGGTCACACCCCGGGGTCGGTGACGTTCCGGACACCGGTGCCCGACGCCGAGGACCACTCGGAAGTGATGTTCTCCGGGGACCTCCTCTTCGCGGGCTCGATCGGCCGCACCGACCTGCCCGGAGGCGACCACCCCACGATGGTGCGCAGCTTGCGCACCAAGGTGCTGACGCTGCCCGACGACGTCGTCGTGCTCCCCGGGCACGGGGAGCAGACCTGGATCGGCCGCGAGCGCGCGACGAACCCCTTCCTCCTGGAGCTCCAGGAGGGCCCGGCGGGCAGCCCCACCGGGTCCGTCAGCCGAGGACTGTGAGACGTGTCCAAGCCCACGCCGCTGAGCGGCTACCCGGAGTTCCTGCCTGCCGAGCGGGCGGTCGAGCGCGAGGTCATCGCGCGCTTGACCCGCACGTTCGAGCTGCACGGCTTCGCCAACATCGAGACGCGTGCCGTCGAGCCGCTGGACCGGCTGTCGAAGGGCGGCGAGGTCGACAAGGAGATCTACGTGCTCCGCCGCCTGCACGCCGACCCGGACGACTCCGCGCCGGGCGCGGCGCGGCGTGAGCTGGGGCTGCACTTCGACCTCACGGTCCCGTTCGCCCGCTATGTCCTGGAGAACGCCGGGAGGCTGGAGTTCCCCTTCCGTCGCTTCCAGATCCAGCCCGCCTGGCGAGGGGAGCGGCCCCAGGAGGGGCGCTACCGCCAGTTCACGCAGGCTGACATCGACATCGTCGGGCGCGACGAGCTGCCGTTCCACCACGACGTCGAGGTGGTCCGGGTGATGGTGGAGGCGCTGGGTGCCCTGCCACTGCCCGCGCTGTCTTTCCAGGTCAACAACCGCAAGCTCATCCAAGGCTTCTACCGCGGGCTCGGCATCCCCGACATCCCGGCGGCGATCCGCGCGATCGACAAGCTCGACAAGCAGCCTCCCGAGGCGGTGGCCGTCCTGCTGGTGGAGAGTGCCGGCGCCACGCCGGAGCAGGCGGAGCGCTGCCTGACGCTCGCGGCGATCCGGGTCGCGGACACCTCGTTCGTGGACGCCGTGCGCGACCTGGGGGTCGAGGACGACCTGCTCGAGACGGGCCTCGCGGAGCTCGCGGCCGTGCTGGACGGCTGCGCGTCCGCGGTCGACGACCACGTGACCGTGGAGGCGAACCTGCGGATCGCCCGTGGTCTGGACTACTACACGGGCACCGTCGTCGAGATCTTCATGGAGGGCTACGAGCGGCTCAAGTCCGTGGGCGGAGGAGGTCGCTACGACGCGCTGGCCACCGACGGCCGCACCACCTACCCGGGCGTCGGTGTGTCGTTCGGCGTCTCTCGCACCCTCGTCCCCCTGGTGGCCGACGGGGTGCTGGCCGGGAGCAGGCCTGTGTCCAGCGCTGTCTTGGTGGCGCTCGCCGACGAGGAGTCCCGCCCGGGTGCCCAGGACCTGGCCGATCGGCTGCGGGGGCGCGGGATCCCCACCGAGGTGGCGGCCTCCGCCCAGCGTTTCGGCAAGCAGATCCGCTACGCCGAGCGCCGAGGCATCCCCTTCGTGTGGTTCCCCGGCGACGAGGGCGAGCACGGCACCGGCGGCGGACACGAGGTGAAGGACATCCGCAGCGGCGAACAGGTCCCGGCCGACCCGGACGCCTGGTGCCCACCGGACGTGGACCTGCACCAGAGCGTCGTCGTCTCCCACCCCAGCACCGAGGAGCACCCGTGATCCGCACCCACGACGCCGGCACCCTGACCGCCGCCGACGCCGGCCGCACCGTCACCCTGGCCGGCTGGGTGGCCCGCCGTCGTGACCACGGCGGCGTCGCGTTCCTCGACCTGCGTGAGGCCAGCGGGGTCGCCCAGGTCGTGGTCCGCGACGAGGCGGTGGCCCACCGCCTGCGCAGCGAGTACTGCATCGCGGTCACCGGCCGCGTGGAGCTGCGCCCGGAGGGCAACGCCAACCCGAACCTGCCCTCCGGGGAGATCGAGGTCATCGCGGACCGGGTCGAGGTGCTCAGCCCCGCGGCCGCGCTGCCGTTCCCGATCGACGAGCATCTCGAGGTCGGTGAGGAGGCCCGGCTCCGGCATCGCTACCTCGACCTGCGACGCAGTGGGCCGCAGGCGGCCCTGAGGCTGCGCAGCCGCGTCAACCGAGCGGCGCGCGAGGTGCTCGACCGGCACGGCTTCGTCGAGGTCGAGACGCCGACGCTCACGCGCAGCACGCCCGAGGGCGCCCGCGACTTCCTCGTGCCGGCGAGGCTGCAGCCGGGCAGTTGGTACGCCCTTCCGCAGAGTCCCCAGCTCTTCAAGCAGCTGCTGATGGTGGCCGGACTGGAGCGGTACTACCAGATCGCCCGCTGCTACCGCGACGAGGACTTCCGCGCGGACCGGCAGCCCGAGTTCACCCAGCTCGACCTCGAGATGAGCTTCGTCGACCAGGACGACGTCATCGCCGTGTCCGAGGAGGTCCTGGTCGCCCTGTGGCGGCTGATCGGCGTGGAGCTGTCCACGCCGTTCCCGCGGATGACCTACGCCGAGGCGATGGCACGCTTCGGCTCCGACAAGCCCGACCTGCGGATGGGCCAGGAGTTGGTCGACTGCACGGACTTCTTCCGGGACACGCCGTTCCGGCTCTTCTCGCCCGAGAACGCGGCGTACGTCGGAGCGGTGGTGATGCCCGGCGGTGCGGCCCAGCCGCGTCGACAGTTCGACGCCTGGCAGGACTGGGCCAAGCAGCGCGGCGCGCGGGGGCTGGCTTACGTGACCTTCGGCGAGGACGGCGAGCTGGGCGGTCCGGTGGCCAAGAACCTGTCCGACGACGAGCGCGCCGGCCTGGCGGCCAAGGTCGGGGCGGAGCCGGGCGACTGCGCGTTCTTCGCCGCCGGACCCGTGAAGAGCAGCCGGGCGCTGCTGGGCGCCGCCCGTCTCGAGGTCGGCCGGCGCTGCGGGCTCCTCGACGAGGACGCCTGGAGCCTGCTCTGGGTCGTGGACGCACCGCTCTTCGAGCCCGCCGACGACGCCACCGCGGCCGGAGACGTCGCGGTCGGCAGCGGTGCCTGGACGGCCGTGCACCACGCGTTCACCTCCCCCCAGGACCTCGAGGAGTTCGACCGCGATCCGGGGCACGCTCTGGCCTGGGCCTACGACATCGTGTGCAACGGCAACGAGATCGGAGGTGGCTCGATCCGTATCCATCGCGAGGACGTGCAGAAGCGGGTCTTCGCGGTGATGGGGTTGGACGAGGCGGAGGCGACGGAGAAGTTCGGTTTCCTGCTCGAGGCCTTCAAGTACGGCGCGCCCCCACACGGCGGACTGGCCTTCGGCTGGGACCGGATCGTGGCCCTGCTGGCAGGCGCGGACTCGATCCGGGACGTGATCGCCTTCCCCAAGTCGGGCGGCGGCTTCGACCCGCTGACCGCTGCCCCCGCCCCGATCACGGCGGAGCAGCGCAAGGAGGCCGGAATCGACGCTCCGCGCCGCCAGGACGCCGAAATCGGTTGACAAGCCGGCCATCCGGTGCGGGTCAAGGATTTCCTGCCGGTGACGCCCGTGACGGGCTGGTATCAAACCGTTACCTCTCGGTTGCCCGGAATCGTCCGCCGGTCGTCTAGTGTCGCGGATCGGGTCACCAGCGACGCTGCGCTGGCCGAACGGTCGATGGACGAGTACAAAGGGGCGTCATGGCGCTGAACGCGATGGAGTTGCCCGCTCCCGAGACGACCGAGTTGCCCGACCCCAAGCAAGACGCCGAGATCGCCGGACGGTCCCCGCTCCGCATCGCGATGAGCCGGCTCCGGTCCGACCGGATCGCCATGGTCTGCCTCGCGATCGTGATCTTCTTCTTCCTCGTCGCGATCTTCGCGCCCGTGCTGTGCAAGCTCTTCGGCGTCGAGGTCCGGGCTGGCGACCCGTCTGCCGACACCGACATGTTCAACTTCCCCGTCATCGGTCCCCCCGACCACCCGTTCACCTGGGAGGCGCCACTCGGACTCGCTCCCGACACCGGTGACGACAACCTGGCCGAGTGGCTCTACGGCGCCCGGACCTCGCTGATGATCGCGACGGTATCGACCGTCTTCTCGACCCTCATCGGGATCAGCATCGGCCTGATCGCGGGCTTCAGCCGCGGCTGGATGGACCGGTTCATCTCCTTCGTGATCGACGTGTTCCTCTCGCTGCCCTTCCTGCTGATGATGCTGGCCCTGGCGCCGATCGTGACGCTGCGCTTCGCCGACCAGCCCGAAGCCCTCAAGTACGCCCAGGTCTTGTCCCTCCTCGCCGTCCTGATCATCTTCGGCTGGATGGGTCTGGCCCGTCTGATCCGCGGCGAGGTGCTGTCCCTGCGCGAGCGCGAGTTCGTGCAGGCGGCCAAGGTGATGGGCGTGCCGACGAGGCGGATCCTCTTCAAGGAGCTCCTGCCCAACATGGTGGCGCCGATCGTCGTCTCGGTCTCCCTGGGCCTGCCCGCCTTCGTGGCCGCCGAGGCGGGGCTGTCCTACCTCGGCATCGGCGTGGTCGGCGTGCCGTCGTGGGGGCAGACCGTCAACAAGGCGGTGCCCTACTTCGAGACCTACCCGCTCTACCTCTACGCGCCCGTCGTGGGGATCTTCTTCCTCGTCGTGGCCCTCAACCTGCTCGGAGACGCCATCCGTGACGCCTTCGACCCCAAGACTCGACGGTGAGACTGACACCGGCCGAGAAGCATCACCAGCCCTAGAAAGGTGGGGAAACCCAGATGCGACTGAAGAAGTCAGCAGTAGTCATCGCTACTGCCTCACTCCTTGCGCTCGCCGCCTGTGGCGGCGGTAGCGAGGAGAACAACGCCGACGAGCCGACTCCGACCCAGGAGGCAGGTGGCAACGCCGGTGCGGGCAAGAACCCCGACGCGGTCGGACCGCTCGAGGTGCCCGCCGACGCCGCTCAGGGTGGCACCATCACCGTGCTGACCGCGGTGGCGCCGTTCACGTTCGACCCCACCCGGGCCTACTACACCGACTCGACGTCGATCATGAACATGGTCACCCGGGCGCTGACGCAGTACGCCTACAACCCGGACACCAAGGACATGGAGCTCGTCCCCGACATGGCGACCGACCTCGGTCAGCCCAACGAGGACAACACCGAGTGGACCTTCACGCTCAAGGACGGCCTCAAGTATGAGGACGGCACCGACGTGAAGGCCGAGGACGTCGCATACGCCATCGCCCGGTCCTTCGCGATCGAGGAGCTGCCGGACGGCCCGACCTACCAGCTGCAGTTCTTCCTCGACGGCGACACCTACAAGGGTCCCTTCAAGGACGACACGCCCTACTCCGGCGTAGTGGTCGACGGCAACAGCATCACCATCAAGATGAGCCGTCCGTTCCCCGAGATGGACTACTACGCCTCGTTCCCGGTGTTCACGGCCATCCCGCAGGCCAAGGACACCAAGGAGGAGTACGGCAACCACCCGCTCGCGACCGGGCCGTACATGTTCGAGGACTACAAGCCGGGCTCCTCGCTGACCCTGGTCAAGAACCCCAACTGGGACCCCGCGACCGACCCGGGCCGGATCCAGGCCGTGGACAAGTGGGTCTTCAAGTTCGGTGAGGACACCGCCAAGGTCGAGAACACCATCCTCTCCGACACCGGTGAGGGCCAGACCACGATGTCGTACGACAACATCACGCCGCCCACCTACAAGACGATCTCCTCGGACAGCCCCGAGCGTCTCGTGGTCGGCACGTCGCCGTGCACCTACATGTGGTACCTCGACATGACCAAGATCACCGACATCAACGTGCGCAAGGCGGTCGGCTACGCCTACCCCTACGTGGACGTGTGGAAGGCCGCCGGTGAGATCGTCGGGCTGACCCGGGTCCCGGGCACCAGCATCCTGCCCCCGGGCACCGCTGGTCGACAGGACTTCGACGTGCTCGGCATCGAGGGTCAGAACACCGACCCGGAGAAGGCCAAGGAGCTGCTGACCGAGGCCAACGCGCTGGGCTATGAGATCAAGTTCCTCTACGCCACCGACGACCCGCAGTCGGTCGCCGGCAAGGACCAGCTCGTCAAGGGTCTCGAGGCCGGTGGCTTCACCGCGACCCCGATCGCCTCGACGGTGGAGAAGATCCGCGAGGCTCGCAGCGACCCCGACAGCCCGATCAACGTCCGCTCCAGCGGTTGGTGCTCGGACTGGCCGTCGGGTGGCTCGTGGTTCCCGGCCCAGTGGGACGGCGCGCTCGTCGGCCTCGAGGGCATGCCGAACCCGTCGAACTTCAACGAGCCCGACGCCGACGCCAAGCAGAAGGAGATCCTCGACGGCTCTGCCGACGACGCTCCCGCTGCGTGGGGTGAGTTCGACAAGTGGATGCAGGAGACCTACTACCCGGCCGTCGTGACCGGATACTCGGGTACCGCCATCATCCGCGGCTCGAAGATCGGTGGCATGTTCAACGACAACGTCCGCGGCATGCCGACCCTGGCCATCATGTACACCACTGCGTGATGTCCGGGAGCCGTCCCCGCTGAAGTCTGGCGGGGCCGGCTCCCACCCCGCGGTGGCCGATCCGACTCCGGGTCGGCCACCGCGGCGCACCACCCGACGTGAGACAGGAGATCGCGAGTGTTCGGCTACATCGTCCGGCGACTGATCGCCGGGTTCCTGGTCATCATCGCGGTCTCGATGCTCGTCTTCGCGATCTTCTTCTACGGGCCGAACGATCCGGCCCTCGCCTATTGCCCCGAGTCCCGCTGCACGCCGGAGCGCCTCGAGAACATCCGCCACCAGCTGGGTCTCGACCAGCCCGCGATCAAGCAGTACGTCAACTACATGACCGGCATCGTGACCGGTCGTCACATCGAGTCCGGCGGCATCTCGATCGACTGCAGCGCCCCGTGCCTCGGGGTCTCGTTCAAGTACCGCGTCGAGGTGTTCCCCTACTTATGGGAGAGATTCCCGGCGACGTTAGCCGTCGCCGTCGGTGGGGCCATCTGCTTCCTGCTGATCGGCATCTCCAGCGGCATCTTCGCCGCGCGCAGGCGCGGCACGGTCTCCGACAAGTTCATCGTGAGCACCAGCCTGTTCGTCAACGCGATCCCCTACTACCTGCTCGCCCTGCTCGCCTACCTCTACCTGGTCCAGGGCATGGGTCTGTTCCCCGAGACCGGCTACTACTCGCCGTTCGAGTACGGCCCGGCGAAGTTCATCGCGGGCCTGGCCCTGCCGTGGCTGATCCTGGGCATCGTCTACTCCACGCAGTACGCCCGGTTCAGCCGGGGAGCGATGATCGACACGCTCAACGAGGACTACGTCCGCACCGCGCGGGCCAAGGGTCTGGCTGAGCGGCGCATCGTCACCCGGCACGCCCTCCGAGCGGCCATCGTTCCGGTGGTGACCATCTTCGGTCTCGACTTCGCCTACCTGCTGTCGGGCACGATCTTCACCGAGAAGATCTTCGGCATCCAGGGTCTCGGTCTCGCCGGCCTCGACGCGGTCCAGAGGTCGGACTTGCCGATGATCTCGGCGACGGTGATGATCGGAGCGGCGCTGATCATCGTCGCCAACATCGTTGTGGACATCCTCTACAGCGTCATCGACCCCAGGGTGCGACTGACATGACCCAGACCGACGAGCCGGCCCCCCAGCGGGATGCCGGAGATACCGCCGAGCCGTTCCTCGTCGTCGAGGACCTCACGGTACGGTTCCCGACCGCCGACGGGCTCGTGCAGGCCGTCACCGGACTGACGTACTCGGTCGAGCAGGGCAAGACGCTCGGGATCGTGGGGGAATCGGGCTCCGGCAAGAGCGTCTCGACGCTCGCCGTGATGGGCCTGCACGACGCCAAGCGCACCCAGATGTCGGGGTCGATCCGGGTGGGCGGCAAGGAGGTGCTGGGCCTGTCCAACGACAAGATGCGCCAGGTCCGCGGCCGCGACGTGGCGATGATCTTCCAGGACCCGCTGACCGCGCTGCACCCCTTCTACAAGGTCGGCGTGCAGATCGGGGAGGCCTACCGCGCCCACCACGACGTGTCCAAGGCCAAGGCGCGCGACAAGGCGATCGAGATGCTCGACCGGGTCGGCATCCCGCAGGCCCGCACTCGCGTCGACGACTACCCGCACCAGTTCTCCGGCGGCATGCGCCAGCGGGCGATGATCGCGATGGCCCTGGTCAACGACCCGGCGCTGCTGATCGCCGACGAGCCGACGACTGCGCTCGACGTCACGGTCCAGGCCCAGATCCTCGACCTGCTGCAGGAGCTCCAGAAGGACTTCAACTCCGCGATCATCATGATCACCCACGACTTGGGCGTGGTCGCCGAGATGGCCGACGACGTGATGGTGATGTACGGCGGCCGGGCCGTGGAGTACGGCACCACCCGGCAGATCCTGACCCACCCCGAGATGCCCTACACGTGGGGCCTGCTGGCCAGCGTCCCCGACGTGACGGCCGACCCGGAGGCCCGGCTGATCCCGATCGCCGGGAACCCACCCAGTCTGCTCAACCCGCCGTCGGGTTGCGCGTTCCACCCCCGCTGCCCGCACCGCGACAAGGTGCCGGGCAACCTCTGCACCACCACCATCCCCGAGCTCACGCCCACGCAGTACGGCGCCGAGCACGTCAAGCGCTGCCACCTCCCCGACGCGAGCGCGATCTACGAGGCCGAGGTGCTGCCCGAGATCGCCCCGGATCTGGTGGAGATGACCGTCAACGACGACTTCGCCGAGGAAGCCGACGCAGGAGGGCAGGCATGACCGACTCCGAGGTGACGGCACCGTCCGACTCGACCGAGCCGGGGGAGGAGAGCTTCGAGCCGGTCGGTCAGGCGCCCCCGC
>CAZIVD010000014.1:0-54914 GCA_964542635.1 uncultured Nocardioides sp. | reverse complement strand
GCGAGACGACCTTCGACCCCGCCCCCGCCGGACGCCAAGGCGATCCTCTCGGTGACCGACCTGAAGAAGTACTTCCCGGTGCGCTCCTCGGGGCTCGTCCGCCGCACCATCGGGCACGTCCAGGCTGTCGACGGGGTCTCCTTCGAGGTCAAGGAAGGCGGCGCCCTCGGTCTCGTGGGCGAGTCCGGGTGCGGGAAGTCGACGACCGGACGTCTGATCACCCGGCTCTACGACCCCACGGCGGGGTCGATGATGTTCGAGGGCCGCGACCTGGCCACCTTGTCCGCGAAGGCGATGAAGCCGATGCGCAAGGAGGTCCAGATGATCTTCCAGGACCCCTACAGCTCGCTGAACCCGCGCCACACCGTCGGCAGCATCGTCGGCACGCCACTGCGGGTGCACAAGGTCGTCCCCGAGAAGAAGGTGCTCGACCGCGTGCGCGAGCTCCTCGAGGTCGTCGGGCTCAACCCCGAGCACTACAACCGCTACCCGCACGAGTTCTCCGGCGGTCAGCGCCAGCGCATCGGTATCGCGCGCGCCCTCGCCCTCCAGCCCAAGCTGCTGGTGGCCGACGAGCCGGTCTCCGCACTCGACGTCTCCATCCAGGCCCAGGTGATCAACCTCCTCCGTGACGTGCAGAGGGAGTTCAACATCGCCTTCCTGTTCATCGCCCACGACTTGGCGGTGATCCGGCACTTCTGCCCGGAGATCGCGGTGATGTACCTCGGCAAGATCGTCGAGATAGGCGACCGCGAGGCCGTCTACGACCACCCCCACCACCCCTACACGCAGGCGCTGCTGTCAGCCGCCCCCGACGTGAAGCAGGCCGCGATCGGCGGTCGCCGCGAGCGGATCCGGCTCCAGGGCGACGTCCCGAGCCCGATCAACCCGCCGAGTGGCTGCCGGTTCCGCACTCGCTGCTGGCTGGCCCAGGACATCTGCGCCAAGCAGGAGCCGCCGCTCCTGCAGATCGGCAAGTCGCACAAGGTGGCCTGCCACTTCGCCGGCGAGATCGGCCAGCCACCCAGCAAGCCGATCACCACTGGCCTGCTCGCTGTGGACGACCAGGGCAACCATGACGCGCGGAGCACTCCGACGGAGCTCTCCACCGCCCCCGGCTACGGCGACTCCTGGTTCGACCTGAAGACCCGCACGTTCACGTCCCATTGAGGGCGCGAGCGTGTCGGAGCTGATCGCCTGGCTGCGCTCACAGGCGGTGGCGCACTCACGGTCGTCGTAGCAGCCAGCCGGCCCCGCCACGCTGCCGCGCTGATGGCCGCCAGGCGAGCCCGTGTCGAGGCCCCTGACACTCACCCGGTCTCGACACGCCGCTCGTCCCTCGCGGCGGCTCGACCAACGAAGGTCTCGCGCCGTCCCGGAACCAGCACCGGGTCGCGGGGCCGCTTCGCTCCAGAGTTCACGCCGACTCGGCTCATCACGCGCGTTGAGGTTGACTAGACGCGTGGAAGAGCTGTTCGACGCGTCGGGACTGGGGGCACCGGGCAAGCCTGCGGGCGGGTCCTTGCAGCACAACACCCACGCGTCGGCACCCCTCGCCGTCCGCATGCGTCCGCGCACGCTCGACGAGCTGGTCGGACAGGAGCAGCTGCGCGCGCCGGGGTCGCCGCTGCGGCAGCTGGTCGAGGGTGACCAGCCGATGTCGCTCCTGCTCTGGGGGCCGCCCGGCACGGGCAAGACCACGATCGCGGCGATCCTGAGCCACCAGACGGATCGTCGCTTCGTCGAGGTCTCCGCGGTGTCCGCAGGCGTGCGCGAGGTGCGTGCCGCCATCGACGGCGCACGGGCCGAGCTGGTGCGGGGCGGGCCGGAGACCGTGCTCTTCGTGGACGAGGTGCACCGCTTCTCCAAGGCCCAGCAGGACGCCCTGCTGCCCGGGGTGGAGAACCGCTGGGTCACCCTCGTGGCGGCGACGACCGAGAACCCGTTCTTCAGCGTGATCTCCCCGCTGCTGTCGCGCAGCCTGCTCCTGCGCCTGGAGTCGCTGACCGACGACGACATCCGGACCGTGCTCCGCCAGGCGCTGGAGGACGAGCGTGGCCTCGCCGGCGGCTTCACGATCGAGGACGAGGCTCTGGAGCACCTCGTCCGGCTGGCGGGCGGGGACGCCCGGCGGTCGCTCACCTATCTCGAGTCCGCAGCGGGGGCAGCGAAGGCGACGGGGGCGCAGCTGATCGACCTCGAGACGGCTGAGACGGCCGTGGACCGCGCCGCCGTCCGCTACGACCGGCAGGGCGACCAGCACTACGACGTGACGAGCGCCTTCATCAAGTCGGTGCGAGGCTCGGACGTGGACGCCGCGCTGCACTACCTGGCCAGGATGATCGAGGCCGGGGAGGACCCACGGTTCATCGCCCGGCGCCTGGTGATCCTGGCGTCGGAGGACATCGGCCTGGCCGACCCGACCGCGTTGACCACCGCGGTGGCCGCAGCCCAGGCGGTGCAGCTGATCGGGATGCCGGAGGCCCGGCTCAACCTCGCTCAGGCGACCATCGCGCTGGCGGTGGCGCCCAAGTCGAACGCCGTGATCACCGCGATCGAGGCAGCCAGTGCCGACGTCCGCGCCGGCAAGATCGGCTCGGTGCCGCCCCACCTGCGTGATGCGCACTATCCCGGCGCCAAGCGGCTCGACCACGGGACGTCGTACGTCTACAGCCACGACGAGCCCTTCGGCATCGCCGAGCAGCAGTACGCCCCGGACGTCGTGGCCGACGCGGAGTACTACCGACCCACCGACCTCGGGGCGGAGGGGGCCGTCAAGCAGCGCTGGGAGCGGATCCGGCGCCTGATCCGTGGGAGCGGGCCGCGATAGGGTCGGCTGCTGTGACCGAGCCGATCCTCCTGGTGGCCTGCGTCCTCCTCGTCGGGGCGGTGGCGGCCCTCGTGGTCGCGCTCGTCCGTCTGCGGGCCGGGACCGCTCGTGAGCTCGCGGTGTTGCGCGAGGAGGTGGCGGGTGTGTCGGTCTCGTTGCGGGGTCTCGACACGGGCTCGCCTGGCGGCTCGCCCGGCTCGACCAACGAGGGCGGCTCGCCCGGCTCGGCCAACGAAGACGGCTCGAGCAGCGCGAGCGAGCCGGAGGAGTACCTCATCACCCGCCTGGGCACGCCCGACGAGGAGCCTGACGCGCGGGCCACGACGATCGACGGACGACTCTTCGCTGATCTGGTCCTGCGCGAGACGGTGGTGAAGGCGGGCGCCCTGGCCCACGGCGTACGCCGGGGCCTGGCGGCCGAGACCCGCAACCGGATCCGCTTCGAGATGCGGCGCGAGGTGCGTCGGGCCCGCAAGCAGCGGAGGGCCGACCTCAAGCAGGCCGAGCGTGAGTGGAAGGCCCGCCAGCGGGCGAGTCTGGCCGAGGAAGACGCCGCGTGAGCCGGGGGATGTGGTTCCTGGCCGGCGCCGGGGCGGGGATCTACGCCAGCATCCGCGCGCGCCGGGTCGCCGAGGCCATGACCCTGGACGGGGTCAAGGACCGCCTCGGCGCCCTCGAGGTGGGAGCCCGGATGTTCCGCCAGGAGGTCGCGCAGGGTCAGGCCGAGAAGGAAACCGAGTTGCGACAGCGTCTGGGGTTGGTGCCTCATGGACGCCCTGAGCTGGAGGCGGGTGGTCGTCTGGCAGTGGCCGACCGACCCCGTCCACCCTTGCCCGACGAGGAAGGCGACGACTGATGGACACCGCGGAGATCCGCCGGCGCTTCGTGACCCACTTCGAGCGGGTCGCACACACCGCCGTGCCGTCCGCCTCGTTGATCCTCGACGACCCGACCCTCCTCTTCGTGGCGGCCGGAATGGTGCCGTTCAAGCCCTACTTCCTGGGGCAGGAGACCCCGCCGTTCGACCGGGCCGTCAGTGTGCAGAAGTGCGTCCGGACCCCGGACATCGAGGACGTCGGCAAGACCACCCGCCACGGCACGTTCTTCGAGATGTGCGGCAACTTCTCCTTCGGCGACTACTTCAAGGAAGGGGCCATCGAGTACGCCTGGGACCTCGTGACGCGGCCCGTCTCCGACGGTGGCTTCGGCTTCGAGGAGAGCCGGATCTACCCCAGCATCTACGACGAGGACCCGGAGGCCGCCCACCTCTGGCGCAAGGTCACCGGCCTGCCCGACGAGAGGATCGTCCGCCTCGGGAAGAAGGAGAACTACTGGTCGATGGGCGTGCCCGGCCCCGGTGGCCCGTGCTCGGAGATCCTCTACGACCGCGGTCCGGACTACGGTCCCGATCTCGACTTCGGTCCCAAGGGCGAGGACCGCTACCTGGAGATCTGGAACCTCGTCTTCATGCAGGACGTGCTCTCCGCGGTCCGCGCCAAGGACGACTTCGATATCGCCGGGTCGTTGCCCCGCAAGAACATCGACACGGGCATGGGCCTCGAGCGGGTGGCCTGCCTGATGCAGGGCGTCGACAACATGTACGAGATCGACGTGATGTTCCCCGTCATCACGCGGGCCGAGGAGCTCACCGGGCGCCGCTACGGCGACTCCCACGAGAGTGACGTCCGCTTCCGCGTGGTCGCCGACCACGTGCGCAGCACGATGATGCTGATCGCCGACGGCGTGACGCCCGGCAACGAGGGCCGCGGCTACGTCCTGAGGCGACTGCTGCGCCGCGCGGTGCGCTCGATGCGACTGCTGGGCTACGAGGACCGGGCGCTTCCCGAGCTGCTGCCGATCAGCCGCGACAAGATGGGCGAGACCTACACCGAGCTGCACCGCGACTGGGACCGCATCTCGCAGGTCGCCTACGCCGAGGAGGACGCCTTCCGGCAGACCCTGCGGGCCGGTACCCAGATCTTCGACCTCGCGACGACCGAGGTGAAGCAGTCGGGCGGGCACGTGCTCAGTGGCGAGCGTGCGTTCGCGCTGCACGACACCTACGGCTTCCCGATCGACCTGACGCTGGAGATGGCCGCCGAGCAGGGTCTGGAGGTCGACGAGATCGGCTTCCGGTCCCTCATGGACGAGCAGCGGCAGCGGGCCAAGGCCGACGCCGCGGCCAAGAAGGGCGCGCACGTCGACACCGCGGCGTACCGTCAGGTCTCCGACGGGCTCGGGCGGGCCGTCGAGTTCACCGGCTATCGCGAGGTTGTCAGCGAGGGCGAGGTCCGCGGACTGGTGTCGGGAGGCTCGCTCATCGATGCCGCCCGAGAGGGCGACGAGGTCGAGGTGGTCTTGGACCGCACGCCCTTCTATGCCGAGGGCGGCGGCCAGCTGGCCGACCAGGGAGTGATCGACCTGGCCAACGGCGCCCGGCTGGAGGTGCTCGACGTGCAGTCGCCCATCAGCGGACTGGTCGTGCACCGGGCCCGGGTCGTGTCGGGCGAGGTGACGGCCGGGATCGGCGCGCACTCCGAGGTCGACGTCGAGCGTCGGCGTGCGATCTCGCGCGCCCACACCGCGACGCACATGGTGCACAAAGCGTTCCGTGAGGCACTCGGCGAGACGGCGACGCAAGCGGGGTCGGAGAACGCACCCGGCAGGTTCCGCTTCGACTTCTCGGCGGCCGGGGCGGTGCCCGAGTCGGTGATGCACGACGTCGAGGCGAGGGTCAACGACCTCGTGCTCGCCGACCTGGGCGTCCATGCGGAGCTGATGACGCAGGACGAGGCCGTCCGTGCGGGGGCGATGGCGCTGTTCGGCGAGAAGTACGGCGACACCGTGCGTGTCATCTCGGTCGGTGACTGGGCCCGCGAGCTGTGCGGTGGCACCCACGCCGGCCGGTCGGGTCAGCTCGGCGTGGTCAAGCTGTTGGGGGAGTCCTCCATCGGCTCGGGTGTCCGCCGGGTCGAAGCGCTCGTCGGCGCCGACGCCTATCGCTTCCTGGCCCGCGAGCACGTGCTGGTCGCCCAACTGTCGGAGGCGCTCAAGGCCCGCCCCGAGGAGCTGCCGGAGCGCGTGCACGATCTCGTGGAGCGGCTGCGGGCCGCCGAGAAGGAGATCGACCGGCACCGTGTCGCACAGGTGCTGGCTGGTGCGGGAACGCTGGCCGCCGAGGCGGCCGACGTCGCCGGGGCGGCTGTGGTGGCCCGTCGGGTGGACGGCGCCGCGGCCGGTGACGTGCGCACGCTCGCCCTCGACGTGCGCTCTCGCCTCTCGGGCGACCGCCCGGGGATCGTGGTGTTGCTCGGAAGCACCGGTGCGGGTGAGGAGGCCAAGGTGTCCGTGGTGGCCGCGGTCGACGAGGCGGCCCGTGCACGGGGCGTCAGCGCGCACGCCCTCGTGGGTGCGCTGGCGCCGGTGGTCGGCGGACGCGGCGGTGGCAAGGAGGACCTGGCCCAGGGGGGCGGGACCGACGCGTCGCGGATCGACGAGGCGCTCGGACTGGTGCCGGGCGAGGTCGCGCGGATGCTGGCCCAGGGCTGACGCGGATCTCTCGATGCGGCCAGGAGTACGCCTCGGAGTCGACCCGGGAGACGCTCGGATCGGGGTAGCCCGCAGCGACCCGGCCGGCCTGCTGGCGACCCCCGTCGAGACGGTGCGCCGGGGGAAGGGCGACCTCCGCCGCATCGTTCATCTCGCGCGCGAGGAAGGGGCGATGGAGATCGTGGTCGGACTGCCGCGGTCCCTCTCGGGACGGGAGGGACCGGCAGCGGAGAAGGCCCGGGCCTGGGCTCGGTCGCTGGCCAGGGCCGTCGCTCCCACTCCCGTGCGCCTGGTCGACGAGCGGCTCACCACTTTGTCCGCGGAGGCTATGCTCCGCGACCGGGGCGTGAAGGGACCGTCCCGCCGCGCCGTGGTCGACCAGGCCGCGGCCATGGTGATCCTGCAACACGCGCTGGACGCCGAGCGAGCCACCGGGCGCCCACCAGGCGAACCGGTGGACCAAGTCCAGGAGGAGCGAGATGACGGTGCCTGATCCGCACCCCGTCGACCCCGCGGTGGACCCGGTTGCCGTCGACCCGGCTGCCGGGGAGCCGGCGGTCGAGGACCCGGGCTACGTCGAAGGCGGGCGGCGCAAGCGCCGGGGCCGCTTCATCCCGGGGTGCCTGGCCACCCTGGTCGCACTGGGCCTGATCGCCGGGATCGGCTACGTCGCCGTCACCAAGGGGACGGAGTTCATCCGCGAGCAGTTCCGCACCGCCCCTGACTACCCCGGCCCAGGTCACGGCAAGGTCGTCTTCGAGGTCGAGGACGGCGACACGATCGGCCAGATCGGGCGCAACCTCAAAGCCGAGGGGGTCGTGGAGTCCGTCGACGCCTTCACCCTCGCTGCGGGCGACAACACCAACATCCAGGTCGGGTTCTACCAGCTGAAGAAGGAGATGCGGGCGGCCGACGCGTTCGACGTGCTGAGCAACCCCGCCAACCTGGTGAAGACGACCGTCACCATCCCGGAGGGCTACCAGGTCTCCCAGATCGTCGACCTGCTCGCGAAGAACACCGACTACCCGGCCAAGGCGTTCCGCAAGGCGCTCGCCAAGCCCGACGAGATCGGTCTTCCCGACGAGGCGGCGGGGAACGCGGAGGGCTACCTGTTCCCGTCGACGTACGACTTCGGGCCTCGGGACAAGCCGGTCGACATGCTCACGCGCATGGTCGACCGCTGGCGGCAGGCCGCCGAGGACGCCGACCTGGAGGCACGCGCCGCGGAGCTCGGCTACACGCCGCACGAGATCATGACGATCGCCAGCATGATCGAGGCGGAGGGTCGTGGCGACTACCGAGGCAAGATCGCCCGCGTGATCTACAACCGGCTGGAGATCGACCCGAACCCGGCCGCGGGCTTCCTGCAGATCGACGCCACGGTGAACTACGCGCTCGGTCGGCCCGGACCGGCCGTGCTCACCCAGGAGGAGATCGACTCGGTCGCGGACTCGCCCTACAACACCTATACGCAGAAGGGGCTGCCGCCGGGGCCGATCGAGGCGCCGGGCGACGACGCCATCAAGGCCGCGTTGAACCCCGAGGACGGCCCGTGGTTCTTCTACGTGACGGTCAACCTGGCGACAGGTGAGACCAAGTTCACCGACAGCTACGAGGAGTTCCTGCAGTACAAGTCGGAGCTGCAGGAGTACTGCGAGACCCAGTCCGAACGGTGCTAGTGCGGTCTCGGTGCGGCGTGATCGGGGACCCGATCGCCCACTCCCGGTCCCCGGCGCTGCATCGCGCCGGGTACGCCGCCTGTGGGCTGGACTGGACCTACGAGGCGCATCGAGTGCCCGCCGGGCGGCTGGCACAGTTCGTGGCGGGTCTCGACGAGACCTGGCGCGGGCTCTCCGTGACGGCGCCACTCAAGCGGGAGGCGCTGGAGCTGGCCGGTGAGGTGGGGCCCGTGGCGGCGCTCGCCGGGGTCGCGAACACTCTCGTGCTCCGGGAGCACGACGTGGTCGCGGACAACACCGACGTCCCCGGTGCGGTGGCGGCGGTGCGGGAGCAGTACGACGGCACCGTGGCGGCGGCGACGATCCTCGGCGGCGGGGCGACCGCGGCATCCGTCGGCCTGGCGGCCGTCGAACTGGGCGCGAGCCGGCTCCGGCTGCTCGTCCGTGACCCCGCGACGACCGCGGAGACCGTCGCCGCGCTCCGGGCGCACCCGGCGACTCCGCTCGTCGAGGTGCTCGCCCTCCACGAGGCGGAGGTCGTGGGGGAGCTGGTGGTCTCGACCATCCCAGCAGCGGCGCAGACCTCCGACGTGGTAGCCCGGTGTGGCGGCGTACGGGTGGTCTTCGAGGTCGTCTACCACCCCTGGCCGACGCCGCTGGCCGAGTCGGTGCTCGGCTCGTCGCCGGGAGACCGCGTCCTGGTCACCGGCCTGGACCTGCTGCTGCACCAGGCGGCGCTGCAGTTCACGGCCTTCACCGGTCTGCCCGCCCCGCTGGAGGCGATGCGCGCCGCCCTCTGACTGGAGTGGCTAGGGTCCGGGCATGGACTGGGCGGCACACCTCGATACCGCGGCGGTGGCCGCCGCGGTGGGTGGCCTCACGGCGCTGCTGGTCCCGGCGCTGATCCGTCGCGTCCCCGAGCCTGATCCCGAGGCAGAGCCTCAGCCTGAGGCTGAGGCGGAACCTGAGGCTGAGGGTGAGCGGGCGCCCGGGGATGGGTCCGAGGCGGAGCCGGTCCTCGCGCCGCCCAAGCCTTTGTACGCCGACCTGGCGGCCGCCCCGGGGCTCGCGTGGCGGTGCGCGGTGTCGGGGGTCGTGGCCGGCGCCCTGATCGGCCTGGCCCTGGGCTGGACCTGGCCGTTGCTGATGTGGCTGCCGCTCGTGCCGGTGGGCATCGCCCTAGCGGTGATCGACTGGCAGACGCAACTGTTGCCGACCTGGCTGATCGCGCGGACGTACGCCGGACTGGTCGCCCTGGCCCTCCTCGGAGCCCTCGTGACGGGCGACTGGCACGACCTCGTCCGGGCCGCGATCGGCTGGCTGGGCGCGGGGCTGGTGTTCTTCCTGCTGTGGTTCGTCTACCCCCAGGGCCTCGGCTACGGCGACGTCCGGCTCTCCGGCGTCCTCGGCCTCGCGCTCGGCTACGTCGGGACGGCCGAGCTCCTGGTCGGCGTCTACGGCGGGTTCCTGCTCGGCGGGGTCGGGGGCGGACTGCTCTCCGCGCTGCGCATCGTCGAGCGGCGCAGCTTCCCCTTCGGCCCGTTCATGCTGGTCGGCGCCCTGCTGGGCCTGGTCACCGGCGACTGGTTCGCCGGTCTCGTGCGCGGCTGAGGTGGTCCGAGAGCCTGCTGCCCGCGTGACAGACTGACGCCCATGCTGCGCTGGCTCACCGCGGGGGAGTCCCACGGACCTCTCCTCGTCGCCATTCTCGAGGGACTGCCGGCGCATGTCCGGATCACCACCTCCGACCTGCAGGACGCCCTCGCCCGCCGGCGCCTGGGTTATGGCCGCGGAGCGCGGATGAAGTTCGAGCAGGACGACGTGCGGTTCGTCGGCGGCGTCCGCCACGGCGAGACCCAGGGCGGTCCCGTGGCCGTCGAGATCGGCAACACCGAGTGGCCCAAGTGGGAGCACGTGATGGCGGCCGACCCCGTCGACCCCGTCACTCTCGAGGCGCTCGCCCGCAACGCCGCGCTGACCCGCCCCCGGCCCGGCCACGCCGACCTGGCCGGGATGCAGAAGTACGCGTTCGAGGAGGCCCGGCCCGTCCTCGAGCGGGCCAGTGCCCGCGAGACGGCCGCGCGGGTCGCGCTCGGCCGGGTCGCGAGCGCCTTTCTGGACCAGGCGGTCGGCGCGACCGTGGTCTCGCACGTCGTCGAGCTCGGTGGAGTGCCCGCCCCAGCGGGCGTGCTGCCCGGACCCGACGACGTCGCCGCTCTCGACGCCGATCCGGTGCGCTGCCTCGACCCCGATGCGAGCAAGCAGATGGTGGCCGCGATCGACCAGGCCCATCGCGATGGCGACACGCTCGGTGGCGTGGTCGAGGTCGTGGTGGCCGGGCTGCCGCCGGGCCTGGGCAGCCATGTGCACTGGGACCGCCGCCTGGACTCGCGCCTGGCCGGCGCGCTGATGGGCATCCAGGCGATCAAGGGCGTCGAGGTGGGGGACGGCTTCGCGCTGGCGGCGACGCCGGGGTCGCTCGCCCATGACGAGATGGTGCCCACGCCCGACGGGATCCGGCGCACCAGCGGCCGTTCGGGCGGGACCGAGGGCGGGATGACGACCGGCGAGGTGCTGCGGGTGCGGGCCGCCATGAAGCCGATCGCGACGGTGCCGCGCGCGCTGCGCACCGTCGACGTGAGCACCGGCGAGGAGGCGGTGGCCCACCACCAGCGCTCCGACGTCTGTGCCGTGCCCGCAGCCGGCATCGTGGCGGAGGCGATGGTCGCGCTGGTCCTGGGCGACGCGGTGCTGGAGAAGTTCGGCGGCGACTCGGTCACCGAGACCCGTCGCAACGCGGAGTCCTACCTCGACACCCTGAGGTTCCGGTGAGCGGTCCGCTCGTCGTGCTGGTCGGGCCGATGGGCGCCGGGAAGACGACCGTGGCCGCCCTGCTCGCGGAGGCGTGGCAGACCTCCGCACGCGACTCCGACGGCGACATCGAGGCCGCGGAGGGTCGCGACGTCGCAGAGATCTTCGTGGACTCCGGCGAGGCCTACTTCCGGGATCGTGAGCGGGCCGCCGTAGCGGCCGCCCTGGCCGAGCACGAGGGGGTGCTCGCCCTCGGCGGCGGCGCGGTCCTCGACGAGGAGACCCGGGCCCGGCTGGCCGGCCACCGGGTGGTCTTCCTGCGGGTCGGGCTCGCTGAGGCCGTCAAGCGCGTCGGACTCGGCACGTCGCGCCCGCTGCTGCTCGGCAACGTCCGCGGCCGGATCAAGGCGCTGCTCGACGAGCGCACCCCGATCTACGAGGCCGTGGCCACCGAGATCGTGGACACCGACGAGCGCACGGCCGAGGAGGTGGCCGACGAGATCGTCCGTCTCGTCGGGGTTCCATGAGCATCACCGTCCTTCACGTCGGCGGCGCCGCGCCGTACGACGTCGTGGTCGGGCGAGGACTCCTCGACCGGCTGGCGGCCGTGCTCGGCAGCGCACCGGAGCGGATCGGCCTGGTGTACGACGCCTCGCTCGACGCCTGCGCGCACGACGTCCGACACGCTCTCGAGCCGGCGTACGACGTGCTCCCGCTGCCCGTCCCACCGGGTGAGGAGGCCAAGACCGCGATCGTCGCGGCGGACTGCTGGGAGGCGCTCGGACGCGCGGGCTTCACCCGCTCCGACGCCCTGGTCACGCTCGGCGGGGGAGCAACGACGGACCTGGGCGGCTTCGTCGCCGCGACGTGGCTGCGGGGGGTGCGCGTGGTGCATCTGCCGACGTCCCTGCTCGCGATGGTCGACGCGGCCGTCGGCGGCAAGACCGGCATCGACACCGGGGCGGGGAAGAACCTGGTGGGCTGCTTCCACGAGCCGGCCGGGGTGCTGTGCGACCTCGCGATGCTCGACACCCTGCCCCCCGCCGAGCTGACGGCCGGGCTGGGCGAGGTCGTCAAGTGCGGCTTCATCGCCGACCCGGTCATCCTCGACCTCGTCGAGGCCGCCGACGCCGCGGAGCTGGCTCCCGACTCACCCCTCCTGCGCGAGCTCGTCGAGCGGGCGATCGCGGTGAAGGTCGCCGTCGTGGTCGACGACCTGCGCGAACAGGGCGGGCACGACGGGCACCCCGGGCGCGAGGTGCTCAACTACGGCCACACGATGGCCCATGCCATCGAGCGCGCCAGCGACTACACCGTGCGGCACGGCGAGGCGGTGGCCATCGGCTGCTGCTATGCCGCCGAGGTGGCCCGACGGGCGGGGGTGCTCGACGACGAGACGGCCGACCGTCACGCGGCAGTGTTCGGCCGGGTCGGACTGCCCGTCCAGTGGCACGGCGCGACCTACGACGAGCTGCGCGCGGCCATGGCCGTGGACAAGAAGACCCGGGGAAGCACGCTGCGGCTCCTGGTCCTCTCGGAGGTGGCCCGTCCCCAGGTGCTCGCCGCACCCGACGAGGCGTGGCTGCGCGCGGCGTACGACGTGATGACGGGAGACGGGTCGTGAAGGTCCTGGTGCTCAACGGCCCCAACCTCGGTCGCCTGGGCCGCCGCGAGCCCGAGATCTACGGACACACCACGCATGCGGAGCTCGCGGCACTCTGCGAAGGCTGGGGGAGCGAGCGAGGGCTCGACGTCGAGGTGCGGCAGACCAACCACGAGGGCGAGCTTCTCGACTGGCTCAACCAGGCGGCCGACGACGCCACCCCGGTGGTGCTGAACGCGGGCGCGTGGACCCACTACTCCCTGGCGCTGTACGACGCGTGCGCGATGCTCACCGCGCCGCTCGTCGAAGTGCACCTGAGCGACCCCACCCAGCGGGCCGAGGAGTTCCGGCACACCTCCGTGGTCACCCCGCACGCCGTCGCGGTGATCGCCGGCAAGGGTGTGGACGGCTACCGCGAGGCGCTGGGACTGTTCGGTGACGATTCCGGCGGCGACCGCCCGAACGACTAGACTCGACCGCCGGCCCCGACCTCGATCCGGGGCTGCTCCCGTCCCTCTCACGAAGGCAGATCACGCGCGCATGGCGACGACCAACGACCTCAAGAACGGCATGGTGCTCAACCTCGACGGCCAGCTCTGGCAGGTCATCTGGTTCCAGCACCACAAGCCCGGCAAGGGCGGCGCGGTGGTGCGCACCAAGCTCAAGAACGTCGAGTCCGGCAAGACCGTCGACAAGACCTTCAACGCGGACGTGAAGGTCGACGTGGCGAACGTCGACAAGCGGACGATGCAGTACCTCTACAACGACGGCACCTCCTACGTGTTCATGGACACCGGCACCTACGACCAGCTCGAGATCACGCCCGACATCGTCGGCGACTCCGCGAACTTCCTCCTCGAGAACCAGGAGGCGATCGTCGCCACCAACGACGGCCGGGTCCTCTACATCGAGCTGCCCGCCTCGGTCGAGCTCGAGATCACCTACACCGAGCCGGGCCTGCAGGGCGACCGGTCGACCGGCGGCACCAAGCCCGCCACGCTCGAGACCGGCCACACCATCCAGGTGCCGCTGTTCATCACCACCGGCGAGAAGGTCAAGGTCGACACCCGCGACTCGTCCTACCTCGGCCGCGTCAACGCCTGATCCGGAGTCGTCCCGTGCCTGCCCGCGCCAAGGCCCGCAAGAGGGCCCTCGACATCCTGTACGCCGCCGAGCTGCGCGGCGACGACCCCGTCGCCGCCCTCGACACCGCGATCGCGGAGGGCGAGGGGCCGACCAACCCCTACACCGAGGAGCTGGTCCGGGGCGTGGCCGAGCACCGCGGCCGAATCGACCAGCTGATCACCTCCTACTCGGAGAACTGGCCGCTCAACCGGATGCCGGCGGTCGACCGCACCGCCCTGCGCATCGGCACCTTCGAGCTGCTCTGGTCCGACGAGGTCCCCGACGTCGTGGCCATCGACCAGGCCGTCACCCTCGTGCAGCAGCTGTCCACCGACGACTCGCCGGCCTTCGTCAACGGCGTCCTCGACGCGATGATGCGGACCAAGGACCAGATCGCCGTCTAAGCGTTGTCGGAGGCTGTCGGGGCGCTGTCGGGACGCCCCGTTAGGTTGGCTGCATGGCAGTCGACTCGGGCAGTGACCAGACGGTCGAGGTCGACGTGGTCGTGCTCGGCCTGGGGCCGGGCGGCGAGCACGTCGCCATCAAGCTGGCGTGGGCGGGCCTCGACGTGGTCGGGGTCGAGAGCCGGCTGGTCGGCGGGGAGTGCCCCTACTTCGGGTGCGTGCCGTCGAAGATGATGATGGCCGCCGCCCACGCGGTCGCCGAGACGCGCCGCGTGCCCGACTTCGGCGGCACCGCCACGGTGCGGCCCGACTGGGCACCGGTCGCGCGAAGGATCCGCGAGGAGGCCACCGACGACTGGGACGACACCGTCGCCGTGCAGCGCCTGGTCGACGCCGGCGCGCGCTTCGTGCGAGGCGCGGGAGTGCTCACCGGCACGGGCCAGGTGCGGGTCGACGACACCACGTACGTCGCGCGCCGAGGGGTCGTGCTCAACACCGGCACCACCCCGGGCGTGCCCCCGATCGACGGTCTGGCGGACACGCCGTACTGGACCAACCGCGAGGCGGTCGCCGTCACCGAGCTGCCGCGGTCCCTCGTCGTCCTGGGGGGCGGGGCGATCGGCTGCGAGCTCGCTCAGGTGTTCTCCCGGTTCGGTGTCGAGGTGACGCTGCTCGAGATGGCAGACCGCCTGCTGGCCGGGGAGGAGCCGGAGGCCTCCCGGCTGCTGACCGACGCGTTCGCACGGGAGGGCATCGACGTGCGCACGGGTGTCGAGGTGCGCTCGGTCCGGCACGCCGACGACTCGTTCGTCCTCGACGTGGGCGGCGAGGAGGTGCGTGCCGACCGGCTGCTCGTCGCGGCCGGCCGTCGGCCCAACCTGTCCGGCATCGGGCTGGAGTCCGTCGGGCTGCCCGGGGACCTCAAGGTCGTCGAGACCGACGAGCGGATGCGAGTCCGTGATCGGCTCTGGGCGATCGGCGACATCACCGGCAGGGGCGCCTTCACCCACGTGTCGATGTACCAGGGCGCCGTCGTGATCCGCGACGTGCTCGGGGAGGACGGGCCGTGGGCGGACTACCGGGCCGTGCCGCGCGTGACCTTCACCCAGCCGGAGGTCGGCTCGGTGGGCCTGGGCGAGCACGCCGCTCGCGAGCAGGGCCTCGACGTCGTGGTCGCCACGGGCGATCTGGGCGCGCGCGGCTGGATCGCCAAGGAGGAGGGCCTCGTCAAGGTCGTCGCCGACCGGGCCCGCGGGATCCTCGTCGGCGGGTGCGTGGTCGGCTCGACCGGAGGCGAGGTGCTCTCGATGCTCGAGGCCGCCGTGCACGCCGAGATCCCGGTCGCCACGCTCCGGGCGATGCACTTCGCCTACCCGACCTACCACCGCGCCCTGGAGACCGTCTTCGACGACCTCGACGTCTAGGAGCCTGCTGAACAATCCGCGCGGCTACGCGACGCCCGGTGGAGCGTTGGCCGTGGCCGCCTCGGTCGAAGTGGCCCGCCACGCCTTCTCTCGGCGGCCTTGCCACCCCCCGCACCAGACGCCGCTCGCGCTCGCCCGTCTTGTTCAACAGGCTCCTATCCACCCCCTGGCAGGATGACGACATGAGCATGTCCTCCGGCCTGCCGGCCACGTCGCGCTCGCCGCTGAGGCTGGAGTTCCCCCAGTCGCTCGCGGTCTACGACGACTACGCGGCCGCCCAGAAGGCCGTCGACTTCCTGGCCGACCACGAGTTCCCGGTGCAGCACTGCATGATCGTCGGCACCGACCTCAAGCAGATCGAGCGCATCACCGGGCGACTGACCACCGGCCGGATCGCGGTCGGAGGAGTGGTCTCCGGTGCGTGGCTCGGGCTGTTCGTCGGCCTGATCTTCGTGCTCTTCACCGAGGAGTCGTGGTGGGCGACGATCCTGTCGACCATGCTCTTCGGCGCGCTGTTCGGGCTCATCTGGGCCCTGTTCGGCTATGCACTGACCCGGGGGCGGCGGGACTTCTCCTCGATCTCGGCGGTTGTGGCGACCAAGTACGAAGTGCTCGTCGAGCACAAGGTGGCTGCCCAGGCCCGCGAGGTCCTCGCCCAGCTGCCGGGTGGGACGGGCCAGGCCGACCCGTTCGCCTGAGTCCGCAGTGGCTAACGGATGCGCAGCAGCCGCGCAGGACCGGGCGGCGGCGCGACGAACGCCGAGCGCGGGAGTCGTGGTCCGACGGTGAGTTGGTGGCTCGTCGGCCCCGATCTCCGGAGGAGTCCGCGAGCGGCGCCCTCGGCGACCACCAGGTCTGCCGACATCAGGTGTCGGTCGGCGAGCAGGCGTCGGACGAGCGCGTTCACCCCCGCGTACGGCGGGTTGGCGACCACGCGGTAGGGCCGCCCGGGCAGCGTGAAGGCCGCGAGGTCGAGCTCGAGCAAGGCGACCCGCGTGCCGGCGTACCGCCGCCGCAGCACGGCGGCCCGCACCGGGTGCAGCTCGACGGCGATGACGCGCGCGCCGGTGTCCGCGAGCGGGGCGGTCAGGGCGCCGAGCCCGGCTCCCAGGTCGCAGACCACGTCGCGTCGGGTGACCGGGGACCCGGCCACGATCCGGGCTGCCCAGTCAGCACGGAGCGGATGCCATCCCCAGCGCGGAGCCCGCGCGTCCGGTTGCCCGGACACGGCGGACCATCACCATGACCATCACCATGGGCGCCGACCCTAGGCCGGTCGCACGGGCAGGGCGACCGATTATCGAGGGGCGCGGCATCCTCAGGTCAGCGCGAGCCGAGCGTCATGCAGGCGCTCGTACGCCGGCCGGCAGGCCTCGGCGACGGCCCGGCCTGCCTCGTCGAGGTCGTCGGTGCGAGGACGGTAGGGCGCGAACCCGGTCGACGCCCACACCGCGTCGTACCAGTGCGGCGCCCACACCCCGTCGCTGTCGCGCGGACCGGCCGGCCAGTGCAGCATCTGCTCGGTGAAGTCGATCCCGAGCCAGTCGCACAGCCAGCGCAGGTGCGCCTCGGGGTCGCGGAGGAAGTCCGCTGCGTCGAGGATCGGGGGCTCCTCGCCGGCGGTCTCGAGCGCCTCGAGGAGCCGCACCTGCTGGAGGAGGCCGATGTCCTCCGGCGCGCAGACCTCGCGCGCACGGAGGTAGGACGCCACCACCTCGTCGGGAGTGCGGATCAGCAGCACGTTGCGACACGCGCCGATCCAGGCCACGTCGTCCTCGGGCAGCAGATGGTGGGTCATCAGCTTGAGGTACTGCACCGCCACACCGTCCGGAAGGGGTGCGAGCAGGTCGTCCACCACCGCGGCCGGGTCGTCCGGTTGGGCGCGGAGCACGTCTTCACGGCCCGGGTGATCGCCCCGAGGGCCAGGCGTCCGGGCGAGGTAGGCCGCGTAGAACGGCTCGTCGACCACGACGGTGTCGGGTCGGTTCTCCCAGGCGCGCATCATCGCCGTGGAGATGTTGCGCGGGCCGGACCACATGGCGACCCGGGTCACCCAACCGCTCACAGAGTCGCTCACGGCGCGGTCCGGGCCGAGACGTCGGCGGCGACCAGGTCGGCGTACAGCCCCTGGAGCCGCTCCACCACCGGGCCGCGCGCTCCCGAGCCGATCGTGCGGCCGTCCACCGAGCGCACGGGAACGACGCCGGCGAAGGTGCCGGTGACGAACGCCTCGGAGGCCGAGTAGACGTCGGTGAGGCTGAACGTCGTCTCGCGCGCGGTGATGCCCGCCTGGCGACAGAGACGGAGCACGTTGCCCCGGGTGATGCCGCCCAGACAGAACCGTCCGTCGGAGGTCCACACCTCCGGGCCGTCCTCGCCGGCGACGACCGCGAAGAAGTGCGTGCTGTTGCACGTGGCCACGAAGCCGTGCGGGTCGAGCATCAGCGCCTCGTCGGCGCCGGCGGTGTAGGCCTGGATGCAGGCGGTGATGTCGTTGAGCTTGGAGTGCGCGTTGAGCTTGGGGTCGAGCGTGTCGGGGGTGGCGCGGCGTACGTGCGTCGTGAAGAGCGTGATGCCCTCCGTCACCGTCGAGGGCATCGGCTCCTTGTGCTCGGCGATGATCACGACGGTGGCAGGCCCGATCGTCATCCGCGGGTCCTGGTAGGGCGTGGACTTCACGCCGCGGGTGACCATCAGACGGATGTGCACCCCGTCGGTCATGCCGTTGGCGCGGATGGTCTCGTAGAGCGCCGCGGTGAGCCCCTCCCGACTCAGGCCGGGGTCCAGCATGATCGCCCGCGAGCCCTCCCAGAGCCGGTCCAGGTGCTGCTCCAGGAACGCCGGGTGTCCCTGCGCCACCCGGATCCCCTCCCAGACCCCGTCGCCCAGCACGAACCCGGAGTCGAAGACCGACACGACCGCCTCGGCGCGCGGCCTGAGCTCGCCGTTCACCCAGATCAGGATCTCGTCGTTGCGCGGGTCGTGCGTGTGCTCGTGGGTGCCGGTGCGGGTGACCATGTCGGCAGCCTAGGAGTCCGCGGGCGGCTGGCCGTGACGGAGCAGGGTTCGGCACCACAGGTCGAGGACGATGCTCGCGTAGGCCTCCGGAGTGTGGCCGCGAGCAGTCAGCAGGGTGAAGAACTCGGCGCTGTTGGTGGTCCACAGCAGGTCCGCGACCCACTGGTCGTCGAGGTCGTCGCGAACATCGCCCGTGGCCCTCAGCTCACGCGCGAGCGTCAGCATGTTGGCGGCGCGCCGGTCGTTGATCGCCTGCCAGGTCCGGCGGCACTCCGCGTCCGCCTGACCCGCGTCGCGCAGTGCCGTCATCAGCGGCACGGTCCCGGGCAGGACCCGAGCGAGGGCTTCGGCATAGCGGGTGAGCTTCTCGCGCGCGGTGGACGCGGCGCGCACGGCTTGCACGTAGGCGCGCTGCTCGGCGGGGACCGGCTCCGGTCCCTCGGCCAGCACCCGATCGTGAACGGCGAGCAGGATCTGGGGCTTGCGCCCGACCGAGGCGTACACCGTGTCCACCGACACCCGGGCCCGGGCGGCGATCGCCGACACCGACGTCTGGGCATACCCGCTCTCGATGAAGAGGGTCTGCGCAGCGTCGATCACCCGGAGACTGGTCCGCTCGGCGGCGGACCGGCGGGACGACGCGTCGTACCTACGCTTGACCCGGGTCTTGTCGGCAGGGGGCACGAGGGCTACCGTACCAATATTGGACCGAAGTGACTTCGGATCAATATGGACGAGGGGAGTCCCCGATGCCGATGGACCAACACGCGAGGCCCGACCGGGCGGTGATGCGGGAGCCGGGTGGAGCGCGGGGCACGTGGGCCATGCAGTCCCTCTTCGAGCACCTTCTCGAGGCCTCGGAGGCCGACGGTCGGCTCGGCGTGGCCCTGGTGACCCAGCCGCCCGGGGTCGCGACGCCCCTGCACCGACACAGCCGCGAGGCCGAGGCGTTCTATCTGCTCGCGGGACGCATGGACTACCGAGCAGGCGACCAGGACTTCGCGCTCTACGAGGGGTGCTTCATCTATCTTCCGCAAGGGGTGCCGCACGCCTTCCGCATCAGGGGGGAGGAGCCCGCGACCATGCTGGCCATGACCACGCCGGGCGGTCTGCTGCACCTGTACGACGAGGTGGGACTGCCCGCGACCGAGCGACGGCTCCCCGGGCCGGACGGGCTGGCCCCCGAGGCGGAGATCCCGAAGTGGCTCGAGGTCGCTCCGCGCTACGGACTCGAGGTCGTCGGCCCGCCCATTCCCGAGTAGCCTGAGGCCGCTGCTAGAGTCGCCGCGATCGACATCCTTTAACGAGCCGTCCCGTGAGGCGGAGAAGGAGGTCAGCGGCCGGTGTGCGCGCAGCCTGTTCCCCACGACGACGTGTCGCAGACGCCACCACCCGGCGCCCGTGTCGTCCTCGACGCCCGTGACATCACCCGGGCCCTGACCCGGATCTCGCACGAGATCCTCGAGCGCAACCGGGGAGCCAGCGACCTGGTGCTGCTGGGCATCCCGTCGCGGGGGGTCCCGCTCGCGGAGCGGATCGCCGAGCGGATGGCCTCGGTCGAGGGGGTGTCGGTCCCGGTCGGGTCGCTCGACGTGACGATGTACCGCGACGACCTCCGGCTGCGTCCGGCTCGCCCCCTCATGCCGACCGACATCCCGGCCGGCGGTGTGGACGACAAGACGGTCGTGCTGGTCGACGACGTGCTCTACTCCGGGCGCACCGTCAGGGCCGCGCTCGACGCCCTGACCGAGGTCGGGCGGCCCCGCGCCGTCCAGCTCGCCGTGCTGGTCGACCGCGGTCACCGTGAGCTGCCGATCCGGGCCGACTTCGTCGGCAAGAACCTCCCGACCTCCCTGGCCGAGCGGGTCCGGGTGAGCCTGGAGGCCCTCGACGGGGTCGACTCCGTCGTCATCCTCGACCACCGGGAGGTGTCTCGATGAAGCGTCACCTGCTGAGTGCCGCCGACCTGTCCCGCGAGGACGCCGAGCTGGTCCTGCGCACCGCCGAGGAGCTGCGGTCGCTGGCCGATCGGCCGATCAAGAAGCTGCCCGCCCTGCGTGGCCGCACGGTGGTCAACCTGTTCTTCGAGGACTCCACGCGCACGCGGATCTCGTTCGAGGCCGCGGCGAAGCGGCTGTCGGCCGACGTCATCAACTTCTCCGCCAAGGGCTCCTCGCTCAGCAAGGGCGAGTCGCTCAAGGACACCGCGCTGACGCTGGAGGCGATGGGTGCGGACGCCGTCGTGATCCGCCACGGCGCCAGCGGTGCGCCGCACCGGCTGGCCCACTCGGGTTGGGTGCGGTCCTCGGTCGTCAACGCCGGCGACGGCACCCACGAGCACCCGACCCAGGCGCTGCTCGACGCGTTCACGATGTGGCGCCACCTCGGCCCGCGCAACGGCGGCACGCTCGACGGCCAGCGGATCGCCATCGTGGGCGACGTCCTGCACTCGCGGGTGGCGCGCTCCAACGCGCTGCTGCTGCGCACCCTCGGCGCCGAGGTCACGCTGGTCGCACCGCCCACGCTGCTGCCCGTCGGCGTGGACACCTGGCCGGTCGAGACGTCCTACGACCTGGACGCGGTGATCCCCAAGGCCGACGCGGTGATGATGCTGCGGGTCCAGCGCGAGCGGATGAACGGCGGGTTCTTCCCGACCCCGCGCGAGTACTCCCGCCGCTACGGACTCGACGGCCGCCGGATGGCGACGCTGCAGGACCACACGATCGTGATGCACCCCGGGCCGATGGTCCGGGGTATGGAGATCACCGCCGACGTGGCCGACTCCGACCGCTCGGTGATCGTCGAGCAGGTCACCAACGGCGTCGCCGTGCGGATGGCGGTGCTCTACCTGCTGCTCGGCGGCAGCGAGCCGGCGGGCACCTCCGAGGGCGAAGGAGCCGACCTGTGACCGACTACCTGATCAAGGGCGTCGCCGTGCTGGGCGGCGAGCCGTCGGACCTGCTGGTCCGAGACGGCGTCCTCCACACGTCGTACGACGCGGGAGCGGCGTCGGCGGACCGCGTCGAGGCGATCGACGGGCGTGGGCTGATCGCCCTGCCCGGCCTCGTCGACCTGCACACCCATCTGCGCGAGCCGGGTCGCGAGGACGCGGAGACCGTCGAGACCGGGACGCACGCGGCGGCACTGGGCGGCTTCACCGCCGTGCACGCGATGGCCAACACCGACCCGGTGGCCGACACGGCGGGCGTCGTCGAGCAGGTCTGGCGGCTGGGCCGCGAGGCGGGCTACTGCGACGTGTTCCCGGTCGGGGCGGTGACCGTCGGGCTGGCGGGGGAGCGGCTGGCCGAGCTGGGCGCGATGGCGGACTCGGCGGCGCGGGTCCGGGTGTTCTCCGACGACGGCCGGTGCGTGAGCGACCCGCTGCTGATGCGGCGGGCCCTGGAGTACGTCAAGGCCTTCGACGGCGTGATCGCCCAGCACGCCCAGGAGCCGCGGCTCACCGAGGGCGCCCAGATGAACGAGGGCGAGCTGTCCGGGCGGCTCGGCCTGGCGGGGTGGCCGGCCGTCGCCGAGGAGGCCATCATCGCCCGCGACTGCCTGCTCGCCGCGCATGTCGGCTCGCGGCTGCACGTGTGCCACGTGTCGACCGCGGGATCGGTGGAGCTGGTGCGCCAGGCCAAGGAGCGCGGCTGGAACGTCACCGCCGAGGTCACGCCCCACCACCTGCTCCTCACCGACGACCTGGCAGCGACCTACGACCCCGTCTACAAGGTCAACCCGCCGCTGCGGTCGGCCGCAGACGTCGAGGCGCTGCGGGCCGCGCTGGCGGACGGCACGATCGACATCGTCGCCACCGACCACGCGCCGCACCCCCACGAGGACAAGGACTGCGAGTGGGCGGCCGCGGCCTTCGGCATGCTCGGCCTGGAGACCGCGCTCTCCGTGGTGCAGCACACGATCGTCGACTCCGGCCTGCTCGACTGGGCCGGCGTCGCCGAGCGGATGTCGGCGGCCCCCGCGCGGATCGGGCGACTCGCCGACCACGGCCGGCCGCTCGAGGACGGCGTGCCCGCCAACCTGGTGCTCTACGACCCCCGGGTCACACGGGTGGTGGACGCGAGCGAGAGCGCCTCGCTGTCGCGCAACACGCCGTACGCCGGGCTGGAGCTGCCCGGACGGGTGGTCGCGACGTTCCTGAGGGGCGCGCCGACCGTGCTGGACGGCAAGCTCGCCTAGGCGACGCCCGAGGACGGGCCGACCTCCCCGGCCCGCGGGGACCTTCGGCCCTGACCGGCCGGAGGACTCGCGCGGAGAGTGGGAGACGGACCCCGGGTCGGGGACGGACCCCGGCCTACTCCTCGAGGAGGAACCAGCCATGAAGGCACTCGTCTACCACGGACCGGGCAACAAGGCATGGGAGGACGTGCCCGACCCGACGATCCTGCAGCCCACCGACGCGATCGTCCGCGTCGAGACCACCACCATCTGCGGCACCGACCTGCACATCCTCAAGGGCGACGTGCCGGCCGTGACCGACGGCCGGATCCTGGGCCACGAGGGCGTCGGGACCATCATCGAGGTCGGCTCGGCCGTGACCACGCTGGGCGTGGGCGACCGCGTGATCATCTCGTGCATCAGCGCGTGCGGCTCCTGCTCCTACTGCCACCAAGGTCTCTACGCCCACTGCCTGGCCGACGAGGGCGCCTCGGGCATCGGCTGGGTCTTCGGTCACCTGATCGACGGCACCCAGGCCGAGATGGTGCGCGTCCCGTTCGCCGACAACTCGCTCTACCAGGTGCCCGAGGGCGTCAGCGACGACGCGGCCGTGATGCTGTCCGACATCCTGCCGACCGGCTTCGAGATCGGCGTCCGCTACGGCCAGGTCGAGCCCGGTGACGTCGTCGCCGTCGTCGGCGCGGGTCCCGTGGGCCTCGCCGCCATGATGACCGCGGGCCTGTACGGCGCGTCCCGGGTGATCGCGCTCGACCTCGACCCGAACCGTCTCGACCAGGCGCTCGGCTTCGGGGCCACCGACGCGGTCAACAGCGCGGACTCCGACTGGGCCGAGCAGGTCATGGCGATGACGGACGGCCTGGGCGTCGACGTGGCCATCGAGGCGGTCGGCATCCCGGCGACGTTCCAGGCGTGCACCAAGATCGTGCGGCCGGGCGGCTCGGTCGCCAACGTAGGCGTGCACGGCGCACCCGTCGAGCTGCCCATCCAGGACCTCTGGATCGCGGACATCGCGATCACCATGGGCCTGGTCAGCACCTCGACCACGCCGATGCTGCTCAAGCTGGTCGCCCAGCACAAGCTGGAGGCGGAGAAGTTCGCCACGCACTTCTTCTCCTTCGACCAGTTCCTGGAGGCCTACGAGACGTTCGGCGCCGCGGCCGACACGAAGGCGCTGAAGGTGGTCATCCGCCGCTGAGTGCGACGCGGCCGCCCCCGGCCCGCTGCTGTGACGCGGGGCGGGCCGGAGGGCGGGCGCTACCGTGACCCCGTGGCGCGCAGTCCCGGGTCGACGGTCGTGGTGACCGGGGCGACGGCCGGCATCGGCCTAGAGTGTGCCCGCCAGCTCGCCGCCCAGGGTCACGCGCTGGTGCTGGTGGGGCGTAGCGCCGAGCGCCTGGAGGCGGCGGCCTCCGCCGTTCTCGAGCACGGGGCGGGGCCGGTGAGCACGATGCTGGCGGACTTCGCCTCGCTCTCGTCGGTGCGCACGCTGGCGGCCGACCTGCTCGACCGCTGCGAACGGATCGACGTGCTGGTGAACAACGCCGGCGGGGTCTTCTCGCGGCGTACGGTCACCGTGGACGGCCACGAAGCGACGTTCCAGGTCAACCACCTGGCCGGCTTCCTGCTCACCGAACTGCTGCGCGAGCGACTCGTCGCCGGGACGCCCGCCCGGGTCGTGATCACGTCCTCGGTGGGGCACTACCGGGGCACGATGGACCTCGACGACCTCGGCTTCGAGCACGGCTACCAGATCATGCGGGCCTACTCGCGGTCCAAGCTCGCCAACGTCCTCTACGCGCGACACCTCGCGGCCGAGCTGGAGGGCACCGCTGTCACCGTCAACGCCGTGCACCCGGGGGCGGTCGCCACCGACATCTGGTCCGGAGCGCCGTGGTTCGCCCGACCGGTGCTGGGGATCGCGAAGCGAGGGATGCTCTCCCCGGCCGAGGGAGGGCAGGCGCTGACCCACCTAGCGACCTCGCCCGAGGTCGAGGGGGTCACCGGCACCTACTTCGACCGGATGCGCGCTGCCACCCCGTCCGAGGCTGCTCGCGACGACGATCTCGCGGCGGATCTGTACGCCGTGTCCGCCCGCCTCGTCGGCCTGCCCTCTCGCTGAGCCGCCCTGCGGGGAGTCAGCGGAGGTCGGCGACCACGCGCCGTACGGCGTCGACGGTCGCGTCCACGTCGGCCTGGGTCGTCGACCAGTTGGACACCGCACATCGCTGCACCGCACGTTCGCGCCAGGTGGCGGGCGTCAACACAGCAGTGCCGTCGGCCAACAGGCGTCGGCCGAGCTCGGCGGACCGCGCGTCGTCGCCGAGGGCGATCATCACCTGCGTGAAGACGACGTCGTTGACGACCTCCACCCCGTCGATCGTCGCGAACCCCTCGGCCAGGTGGGCGGCGTGGGCGCACAGCCGGTCGACGAGTCCGGTGAGTCCGTCCCGGCCCAGACTGCGCAGCGCCGCCCACACGGCGAACCCGCGGGCCCTCCGTGAGAACTCCGGCGTGCGCTCGACCGGGTCGCCGGTGCCGCCGATCAGGTAGTCCGCCTCGACGCCGAAGCCCGCGGCCAGGGCGGCGCGGTCACGGACCATCGCGAGACCGGAGTCGTAGGGGACGTTGAGGGTCTTGTGCGCGTCGGTCGCCCAGGAGTCGGCTGTCTCGAGCCCACGCGCCAACCCGGCGTACGACGGGCTGGCCGCGGCCCACAGCCCGAACGCGCCGTCCACGTGCACCCACGCCTCTGCGTCGCGCGCGGCCGTGATCGCCTCCGGGAACGGGTCGAAGGCGCCGGTGTGCACCTCGCCCGCCTGGAGGCACACGATCGTCGGCCCGGACGACCGGGCGAGGCAGCGCGCCAGCTCCTGGGGATCGATCCTGCCCTCGTCGTCGGAGCGGACCGGGACGATCGAGTCGTCGCCCAGGCCGAGGTAGCGGACCGCCCTGTCAACGGTGTCGTGCCGGTCCTGACCCACGACCACGCGCACCCGGGGGGCGCCGAACAAGCCGCGTCGCGCCACGTCCCACCCGTGCCGCGCGAGGACGGCCCCGCGCGCCGCGGACAGGCACGAGTAATTGGCCATCATCCCGCCGGTGACGAAGCCGACGGCAGTCTCGGCGGGGAGTCCGAGCGCGTCGACGAGCCATCCCCCGGCGACCACCTCGGCGGCAGCGGCGGCCGGAGCGAGTGAGTTGAGCCCGGCGTTCTGGTCCCAGGTGCCGGTCAGCCAGTCTGCGCCGAGCGCGGCAGGGAGGTGCCCGCCCACCACGAAGCCGAAGAACCGCGGTCCCGCCGTGCCGGTCAGGCCGGGGTCCGCCGCCGCCGCGAGCGCGGTGAGGACGGCGGCAGGATCCTCGCCAGCCTCGGGCAGCGGTCCGCCGAGGGAGCCCAGGAGGTCGCCGTACGAAGCGCGGGGCCAGACAGGTCGGTCGGGCAGGGCGCGGAGGAACTCGGCGGCGAGCTCGTGGGCCCGGTCGAGGACGTGGGCGTAGTCGTCGGGACGCTGCTGCTCCGCTGGTGTCACGAGCCGAGGGTAGTGCGGCTGCACCGGCCGATCAGCGGGCGTCGGGCCCGTCCTGGGCCACGGCGTCCAGGTCGAGCTCGACGACAGCGGTGACGAGCTGCTCCAGCGCCTGGGCGGGGAGGGCGCCGGGCTGGGCGAAGACGAGCTGACCGGACTTGAAGGCCATCAGCGTGGGGATCGAGGTGATCTGGGCTGCCGCGGCGAGCTCCTGCTCCGCCTCGGTGTCGACCTTCCCGAAGACGATCTCCGGGTGGGTCTCGGAGGCGGACTCGAAGATCGGCGCGAACATCCGGCACGGACCGCACCACGACGCCCAGAAGTCCACGAGCACGATGTCGTTCTCCACGACGGTGCTCTCGAAGTCGTCCTTGGTCAGGGTGCGGGTGGCCATCGGCTCTCCTCGGTCAGGGTGGCTCACAGGTCAACGTATACCCCCGGGGGGATATTCCGGCTGGCGTGGGCCCTGCCCGGGGACCGGCTGCCCGGCTGGTAGGGTCGCTCGCGATCGACATCCTTTAACGATCCGTCCCGTGAGGCGGAGAAGGAGGTCCGGCAGCCGATGCCTGCCCCACGTGTGCCTGCGCTCCTCGTCCTCGAGGACGGCCGCACCTTCCACGGCGACTCCTACGGCGCCCCCGGCGAGACGTTCGGCGAGGCCGTCTTCGCCACCGGCATGTCCGGCTACCAGGAGACGCTCACCGACCCGTCGTACCACCGCCAGGTCGTCGTGATGACCGCCCCACACGTCGGCAACACCGGCATGAACGACGAGGACCCCGAGTCCTCGCGGATCTGGGTCGCCGGCTACGTCGTCCGAGACCCCGCCCGGCGCCCGTCGTCGTGGCGGTCCCGGCGCTCCCTCGACGACGCGTTGCGCGACCAGGGAGTCGTCGGCATCAGCGGCATCGACACCCGCGCGCTCACCCGGCACCTCCGCGAGCGCGGTGCGATGCGGGTGGGCATCTCCTCGACCGGGACGTCGCCGGAGGCCCTGCTGGCCCGGGTGCGCGAGAGCGCGCCGATGTCGGGGGCGAACCTGTCAGTCGAGGTCAGCACCAGGGATCCGTACGTCGTCCCGGCGGCGGGGGAGAAGCGGCTCACCGTCGCCGCGGTCGACCTCGGCATCAAGGCCAACACTCCGCGGATGCTGGCCGAGCGGGGCATCGAGACCCATGTCCTCCCCGCCACCGCCTCGCTCGACGACGTGCTCGCCGTGGGCGAGGCGGGACCGGACGGCCTGTTCTTCTCCAACGGCCCGGGAGACCCGGCCGCCACCACCGGGCAGATCGACCTCCTGCGGGGGGCACTGGAGCGCGGCATCCCCTACTTCGGCATCTGCTTCGGCAACCAGCTCTTCGGTCGCGCCCTGGGCTTCGGCACCTACAAGCTCCGCTACGGCCACCGCGGCATCAACCAGCCGGTGCTCGACCGCACCACGGGCAAGGTCGAGGTGACCGCCCACAACCACGGGTTCGCCGTCCTCTGGCCGGACGGAGTGCCAGTGGACGAGGGCGTTCGCACCCCCTACGGCGTCGCCACGATCTCCCACATCTGCCTCAACGACGACGTGGTCGAGGGGCTGGAGCTGCGCGACGACGACGGGCGGCTGAAGGCCTTCTCGGTCCAGTACCACCCCGAGGCCGCCGCCGGGCCGCACGACGCGGCGTACCTGTTCGACCGGTTCGTGTCGTTGGTCGAGGAGGCGCGCCAGCGCCGTCGCGAGACCAGCGCAGGAGGGGTCAGCTGATGCCTCGGCGTACGGACATCTCCTCGGTGCTCGTCATCGGCTCGGGGCCGATCGTGATCGGGCAGGCGTGCGAGTTCGACTACTCGGGGACGCAGGCGTGCCGGGTGCTCAAGGCCGAAGGGCTGCGGGTGGTGCTGGTCAACTCGAACCCCGCGACGATCATGACCGACCCGGAGTTCGCCGACGCGACCTACGTCGAGCCGATCACGCCCGAGTTCGTCGAGCAGGTCATCGCCCGCGAGCGACCCGACGCCCTCCTGGCGACCCTCGGCGGCCAGACCGCGCTCAACTGCGCGGTCGCCCTGGCCGAGCGCGGCGTCCTGGAGAAGCACGGCGTCGAGCTGATCGGCGCCTCCATCGAGGCCATCGACCGTGGCGAGAACCGCCAGCAGTTCAAGCAGATCGTCGAGTCGCTGGGCGGCGAGGTGGCGCGCAGCGTGATCTGCCACAGCCTCGAGGAGTGCCTGGCCGCCGCCGAGCAGCTCGGCTACCCGATGGTCGTCCGGCCGAGCTTCACGATGGGCGGGGTCGGCTCGGGGATGGCCTACGACGAGGAGGGTCTGCGCCGCATCGCCGGCGCGGGCCTCGCCGCGAGCCCGACCACCGAGGTGCTCCTCGAGGAGTCCATCCTCGGCTGGAAGGAGTACGAGCTCGAGGTGATGCGCGACCGCAAGGACAACGTGGTCATCGTCTGCTCGATCGAGAACCTCGACCCGATGGGCGTGCACACCGGCGACTCGATCACCGTCGCGCCGGCGATGACGCTCACCGACCGCGAGTACCAACACCTGCGCGACCTCTCGATCGGGATCATCCGCGCGGTCGGGGTCGACACCGGCGGCTGCAACATCCAGTTCGCCGTCGACCCGCGCGACGGGCGGGTCGTCGTCATCGAGATGAACCCGCGGGTCTCGCGGTCCAGCGCACTCGCGTCCAAGGCGACCGGCTTCCCGATCGCCAAGATCGCGGCCAAGGTCGCGATCGGCTACACCCTCGACGAGATCCCCAACGACATCACCGTCCGGGAGGACGGGCAGGCGACGCCGGCCAGCTTCGAGCCGACGCTGGACTACGTCGTGGTGAAGGTGCCGCGGTTCGCCTTCGAGAAGTTCCCCGCTGCCGACCAGACGCTGACCACCCACATGAAGTCCGTCGGGGAGGCGATGGCGATCGGCCGCAACTTCACCGAGGCGCTGCAGAAGGCCCTGCGCTCGCTGGAGAGCAAGGACGCGCCTTTCGACTGGGAGCGCGACTGGGTCGAGCTCGACAAGGAGGCCATCCTCGAGCGGGCACGGACCCCGCACGACGGTCGCCTGAAGGACGTGATGGACGCGATCCGCGCCGGCGCGACGGCAGACGACGTCTTCAAGGCGACCGCGATCGACCCCTGGTTCGTCGACCAGCTGATGCTGATCAACGAGGTGGCGGCCGAGGTGACCGCAGCGCCCGAGCTGACGCCCGCTCTGCTGCGCACCGCCAAGCGACACGGCTTCTCCGACGCCCAGATCGGCAAGATCCGCGGAATGAGCGCCGATGTGGTCCGCGGCGTGCGGCACGCGCTCGGCATCCGACCTGTCTACAAGACCGTCGACACCTGCGCAGCGGAGTTCGCGGCCACCACGCCGTACCACTACTCGAGCTACGACGAGGAGACCGAGGTCGAGCCCCGCGAGCGGGCCGCCGTGATCATCCTGGGCAGCGGACCCAACCGGATCGGCCAGGGCATCGAGTTCGACTACTCGTGCGTGCACGCCTCGCTGGCGCTCGGCGCCGAGGGCGCCGGCTACGAGACCGTGATGGTCAACTGCAACCCCGAGACCGTCTCCACCGACTACGACACCTCCGACCGGCTCTACTTCGAGCCGCTGACGCTGGAGGACGTCCTGGAGGTCGTCCACGCCGAGCAGCAGGCCGGACCCGTCGTGGGGGTCATCTGCCAGCTCGGCGGCCAGACACCGCTCGGCCTGGCCCAGGGCCTCGCCGACGCCGGGGTGCCGATCGTCGGCACCACGCCCGAGGCCATCCACCTGGCCGAGGAGCGCGGCGCCTTCGGACGAGTGCTCGCAGAGGCCGGCCTGCCGGCTCCCAAGCACGGCCTCGCGGCGTCGTACGACGAGGCTGCGGCCGTCGCCGCGGAGATCGGCTACCCCGTGCTCGTCCGGCCGTCCTACGTCCTCGGGGGCCGCGGCATGGAGATCGTGTACGACGACACCGCGCTGGAGGGCTACATCGCCCGGGCGACCGCCATCAGTCCGGAGCACCCCGTGCTGGTCGACCGGTTCATCGACGACGCCGTCGAGATCGACGTCGACGCGCTGTTCGACGGCGAGGAGCTGTTCCTCGGTGGGGTGATGGAGCACATCGAGGAGGCCGGCATCCACTCGGGCGACTCCGCCTGCGCGCTGCCGCCGATCACCCTCGGCGCCCGCGAGGTCCAGCGGATCCGGGAGGCCACCGAGGCGATCGCCCGCGGCGTCGGCGTCCTCGGCCTGATCAACATCCAGTTCGCACTGGGCTCCGACGTCCTCTACGTGCTGGAGGCCAACCCGCGCGCATCCCGGACCGTCCCGTTCGTGTCCAAGGCCACCGGGACCCCGCTCGCGAAGGCCGCCGCGCGGGTGATGCTCGGCGACTCCATCAAGTCGTTGCGGGCCGAGGGACTGCTGCCCGCGACCGGCGACGGTGGCACGCTGCCTCCGGACTGGCCGATCGCGGTGAAGGAGGCGGTGATGCCGTTCAACCGGTTCCGCCGCCCCGACGGCCGCAGCGTCGACACCGTGCTCGGGCCCGAGATGCGCTCGACCGGCGAGGTGATGGGCCTCGACGCCGACTTCGGCACGGCGTTCAGCAAGGCCCAGACGGCGGCGTTCGGGTCGCTGCCGACGAGCGGCCGGGTCTTCGTGTCGATGGCCAACCGCGACAAGCGCTCGATGATCTTCCCGGTCAAGGTGCTGGCCGACCTCGGCTTCGAGGTGTTGGCCACCGAGGGCACCGCCGAGGTGCTGCGCCGCAACGGCGTGCAGGCGACCGTGGTGCGCAAGCACTTCGACGGTCCCGGCCCCCACGGTGAGAAGACCACCGTCCAGCTGATCCAGGACGGCGAGATCGACCTGGTCATCAACACCCCGCACGGCTCGTCGGGGGCGGGCGGTGCGGTGCGGGTGGACGGCTACGAGATCCGGACCGCGTCCGTCGGCGCCGACATCCCCTGCATCACGACGGTCCAGGGACTCGGGGCCGCCGTTCAGGGCATCGAGGCCCGGCTCCGCGGTGAGGTCGGGGTCAGGTCGCTGCAGGACTGGGCCCGGGAGCGGCGGCGCTGATGGGACGTCATACGAATGGGTCGCCGCAGCGACCGGAACGTATGACGTCAGGCGCGTACGCCGCGCTGTTCGACCACGCGCTCGTCCGGGTCGACGCAGAGCGCGCCCATCACCTCGCCTTCCGGGCGATCCGCGCCGCCCGCCCGGTGCTGCGGATCACCTCCGGACCGCCGACGAGACCCGTCTCGGCGATGGGGCTGACCTTCCCGACGGCCCTCGGACTGGCTGCGGGCTTCGACAAGAACGCCGTCGGGATCGACGCCCTCGCCGCCCTCGGCTTCGGCCACGTCGAGGTGGGCACCGTGACGGGGGAGGCCCAGCCCGGCAACCCCCGACCCCGACTCTTCCGCCTTCCCCTGGACCGCGCCGTGGTCAACCGGATGGGCTTCAACAACGACGGTGCGGAGGCGGTGGCGGCACGCCTCGGCGCGCGAGCCGAGCGGCCACCGCGGACGCCGGTGGTCCTCGGGGTCAACATCGGGAAGACCAAGGTGGTGCCCGAGGACGACGAGTCCGCCGTGATCGCGGACTACTCCAAGTCCGCCCGGCTGCTGGCTCCCCACGCCGACTACCTCGTCGTCAACGTCAGCTCGCCCAACACCCCGGGGCTGCGAAGCCTGCAGGCCGTGGAGCGCCTGGGCCCGCTGCTGCGAGCGGTGCGCACGGTGGCCGACGACCACGCACGGCGTCGAGTGCCGCTGCTGGTCAAGATCGCTCCCGACCTCGCCGACGACGACGTGCTCGCCGTCGCCCGGCTGGCCCTCGAGCTCGCCCTGGACGGGATCATCGCGACCAACACCACCACCAGCCGCGAGGGGCTCCGGACCCCGCTGGCCGAGGTCGAAGCGATCGGCGCGGGCGGCCTGTCGGGCCCGCCGGTGGCGACGCGGTCGATGGAGGTGCTGCGCCTCCTGCGGAGCACCGTCGGGCGCGACCTCACGCTCGTGTCGGTCGGCGGCATCGCCACGGGGGAGGAGGCCCGCGCGCGCCTCGACGCCGGCGCCACCCTCGTCCAGGCCTACACCGGCTTCGTGTACGGCGGGCCCCGCTGGCCGCGCCGGGTCGCCCAGGCCCTGGCCCACCCGGAAGGAGCGTTGACATGATCACCCCAGTGAGCCCCGAGCCGACCACCACTTCGTCGTTCGGCGCGCGCGTCCATGCGGCCGTCGTCGCGCGCGGGCCGCTGTGCGCCGGCATCGACCCGCACGGCGGCCTGCTGCACGAGTGGGGCCTCGGCGACGACGTCGCGGGACTGAGGGGCTTCGCACTCAGCGCGACCGAGGTCCTGGCCGCCGAGTGCGCAGTGGTCAAGCCGCAGTCGGCGTTCTTCGAGCGGTTCGGCAGCCGGGGGGTCGCCGTGCTGGAGGAGGTGATCGCGCTGGCCCGGGCCCAGGGAGCCCTGGTACTGCTCGACGTCAAGCGCGGGGACATCGGGTCGACCAGCCAGGCTTACGCGGAGGCCTATCTGGATCCCGCGAGCCCGATCGCCGCCGACGCCATCACGGTCAGTCCCTACCTCGGGTTCGGCTCCCTTGAGCCCTTCGTCGACGCGGCTCGCAAGCACGACGCCGGACTGTTCGTGCTCGCTCGGACCTCCAACAAGGAGGCACCCGAGGTGCAGGCGGCTCGCGCTGAGGACGGCCGCACGGTCACCGCGACCGTGCTCGACCACCTACGCTCGCTGAACGCCGGCGTGCACCCCCTGGGCTCCTTCGGCGCGGTCGTCGGCGCCACCGTGGGCGACACGGGCGAGGACTTCGCCATCAACGGCCCGATCCTGGCTCCCGGCTACGGCGCCCAAGGCGGCACGACGGCCGACCTGCGGCGGATCTTCGGCGTGGCGCTGCCTGCGGTCCTGCCCAGCTCGTCGCGCGACCTGCTGCGGCTGGGCCCCGAGCCTGCCGCCCTGCGCGACGCGGCGCGCCGGACCAACGACCGGCTCCGGGAGCGGTGAGCCCGCCACCGAATCGACGTGGCGAACGGTGGCTGTCCCACCGCTAGGCATGCCTCGGCCCCCGCGCGTGTGCGCGTTGCTGTCCCGTCGCCGGGGTGGCTAGATTGGCCCGAAATCGCGTCCGACCCGACCTCCTCGACAAAGGCAGGCCCGTGGCACTTCCTCCGCTCACCCCCGAACAACGCCAGGCAGCGCTCGACAAGGCGGCCGCCTCGCGCCGGGAGCGCGCCGAGGTCAAGAACCGCCTCAAGAACTCCGGCGCCTCGATCGTCGAGGTCCTCCACGAGGGCCAGCGCAACGAGGTGATCGGCAAGATGCGCGTGGTCGACCTGTTGCAGTCGATGCCGGGTCTGGGCAAGGTGCGCGCCCGTCAGATGATGGAGCGGCTCGGCATCGCCGAGAGCCGCCGGGTCCGCGGACTGGGCGTCAACCAGGTGGCCGCGCTCGAGCGCGAGTTCGCCCGCGAGGAGTGACGACCACACCGCCTCGGTCGCGGCTCGTCGTGCTCGCCGGCCCCACCGCGGTCGGCAAGGGCACCGTCTCGGCGGACGTCCGCGCCCATCACCCTGAGATCTGGATCTCCGTCTCGGCGACCACCCGGGCCCCGCGCCCGGGCGAAGTGCACGGGGTCCACTACTGGTTCGTCAGCGAGGCGGAGTTCGACCGTCTGGTGGCTGCGGGAGAGCTGCTCGAGTGGGCCGTCGTCCACGGCGCAGCGCGCTATGGCACCCCCCGGGCGCCGGTGGAGGAGGCCCTGGACGCCGGCCATCCCGCCCTGCTCGAGATCGACCTGCAGGGCGCCCGTCAGGTGCGGCGTTCGATGCCGGAGGCGTTGTTCGTCTTCTTGGCCCCGCCGTCGTGGGACGAGCTGGTCAGGAGACTGGTCGGGCGGGGGACCGAGACCCCTGCCGAGCGGCGTCGGCGGCTCGAGACCGCGCGCGACGAGTTGGCGGCGGAGGCCGAGTTCGACGTGACGATCGTCAACCACGAAGTTCATGCTGCTGCCGAGGAGTTGGTAGCCTTGACCCGTTCCGAGGCCGGCCGCTAGCTCACCCGCGCGCAGCGACCGCTGCCACCGACTTCCGCGACTGCGTGGCGGCGCCCGCCGACCACGATCGCGCACGACACCGTGAGGCTCGAGCGTGTCTGCTCCCACCCCCGCCGCCGAGGGCGTGACCAACCCCTCGATCGACGACCTGCTGACCAAGACGGACAGCAAGTACCAGCTGGTCCTGTACGCCGCCAAGCGTGCCCGCCAGATCAACGCCTACTACTCCCAGCTCGGCGAGGGCCTGCTCGAGTACGTCGGCCCCTTGGTCGACACCCATGTCCAGGAGAAGCCGCTGTCGATCGCCCTGCGCGAGATCAACGACGACCTGCTCACCTGCGAGGACGTCGACCCCGCGGAGCTGGCGGCCGAGGAGGAGGCCCGCCGGGCCGTCGGCCTGGACACCACCTTCGGCGAGTGACCCTGCGGTGACCGGTGCCCGCGTCGTCCTGGGGGTCTCGGGCGGCATCGCGGCCTACAAGGCCTGCGAGCTCCTGCGCAGGCTCACCGAGTCGGGCCACGACGTCACCGTCGTGCCCACGGCGGCCGCCCTGCGCTTCGTGGGCGCCGACACCTGGGCGGGGCTGTCCGGCAAGCCGGTCTCGGCCGAGGTCTGGGACGACGTGCACCGGGTGCCGCACGTGCGCATCGGCCAGGAGGCCGACCTGGTGGTGGTGGCCCCGGCGACCGCCGATCTGCTTGCCCGCGCCGCCCATGGTCTGGCTGACGACCTGCTCACCGCGACGCTGCTGACGGCTCGCTGTCCGGTACTGTTCGCGCCCGCGATGCACACCGAGATGTGGGAGCATCCCGCGACCGTGGCCAACGTCGCGGTCCTGCGCGACCGTGGCTGTCTGGTGCTCGAGCCGGCCGTCGGCCGGCTGACCGGCGCCGACAGCGGAAAGGGTCGGCTGCCGGATCCGGAGGAGATCTTCGAGGTCTGTCGCGACATGCTGGCTCGGCCCCAGGGCGGCTCGTGGCGCGACCTCGCCGGCCGCCACGTCGTGGTGAGCGCGGGCGGCACCCGCGAGTACCTCGATCCCGTGCGCTTCCTGGGCAACCGCTCGTCCGGACTGCAGGGCTATGCCTTGGCCCGCGCCGCCTCCGTGCGAGGGGCGCGCGTCACCCTGGTGAGCGCGAACGTCGGCCTTCCCGATCCCTCCGGGGTGGACGTGGTCCCCGTCGAGTCGACCGCCCAGCTCCGCGACGCGGTGCTCGCGGCCGCCGGGGACGCCGATGCCGTCGTGATGGCGGCGGCTCCAGCCGACTTCCGGCCGGTCGCGACCAGCGAGGCGAAGATCAAGCGCGCGGCCGACGGCAGTGCCCCGGCCGTCGAGCTCGCCCAGAACCCCGACATCCTCGCCGAGATCTCCCGGACCCGCCCGCGCGCGGGCGCCGTCATCGTCGGCTTCGCCGCCGAGACCGGAGACGATTCGGGGTCGGTGCTCGACCTTGCGCGCGCCAAGCTCGCCCGCAAGGGCTGCGACCTGCTGGTGGTCAACGACGTCAGCGGCGGAGCCGTGTTCGGGAGCCCCGACAACGAGGCCGTCATCCTGGCCGCCGACGGAGCAGCCGTCGAGGTGCCACGCACCGCGAAGGGCGGCCTCGCGCACGTGGTCTGGGACCAGGTAGTGGCCCGATGGGGATGAACGCCCCTCAGACGGTTAGGGTTTCGCCCGACGTTCCCCGCCGGGGGAGGGCCGCAGGAGAGTAGGAGTGAGCAGACCGATGGGCGGACGACTTTTCACCTCGGAGTCGGTGACCGAGGGGCACCCCGACAAGATCGCGGACCAGATCAGTGACACGATCCTGGACGCGCTGATCGCCGACGACCCGCACAGCCGGGTTGCCTGCGAGACGCTCCTGACGACGGGGCTCGTCGTGGTGGCCGGTGAGGTGACCACCGAGACCTATGCGCCGATCGCCCAGCTGGTGCGCAACAAGGTCCTCGAGATCGGCTACGACTCGTCGGTGAAGGGCTTCGACGGCAACTCCTGCGGCGTCCAGCTCGCCCTGGGTCAGCAGTCACCCGACATCGCCCAGGGCGTCGACACCGGCCACGAGAGCCGCACCGGCTCCGTCGATGCCATGGACAAGCAGGGCGCGGGCGACCAGGGCCTGATGTTCGGCTACGCCTGCGACGACACACCGGAGCTGATGCCGCTGCCGATCACCATCGCGCACCGACTCGCCGAGCGGCTCAGCCACGTCCGCAAGGACGGCACGATGGGCTACCTGCGCCCCGACGGCAAGACCCAGGTCACCATCGAGTACGACGAGTTCGACCGGCCCATCCGCGTCGACACGGTCGTCGTGTCGAGCCAGCACGCCGACGGCATCGATCTGGACGCGCAACTGACCCCCGAGGTCAGGGAGCACGTCGTCGATCCGGTGCTGGCCACCTTCGACATCCCCTCGGAGGGATACCGGCTGCTGGTCAACCCGACCGGCAACTTCGTCGTGGGCGGCCCGATGGGCGACGCGGGGCTGACCGGTCGCAAGATCATCGTCGACACCTACGGTGGCATGGCTCGCCACGGCGGCGGCGCCTTCTCGGGCAAGGACCCGTCCAAGGTGGACCGCTCCGCGGCGTACGCCATGCGCTGGGTGGCCAAGAACGTCGTCGCTGCCGGGCTCGCCCGACGCTGCGAGGCGCAGGTCGCCTACGCGATCGGCAAGGCCGCGCCGGTCGGGGTGTTCATCCAGACCTTCGGCACCGGCGTGATCCCGGACGAGGCGATCCAGAAGGCCGTGCTCGACGTGTTCGACCTGCGCCCGGCCGCGATCATCGCCGATCTCGACCTGCTCCGACCGATCTACGCCAAGACGGCGGCGTACGGTCACTTCGGCCGCGAGCTCCCGGAGTTCACTTGGGAGCGCACCGACCGCGCCGAGGCGCTGAAGGCCGCCGCCGGCATCTAGTCGTCTGCCCCGGTCGGCGCGCGCTGGTAGAACTGCGGCCGTGATGGCGGAGGCCGGCGAACCCGAGGCGCTCCCCGGCCTGCGCGCCACGGTGCGGCGGTCCCGGGGTGCGGAGTCTCGTCGCCGCGCGTCGGCGGTGGCCGCCGCGGCCGCGGCTGCGGTCGACCCGGTCGCACGGGTGCTCGTCGACCTGCCGTTGGCCCACCTGGACCGGCCGTTCGACTACTTCGTGCCGGAAGACCTCGCGGAGCAGGCGGTGCCCGGGTGCCGGGTCAAGGTGCGGTTCGCCGGCCAGGAGGTCGCAGGCTTCCTGGTCGAGCGCCGGGCGGGCTCGGAGCACGACGGGACCCTGCAGCCGCTTCGACGGGTGGTCAGCCCGGAGCCGGTGCTGAGCCCCGTGATCGCCGATCTCGCCGGCCGCGTGGCGGCTCGCTACGCCGGCACCCGCTCCGACGTGTTGCGCCTTGCGGTGCCGCCGCGGCACGCCGCATCCGAGCGCGCCGAGCCGCCTTCCCCGGCGGTCCCGCCGGACTTCGCCGAGACCGCAGCCCTCGAGGCCTGGGCGGACCATCCGCAGGCGGCCGCCTTCCTGCGCCGGCTCGCGGACGCTCGGGCGCCACGCGCGGTCTGGTCGGCGCCTCCCGGTGCGACGTGGCCCCTGCTGTTGGCCCACGCGGCGGCGGCGACGTACGCCGGGGCCGGGCGGGGCGTGCTCCTCTGCGTGCCGGACGCGCGTGACGTCGACCGTGTCGACGATGCCCTCACCGCGGTGCTGGGTGCGGGGCACCACGTCTGTCTGTCCGCCCGGCCCGGTCCCGCGCGTCGCTATCGAGACTTCCTCGCGGTCAGCCGCGGGTCGCGCCGTGTGGTGGTCGGCACGCGCGCCGCGGCGTTCGCACCCGTGCACGACCTGGGACTGGTGGCGGTCTGGGACGACGGCGACGACCTGCTGGCCGAGCCCCGGGCGCCGTACCCCCACGCGCGCGAGACCCTCTTGCTGCGGGCCGAGGCCGAGGGGACCGCGGCCCTGGTCGGCGGGTTCGCGCGCACGGTCGAGGCGCACCAGCTCGTGCGCACCGGCTGGGCGCACGAGCTCGACGTGCCCCGTGAGCGGCTCCGTGAGCGGGTCACGGTGCGGGTGGCCGGAGCCAGCGATCGCGAGCTCGCGCGCGACCCGTACGCGCGGGCGGTGCGGATCCCGCGCGAGGTGCACGACGCCGTCGCCGTTGCCCTCCGCTCCGGCCCCGTGCTGGTGCAGACGCCCCGCCACGGCTACGCCGCGGCGCTCGCGTGCGAGCGCTGCCGCACCTCTGCGCGTTGCGCCACCTGCCACGGGCCGCTGGCGCTCGGCGGGCCGACGGCGCCCCCGACCTGCACGTGGTGCGGCACCGCCCATCCCGGGTGGGCCTGCCCGATGTGCGGTCACCGAGGTCTCCGGGCGCCGGTGATCGGTGAGAGCCGCACGGCCGAGGAGCTGGGCCGGGCGTTCCCGTCGACCCGGGTCCGCACGTCGTCGGGGGAGGCGGTGCTCGCCTCGGTCGGCCCCGAACTCGCGATCGTCGTCGCGACGCCCGGCGCCGAGCCGGTGGCGGCCGAGGGCTACGCCGCCGTGGTGCTGCTCGACACCTGGCTGGCGCTCGCACGGCCGGGCCTGCGCACCGCCGAGGAGGCCGTGCGCCGCTGGGCCGGGGCGATCGGGCTGGTCCGTCCGGGAGGCGTCGCGGTGGCCGTGGGTGACCCCGCCGTGCCCGCGCTCCAGGCGCTGGTGCGCTGGGACGTGGCCGGCTTCGCGGCCCGTGAGGCCGCCGAGAGGGCGTCTGCTCACCTGCCCCCCGCGTCCCGACTGGCCACCATCTCGGGCGACCCCGGTGCGGTCGACGACGCCCTCACCCTGCTGGCGCCACCGGCCGGCGCCGAGACCCTCGGCCCGGTCGGCGTGGGCGAGGGCGAGGCGCGCGTCGTGGTCCGCGTGCCCCGCCGGCTCGGCGTGCAGCTCTCGCACGCGCTCCTGGAGATGCAGCGGGTGCGCTCGGCGCGAAAGCTCGACCCCGTCCGGGTCCAGGTGGACCCGCCCGATGTCTAGGGAACCACTCCCTAAACTTCTGCCGTGGCGATCCAACCGATCAGGCTGTTCGGCGACCCGGTGCTGCGTCAGCGCGCGACCGAGGTGGTCGATTTCGACAAGGAGCTGCGCCGGCTGGTCGCCGATCTGACCGACACCATGCTCGACGCCCCCGGAGCGGGCCTCGCCGCCCCCCAGATCGGCGTCGGACTGCGCGTGTTCACCTGGCAGATCGAGGGCGAGGTCGGCCACCTGGTGAACCCCGTGCTGGACCTCTCGGACGACATCCAGGACGGCGCCGAGGGCTGCCTCTCGATCCCCGGCCTCTCGATCGACTGCCGCCGCGCCCTGTCGGTGGTCGCGCGCGGCTTCGACCAGCACGGTGAGCCGCTGGTGATCCAGGGCTCCGAGCTGCTCGCCCGCGCCCTCCAGCACGAGACCGACCACCTCGACGGGGTGCTGTTCGTCGACCGCCTGGACGCCGAGCGGCGCAAGGAGGCGATGCGCTACATCCGGCAGGCCGAGTGGTTCGGCCTCGATCGTCCGGTCGTCAAGGTGTCGCCCCACGAGACCCTCGGCCTGGGGCTCTGAGCCGTGCGGGTCGTCTTCGCGGGCACTCCTGAGCCGGCCCTGCCCGCGCTCGAGGCGGTCGCGGCCTCCCGCCACCAGGTCGTCGGCGTGGTGACCCGTCCGGACGCGCCCGCAGGTCGGGGCAGGCGCCTGTCGTCCTCCCCGGTCGGGGCCAGGGCCGAGGAGCTGGGTCTCCGGGTGCTCAAGCCCGACCACCCGCGCGACCCCGACTTCCAGGCCGAGCTGCGGGCCCTCGAGCCGGACTGCTGCCCGGTCGTGGCCTACGGTGCGCTCTTGCCCCCCTCGGCTCTCGGCATCCCCCGGCACGGATGGGTCAACCTGCACTTCTCGGTGCTGCCGGCCTGGCGGGGTGCGGCTCCGGTCCAACACGCGATCTGGGCCGGCGACGAGGTGACCGGGGCCACGACGTTTCGGATCGTGGAGGAGCTAGACGCGGGGCCGACGTACGGACTGATGACCGAGCAGGTCAGGCCCACCGACACGGCGGGGGATCTGCTGGCCCGCCTCGCCGAGGGTGGGGCCGGGCTGCTCGTCGCCACGCTGGACGGCATCGAGGACGGCTCGCTGGAGGCGCGCGAGCAGCAGGCCGACGGGGTGAGCTTCGCGCCCAAGATCACCGTCGACGACGCGCACGTGGACTGGGGCGAGCCGGCGATGGCGGTGGATCGCAGGATCCGTGCCTGCACGCCGGCGCCCGGGGCGTGGACCACCTGGGAGGGTGAGCGGGTCAAGCTCGGGCCCGTGACGCTCGCCGACGGGGCGCTGCCGCCCGGCGAGATCATGGCCGGCAAGAACGCCGTGGTGGTCGGCACCGGCAGCGCCGCTGTCCGGCTGGGGCAGGTGCAGGGGTTCGGCAAGCGCGAGATGCCGGCGGCCGACTGGGCGCGGGGCGTCCGCGTCGAGCCAGGCGCGCGTTTCGGGGGCTAGCCCTGGCCACTAGGGTCGATCCATGGCCCGTTCTCGCAAGGCGCGCCCCGAGGACGTCGACGAGATCTGCGCCGCCCTCCCTGAGACCGAGCTGGGCATCTCCTGGGGGGACCGGCCCACGTGGAAGGTGCCGCGCGGTGACAAGGGCAAGGGCTTCTTGCTCTATCGCATGCCGCACAAGACGGCGATCGACCCGGAGACGGGTGAGATGTACGACGACCTGCTGGTCATCATGACCCCCACCGAGATCGAGAAGCGCGCCTTGGTCGAGGACGACGCGACGCCGTTCTTCACCATCCCCCACTTCAACGGCTACAACGCGGTGCTGGTGCAGCAGTCCCGCCTGGGCGAGCTCAGCCGGGAAGAGCTGGCCGAGATCATCACGGACGCGTGGGCCACCAAGGCGCCGAAGCGGCTGGTCAGGGAGCACCTTGGCCCGTCGTGACCCGCGCGTCGATGCCCCCCGCGCGGCCGCGCTCGAGGTGCTCCGCGCCGTCCGCTCGGCCGCGGCCTACACGAACCTGGCGCTCCCCGCGGCCCTGCGCCGGCACGGGTTGACCGGCCGGGACGCGGCGTTCACGACGGAGCTCGCGGCCGGGACGATCCGCCGCCAAGGCCTGTACGACGCGGTGCTGGCAGCCTGCACCGACCGCCCGCTGGCCAAGGTGCAGGCGCGGGTGCTCGACGCGCTGCGACTGGGAGCCCACCAGCTGCTGGGGATGCGCGTGCCGGCCCATGCCGCGATCGACACGACCGTGTCGTGGGTGCGCTCCGACGCCGGACCCGGCGCTGCCGGCTTCGCGAACGCGGTGCTCCGGCGCGTGACCGAGCACGACCTGGACGAGTGGGTGGCTCGCGTGGCGCCCGCTGCGGAGACGGATCCCCTGGGCCATCTTGCCGTCGCGCAGTCCCACCCGCGCTGGGTGGTGGAACAGCTCGCAGCCGCCGTGGGGGAGGCCGAGCTGGAGGCGCTCCTGGAGGCCGACAACGTGGCCCCGGGGGTGACGCTGGTCGCCAGGCCGGGGCGCGCGACCCGCGACGAGCTGCCGGGCGAGGCGACCCGCTGGTCGCCGTACGGCGCGCACCTGGGCTCCGGCGACCCGGGCGCGGTGCCCGCCGTGGCCGAGGGTCGCGCCGGGGTCCAGGACGAGGGGTCCCAGCTCGTGGCGCTGGCCCTGGCCGCTGCGCCGCTGGCGGGGTCGGATGCGTGTTGGCTGGACCTGTGTGCCGGCCCCGGGGGCAAGGCCGCCTTGCTGGCGGGACTCGCGTCGCAGCGTGTCGCCGCCCTGCTCGCCGTCGAGCGGCAACCCCATCGTGCGGGGCTGGTGGCCCGAGCCCTGGCGAGGTCGGCAGGGGTCCTCGGGGTGGTCACCGCCGATGGCACCCGGCCCGCGTGGCGCGAGGGTGCGTTCGACCGGGTGCTCGTCGACGCGCCGTGCACCGGCCTCGGGGCGCTGCGCCGCCGCCCTGAGGCACGCTGGCGCCGCCAGCCGCGGGACCTCGACGTCCTGGTGCCGCTCCAGTGCGCCCTCCTGCACTCGGCGCTGGACGGTGTCCGCCCCGGAGGTGTGGTGCTCTACGCCACCTGCTCCCCGGTGCTCGCCGAGACCGCCGGCGTCGTGTCCGCCGTTCTCGACGAGCGGACGGATGCCGTCCTGGACGATGCGGTCGGGCTACTGCCCGGCGTTCCCGACTGTGCGGGGCCGCTGCCGGGCAGCTTCCAGCTCTGGCCGCACCGCCACGGCACCGACGCCATGTTCGGCGCCCTCCTCCGCCGAGTCGGCGTGAGCTCTCGCGCACACCGCACCGAGTCGGCGTGAGCTCTCGCGCACACCGCACCGAGTCGGCGACACTTCTCACAGGTTCTGAGAGTTCACGCCGGCGCGGCGCGCGAACACCGAGAGTTGGCGCCGACTCGGCGGGTGGGGGATGAGAGGTCACCCCGCCTGGGCGACCGTAGGGTGAGGGCATGGCGAGCCCGTTCGTCGAGGTGGAGGTCGACAACCGCGTCGTCAAGGTGACCAACCCGGAGCGGGTCTACTTCCCCGAGAGCAGCGCGACCAAGCTCGACCTGGTCGAGTACTACCTGGCGGTGGGTCCGGGGATCGTCAACGCGCTGTTCGAGCGGCCGTGCATGCTGCACCGGTTCCCCAAGGGCCTAGCGGGCGAGAAGGTGCACCAGAAGCGCCTGCCGGCCGGTGCGCCGCCCTGGGTCGAGACCGTGCGCCTGCACTTCCCACGCTGGAACCGCACTGCCGACGAGCTCTGCGTGACCGAGCTGGGAGCCGTGATCTGGGCCGTGCAGATGTCGACCGTCGAGTTCCATCCCTGGAACAGCCGGCGCGAGGACCCGGAGAAGCCCGACGAGTGGCGCATCGACCTGGATCCGGGGCCGCTGTCGGACTACGCCCAAGTACGCCGGGTGGCGCACGTCGTCCACGAGATCCTCGGCGAGCTCGGCGTGCGCGGGTTCCCCAAGACCAGCGGCGGGAAGGGGCTGCACGTCTACGTGCGGATCCGTCCCGACCACGGCCACAAGGTGGTCCGGCGCGCGGCCCTGGCATTCGCCCGCGAGGTGGAGCGCCGCGCCCCTGAGGACGTCACCACCCTGTGGTGGCGCAAGGACCGCGACCCGCACCACCTCTTCGTCGACTACAACCAGAACGCGCGCGACCACACCATCGCGGCGGCGTACTCGGTGCGCGGCCTCCCGGACGCGCGCGTCTCGACCCCGGTGCGGTGGGAGGAGATCGACGAGGCCGACCCGCGTGACTTCACGATCTTCACGGTGCCCGATCGCTTCGCAGAGCTCGGCGACCTACACGCGGAGATCGACGACGTCGCGTGGGACATCGCGCCGCTGCTCGCGTGGGCCGACCGGGACGAGGCGGCGGGCCGGGAGACGCCCGAGGAGCCTGAGGACTGAGCCTGCGAGCCGCGACCCTCCTAGGATCGCCTGCGTGGGCATCCAGATCACCCCGAGCATCCTGAACGCCGACTTCGCTGCCCTCGGCTCCGAGGTGGCGCGGATCCCCAGCGCGGACTGGGTGCACGTCGACGTGATGGACAACCACTTCGTGCCCAACCTGACCTTCGGCCCCACGATGGTCGAGGCGCTCGCCCGCTCCACGGGCATCCCGCTCGACGCCCACCTGATGATCACCGACGCCGACCGGCACGCGCCGGCATACGTCGAGGCCGGCGCCTCGAGCGTCACGTTCCACGTCGAGGCAGCAGCGGCACCGGTGCGCCTGGCGCGGGAGATCCGGGCGCTCGGCGCGCGCGCGAGCATGGCGCTGAGGCCGGCGACGCCGATCGACCCCTACGAGGACCTCCTTCCCGAGCTCGACATGGTGCTGGTGATGACCGTCGAGCCCGGCTTCGGTGGCCAGCGCTTCCTCGACCTGTGCCTGCCCAAGATCCGGCGCACCCGCGACCTTCTGACCAAGCACGGGCTGGAGACCTGGCTCCAGGTCGACGGCGGAGTCTCGCTCGAAACCATCGAGCGTTGCGCCGAGGCCGGGGCCGACGTGTTCGTGGCCGGTTCGGCAGTGTTCTCGGCCGACGACCCCGACGCGATGGTGGCCGCTCTGCGGGAGCGGGCAGAGGCGGCTGGCCCGGGTGTGTCAGACTGAGGGTGAGCAACCAGCTCACGTGCTCTGGGGTCGGTGAAATTCCGAGCCGGCGGTGAAAGTCCGCGACCCGGGCGCACGGGCCCTCGGGCCCCGCGTCCGGTTGACCAGGTGGAACTCCTGGACCGACGGTCAAAGTCCGGATGGGAAGACGCACGAGGAGCCGCTCGGTGAGCCCACGTGCCGCCGACGGCTCGCACGCCCCGGAGTCCGTCGGAGGACCGGAGGCGAGATGACCAGCAGCACCGTCGAGCGTGACGCGATGCGACGCGCGCTCGCGCTGGCGGTCACTCCCGGAGTCCCCTCCGGCCCCAACCCCCGGGTCGGCTGCGTGCTCCTCGGGCCCGCGGGGGAGGTGGTCGCCGAGGGCTGGCACCGCGGCGCCGGCTCGCCCCACGCCGAGGTCGACGCCCTCCGAGCCGCCGGTACGACGGCACGAGGGTCCACCGCGGTGGTCACCCTCGAGCCGTGCAACCACCACGGGCGCACGGGTCCGTGCGCGAAGGCCCTCGTCGACGCAGGCGTGCGTCGGGTCGTCTTCGCCCAGCCGGACCCCAACCCGGTCGCCGCCGGGGGAGCGGCCACCCTCCGGGCGGCCGGCGTCGTCGTCGAGAGCGGGCTCATGGAGGCCGAGGCTCGTGCCGTCAATCGGGTCTGGACCTTCGCGATGGACCGCGGCCGTCCCTTCGTCACGTGGAAGTTCGCGACCACGCTCGACGGGCGCAGCGCGGCCGCGGACGGGACCAGCCGCTGGGTGTCCTCGCGCGCGGCCCGGCTCGACACCCATCGGCTGCGGGCACTGTGCGACACGATGCTCGTCGGCGCGAACACGATCGCCGTCGACGACCCGCTCCTGACCGTGCGCGACGCTCACGACCTGCCCCTCGAGCGCCAGCCGCTGCGCGCGGTGATGGGCCTGGGGGACCTGCCGCCCGAGCGCCGGGTGTTCGACGGCTCGGCGGAGACGGTGCACCTGCGCACCCGCGACCCCCACGAGGCGCTCGCGCACCTGTTCGCCCGGGACCGGCAACATGTCTTCCTCGAAGGCGGTCCCACGCTCGCCGCGGCGTTCTGGCGTGCCGGCCTGGTCGACGAGGTGGTCGTCTACGTCGCCCCCCTGTTGCTCGGGGCGGGGCGCGCGGCCGTCGGCGACCTCGGGATCGGCACCATCGCCGACGCCGTCCACCTCGACGTCCAGGACGTCACCGTCCTCGAGCCCGCCGGACCCGACGACGACGTCGACGTCCGGCTCACCCTGACCCCGCGACGCACACCCGAGGAGACTGGCTGATGTTCACCGGAATCGTCGAGGAGCTCGGCACGGTCGCCGCCGTGGAGGACCAGGGCGACGCCGTGCGACTCACGGTCCGTGCGAGCACGGCCCTCGAGGGCACCGGCCTCGGAGACTCGATCTCGGTCAATGGCTGCTGCCTGACCGTGGCGGCCCGGGACGCGGACTCATGGACGGCGGACGTTATGCAGGAGACGCTCGACATGACCTCCCTGCGCGGTGTCACCGCGGGCGACAGCGTCAACCTCGAGCGCGCGATGACTCCCGACAAGCGTCTGGGCGGTCACCTCGTCCAAGGCCACGTCGACGGCGTGGGGATCGTCGTACGCCGGACCCCCAGCGAGCACTGGGAGGTCGTCGAGGTCTCGCTGCCGGCTGAGCTGGCGCGCTACGTCGTGCCGAAGGGCTCGATCACGGTCGACGGCGTGTCGCTCACCGTCGTCGACGTGCACGCCGAGTCGTTCACGGTCAGCCTGATCCCCGAGACCCTGGCCAGGACCACCCTCGGCTTCCGACGGCCCGGCGACCGGGTCAACCTCGAGACCGATGTCATCGCGCGGCACCTGGAGAAGCTGGTGGCCGCCTATCTCCCGGGAGGAGTCACCGCATGACCACGATCCGCCTCGACCCCATCGAACGGGCCATCGCCGACATCGCGGCCGGACGGGCGGTCGTCGTCGTCGACGACGCGCACCGCGAGAACGAGGGCGACCTGATCTTCGCGGCCGCCAAGGCGACCCCCGAGCTGATGGCGTTCACGATCCGGCACTCCAGTGGGGTGATCTGCGTGCCGATGCCGGGCGAGATGCTCGACCGCCTCGAGATCCCGCTGATGACGCCGCACAACAAGGACCGGATGCGCACGGCCTACACCCTGTCGGTGGATGCCCGCGACGGCGTGAGCACCGGCATCAGTGCGGCCGACCGGGCGCACACGGCCCGCGTGCTCGCCGACTCCGCCACCGAGCCCTGGGAGATCACCCGCCCGGGTCACGTCTTCCCGCTCCGCTACCGGGAGGGCGGGGTGCTGGTCCGGCGGGGCCACACCGAGGCCGCCGTCGACCTTGCCCGCCTCGCGGGCCTGACCCCCGCAGGGGTGCTCGTCGAGCTGGTCAACGACGACGGCTCGATGAAGCGGCTCCCTCAGCTGCGGGAGTTCGCCGACGAGCACGGTCTCGCCCTCATCAGCGTCGAGGAGCTCGCCCGCTACCGGCACCGCACGGAGGTGCTGGTCGACCGGGTCGCGGTGACCACGCTGCCCACCACGCACGGCGACTTCACGGCGTACGGGTATCGGATCGGGTACGACGGGTCGGAGCACATCGCGCTGGTGCACGGCGACGTCTCGGGCCCGGAGCCGGTGCTGACGCGGGTGCACTCCGAGTGCCTGACGGGCGACGTGTTCGGCAGCCACCGCTGCGACTGCGGGCCGCAGCTCGACGAGTCGCTGGAGCGAGTGGTCAAGGAGGGTCGCGGTGTCGTGGTCTACCTCCGCGGCCACGAGGGCCGGGGGATCGGCCTGGTCGCCAAGCTCCAGGCCTATGCACTGCAGGACGCCGGGCGGGACACGGTCGACGCCAACCTCGACCTGGGACTGCCCGCCGACGCGCGCCACTACGGGGCTGCGACCCAGATCCTGCGAGACCTCGGCGTCGTCCGCGTGCGGCTGCTCACCAACAACCCTGACAAGACTAGGGCGCTCGAGGAGTTCGGGGTCGCCGTGGCGGAACGGGTGCCGATCGTGGCTCGGCCCAACGACCACAACCTGGCCTACCTGGAGACCAAGCGCGACCGCATGGGTCACGAGCTCCCCGGCCTGACGCTGCCCAAGGAGGCCTGAGTCGATGGCGAGTCATGGAGCCCCCGAGCAACGGCCCGTCGACTGCGCCGACCTCCGGGTCGCCGTCGTCGCGGCGAGCTGGCACGAGGAGGTGATGGCCGGCCTGCTCGACGGGGCCAGACGCGCGCTCAAGGACTACCGCGTCGAGGAGCCCGAGGTGGTGCGCGTCCCGGGCACCTTCGAGCTCGCGGTCGTGGCCGACGCGCTCGCCCGCCGCGGCTTCCACGCCGTGATCGCGCTCGGGGTGGTGATCCGCGGTGGTACGCCGCACTTCGAGTACGTCTGCGCGTCGGCCACCGAAGGGCTCACCCGCGTGTCCCTGGACCACCAGGCGGCGATCGGGTTCGGCGTCCTCACGTGCGACACCGAGGACCAGGCGCTCGACCGCGCGGGGCTGGAGAGCTCGCGCGAGGACAAGGGCTACGAGGCCACGAGCGCCGCCCTCGTGACCGCGCAGACCCTGCTCCAGATCCGCCGCGGCTACCGCGACTGATCCCGGCGACCCTCGCCGGGCTGTCCGCGCCGGGACGGACCGGTCGGGGTGCGGGTCCCCGGCGACTACCCTTGCCGGTCGTGAAGACGTTCGACGAGCTGTGGGCCGAGCTGGCCGAGAAGGCCCGCACGCGACCGCCCGGCTCGCGGACGGTGGCCGAGCTGGACGCGGGGGTCCATGCGATCGGCAAGAAGCTGGTGGAGGAGGCGGCCGAGGCGTGGATGGCCGCCGAGCACGAGGGCTCCGAGCGTGCCGCCGAGGAGCTCAGCCAGCTGCTCTACCACGCGCAGGTGCTGATGCTGGCGACCGGCCTCAGCCCGTCCGACGTCTACGAGCACCTCTGAGGAACGCGATGACCCTGCCCCTTGCCGGCCAGCAGAACGGCGCACCGCTCCGCGTCGCCGTGCCCAACAAGGGCTCCTTGTCCCAGTCGGCCGTCGAGATGCTCGCCGAGTGCGGCTACCGACAGCGCCACGATGCCAAGGAGCTCACCCTCGCCGACGCCGAGAACGGCGTGGAGTTCTACTACCTGCGCCCTCGCGACATCGCGCTCTACGTCGGCGAGGGGACCCTCGACGTGGGCATCACCGGGCGGGACCTGTTGCTCGACTCGGGCGCCAAGGCCGAGGAGGTGCTCCGCCTCGGCTTCGGCCGGAGCCGGTTCCGCTTCGCGGGGCCCGCGGGCGAGCTCACCGACGTCGCCGAGCTGTCGGGGCGCCGGATCGCGACGTCGTACGTCGGGGTGGTGCGGGCCTTCCTCGAGGATCGCGGCATCGACGCGACCGTGGTGCGGCTCGACGGCGCCGTCGAGACGAGCGTGCGGCTCGGCGTCGCCGACGTGATCGCCGACGTGGTGGAGACCGGCAGCACGCTGCGGCAGGCAGGCCTGGAGATCTTCGGCGAGCCGCTCTTGGAGTCCGAGGCCGTGCTGATCGCCCGCGGCGGGACCGCGCCCGCGGGGCTCGAGGTGTTCAAGCGGCGTCTCGAGGGCGTCCTGGTGGCGCGCAGCTACGTGATGATGGACTACGACATCGAGACCGAGCGGGTGGAGCGCGCGGTCGCGCTGACCCCGGGCATCGAGAGTCCCACCGTGCTCCCGCTGCACCGCGAGGGCTGGGTCGCGGTCCGCGCGATGGTGCCGCGCGAGGGCGCCCAACGACTGATGGACGAGCTCTACGACCTCGGCGCCCGGGGCATCCTGCTCACCGACATCCATGCCTGTCGGCTCTGAGCCCTCCTCCGGCACCGGAGCCGTGGCTCTGCCGCACACCTGGCGACCGTTGGGGGTGCGCCTGGCGGCGGGCCTGGTCGGCGGGGTGCTCCTGGTCGTCTGCGTGTTCGCGTGGCTCGCCTTCGGGGCCGAGACCCGGGCCCGCTTCACGGCGTTCCAGGTCGGCACCCTCGTCTCTCTCGGGATCCTGGTCGCGGGCATCGGCTACGCGTTGGCCCGGTCGCGCGTGGTCGCCGAGCCTGGCCGTCTCGTCGTCGTCAACGGCTACCGACGGCGCGAGTTCACCTATGCGCAGGTGCTGGCCGCGCACCTGCCTCCGGGTGCGCCGTGGGTGACCCTGGACCTCGCCGACGGCACCACCGTGTCCGCGATGGGCATCCAAGGCTCCGACGGGGACCGCGCCCGCAGGGCGGTCCGCGAGCTCAGGACGGTCATCTCGGAACAGACCGGCTGACCCCCAGTCGGCGCCACTTCTCGCTGTCGCCCCGCCGAGTCGGCGTGAACTCTCAGGTGTGCGTGAGAGCTCACGCCGACTCGGGGTCAGGCGAGGGCGCGGATGCCCCACGAGCCCGACCTCGCGTCGCCGGGACTCCCGGCCGGCCCGAGCGTGACCAGGTCGCGGCCGGAGCGGAAGGCGTCGGCGGGAGCGGTCATCGGCTCCATCGCGAGGGCCTGGCGTGCCCGCTGGGTGCCGTCGTCGGCGCTGAACACCTGGAGCCACGGGAGGGTGGCGTCCACCCAGAGGGCGACCCCCAGTCCGGTCCGGGGGTCGCGCAGCGCCGTGGTGGCCACACCGTGCTCGTCGCGCTCGAGGTCGCCGAACGCGTGGTCGAGCACGGTGTCGCGGATCGGCCGGACGATCCGGAAGTCGTACGGCGTGCCGTCCACCGCCTCCTCGCCCACGGGGATGAGCCGATCGTCGGTGAGCAGGCGGGTCGACGCGGGCAGCGTCAGCTCCCACGCGTCGACGGGACCGTCCCCGGCGAGGAGGTAGGGGTGTGCGCCCATCGCGAACGGTGCCGGCTCCGGCGAGAGGTTCGTGGCCGACTGGGTGACGGTCAGCCCGTCGGCCGACAGGTCGTAGCGGACCTCCAGGTCCAGTGTCCACGGGTAGCCGGTCTGGGCCATCAGGCGGTAGCCGAGCGCGACGGACGAGGCGGAGTGCTCCACCAGCGTCCAGGCCACCCAGCGCACCAGACCGTGGGAGGCATGGCCGCGCCTCACCTCGGTCAGCGACAGCTGGTGCTCGCGGCCGCCGAAGGTGTAGCGCCCGTCCCGGATCCGGTTCGGCCACGGCATCAGGAGCTGGCCCCGGCCACCGGTGGGCATCCGCTCCTCGGCGAACCCGTCGACCAGGGCACGGCCCTCGTGCTCGAGGAGCCGCAGCGTCCCGCCCCCCTCGGTGACGACGGCTCGATAGCCACCACCGGCGATCTCGAACTGGTCTCCGGTCGGCGCCACCACGGCGGCCAGCCTAGAACCCGGAGCGGGCCTCCCCGATGGCGCCCACAGAGTGAAAGACCCGTCCGGCGCGCGGGGAATCGCTCAGGCGGCGGGGCCCTTCGCGCGCACGTCGGCCACGGACGCCATCGCCTCCCGGAGCTCGGCGAGCCAGTCCTCCTCGTGCTGTCCGACCAGGCGGACGCACCACGCGAGTGCATCCGCGCGGGACCGGGCGACCCCGGCCGCGACGAGAGTGTCGAGCACCTGTCGCTGCGGCTGCCGGAGGCGGGTCATCACCGGGGCCGCGACGTGGGTGAACAGGGCGGTCTGGTCGGGAAGGCCGGCGACCCGTACCCCCCACGAGACCTTGCGCTCGAACCGGTGCTGGGCCTCGTCGGCGATGCCCATCCGGCGTCGCCTCGTGTCCTCGCGGAAGGCGCTGACCCGCCCGGCCCGGGCCTCGTCGCGCGCGGCGTCCGAGGCGTCTGCCTCGGTCTCGACGTCGGGGATGGTCAACACCACCGTGATCTCCTCGCGGTCCACCGTCACGTCCGGCGGGGCCGCCTGCCACTCGGCGGGCAGCCGGCCGGTGAACCAACCGCGCACCCGCTCCAGGTCTTCGTTCGTCATCATGTAATCATGATTACTCGCATACGGTCGTTACACAAGGCAGCGTGACTCGGCGGGCTCAGCCCCCATCGACCAGGAGATCCGCGCGCTCGCGGGTCCGCTCTGCGGCGAAGAGACGCTGCTCCGCGAGGACCCAGCGGTCCCAGTCCTCGGCCAGCTCCACGCCGTCGCGCGCCAAGCCCCGGGTACGGCGCACGGCAGGGTCCGCCTCCACCCAGACGAGCACGGTGACCAGGTCGGCGTGCGCCGGCGAGCCGGAGCCGACCCCCTCGACGACGAGCAGAGGAGCAGGAGGCACGGCGACCACCTCGGCCCAGGCGTCGGCGTACCAGTCCCAGCGCCGGTAGCTGCCTGGGCGGCCCTCGGCCAGCGGACGGAGCAGCTCCTCGAGGGCGCCAGAGAGAGCGGGGAGCCCGCCCCACCCCTCCAGCAGGTCGTCGCAGTGCACCACCCGCGCCCCGGTGCGATCGGCGACGGTCCCGGCGAGCGTGGTCTTGCCCGATCCCGCCGGGCCGTCGATGCACAGCAGGCGTCCAGGGCCGAGTGTGGGCGGTCGCGTGTCGAGCAGCGCCAGCACCTCGTCGACCACGGACGACGCGCTCACCACACCTTCCCGAGCCCCCGATAGGTCGCTACGGCGTCGGCGAACCGGTCTCCTTGGAGCAGGTGCGCGGTGTTGACGTGCTCGAACAGCTCACCCGCCTTGGCGTGCCGGAACCAGACCAGGTCGCCGATCTCGAGGAGAGCGGCGGTGTGACCGGTCAACGGCGTCTGCACCTCGCCGGCGCCCTCCAGTCCGGTGAGGTGCAGGCCGGGCGGAGCCCAGGGCACGGGCAGACGGTCCTCGCCCGCCCGGCCCGAGGCGACGAACCCTCCGCCATGCACAGTCGCCAGCTGCGGCGAGGGACGCCGGGTCACCGGGAGCCCGACGTACGCTGCGGGGTCCGGCTCGAAGGAGTCGAAGTGGTCGAAGAGGGCCGGCACGAGCAGCCCCGAGCCGGCGGTGACCTCGGTGACGACCGGATCTGCCGCGCTCGCCTCCAGCGAGCCCGACCCCCCGGCGTTCCACAGCCCCACGGGGTCCGGCGCCAGCGCGTCGGCCAGCGCCTCCGCCAGCGCCCGCCGACGCACGGCGAGTTGGGCCATCGAGGCGGTCTTCATCCGCCGGACCAGCACCCCGCGAGCCCGGCGGCCGGGCTCGAGGTCCGGCACACCGGCGACCTGGCCCTCGTAGGTCATCACCCCGGCCAGGCGGAAGCCGGGGCGGTCGCGCACCGTGCGGGCCAGCCGCACGACGTCGGTCGTGTCGTGGAGCGGGGACCGCTTCGGGCCGACGTGCTGACCGCCCCAGCGGAACCCGGCGTCGATGTCGACGACCACGCGCACCGGGACCGCCCGCGAGTGGCGGATGCCGTCCACCAGGTCGAGATGTCGCACGTCGTCCACCATGAGGGCGATCCGCGCCGCCGCGGACGGCGACGAGACCAGGTCCGCCAGCGCGGCGAGGTCGGTGGTCGGATAGCCGACCACGACGTCGTCGACGAGGCCCTCGCGGACCAGCCACAGCGCCTCGGGCAGGGAGTAGGAGAGCACGCCGCGGAATCCCGGCACGGCGAGAGCCCGCGCGACCAGCGAGGGGACCCTCAGAGACTTGGTGGCCAGGCGCACCGGCTTGCCGTCGGCACGCCGCACGAGGTCGGCGGCGTTGCGGTCGAAGGCGTCGAGGTCGACGACGGCGATCGGCGGAGGAGGGGACCCGGCGGCGGCCACGGCGTCGCGGAGCCGGGCCCACAAGCGGTCCCGGTCGACGTGCGACTGCCGGGCAGGGCGGGAGCCGGAGTGCGCCACGAGCCCAGCATGGCGGACCGGGCTCGTGGTGCCCGGCCGCCACGCGGTTAGCCTCGATCCACGGAACTCTTGCCTGCTGCGCGTCCCCATCCGGGCGCGCCGGCGGCGTTGTCGCACCTCGACGGGCCTTCGGCACTCCGCCTTGCCAGCACACCCGTCTGGTGACTCGCGACGGCGACGATCGGTTGATCGAGGCTCAGCTGATGCCGCGTCGCTTGAGGATGTCGGCGATCTCGGCGTCCAGCCCGTCGTCATCCAGGAGAGGCGCCTTCGACCCCCCGCTGGCAGGGAGGGCCTTGGTCGGGCGGGGTCCGGTCTCCGGTGCGCTCGAGGCGCTCGGTGACCCCGCGCTGCGCCGGCGCACCATGCCGGTGACGACCAGCAGCGCCACCGAGATCCCGGCGAGGATCAGCCCGAGCCAGACCTTGGGGCTGAAGACCAGGTGCGTGGCCCAGTCCGCCACCGACTGGGCGATCTCGGTGAACATCTGCAGCGTCCCGGTGAGGTAGGCCGCGCCGGGCAGCAGGGTCAGCGCCAGCCCGCGAACCGCGGCCGTCGCCCCGCGGTGCCGGTAGGCCCACCAGGTGTAGAAGCCGCCGAGCGCGGTGAGGGTCAGGGTCAGAGCGGCCCAGGTCACCTCGTCCACGCCGCCAGCCTCCCACACGTCCGGTGACAGCGACCTCGTGCGAAGCAGGGTGCGAGGATGCGGAGGTGGTGCGGTGGTCAGCAGGTGCGCGATGAGCCGGCCCACCATCCCCGACCCCGGCTTCCCCGGTGACCTGGGGGTCGCCGCGCCCGTGGTCAGGGCGGCCCTGGCGGCGTACGCCGACGGGTCGGGCACGCAGGTCGACGCCCTCGCCGCGGTGCGCACGGCGCGACTGCTCGTGCCGGTCGTGGCGGTCCTCGGCGAAGCGGAGGTCGACGCGGACGGTCGCCTCCGCGACAAGACCAGCGACATGGCGAGCGTGCTGCTGCGCGGTGCCGACGGCCGACTGGCCCTGCTCGCCTTCACCGGCCTGGACTCCCTGCACGCGTGGGACCCGTCGGCGCGCCCGGTCCCCGCCACGGCACGCACGGCGGCCCAGGCCGCGGTGCAGGACGGTGCGGCGGCCCTGGTCGTCGACGTGGCCGGCCCGGCATCGTTGGCCGTGGAGGGCGACGATCTCGAGGGTCTGGCGCGCGGCTGGACACTGGCGCGGGTGGGTGGACGCAGTGCCTGGCTGGCCGCAGAGGGGCCTGCGGAATAGGCAAGTCGTCCCCGGTGCTTGTACCCTGAGCAGCGACCGATCCAGGTCTGCTCGTCCGGCTGCGCGCTGGTCGGGTCGACTTCGATCCGACAAGTGGAGGCTCCCTCCCACCCGCATCGACCGCTCGCCCCCAGCAGCACCGGGGACTCCAGGTCGTCGGGTCCGGTCCGCGCCGACGGCGTGCACCCTGGTGGTGTTCCCGTGGGTGGCAGTCCTTCGAGCCTCCGTGCGTCGCACGGGGGCTCTTGTCATGTGGGGCGGGAGCCGGGGTCGCACCACCGAACAAGGAGGACACATCAGCACCGAGCTGCGTATCAACGACCGGATCCGGGTGCCCGAGGTCCGGCTCGTCGGACCCAACGGCGAGACCGTCGGCATCGTCCCCACGGGCGAGGCCCTCAAGCTCGCCCAGGAGGCCGACCTCGACCTCGTCGAGGTCGCCCCGATGGCGCGACCGCCGGTCTGCAAGCTCATGGACTACGGGAAGTTCAAGTACGAGAACGCCCAGAAGGCCC
>CAZIVD010000013.1:0-75136 GCA_964542635.1 uncultured Nocardioides sp. | reverse complement strand
CCGGTGATCGCCGCCGTGCGCGTGCCGCCGTCGGCCTGGAGCACGTCGCAGTCGAGGACGATGGTGTTCTCCCCCAGGGCGCGGTAGTCGATCACCGCACGCAGCGACCGACCCACCAGCCGGGAGATCTCGTGGGTGCGGCCCCCGATCCGGCCGCGCACGGACTCGCGGTCGGTGCGGGTGTTGGTGGAGCCGGGGAGCATGGCGTACTCAGCGGTCACCCAGCCCAGCCCCGACCCCTTGCGCCAGCGCGGCACCCCCTCGGTGGCCGACGCCACGCACAGCACCCGGGTGCGGCCGAACTCGACCAGTACCGAGCCGGCAGCATGGTCGAGCCAGTGCCGGGTCAGGGTGACCGGGCGGAGCTGGTCGTCGGCACGGCCGTCTGAGCGGGACGCCACCGTGGTCTCCTGCGTCATGGCGGCGACCCTAACCGGTCGCTCGGACACCGCTCACTTGACCTCGGCCCGCAGCACCCGCCAAACGCCGATCACGAGCGGCAGCACCAGCCACAGCAGCCCCGACACCAAGAGCTGGGCCCATTCCTTGCCGGAGACGGAGCCCTCGATGAGCGGGTTCTGCGCGTTGGCGAAGTCGATCCACGGCTGGATCTTGCTGAACCACTCCATCAGCGCGGCGCCGAGCTGGAACAGGCCGGGGAGCACGAACGAGTACACGAAGTAGAAGACGATCGCCGCGGCGGTGTTGAGGAACAGCATCCCGAACGCGAAGCCGGTCGACATGCCGATCACGTGGAGCAGGAAGTAGGTGAAGACGTGGAACGCCGTGACCCCCCACTCGACGGTGTTGTCGGAGAACGCGCCGTACAGCAGGTTCGCCAACGCGGCCAGCGTGAGACCCACGACCACGGCCACCAGCGCGATGATCAGCGTGGCCACGAACTTCGCGGCCAGGAAACGACTGCGCGAAGGCTCCAGCGTGAAGGTCACCATCGCCGTGCGCTGGGACCACTCGCTGGTCACCGACATGATGCCGAGGACGGGCAGCAGGATCCCCATCGGGGTGTTGGTGCCGATCGCGAAGTCGCCGAAGCTGACGGTCAGGTCGTTGGCCAGCACCACCCACAGCTGGATGATCAGGACCAGCGCGGTGAACGCCCCGATCGAGATCAGCAGCCAGCGGCCGGCCCGCGTGTCGAACATCTTGCGCAGCTCGACGGAGACCAGCCGAGCGAACGGCACCTTCGCGGTCTGGCTGACGTCGAGGGTCATCGTCGGGGCCGTGGTCACAGCGGGGCTCCTGTCGGTGCGGGGGCAGCGGCGAGGTCGTCGCGCTGGGTGTCGGAGGTCAGCTCGAGGAACAGGTCCTCCAGGCCGCCCTCGGTCGGTCGCAGGTCGGTCAGCACGATGGCCCGTTCGGCCGCCAGGCGGCCGACGTCCACCGGCTCGGCCTCCACGCGGAAGCCCTGCCCGACCGGCGCGAAGTCGAGACCCGCGGACGTCAGAGCCCCGGTGAGCTGCGCCGGGTCGAGCGCGGCCACCAGCGTGCCGGCACCGCCGGCACCGGCGAGCAGCTCGGCCTTGGTGCCCCGCGCCACGATCTTGCCCTTGCCGATCAGGATCATCTCGTCTGCGATCTGCTCGACCTCGTTGAGCAGGTGGCTGGAGAGCAGCACCGTGCCGCCACGGTCGGCGTACCCCTTGAGCAAGGTCCGCATCCAGCGGATGCCGGCCGGGTCGAGGCCGTTCGCCGGCTCGTCCAGGATCAGCACCGACGGGTCGCCGAGCAGGGCGTGCGCGATGCCGAGGCGCTGGCGCATGCCGAGGGAGTAGTTGCGCACCCGGCGCTTCGCCTCGGTCTCGTCGAGGGCCACGAGCGCTAGCATCTCGTCCACCCGCGACTCGGGCAGGCCCATCACCTTCGCACCGATGGACAGCACTTCGCGACCGGTGCGACCCGCATGCTGAGCGGACGCGTCCAGGAGCACTCCGACGTGACGGCCCGGGTTGGGGATGTCGTGGAAGTGCAACCCGCCGATCGACACCTCGCCACGGGTCGCCGGGGTGAGCCCGACCATGACCCGCATCGTCGTCGTCTTGCCGGCGCCGTTGGGGCCCAGGAAGCCCGTGACGGTGCCTGGCCGGCAGGTGAAGCTGATGTCGTCGACCGCGAGAAAGCTCCCGTAGGCCCGGGTGAGTCCTTCGACCTTGATCATGGCGCCATCCTGCCAGCCGGGTGGAGCATCCCCCGAAGCGGCGCGTCACACCTCGAAGCGAGCCCCTGCGGTTGCGAGGTGGATCGGGCCGGTGAAGTGCGGCTCCGCCTCGGCGAACGGCGACGCGGGGTCGTGCCAGGGCGGCACGTGGGTGAGCACCAGCTGGACCGCTCCCCCTCGGGCCGCCGCCTGCGCCGCGTCGGCCCCCGTGAGGTGCAGTCCCGGGGGGTTCGTGTCGCCGACCCGGAACGACGCCTCGGCGAGGAAGAGGTCAGCGCCCTCGGCCAGCGAGTCGACTCCATCGCACGGCCCGGTGTCGCCCGTGTAGCCCAGGGTCCGCCCATCGGCCCGGACGCGCAGCCCGAAGGCCGGCACCGGGTGGGTGACCGGCACGGGGTCGACCACGAACGGCCCCACGGTGACCGGGCCGTCGTACTCGCGGAAGTCGAACTCGTCGGACATCCCGGGGTCGGCCGGCAGCCCGTACGCCGCCGCCAGTCGGTCCGCCGTGCCGACCGGGCCCCAGACGGGGACGCGAGGGCCTGGCCCGTCGGGGTGGTACTTGATGAGCACGTGGTAGCCGCACAGGTCGAGGCAGTGGTCGGCGTGGAGATGGCTGAGGAAGACCGCGTCGATCGAGAACGGGGCCGCGTGTCGGTGCAGCGGCCCGAGCGCACCGCTCCCCAGGTCCAGCAGGATCCGCCACGTGCGGCCCTCATGGTCGGCCTCGAGGAGGTAGCAGCTCGACGCAGACTCCGGGCCTGGGTAGGAGCCCGAGCAGCCGACGACGGTCAGGCGCACCGCTAGCGCACCAACCCGGGCGTCAGACTGCCCACCACCTGGGTCGCGGCCCCGAGCTCGGGACCGAGGAAGCGGCGACCGATGGTGGCGAACTCGTCGGGCGAGCCTGTCGTCAAGAACGCATAGGAGGGCTCGCCGGCCTCGCGCATCAGCCCGGTCGCGGCGAGCATCCGGTAGACGTCCTTGGCGCACTCCTCGGCGCTGCTCACCAGCGTGACGCCGTCACCCATCACGTAGGAGATGACGCCGGTGAGCAGGGGGTAGTGCGTGCAGCCCAGGATCAGGGTGTCGATGCCGTCGTCGACCAGCGGGTCCAAGTACTCGTGAGCGACCGCCTGGAGCTCCTCGCCACCCGTCACCCCCGCTTCGACGAGGTCCACGAAGCGCGGGCAGACCTGGGTGAACAGCTCGACCTGGGGCGCGGCGGCGAACGCGTCGTCGTACGCCATCGACTCGGCCGTCGCCCGCGTGCAGATCACCCCGATCCGCCCGCTCCGGCTGGCCGCCACGGCCCGCCGGGTCGCGGGAAAGATCACCTCGACGACGGGGACGTCGTACCGCTCGCGGGCGTCCCTGAGCATTGCCGCGCTCGCGGAGTTGCACGCGATGACGATGGCCTTCACCCCGAGCGAGACCAAGTGGTCGAGACACTCGAGGGCGTACTCGCGGACCTCGGCGATCGGCTTCGGGCCGTAGGGCTGCCGAGCGGTGTCGCCGAGATAGAGCACGGACTCGTGGGGCAGCTGGTCGATCACCGCCCGCGCCACGGTCAGGCCGCCGAACCCGGAGTCGAAGATCCCGATGGGGGCGTCGGACGGCACGCCCAGAAGGCTAGGCGCTCGGTGTCGCCGATGCATGCCGACGCGACGCAGATCACGGCCCCCGCGGAGTCGCGACGTACTCTTGTCCGTCGTGCCCCTCCTGCCCCACGCGCGCACGACGCTCGCAGCCGTCCTGGCCACGACCATGGCCCTGCTCGGTGGGACCGCCGCCCAGGCGTCCCCCGCGCCAACCCCCGAACGACGCGCGGAGGGAGAGATCACGCGCGTCGTCGTGATCTCGGTCGACGGCCTCAACCCCGATGCGCTCGCACAGTTGGGAGCCTCGGGTACGCCCGCGTTCCACCGACTGATGGCGGAGGGCGCCTACACCCTCAACGCGCGGAGCGCGGTCGAGCGCACGATCACACTCCCCAACCACACCACCATGGTGACCAGCCGCAGGATCGACAAGACCAAGGGCGGACACGGCGTCACCTGGAACGACGACCGCCTGATGCCGCGGACGGTGCAGGCGGCCGCAGGGCATCCGGTCGGGTCGGTGTTCTCCGCCCTCAGGAACGCCGCGCGGTCGAGCGCGATGTTCGCCGCCAAGGCGAAGTTCTCCCTCTTCAACCGGTCGTGGCCGGGCGGCATCCAGCGCACGGTGATCACGGAGGACAACCCCGCCCTGGTCAAGCAGGCCCGCAAGGACCTTCGGACGCGCTGGCGCGAGCTGACGTTCCTGCACATCTCGCTCCCCGACGTCGCCGGGCACGCCCACGGCTGGATGTCCGCGCCGTACCTCCAAGCCGTGCGCCAGTCGGACGCCCTCGTCGGCAAGGTGATGAAGACGATCGCCGCCACGGAGTCGTCTCGCGAGCACACGCTGCTGGTGGTGACCACCGACCACGGTGGCGTCGGCCCCAACCACTTCGACCCGACGAAGCTCGGGAACTACCGGATTCCCTTCTTCGCCTGGGGTCCTGAGGTCCCGGCTGGGGCCGACCTCTACGCCCTCAACCCGACGTACGCCGACCCTGGCACGCGTCGCGTGGGCTACGCCGCCGCGCGCCAGCCGATCCGCAACGGCGACGTGGGCAACCTCGTCCTCGACGTGCTAGGACTGCCGCCGATCCCGCAGAGCGAGCTCGACTACGCCCAGGACCTCGAGGTCCGCTGAGCGTCAGCGGAACCAGAGCTCGCCCCCCAGGGGCCAGGGGTTGTGCACGCAGCCGTTGAGACCCTTGGACTGCTGCATCATGACCGGCGCGAGCCGGCCCGGGCCGGGGCAGCCCAGGTGTCCGTGACCGAGCCAGTGGCCGGTCTCGTGGTTGACCACGAGGTGTCGGTAGTCGCGCAGGCTCTTGCCCGCCGAGTTCCACGAGGGGGAGGCGGACTTCCACCGCGTCTGGTTGATCACGACGTAGCGGCCGGCGCGACAGCTCCACTGCACGCTGCACACCGACGAGAACCGCGGCAGCCAACTCGCCTCGGCGAGGACCAGGGAGAAGTCCGAGGGGCCGTTGACCCGCTTGAAGGCGACGCCCGCGTTCCGCCAGCCGCGCGGGTCGGCGTACGTCTGCGCCGCCAGGCGGGCGAAGTCCTTCACGCTCGTGGTGAGGTGGCCGCGGGTCTCGATCCGGTAGGTGACCGTGCGCCGCACCGGGACCCGATAGCCGACGACGCCCGTCCGCTCGGTGATCTGCGCCCAGTCGTAGCCGGGGCGCTTGACGTAGACGCGGGCCTTGAGCCGTGAGCCGACGTCGGCGACGCCCAGCCGGTGGGTACGCGCCGTGGCGCCGTGGATGGCCGCCTCTCCCCGGTACCACTGGAAGCGCACCCTCGTCGGCTGCGGCTTCCAGCGCCCGAGGGTGACCCGGACGACCTGGCCGAAGCGGAGGTCGCCGACGACCCGGGGGTGGGCCTTCACCCGCAGCTCGCCGAGCGCCGTCGGCGCGGCCTCGGGAGTGGTCGCGCTGCCCTGGTTGCCGGCTGCGTCCGTGGCCGTGACGAGCACGGAGAGTCGATGGCCGAGGTCGTCGACGACCGGGCGGTAGGCGCGGCGCTCGGCGCCGGCGATCGGCGTACCGTCGCGCAGCCACTGGTGGTCGTAGTCGACGGGCTCGGCACTCCAGGCCCCCGCATCGACGAGGATCCGCTCGCCGACGTGCGGGTCGCCGGTGATCGCGGGCGGGATCAGGTTCACCAGTGGGTCCTGCGCCGTCGCCGGGAGCGGGGCGAGCAGGACCGCGACCAGGCTGCCCAGCCCGGCGAGGACGAGGAGCCTCAGCGACATGAAGGCAGCCTAGGCGTCGCGGCGACCCCCGGGTCGGCGGTGAGCTGGCCACCGCTTGCGGCGCTCCGACGGTGGCTACCCCACCGCCGGCTGGGCGCGGGCGCCCTCACGCCCAGAGCTGGCCCTCGAGGGCTTCGGAGGCCTCGTCGACGGTGCCCTCGTAGGCGCCGGTCGACAGGTACTTCCAGCCGCCGTCTGCGACGACGAAGGCGATGTCGGCGCCCACGCCCGCCTTGACGGCGCGCGCGGCCTGGCCGAGCGCGGCGTGCAGGATCGCGCCCGTGGAGATGCCGGCGAAGATGCCCTCGACCTCGAGGAGCTCCCGCACCCGCCGTACGGCGTCACGCGGCCCGACCGAGAAGCGCGAGTCGATGAGCGACTCGTCGTAGAGCTCGGGGACGAAGCCCTCGTCGAGGTTGCGCAGGCCGTAGACCAGCTCGCCGTAGCGTGGCTCGGCCGCGACGATGCGCACGTCCGGCTTGTGCTCGCGGAAGAACCGCCCGACGCCCATCAGGGTCCCGGTGGTGCCCAGGCCGCCGACGAAGTGGGTGATCGACGGGAGATCGGCGAGCAGCTCCGGTCCGGTGGAGTCGTAGTGCGCCCGTGCGTTGGCCTCGTTGCCGTACTGGTAGAGCATCACCCAGTCGGGATGCTCCGCGGCGATCTCCTTGGCGCGACGGACGGCCTCGTTGGAGCCACCGGCCGCCGGCGAGGAGATGATCTCGGCCCCCCACATGCGGAGCAGCTGACGGCGCTCCTCCGAGGTGTTCTCCGGCATCACACACACGAGGCGGTAGCCGCGGAGCTTGGCGGCCATGGCCAGGGAGATGCCGGTGTTGCCGCTCGTCGGCTCGAGGATCGTGCAGCCGGGCCGCAGCAGGCCCTGCTCCTCGGCGTCGAGGACCATCGCGAGCGCGGCGCGGTCCTTGATCGATCCGGTCGGGTTGCGGTCCTCGAGCTTGGCCCACAGGCGCACGTCGCCACTCGGCGAGAGCGTGGGGAGCCCGACCAGCGGGGTGTTGCCGACCGAGCTGAGCAGGTCGTCGTACCGCGTCATCGCCGCGACTCAGCCACCCGCGACCGCAGGGAGCACCACGACCTCGTCGCCGTCGCCGAGCTCGGCGGCCAGGCCGCCGAGGAACCGCACGTCCTCGTCGTTGACGTAGACGTTGACGAACCGCCGCAGCACCGGCTCGGCGTCGCCCTCCACGAGACGGTCCTTGATGCCCGGGTGCCGCGACTCGAGGTCGTCGATCAGCGCCGCCAGGCTCGCGCCCTCGCCGGTGACGGACTTCTCACCGTCGGTATAGGTGCGCAGGATGGTCGGGATGCGGACCGCGACGGCCATCGGTGGTCCCTCTCAGCTCGGGGGCAACAGGTGAACGACGGCGACGTCCTCCTCGGTGACCTCGCCGTCGACGATTCTGAACGACCTGAACTCGACCGGGCCCTCGTTATTCCCGTGCTCACGCGTGCTGACGAGCACATAGTGGGCCCCGGGCTCGCTGGCCAGGCCGATGTCGGTGCGACTGGGATAGGCCTCGGTGGCGGTGTGGGAGTGATAGACGACCACCGGCTCCTCGTCGTTCGCCCAGAGCTGCTTGTAGAGCGCGAGCAGCTCGGTGGAGTCGAACTCGTAGAACGTCGGGCTCCCCGCTGCGTTGACCATCTCGACGACCCGCTCGGGGCGGTCGCTGCCCTCAGGCCCCGCGACGATGCCGCACGCCTCGTCGGGGTGGTCGCGCTTGGCGTGCGCGACGATGGCGTCGTAGGCCGCCTGGTCGATCGTGAGCATGGTGCGCCCAGGGTACGGCGCGCCTCAGCGCACGAAGCGCGCCGCCTGCTCCCCGGACACGGCATCGTCGATGCGCTGCCGCATCGGCCCCGACAGGTCCGGCAGCGCGTCGAGACCGAACCAGCGCACGTCGACCGACTCGTCGTCGCCCACCCGCGCCTCGCCGGAGACCCACGTGCAGGCGAAGGTGAGATCGAGGTACGACGCGCGGTCGCCGTTCGTGTGCACCACCCCGCCGAAGACGCTCGTCGACGCGAGCCGGTCGACCCGCACGACCACTCCGGTCTCCTCAAGGGCCTCACGGGCCGCGGCGACTGCTGGCTCCTCCCCCGGGTCCGGGATGCCGGTCACCGGAGCCCACTGCCCGTTGTCGGCCCGACGTACGAGCAGCACCTCGTCCCCCCTGAGCACCACCGCCGTCACCCCCGGCAGCCACATCTCGTGGTGCCCGATCATCCTGCGGATCTCGACGACGAACTCCGGGATCGGCATGGCGACCACCCTAGGGCCGCGCGCCCGGCGGCATAGTCCCTGACGTTTGGGTTCGAATTGGTGCCGGATGTGAGCAGAAACGTCAGGGACTACGCCGCCTTCATCCACAGCCGCCTACCCTCAGGCGGACCCGCGCGCACTCACGAGGCCAGCGCGTCGACCAGGGTCTCCTGCAGGTAGCCCATCCAGAGGTAGATGTCGTGGGCCTGGCCGCGCGGATCGTCGTCCGACAGGGTCTCCCAGTAGTCCTCGTCGCCTTCGGCCACTTCGAGGCGGCTGCCGAGAGCCAGCCGGATGTCGGTGAAGCTGCGCAGCCAGGTCTCGGCTGCCTCGTCCTCGAGCTCGACGTCGATGACGAGGCCGTCCTCGGTCAGCTCGGGCGGCAGCCCGGCGTCCTCGAGGGTGTCGATCACGGCGACGGCGGCTGCCGCCTTGCCGTCGCGCAGCGTCCCCTCGGTGAACCTTCGGAACTCGCCCGCGGCCTCGGGGTCCTGCGGGTAGGCCGTGGGGAACAGCCGCGCGAGCACCGGGTCCTCGGGCTCGTCGGTCGGGCCGGAGAAGTCGAGCATCGCCTCGAGCGGATCGGTGCTCGGCGCCGGGACGGCGCGCTCGTTGCGCAGCAGCTCGACGAGCTGGGAGGCGAGCGAACGCAGGAGGTCTGCCTCGAAGCCCGAGAAGTTGGCGATGATCAGCCGGCTGCGGCGATGGCGCGTGAAGGCGCTCATCCGACCACCGGCCGGGCACATCGGGTCACTGCTTCTCCAAAGTGGCCCACAGGCCGTACTCGTGCATCGCCTGGACGTCGCGCTCCATCTCCTCGCGCGTGCCGGAGCTGACCACGGACTTGCCGTCGTGGTGCACCTCGAGCATCAGCTTCTCGGCCTTCTTCTTGTCGTAACCGAAGTACTTGCTGAACACGTAGGTGACGTAGGACATCAGGTTGACGGGGTCGTTCCACACGATGGTCACCCAGGGCGTCGCCAGGACGGTGAGGTCCTCGGTCAGCTCCTCGGTGAGCTCCTCGGGCACTGCTGTGGACACGGCTCCCATCGTGGCACACGGGTCTCGACACGGGCTCGCTGACGCTCGCCCGGCTCGACCACCGAACCCGCTGGTTGAGGAGGCGCCGAGGAACGAGGCGCCGTCACGAAACCAGCGGAACAGTGGTCGCCCTACCCTGAGGCCGTGACGTCGACGGCCCTGCTCACCGACCACTACGAGCTGACCATGCTGCAGGCGGCCCTGGCCGCCGGGACGGCGCACCGGCGCTCGGTGTTCGAGCTGTTCCCGCGCCGGCTGCCCGAGGGCCGGCGGTACGGCGTGGTCGCCGGGGTGGGGCGGATGCTCGACGCCGTCGAGCGGTTCACCTTCGACGACGAGACGATCTCCGCCCTCGACGGCGTGGTCGACGACGCGACGCGGCAGTGGCTGTCGACGTACCGGTTCTCAGGGGACATGTGGGGCTACGCCGAGGGCGAGGCCTACTTCCCCTACTCGCCCCTGCTGGTCGTCGAGGGCAGCTTCGCCGAGGCAGTGGTGCTCGAGACGCTGCTCCTGTCGATCTACAACCACGACTCGGCGATCGCGTCCGCCGCCTCGCGGATGACCATGGCGGCCGGCGAGCGGCCATGCATCGAGATGGGCTCTCGACGCACGCACGAGAAGGCGGCGGTCGCCGCGGCGCGTGCGGCGTACCTCGCGGGGTTCACCTCCTCCTCCAACCTCGCGGCCCGGCAGCGGTACGGCGTGCCGACCGCGGGCACCAGCGCCCACAGTTTCACGCTGCTGCACGACACCGAGGCCGAGGCGTTCCGCGCGCAGGTGACCTCGCTCGGCGTCGGCACCACCCTGCTCGTCGACACCTACGACGTTCTTGAGGCAGTGCGCCTCGGCGTCGAGATCGCCGGGCCGGGTCTGGGGGCCGTCCGGCTCGACTCCGGCGATCTCGGGGTGCTCGCCCACCGGGTGCGGGCCCAGCTCGACGAGCTGGGGGCCACGGGCACGCGCATCATCGTCACCAGCGACCTGGACGAGTACGCCATCGCGGCGCTCGCCGCCGCCCCCGTCGACGGGTACGGCGTCGGGACCCAGCTGGTCACCGGCAGCGGGCACCCGACGTGCGGCTTCGTCTACAAGCTGGTGGCCCGCGAGGACGACGAGGGGTCGATGGTGTCGGTGGCCAAGCGGAGCACCGACAAGGCGTCGATCGGCGGGCGCAAGTTCGCGCTCCGACGCCTGGACGACCACGGGGTCGCGGAGGCGGAGGTCGTCGGCATCGGCACCGCACCCGGGAACGACGGCAACGACCGGCCGCTGCTCGTTCCGCTGGTGCGGGACGGTGCCGTGGTCGGGCGCGAGGATCTGGACACGGCTCGCGATCGCCACCGCGCCTCCCGTGCCGAGCTCCCCTGGTCGGTGCAGCAGATGTCGAAGGGCGAGCCGGTCATCCCGACGCTGCACGTCTGAGTTCTGACACGCTGGGGCCTATGGCGCTGGTGACCTGCAACTTCTTCTCTGACGTCCTCGAGGTGGGGTGCTCGATGACCGTCGTGCTCCCGCAGCCGACCGAGGAGCAGATCGGCGTGGCGGGGCATGACATCCCCCATACCGACTTCCCGGTGCTCTACCTGCTCCACGGCCTGTCCGACGACCACACGGCGTGGCTGCGCTACACCTCGGTCGAGCGCTATGCCGCCGAGGCCGGCATCGCCGTGGTCATGCCGGCGGTCAACCGCAGCTTCTACGCCAACGAGCGCAACGGCGCGCCGTACTGGGACTTCGTCTCCGAGGAGCTGCCCACCATCGTGCGGCGCTTCTTCCGGGTGTCGACCGACCCGCGCGAGACGTACGTCGCCGGCCTGTCCATGGGCGGGTACGGCGCCCTCAAGCTCGCCCTGACCCGGCCGGAGCGATTCGCCGCCGCGGCCTGCCTGTCGGGAGCGGTCGACCTGGCCGAGCTGTGGACCCGGGCCGAGCGGGTCGAGCTGCTCGAGCGGATCTTCGGCGAGGAGATCCCCGCCGAGGCCGACCTGTTCGCCCTGCTGGCGACCGCCGATCCCGCCGCACTCCCGCGGTTGTACGTCGGGTGCGGCACCGAGGACCACCCGGGCCTGGTGGCGGGTGGTCGCCGCCTCGTGGCCGCGATCGAGGCGACCGGGGTCGAGGTGACGACCGACTTCCGCCCGGGCGGCCACGTCTGGGAGCTGTGGGACGCCCAGCTGCCCGAGGTCATCGCCTGGCTACGGAGTGCCTGAGCGAGGCCTTGGGGCCCGGCTCGACGGGCCGAACTGAGACTTGACGGGCAAAGTACTGCCCGCCCACCCTCGGTTTCCCCGGCTCGCCGGGGAAACCGACAGGCGCCCTGCGCCGAAGCCCGGACGGATCGAGGCCGGGCCGGGGGACCTGGCTACGCTGAGGTGGCATGACGCGAGCGCTCATCGTCGTGGACGTGCAGAACGACTTCTGCGAGGGCGGGTCCCTGCCGGTCGCGGGGGGCGCCACGGTGGCCCACGACATCGGCGCGCTGCTGCGCACCTGGGCGGGCCGCGGGCCCGACGCGCCGGCGTACAGCCATGTCGTCGCCACCAAGGACCACCACGTGGACCCGGGCGAGCACTGGGCCGTCGAGCCCGACTACGTCGACTCCTGGCCGGTGCACTGCCGGGTCGGCACCGAGGGTGAGGCGTTCCACCCCAACCTCGACCCGCAGCCCTTCGACGCGGTCTTCCTCAAGGGCGAGAACCGGGCGGCGTACTCCGGCTTCGAGGGACAGACGACCGACAGCGTCGGCCTGGCCGAGTGGCTGCGGGCCCACGAGGTCACCGAGGTCGACGTCTGTGGCATCGCGACCGACCATTGCGTGCGGGCGACCGCGCTGGACGCCGCCGGCCAGGGCTTCGAGACGACCGTGTTGACGCAGCTCTGCGCGGGGGTGGCTCCCGAGACCACGGCGGCCGCACTCGACGCGATGCGGGCGGCCGGCATCACGATCAGCTGACGTCCTCCTCGGACTCCTGCTGGCCCTCCTGCTGGGCCAGCACCCGCTCGATCGCGGGCACCATCGCGTCGGCGAGCGCTTCGAGCGCCGAGCTGGGGCGCACCATCACGCGGAAGTCCACCACCTGGCCATAGGCGTCCAGGCGGATCAGGTCCATGCCCTCGACCTCGCGCTTGCCGACCTTGGCCTCGAACATCAGCGCCATCCCGAGGGCGTCCTCCTCGATGAACGTGCGGACGTAGTGGAAGTCGCGGAAGACCCGGGACGCCGCGGTCAGCAGCACCACCGTGGGCGCCTTGCCGCGGTAGGGCTCGTAGACCGCCGGGCTCCGGAACACCACGTTGTCGGCCAGCATCTCGGACGCAGCCGCGATGTCGCCGCGCTCCAGCGCGGCCTGGAACTCTTCAGGCGTCAACGAGTCACTCTCCTCTGAATACCGGGGCCCGCTTCTCCGAGAACGCCGCCATCCCCTCGGCCGCGTCGCGCGTGCCCAACAGGATGGTCTGGCCGGTCCTCTCGCGATCCAGCGCCCCCTCCAACGTCGCGAGCGAGGCGGCGTTGACCGCTCTCTTGGTGGCAGCGTAGGCGAGCGGAGGCCCGGCCAGCAGGCGATCGACGACAGCAGTCACCGTGTCCTCGTGCTCGGCATCGGGGACGAGGTGGGACACCAGCCCGGCGGCGTAGGCCTCCGCCGCGGACAGCGGCTCCGCCAACAGGGCCATCCGCATCGCCCGGGCGCGTCCGAGAGACGCGGCCACGGTCGCCGTCGCACCGCCGTCCGGCATCAGGCCGATGCGGGAGAAGGCGAGGAGGAACGACGCCGACTCCGCCGCCACGACGAGGTCGGCCGCCAGGGCCATGCTGCAGCCGATGCCGGCCGCGATGCCCTGGACCGAGGCGACGACCGGCTTGTCGAGGCCCACGATGGCGCGGATCAGCCGGTTGGCCCGGTCCATCGTGCGGTCGTCGAGGTCGCTGCGTCGGTCAACCCCGATGTCGGCGCCCACGCCGAACGCCCGCCCGCGGCCGGCGAGCACCACCACGCGGACGCGCGCGTCTGACACCGCCCGCTCGAGCTCATCGGCCAGCCGCTCCATCACCTCGTTGGTGACGGCGTTGAGGCGCTCCGGCCGGTTCACGGTGAGGCGCAGGAGGCCGCCGTGCCGCTCGACCTCCAGGTCGGCCATCAGGAGTCGCCCCACTTGTCGGCAAGAGTGCGGATGACGTTGAGGTTGCGGTTGGTGGCGGTGCCGAGCAGCTTCTCGACCGAGGCGTTGGACAGCGGCGCACGGGCCGAGGGGGTGCGGACCAGGAGGTGGACGCCGCGCCCGTCGACCGCCGCGACGTCGTCGCCGTGGTCCATCTCCTCCAGCAGCCGCACCGTCTCGGGATCAGGCTCGTGCTTGAGGAGGGACACGTAGTGCCTGCCGGTGCCCGGATGGCGAGCCGCCACCTCCTCGGCGTACGCCGCGATGCCGCGCAGCTCGGCGGGCGTGACCACGATGGTGGGAACTGCGAACCCGGCGACAGCCGCGAAGGACTCCTCCAGGGCGGCCTCGATCTTGGCCCGCGATCTCCACGGCGTCGTGAGGCGGACGTTGCCGGTGTTGATGTAGGTCTCCACGTCGGTGAACCCACAGTCCTCGACCGCGCGTTTGATGTCGCCCTTCGCGAACTTGCGGGTCGGACCCAGGTTGATCGCGCGCAGGAAGGCGACGTAGCTCGGCACGATCCCATCCTGCCCGAGCCGTCCGACGCCCCCTCCTGACGCGAACACCTTGCACCTACCAGTACAGGTTCTTGCACGTTCGGGAGTCCTCAGCGACCATAGGGTCGCCACGCGCTCGTCCCGAGCGCCCGACCGACTCGGAGGTCGCAGGTTCCATGTCCCATGTCCAGGCGCTCGCACGCGTCCTGTCCGTCGGCGCCAGCCTCGTCGCCGCAGCCCTCGCGCTCGCGATCCTCGACGTACGCAGCCCGGAGGACCTGGGCACCCTGCGAGCCGTCACGCTGACGGCGCTGCCGCTGAGCGCGCTCCTGCTGGTCGTCGGTGCCCTTCAGAGACGAGGCCTGTCAGCCACCGTGTTGACGCTCACCGGCCTCGGGCTCTGCGTCGGCATCTCGGCCGTGAGCAGCGACCGCGCGCTGAGCGGGGCATCGGGTCCGCCCCTGGCGACGCTGGGCGTCGTCCTCTCGCTCGGGGCCTACGTGCTGTGGGTAGCGGCGTTCCCATGGGCAGACGAGCCAGACCGTACTCATCCAGGGTGAGCTGAGCCTCGATCCGCCGGTCGAAGCTCGGCAGCAGGGATGAGCGGAGCCAAATCCTGACGCGTCCGGGGTTTGGCCTCTAGGGTGCGGCCGTGTCCCCCCGACGACAGCGGGGGGCCGCCCTGACGGCGCTCGCGTGCGTCGTCGCGATGGCGGCCTCCTCACTCGGCGTGCTCGCCTTCTACCAGGCGCGCACTGAGGTGCCGGAGCTCGACGCGGCCCGCTGGTTCGGCACGAGGGCCATGTGGTCGGCGATCGACGACGCGGACGGCCAACCGGTGGCGGCGGTCTCCCAAACCGGCGCTGGGGGACTGGACCCGGTCGACCTCTTCCCGCTGTCGACGGCGTACCAGATCCGCGGAGAGGTGGCAGCCCACCCCGACTCGCAGATGTGGACGGCGATCACCACCGCCCGGTTCGCCAACGGCAACCACCTCAACATCCCCGAGGTCCTGCTGGCGTCGGACGAGGGCGTGACCCAGCTCGTCGGGTTCGTGAACGTGATCCTGCCGGTCAGCTTCGACCCCCCGATGACGGTCCTCCCTGCCGACGTCGAGGAGGGAGCGACGTGGTCGCAGGAGGGCACCGCCGACTACGGATCGCTCACCTTCTACGACTACGAGCTCGACGCCGAGGTCGTCGACGTGGCCCGGGACGGGTGCGCCACGGTCCGCACGGAGGCGGCCTACGTCGCGAGTGCCGACGGCCGGGACTGGGGCGGGACGGACTACACCGACACCCTGGAGTCGACCTACTGCCCGGGGCGCTGGCTGACGGCGTACACGACGGCCGACGGCACCGTGAGCCGTGCGGTGACCGCCGCCACCGCGCGGGAGCGCCTCTCCGAGATCGCGCCGCCGGTCGTCACCGAGGTGGAGGACAGCCAGGAAGCCGAGGCGCTGATCTACGACCGACCGTACTCGTCGACGGCGAGCGCGGACGCGCTGGTGCTCCCGGATTCGCGTGTCGTCGTCGACGCCGACCGGGCGACATACACCGTGACCGGTGCGGTCTGGAACGACGCGCTGATCGTCCCCCAGTGGCGCCTGGTCGGCGAGGGACCGACGGTGGCGGCGCCGGTCCGCGCGGGCGGCGTGGTCGTCGTCGCCGACACGCACGGAGTCGTCACGGCGCTCGAGGGCACCAGCGGCTTCGTGTTGTGGCAGGACCGCGGAGGCAGGCTGCCCATGGCACTGAGCGCCGACGATGAGAGCGGCCTGGTGGCGGTGCTCGACCGCGGAGGCAGCGTGCGCCTCCTCGACCTGGAGAACGGCCGAGAGATCGCCTCCGTACCGGCCGGCGCCTCGCCGCTGGGAGTCACCCTCATGCGCGACGGGGACGACCCGGTCCTGGTGGTCGCTGACACCTCGTCCATCAGGGGGTACGACGATGACGGCGACTCCCTGTTCACCGTCGACGAGGCGCCCAGCACGGCGCCGACGACGAGCGGTGGCCGCGCCTTCGTCGGCACCGAGGACGGCCGACTGCTGGCGGTCGACGCTGACGGCGAGGTCGAGGAGACCTACCTGGGCGACCTCGTGGTTCGAGACCTGGCAGGAGGCACGGGCCGGGTCGCCGTGCTGGGTGACGACGAGCGCTTCCGACTGGTGGACGCCGACGACCTGGCGGTGACGCACGTGACCCGGGACGACGGTCGCGCCATCACCGTCGGCGCCGACGGCGACGTCGAGACCTTCACCACGACGGCCCGAGACGGCACGATCACGACGTACGCCGCCGACGGCACCCGCCTGCGCACCCTCCAGGCGCCGCTCGAGTCGGATCCACCAGAGGGCTTCGAGAGCCTCCCGGGCGGCCAAGCGACGCAGTGGGCAGCCGCGGTGTCCTGGGGTGGCTCGACCTGGGCGCCCGCGGTCACCGGCCTCGTGCGTTGGGGCCCGCGATGAACGGCCACGCCGCCTGGCGTCTGGGCCGGGCCCGGGTCCGCGTGGTGCTTGGTGACCTGTGGCGCACCTTCTTCGCCGACCCCGTCCGCGAGAACATGGTCCGCTCCCACGGCGGCGGCATCACGGCGACCAGCATGATCTCCCTCGGCGTCGTGGCCTTCGCCATCGCCGCGGCCGGAGTCGTGCTGGCTCCTCAGATCGCCGCGACGCCGGTCGGCCCGGACAGTGCCGTGCTCGGGTCGTACACGGAGCCCGGATCTCCCGTCACCATTCCGGTCTACTTCTACCCCGTCTTCGCGATCGTCCTGATGCTCGGCACCTACCTGGGCCTCTTCGGCTCCGCCTACGCGACCCGCGGCCTGGCCACGATCGCGGTCGGGATGATCCTGCTTCCGACCACGGTGCTGGCAGGCATGGCCTGGAGGCACCGGGACGAGACCTGGTGGGGCTACCTGGCCTTGCCGACCACCCTGCTGCTGCCCCTCGTGGTCCTGCTGCTGCGGCGTACCCGGCCCGGGCCACCCGTCACCCAGGCAGTCACGTGCATCGCGACCCTGCTGGCGTGCGTGCCGGCCGTGGTCACCCTGATCTCGTCGTACATGGTGCCCGGGATCACCTCCGGCGTCTCCCTCATGGCCCAGGAGGCAGAGACGGTCGTGGTCCTGCTGTCCTCGCTCGTGGGTCCGGCCGCCCTCCTCGCGGGCACCGGTGCCGTGTCTTTCGGACGCACGGTCACCGACTTCCTGGCGCGTTCGATCCACACCCTCGCCGGCCGACGCGTGCTTCCCTTCCTGGCGGCCTTCGCCGCCCTGCTCGTCTGGCGGTCCGTGGCCACGGTCGTGGCTGTGGTCCAGGGCGGCCATGTCCTCCAGGACGTGACCAAGTCCCTCCTGCTTGCGGCGCTCCTCGCGGGCGCCTGCTGGTGGTGGTCGTGGGCCACGCGCGGCTTCGACGAGACCGCGGACGAGGTGGAGGCAGGCTCCGCGGGCGGGGCGACGGTCCTGGCGCTGCTGCTCCTCGTGAGCGTGCTGGTCTCCAGCGTGGGGCTGGTCGTGGCCTACCTGGAGGGCGCGATCTTCCTGTCGCTGCACTCCGCGGAGCCGGTCGAGTGGGCGAGCGACCTCGCCGGCCGGCCAGCGGTCACCATCGCGTGGGGGATCGGGGTCGGGATCGGGCTGATGGTGTGGGCCTGGCACCGCTCTCGTCGCCGGCCGAGCATCGTCGCGGCCTGGCTCGGCATCGGCGGGGCCATCACGGCCCTCACGATCACCTGGAACAACGTGGTCTTCTCTCCCGACTGGGGAGCCCTGGCACGGGAGGACTATGCGCGCGCCGTGGTGCTCGTCGTCGTGGTCGCCTCTGCCCGGGAGCTGCGACGGTGGCGGAGCACGCGCACGCCGCCCACCCCGGGTTGGACGATGACCGCGTTCAGCGCGATCGCCTTGACCGCCCTCGTCGCCCAAGGCTCGTTCCTGGAGGATCCGTTCCGGCCCGTCCTGGGCTTCACGGCCGTCGGACTGGTCTTCTTCGGTGTGGTGTGGGGCTTCCTCACCGCGGGAGCCCACTCGAAGACCACCGGACTGGGTGGACTGGGCCGAAGCACCGTGATGCTCTCGTACGCCGTCCTCAGCACCGCGATCGTGGCCTGGGGGGCCTCGACCGGCGCCGATCCAGCCGGCGGGCTCGCCTCGACGTTCGGCGAGGCCGGCCGGACCATCCTCGGTGGCACGTTGCTCGTCGCCCTCCTCGCCGTGTGGATCCCGATCCTGTTCGGCCTCGCGCAGCCCGCCGTACGCGAGGAGGAGCCCGACGTCGCCGTTCAGCACACCGGGCAGGAGCCCGAGACCTCGGACCGGTGACCCCGGGTCCACCGCCGTTCGTGACGAACCTGTCGCTTCCCGGCCGGCCAGACCGACACGTTCGTCACGGACGGCGAGAATCCGGGAACCGCCACGCGAAGGTCTCCGACCCGGCAGGCTGGTCGGCGTGAGGAACCCCCTGCGCTCTGGCGCCCTCCTGTGCCTGGCCCTGACCGCGTCGGCCCTGTTGGTCCCCGGCGCCCACGCGACCCCGACCTGGATCGACGACTCGGAGCTGTTGGGGTCGGCCGCCACCACGGTCTTCCCGTCCCAGGTCACGTTCCTTCCCGACGGCACCGCGGTGGCCCTCTGGTCGGTTCCCTCAGAGGGTCACACCGTGCTCAAGGCATCCACGCGGGCCCCTGGAGGTGACTGGACGACCAGCGCACCGCTGTCGGACACCGGCCTGGACACGTCCGGCGCCCACCTGGCCGTGGCGCCCGATGGTCGCGTCGTCGCGGCCTGGTCGTCCTACGACAGTGCGACGACCAACTCCACCATCTTCGTGGCGGAGAAGGCAGCGGACGGTGGCTGGACCATGCCCACGCCGGTCTCCGACGGGGCGTCCCAGGCGGTCAACGCCCGCGTGACCATCGCGCCCTCCGGTGACGCCACCGTCGTGTGGGAGCGGCGAGGGAGCTTCCGGATCCAGGCTCAGACGCGGGTCGCAGAGGGGCCCTGGTGGTCGCCGGGGGCCACCGTGAACATCTCCACCGCAGGCTCCGCCGCGCAGAGCCCCGACGTCGCCGTCGACCCGACCGGCCGGGTCGTCGCCGTGTGGGAGAAGATCGCCGGCACCGGCCCGGGCATCTGGAAGATCGAGAGCGCCGTCAAGCCGCCCGCGGGTGCCTGGGGTCCGCCCCAGGACGTCTCGGTCCCGGGCAGCTTCAGCGCGTCCCAGGCCCACGTCGTCGTCGACGGCAGCGGGCTGGCCACCGCCATCTGGCAACAGGACACGTCCACCACGAGCCGTATCCAGACGTCGACGCGCACCATCAGTGCGACGTCGCCCTGGAGCGTGCCGCTCGACCTGTCGGACCTCACCCAGTACGGGCGGGCAGCCCAACTGGCCGCGGACGCCGACGGGAACGTGACGGCCGTGTGGGCCGAGAACACCAGTACCGACTTCCCCACGAGCACCTATCTGATCCGCACCTCGACCCGCACGGCCTCCGGCTGGTCGACGGCGGCGACCCTGGGCAGCGGTGTCGGCACGGCCTCCTACCCCTCCGACGGTCCTTCGGTGGCGGTGTCGCCGACCGGCGCGGCAGTGGCCTCGTGGATCGAGCGAGCCTCCACCTCGACGGCACTCTCCGCGGTCGAGGCCGCGGCCCGGACGGCCGGTGGCCCGTGGGGAACCCCCACGACCCTCTCCGCCCACGACGCCTTCTCGGGCTCGACCCGCGTCGGCATCGACGCAGACGGCGACGCCGCCGCGTTGTGGTGGGAGCTCGGCACCGAGTACGAGGTCAGAGGTCGGGTCCTCGACGGCGCCGGTCCGAGCCTGGCCGCACCGACGATCCCGGCGACCGGGAAGACCGCCACGTCGATGTCGTTCGGCGCGAGTGCGACCGACGCGTGGTCGGCCGTCACGTCGTACACCTGGGACTTCGGCGACGGCGGTGCGGGGAGCGGGGCACTGGCCAGCCACACGTACGTCGCGCCCGGGACCTACCAGGTGAAGGTCACCGCGACGGACGCGGTCGGCAACAGCACCACCCGGAGCGCGACCACCCTGGTGACGACGCCGGCACCGCCGCCGGAGCCACCGACACCCACGCCCGTCGCGAAGCCGGTGCTGAGCAAGCTCTCGCTGACCGCCAAGAAGATCCGGGCCGTGGGGGTCAAGGGGGTCGACGCACCCAAGAAGACCAAGCTCAAGCTGACCTTGAACGTCGACGCGATGGTGCGCGTGAAGGTGAAGGCCGTGACGCCCGGCGGGCTGAAGCGGGCTTTCAACACCGACCTGATGGCGGGTGCCCGGACGATCACGTTCTCGGCACGCGTCGACGGCACCAAGCTCCCGCCGGGGCGCTACAAGGTGATCGTCAAGGCGCACAACGCGTCCGGATCGAGCGCCAAGAAGACCCTCAACCTCCGGATCGTCGGCGCAGCCTAGCCTCGATCCAGGAGCGGCTCAGAGGTTGCCGCGACGGTCCTGCTCGCGCTCGATCGCCTCGAACAGCGCCTTGAAGTTGCCCTTGCCGAAGCCGAGCGATCCGTGCCGCTCGATCAACTCGAAGAACACCGTCGGGCGGTCACCGAGCGGCTTGGTGAAGATCTGCAGCAGGTAGCCGTCCTCGTCGCGGTCGACGAGGATGCCACGCGCCTGCAACTCCTCGATGGGGACCCGCACGTTGCCGATCCGGGCTCGCAGCTCGGGGTCCTCGTAGTAGGAGTCCGGCGTGGCCAAGAACTCCACGCCGTTGTCCCGCAGTGCGTCGACGGTGGTGATGATGTCGTTGGTGGCCAGCGCCAGGTGCTGGGCGCCCGCGCCGCGGTAGAACTCGAGGTATTCGTCGATCTGCGAGCGCTTCTTGGCGATCGCCGGCTCGTTGAGGGGGAACTTCACGCGGTGGTTGCCGTTGGCCACCACCTTGCTCATCAGCGCGGAGTAGTCGGTGGCGATGTCGTCACCGATGAACTCCGCCATGTTCACGAAGCCCATCACTCGGTTGTAGAAGGAGACCCACTCGTCCATGTGGCCGAGCTCGACGTTGCCGACGATGTGGTCGAGGGCCTGGAACAGCCGCCGCGGCTGACCCTCCTTCTTGACCCAGCGGGGTGACGCGGCGACGTACCCCGGCAAGTAGGGGCCGTCGTACCTGCTGCGGTCGACCAGCGAGTGGATCGTCTCGCCGTACGTCGCGATGGCGGCGACCCGCGCGGTGCCGTGCTCGTCGGTGACGTCCTCCGGCTCGCGAACGACGCGCGCGCCCGCACGGCGCGCCTGGGCCACGCACTTGTCCACGTCGGGGACCTCGAGGGCGATGTCGGTGACCCCGTCGCCGTGACGTCGGTGGTGCTCGACCAGAGGGCTGTCGGGGTCGACGGCACCGTTGAAGACGAACCGGATCGAGCCCGACCGCAGCACGAACGACTTGTGGTCGCGGTTGCCGTGCTCGGGCCCCGAGTAGGCCTCGAGCTCCATCCCCCAGGCGGACTGGAAGTAGTGCGCGGCCTGGGTGGCGTTGCCGACGCAGAACACGATCGCGTCCCAGCCGGTCACCGGGAAGACATCGCCCTCCTCGTCGTACTCCACGAGGCCGACGAGCTGCTTGAGCTGGTCGAGGGTGAGATCCGCCTTGAGCTCGTCCTCGGTCAGAGCGCCGCCGGTGCTGGGGGACTCGTGCGTCGTCGTCATGGTCGCCACGGTGCCTCGCACGGACAAGATGTGCAACAGTTCGACCAAACACTAGGCAGTCTGCACACTCAAGGGGTCAGGCGTGGACGCTCTGGACGTCAAGGTGATCGACCAGTTCGCGGCCGAGCCGCGGATCGGCGTGCTCGAGGCCTCCCGACGGCTCGGCGTGGCGCGCGGCACCGTCCAGGCGCGCCTGGACAAGCTCGCCGCCTCGGGCGTGGTGACGGGCTGGGGGCCGGACCTCTCGCCCGAAGCGCTGGGCTTCCCGGTCACGGCGTTCCTCACCCTGGCCATCCGGCAGGGCGCCGGCCACGAGACGGTCGCGGCCCATCTGGCCGGGATCCCGGAAGTGCTCGAGGCCTTCACCATCACCGGCGACGGCGATATGTGGGCCCGGGTGGTCGCCCGCTCCAACGCCGACCTGCAGCGGGTGATCGACCAGGTGCTCCAGCACCCCGGGATCGACCGGTCGACGACCGTGATCGCGCTGGCCACCCAGATCCCCTACCGGGTGCTCCCTCTGGTCAGGACGTCCGCCGACTCGCCAACTCCCTGATCCGGTCGATGCGGGCGCGCAGCTGGTCGGCGGTGGCGACCGCAGCGGCCGGGCCGCCGCAGGCCTTGCGGAGCTCGGCGTGGGTGACGCCGTGGGGCTGGCTGGTGCGGTGGTGCCACGCGGCGACGAGTCCGTTGAGCTCGCGGCGCAGCATTGCCAGCTCCTCGTACGTCGACAGCCCGGCGGCCTGCTCGACCGGTTCCGCAGCACGCCTGGACCGCTGCCGCTGGTGGAGCAGCGTCCGCACCTGATCGGGGTCGAGGAGTCCCGGGATGCCGAGGAAGTCCATCTCCTCCTCCGACCCGACCGCCACCTCGCCCTCGTGGCCGAAAGCGGCGCCGTCGAAGAGCACCTGGTCGAAGCTCGCCTGCGAGCCGAGCGCCTCGAACTGCCCGAGCAGGTCCTCGGAGGCCCCCTCGTCGGCCTGGGCCCGGGCCAGCAGCGCGGCCTCCGCGGCGGCGAGGTCGTCGTCGGAGTCGATCCGCCGACCCAGGACGTGGTCGCGCTGACGCTCCAGCTCGGCCGCGTAGCCCAGCAGGTGGGGCACCGACGGCAAGAAGACCGACGCGGTCTCCCCCCTCGTCCGGGCCCGCACGAAGCGACCCACCGCCTGGGCGAAGAACAGCGGCGTCGACGTCGTGGTCGCGTAGACCCCGACGGCCAGCCGCGGCACGTCGACGCCTTCCGAGACCATCCGCACGGCGACCATCCAACGCGCCTCCGACTCGGTGAAGCCGGCGATCTTCTTCGAGGCGCCGTTGTCGTCGGACAGCACGACCGTCGGCGCCTCCCCCGAGATCTCGCGCAGCAGCGCGGCGTAGGCCCGCGCCGAGTCCTGGTCCGTCGCGATCACCAGGCCGCCCGCGTCCGGCACGTGCCGGCGTACTTCCGAGAGCCGGGTGTCGGCGGCCGCCAGGACCGCGGGGATCCAGGAGCCGGTCGGGTCGAGGGCGGTGCGCAGGGCCTGGGCGTTGAGGTCCTGGGTCAGCGGCTCGCCGAGCCGGGCGGCCACCTCGTCACCGGCACGGGTGCGCCACTGCATCTCGCCGGAGTAGGCGAGGAACAGCACCGGCCGCACGACGTGGTCACCCAGCGCGTCGGCGTACCCGTAGGTGTAGTCGGCGACCGACCGTGGGATGCCGTCGGCTCCGGGTGCGTAGCTGACGAACGGGATCGGGTTGATGTCGGAGCGGAACGGCGTGCCGGTGAGCGCCAGTCGCCGCCGCGCCGGCTCGAACGCCTCGCGCACCGACTCGCCCCACGACATCGCGTCGCCCGCATGGTGCACCTCGTCGAGGACCACCAGGGTCTTGAAGTTCTCGGTGCGGATCCGCATGGCGAGCGGGTTCACCGCCACGCCGGCGTAGGTGACCGCGACGCCCACGAAGTCCTGGGAGGTCCGGCCCTTGCCCGCGGCGTACGTCGGGTCGAGCGGCAGGCCCGCCCGTGCAGCAGCCTCGGCCCACTGCAGCTTGAGGTGCTCGGTGGGCGCGACCACGGTCACCCGGTCCACGACCCGGCGCCCGAGGAGCTCGGCGGCCACGGTCAGCGCGAAGGTGGTCTTGCCGGCCCCCGGGGTGGCCACGGCCAGGTAGTCGCGGGGCGAGCGGGCGAGGTAGTCCGCCATGGCGGCCGACTGCCAGGCGCGGAGGGACGTGGCGGTCCCCCACGCTGCACGCTCGGGCCAGGCAGGTCCGAGCGAGGTCACTCTTGGGGGCCCCCGCCCCCGCTGTCGTCGCGGAGTGAGTCCCAGATCTCCTTGCACTCCGGGCAGACCGGGAACCGCTCGGGGTCACGGCTGGGCACCCACACCTTGCCGCACAGGGCGACGACCGGGGTGCCCATCACCATCGCCTCGGTGAGCTTGTCCTTCTCCACGTAGTGGGAGAACCGCTCGTGGTCGCCCTCGTCGGTCGGCACCGTGCGTCGGTCCTCGCGGACCTCGGTCTCGGTCGAGAAGCCGATGGTGGTCATGCCGACCGCTCCACTGGCCGAGAGACGAACGGGGCAAGCCCGCGGGGCGCAGTCACCCGCCGGAGTCTACGGGGCCGCCTGGACATCGGTGGGATCGACGGGCCAGGGTGGTGGGTCATGCCCTTCCCCGCCCGCGCGTCGCTGGCCGCCGCCCCCGTGCTGTCCGTCGTTCTCGCCCTCTCACTCGTGCCCGTCCATGCCGCCTCGGCTTCAGACGCGGAGACGGGCCGTGCTCTGGCGGCCCAGGCGCCCGACCCGGCGGCGGGGCTGCGCTGGAAGTCGGTGAACCTGCCGAAGTCCAAGCAGAGCCTGCGCGGACTCGATGCCGTCAGCCCCAGGACGGCGTGGGTGAGCGGCGACGACGGCGGGGTCTGGCGGACGACGGACGCCGGCAAGACGTGGAAGAGTCTCAAGCCGACGACCGACAAGGTGCTGACGTTCCGCGACATCGAGGCGACGAGCACGAAGGTCGCCCAGGTGCTGGCGATCGGGCCACGCGCCCAGAGCCGGATCCTCCGCACGGTCGACGGGGGCAAGACCTGGACCGAGACGTTCCGCAACGCCGAGGAGACCGCCTTCTACGACTGCATGGCGATGTTCGCCGACGGCGTTCACGGGCTCGCGATGAGCGACCCCGTCGACGGCCGGTTCCGCGTGATCGCCACCGCGGACGGTGGCGCGACGTGGTCGGTCGTCGACCCGGCCGGGATGCCCGAGGCGCTGGAGGGCGAGTACGGCTTCGCCGCGAGCGGGACCTGCCTGGTCACAGCCGGTACGTCGGATGCGTGGCTCGCCACGGGCGGCCCGGCCTCGCGGGTCTTCCACTCCACCGACTACGGCCTCACCTGGACCGTCGCGGAGACCTCCATCCCGCCGAACACCGAGGCCGGCGGGGTCTTCTCCCTCGCCTTCCGCAACCCCAAGCTCGGGATCGCCGTCGGCGGCAACTTCCTCAAGCCGGGCAACGGCAGGAAGATGTCGTCCCGCACCGGCGACGGCGGGGCGACGTGGATCCGTGCCGGCAACCTGGGCGGGTACCGGTCCGGCGTCGCCTGGGTGCCGCACGCGAAGGCGGCGGTCGCCGTCGGCCCGGAGGGCACGGACTTCAGCGTCAACGGTGGGCGGACCTGGTCGGCGATCGGCACAGACGGATACCACGCCGTCCAGTGCGTCGGCGACCTGGAGCCGATGTGCTGGGCGAGTGGGTACGACGGCGCCATCGCCCGGCTCGTCGGACTGCCCAAGGGCTGAACGTCACCCGCTGGTCGAGGGCCACCGCCGCGAGGGACGAGCCTTCTCGGTGGTCGAGCCCGCCGCGAGGGACGAGCGGCGCGTCGAGACCGTTGCGGCCGGGACGCCTCGCGGCAGCACAAGGAACTAGTTCAAGTCGGGGTTCAAGGGGCGGGTGGAGTGCCAGGCCAGCTCGCCGGGCTGGCGTCGCATCACGTCGCGCCACAGCCCTGCGGTGTCGTCCCGGAACCAGTCGGGGGGCAGCGAGGGCACGACGTACCAACTGCCCTCCTCGACCTCGCCCTCGAGCTGGCCGGCGCCCCAGCCGGCGTACCCGGCATAGATCCGCAGGCCGGCGAGGCTGCCGTCCACGAGCTCGACCGGCGTGTCCAGGTCGACGACGCCGAGGGAGTCCGTCACCCCGCGATAGCCGACGGGAGCCTCGCCCGTCGACCGGAGTCTGGCCACGGCCAACGCACCTTCCGTGGAGACTGGACCCCCGCGGAACAGCACCTCGGGCTCGGCCACGACGTCGGCCCACGGCTCCAGGACCTCCGCGACGGGCACGGTCGTCGGACGGTTCAGCACGACCCCGAGGGCGCCCTGGCCGTCGGCATCGAGCAGCAGCACCACGGTGTCGGCGAAGTTCGGGTCGAGCAGGATGGGCGTGGCGACGAGCAGCATCCCCGGCCGCAGCTCCACCATGACTCCATCTTGCCCCACCGGCCGCCGGGCGGGAGGCGGACGGGCGGCTACTTCTGCCAGGTGACGTTGCCCGGGGCCGCCGGCACGAGCTCGAGCCAGGTGTGACCTGCGGGCACGGTCAGGTCGCCCTGCTTGGAGGTCAGGGTCAGCATCGAGGTGAGCTCGTCCTTGTGCCAGGTGGCACGGATGACGCGTCCGTTGTGGAAGAGCCACGCCGGACCCTCACCCACGAAGTGCGTCTCCGGCACCGGGTTCCCCGCCGGGTCGCGGTAGCCCGCGTCGCCCACCTCCACCTGGAGCGCCAACACGGTGTCGGCCGGGAACTGGTCGTCGGCGCCGGCGACGCTGTTGGTGTTGACGTAGCCCTGGCCGTCGTACTCCCACTCGGTCGAGTGCCCGCCGGCGAAAGTGGCGGCGAAGGTCGTCGCCTTCTTGCCCTGCGGCAGGTCGCTGCCGTCGCCCCAAGGCAGGTAGTCGGCCGGCCGGACGGCCTCGCCCTTGGCGGCCTTCGCGACCTGCGTCAGGTCGGCGAAGAGGTTGTACGGCGCGTAGCGCGAGCTGTCGCGGGAGAACCCGGCCGCGCCCTCCTGGAAGAACGTGATCCCCGCGTCGCTGATGCGGTTGATCGTGACGCGGGCCGCGCCGCTCGTGACCACGGCGGCGTGCTCGTGGGGCACGATGCCGATGTCACTGGCGCGCATGGAGCGCACCGGCCCGGCGTTCGTGGGCACCTGCGAGTAGAAGAAGACGGCAAGCCGGGTCAGCCCGCCCTCGACGAGCTCCTCGACGACGAGATCGGCCTGGCCGAGGCCTACCTGGGGCGAGCTCGAAGAGGTGTTGTCGATCTTGGTGACCAGGATCGGATGCTTCTGCACCGCGCTCTCGCCATCGGCGACCGGTAGGCCGGTGAGCGGCCATGTGGTGGGCTCGGGCTTCTCCTCCTCGCCCTGGGCGGCCGGAGTGAAGGCGACCGTCGGCTCGGGCTCGGGAGCAGCCTCCGGGCTGTCCTTGCCGCCGCAAGCGGCGAGCGCGCCAGCGGCGAGGCTGAGAGCGAACAGCAGGGCAAGCGGGCGGGGAAGGCGGCGCACAGGGGTACTCCGATCGAGACTGAAGCGAATGTCCCCCAGTGTGGTCGTCTTTCACCGACGATCAGCGCAGGCGCGCGAGATCGGCGCGTCGGGGAGCCAGGGCAGCGTACGTGGTCTGGACAACCGACCCGTCATCGTGGCGACCACGGGCCCGCCGTCAGACCAGGGTCGAGCCGCCGTCGACGTACACGGTCTGGCCGGTGATGAACGATGCCTCGTCGCTGCTCAAGAAAGCGGCCGCGGCCGCGATGTCCTCGGGGAACCCGACCCGGCGGACCGGGTTGTGGCCCGCGGCGGCCGCGCGGAAGTCCTCCACGGACATCCCGACCCGGGCAGCGGTCGCGTCGGTCATGTCGGTGGCGATGAAGCCCGGCGCGATCGCGTTGCAGTTGACCCCGAACGGGCCGAGTTCGATCGCGATGGTGCGCGTGAAGCCCTGGATGCCCATCTTGGCGGCGCTGTAGTTGGCCTGGCCGCGGTTGCCGAGCGCGGAGACGCTGGAGAGGTTGACGACCTTGCCGTACTTCTGGCCCACGAAGTGCTGCTGGACGGCCTTGGTCATCAGGAAGGCGCCGCGCAGGTGCACGCCCATGACGACGTCCCAGTCCTCCTCGGTCATCTTGAAGAGCAGGTTGTCCCGGGTCACGCCAGCGTTGTTCACCAGCAGGTGGACTCCACCGAGCTCGGAGACGACCCGATCGACCGCCGTCTCCACCGCTGGACCGTTCGAGACGTCGCAGCCGATGCCCACGGACCCGGCACCCTCGACGAGAGGCAGGCGCCCGGCCGCATCGGCGGCCGCGGACTCATCGAGGTCGAGGACGGCGACCGAGGCGCCCTCCTCGGCGAACCGGGTGGCGATGCCGAACCCGATCCCGCGTGCGGCACCGGTGACGACGAGGACACGACCATCGAAGCGACCCATGCTGGTCACCCTAGTAGCGCCCTTCGACCCGCGGTCAGGCGGATCTGCCGAGTCTGTGACGCGTCTGGTACGTCGCAGACTCGGCACATCGGCGGCGGAGGGTGTGGCGCTCCGGACCCGAAGTGGTCAGCCGTCCAGTGCGGACCGCAGCCTGTCGGCGTACGACGAGAGCTCGGCGTCGTCGGTGTACTTCGTCCGCGGCCAGAAGAACCCGCGCAGGCCGTCGCCTTTCGTGCGCGGCACGACGTGGAGGTGCAGGTGCGGCACCGACTGGCTCACGGTGTTGTTGACCGCCACGAAGGAGCCCTGGGCGTCGAGCCCTTCGACCATCGCCGTAGCCAGGCGCTGGGCGGCGGCGAGGAACCCGTCCCTGCGCTGCGCCGGGAGGTCGGGGAGGGTCACCACGTGGGCGCGAGGCACGAGCAGGGCGTGCCCCTTGAAGACCGGGCGCGTGTCCAGGAAGGCCACGAAGTGCTCCTCGGACAGCACGATGGCCCCCGGGGTGTCTCCTGCCGCGATCGAGCAGAACAGACAGTCCACGGGGGCCACCGTAGCCAGCCCTGCCCGGAGGGCAGCCTCGGCGGAGGGCAGCCTCGGCGGGAGGGTCAGTCCCAGGCCTGGGCGATCGACTGCTCGCGGATCCTCCCGTCGACGACCGAGGCGACGGTCAGGCAGACGACCTCGTTGCCCTCGGGGTAGCGGCAGTGCTGTTCGAACGCGATCCCCGACCCGTCGGCGACGAGTCGAGCGACCCGGTGGTCGATGTTGCGACCGCAGATGTCGGCGAAGTAGGCGTCGATCTCCTGCCGACCCGACAGGACCCAGGGGCTGGCCGGGGGGTGCTCCTGGTCGACGATGCTGATCGTCGCGTCGGCGTCGTAGAGCGACATGATCGCGCCGGTGTCGCGACTCTCGATCGCGCGCACGAGGGCGGCGGTGTCGAAGGTGGCGTGGGTGGTCGTGCTGGTCATGGCGGTGTTCCTCTCGTGGTGGTGGTGGTGGCGGTGTCGCCGGGTGGTGCCGGACACGGATGGGATGCGAGCAGTGGTCAGCGACGCGCCTCGAGCACGAGGTTGACCGGGGTGGTCGTGGCGACCCTGACCTGGCCGAAGCCGGCGTCGCGGAGCACGCCGGTCAGCGCTGCCGGCCCTGCCTGGGCTCCGAGCGCGCGGGCGCCTGGCTGGGCAAGCGAGCCAGGCGTGCAGACGAGCGTGGAGGCGGCGTAGAAGACGCGGCCCACGGGGTGGAGGTTGTCCTCGACCCGGTCGCCGGCCATCGGCTCGACGACCATCAGCGTGCCGTCCGGCGCCAGCGTCGCCAGCGCCTCGCGCGCGGCCGCGACGGGGTCACCCATGTCGTGCAGGCAGTCGAACATCGTGATCAGGTCGGCACCGCCCTCAGGGAGAGTCCCGCTGTCGGCGACCTCGAAGGTGACCCGGTCGTCCACGCCGGCCGCGACCGCACGGCGGCGGGCGACCAGGATCGAGGCCTCGTGGTAGTCCGCGCCGAGGAACGTCGACTGCGGGAAGGCCTGAGCCATCAGGATCGTGCTGGCGCCGTGACCGCAGCCGACGTCGACGACGTGGGCACCCCGTTCGAGCTTGGCCACGACCCCCTCGAGCGAGGGCAGCCAGGAGTCGACCAGGTTCCCGACGTAGCCGGGGCGGAAGAACCGCTCGGTCCCCTCGAACAGTCCCGGGTCGTGCTCGTGCCAGCCGAACCCGGCACCGGTGCGGAACCGCTCCTCGAGAGCCGGTACGTCGCGCAGCACGCCGAGCGCCAACTGCATCGCGCCGGCGAAGAAGGCGGGGCTGTCGGGGTCGGCCAGCGCGGCGGCCTGCTCCGGCGTCATCGACCAGGTGCCTGTGTCGGCGTCGTACTCGACGTAGCCGCCCGCGGCCTGGTTGGCCAACCAGGGACGCAGGTAGGCGACCGAGGTGCCGGTGCGCTCGGCGAGCCCCTCGGGCGTCACCGGCCGTCCGTCGGCCAGGGCGCGGTAGAGGCCGAGCCGATCGCCCAGGACGACGAGCCCGGCACTGATGGTGGCTCCGACGTCGCCGACGAGTCGACCGATGACCTCGTCCAGGCGGGCCGGGTCGACCTCGGTCCGCGGGGCGTCTGCAGTGGTGGTCATGAAGGTGTCCTCTCGATCGGTCCGGACCCTCCGGTCCGGGTACGTGATCGAGGGTCCGCAAGCCCCGTCCGGCCACCGTCAACCCATCGTCAACGGCAGTCTCGTGACGACTAACCTGGGCGGGTGCTGCGAGTGCGGCTCTGCGGCCCGATGGCCGTGGAGATCGACGGAGAGTCGCTGCCGCTGCCGGCGAGCGAGCGAGCGGGTGCGCTCCTCGGGTGGCTGGCCCTGCACCCCGGTGCGCACCCTCGATCGGTCGTCGCGGAGCAGTTGTGGCCGGACGCCGACACCGACGCCGCACGAGCCAACCTGCGCTCCGCCCTGTGGGCGCTCCGGACCTCGTGGGGTCCTCGGGCTGAGGCGCTGATCGTCGCCACGCGCACCACCGTCGGCCTCGGCGATGCCACGCTCGACATCGATGACCCCCTGGTGCTCGGCCACCCACCCGCGCCGCTCCTGCCCGGGCTGGACGACGACTGGGTGGCGGCCGCCCGAGCCGATCTCGACGACCGTCGGGCCTTCGAGATGGCGGATCTCGCCGACCGCGCGGCGGCGGCCGGAGATCTGCCGACGGCCGTCGCGTGGTCGCGGCGGCTCAGCGAGCTCCGGCCTCTTGACGAGGCGGCACACCGGACCCTGGTGGAGCGGCTGGTCGCCGCCGGGGAGACGGCGACCGCCGTCGTGACGGCTCGGGACTTCTCGAGTCGGCTCCAGGAGGACATCGGCGTGCGTCCCTCCCCCGCGACGCGCGCCGTCCACGCCCAGGCCCGGAGCGGGGTCCGCGCAGAGCAACCCACTGCGATGTTCGGGCGCGGCGAGCAGCTGGCCTGGCTCACCGAGCGCTGGCGGGAAGCCGCCTCGGGGCACGGGCAGGTCGTCGTCCTGGTCGGCGAGGCGGGCATCGGCAAGACCACCCTCCTCGTCGAGCTCGCCCGCCGGGTCGCGGGCCGTGGTGGCCACGTGGCGACGTCCGCCGGCTTGGACGTCGCCGGAGAGACGCCGTTCTCCGCGTGGCTGGACCTGGCCCGCTCACTGGCGGGAGGGTGCCGGCAGGTGCCCGCCTCGGCGCGCTGGGCGGCCGAGCTCAACCGGCTCTCCCCGGGCCTGGGGTCGCGCTTGGGCCATCCCGAGCAGCCACCAGCGCTCACGGCGCCCGAGTTGGAGCGGCTCCGGGTGTTCGAGGCACTCCTGCGGCTGGTCGAGTGGTCGTGCGCGGAACGACCGACGCTGCTGGCCCTCGACGAAGCTCACCGCGCAGATCGGGTGAGCCTCCGGCTCGCGGCGTACGTCGGGCGGCGACTGCCGTCGCTGCCCGCGCTGCTCGTGCTGGCCCGTCGAGAGGGCGTGCGGCGGCCCGATCTCGACGGCCTGCTCGCCGACCTCTCCGGTCACGGCGTGCCGGTCCACACGCTCGATGTGCCGCCGATCGGGGACGCCGAGGTCGGTGCCCTGGCCCGCTCGCTGCACGCGGTGGACGGGGACGTGGTCGCCACGGTCGTGGCCGCTGCCGAAGGCAACCCGCTGCTCGCCGTCGAGACCACCCGGACCCTCCTGGCCGGCAGCGCGGGTCCGCCTGCGAACCTCCGCGCGGCCGTGACCGCCACCGTGAGCCGCCTGCCTCGCGAACTCGTCGGCGTGGTGGAGCTGCTGGCTGCTGCCGGCCGCGCCCTGCGGCCGGGCGAGCTGCGCAGCCTCGGGGTCGCCAGCGGGCCAGACACGCTCGCGGACTCCGAGGGGCTGCTGGTCAGGCGGGAGGGCCGCCTCGGCTTCCGGCACGAGTTGCTGCGGCAGGCGGTGTACGCCGGCCTGGCCGACCCCGCGGCCCTGCACGACCTCCTGGCCGACGGCATCGACTCGCAGCTGCACGCCGAGCGGGCGCACCACCTGGGTCTGGCCGGGCGCTCGGACGAGGCCGCGGAGGCGTGGGCTGCAGCGGCACACGAGGCTCGGCAGGTCGGCGCCCTGGACGAGGCCGCGGCCCTGCTCCGGCGTGCCCTGGCCCTGCGGGCGGAGGACGGGTCGCAGTGGCTCGAGCTCGCGGAGGTGCTGGCCTGGTCGAGCCGACGACCCGAGATGGAAGAGGCCTGGGCGCAGGCCGTGCGTCTGTTGCCGGCGACCACCCTGGCCGAGGCCTGGTGTCGGCGGGGCCGGCAGTTCCGCTCGATCATCTGCCACCCCGAGGAGTCGCGCCGGGCCTACCGCCAGGCGCTCGACCTGGTGGCGCCCGACACTCCGTTGGACGTGGTCGCCGATGCCCTCGTGGGCATGGCCTGGGGGGAGGCCGTGGCGGGCTCGGCCACCGAGTCCGAGGAGCTGCTGGCCCAGGCCCTGAAGGTCGGCCGGCTCGGCGCTCTGCGCGCCGACGTGCTGGAGATCCGGATGCAGGCGCTGCTGCGGCAGGCGCGGTTCGCCGAGGCCATCTCGCTGGTCGCGGACCGGCGGGATCCCGACGTACGGCTCGTCGAGTCGATCCCGGACCGGGCCTTCGGCGTGCTCGTCAATGCGGCCTGCGCGCAGTGCGCCCTCGGCGACTACGAGGCGGCCCTCGGTCTCATCGAGCGGGCGCACACCGCGACGCTGAACGTCGGTCCGCTCGCCCAGCGGACCGCGATGGCCCGCGCCCTGGTGCTGGCACGGCTCGGCCAGCACGAGGAGGCCGCTGCGGTCGCGGACGAGGTCCAGGTCTGGGCCGACGGACGCGACGACCCGTGGGAGTCGGCCATTGCCACCCACGACCGCGGGCTCGTGGCGATGTGGGCCGAGCGGTACGCCGACGCGGCCGACCTCCTCGGTCGTGCCCTGGCAGCAGGCGGCCAGGTCAGCCGGGTGTCGGCCGGCCTGGTCCGTGCCGAGGCCTTGGCCAGGCTCGGTGACGCGACGGCCGCGCAGGCCCAGTTGCGGGCGGCTCTCCTCGAACCGGTCGGGCCGGCCGACCAGGCGTGGGCGCTCGTGCCTCGGGTGGCGTGGGTGCAGGCCCTGATCGCCCACGCGTCAGGGGACCACGACCTGACCCGTCGCCGCCTCGACGAGGCCGAGGCCGCGTGGCGACGGGTGACCCGGACCGCCTCCGGCCCGTCCGCGGGCGAGGGCTACGTGGCGAGCCTGGTCGACCTCGGCCGGCCCCCGATCGTCGGGTTGGTCGAGCCCGCCCGCGAGCTGGCCCGGATCGCCGGGCTCCGCGCCGACCTCGTCGGCGCGTCCGAGACTCTCGGGACCGTCGAGACCGTCGAGACCGGCGGGTGAGGAGTGCCGAGATGCCGTCGTTCGACCTGACCACGCACACCGAGGCGCCCGTCGAGGAGGTCTGGAAGCTGCTGCACGACCCCTCGCGCTTCCCCGAATGGTGGGCCGGAGTCGAGACCGTCGAGGTGCGCACGATCGAATCGGGCGCCTCGGCGTACACGATGTGGCCGGACGGCTATCCGGACTTCCCGATGGACCAGCGGCTCCATGAGGCACCCGGGAGGGTCACGATCTCGTGTCTGGTCTCGGATCTCGTGTTCGTCTGGCAGTTGCGAGAAGCCCCCACCGGCACCGAGGTCGACGTGCACGTCGAGATCCCGGAGCAGGAGGCCCACCGTCTCGAGGACCAGCAGCGACTGATCGAGGAGTCACTGCGGACGTTGGCGCACCTCGCCGCCGCCTGACCGAGTCGGCGGCGGCTCTCACCGCATCCCCACCCAGTCGGCGTGAGCTCTCACCGTGCCCTGAGAGCTCACGCCGACTGGGGGCTGCTTGCGCGAGAACTCACGCCCACTCGGCGCCACCAGTGCTGCCACGCCTCGATCAGGGCCGGTGTGACCGCCAGCTCGAGGGCGAGCGCGCACGGATGGTGGCCCACGCGCTCCTCGGCGAGGGCGTACTCGTCCGGGGAGATCACCAGCGCCGCGGCGTAGTCCCAGGCGCGCTGCTCGTTGGCCGGACTGGAGCTCCCGTGCCCGAACCGGGCGTGTCCCAGCTCGTGGGCCAGGCATGACACCTGCTGGGTCGCGGTCAGCCGGGAGCTGAGCACGATCGTGCGTCGCTCGTGGTGGTACTCACCGCGGCGCGTCTCACCGAGGTCGCGCCACACGACCTCGATCCCCAGGTCCGCACAGTGCCGCAGCAACTGATCGAGCCGGTCGTGCGGCGTCGTTCCGTCCGGGCGCCACGTGCCGTGCCGAGTCACTCAGCCTCCTCCCCGGTCGCGACGAAGACGTCGCACGGTGATGTCGCACGGCGATGCCCAGCGTCGAGTTGCGTCACCGTCTCACCAGGCACCGACACCTGGCCGACCGACATCACGGAACGTCGGACGGACCCTGCTCGTCCTCGATGCTCCGTCCGTCGTCGTACGCCGCGACCGCCTCCGGACTGGCGGCGCGGCGGCGGGCAGCCACTTCGTACTCCGCCTCCGTGATGACCTCGCGGGCGGTGATCTCCAAGGCGTCGCAGATCGCGAACAGCTCGGCGACGTCGATGACGGCCTGACCCCGCATGAGGAGGTAGAGCTGGCTGCGGGAGATGGTCGGGACGACCTTGGCGAGCCCGTGCACCGACTTCAGCGGGGACTGCTCGAGGCGTCGGTTCAGTACCCCGATCACCGCCAGGCTCAGGGGAGTCTGCTCTGAGCGAGGACCGGCTCTCACGGGTGGAGCGTACACATCCACAGACCGCTGTCCAGACTCTTGCACCAATCCATGTTCTTGGATCATCCTTCGTCCATGAACATGGATCCCGGGACATGGTCGGTCCGGGTCGCCGACGCGATCCGGGCCGAGATGGCGGCGCAGGGCCGCTCGATCGGCGATCTCGCCGCAGCCCTCGAGATCGGGCGGGTGACGGCCAGCAGGCGGGTGACCGGAGCGACGGCGTTCGACCTCGTCGAGCTCGAGCGTGTCGCCGCCTGGCTGGGTCTGACCCCGTCGGCCCTCGTCGCGCGCGCGGACGACTCCGGGACCTGAAGGACTCCCCCCACCCATCCACATCACCAGGAGAAGGAGAGTCAATGCACAGTCATCGACGCAGTGCACCATCACGAGTCGGGCTCGGGACTTTCATCGTGGGCATCGTGCTCTCGTTGATGGCCTTCGGTCTCGCCAGCCCCGCCCACGCGGCCGGGGACGCTCAGAGGTCCAACGACGACGCGGCAACGGCATCGCCTCGCGCCGCCGGTGACGCTGGCCGCGCCTGCGGCACGGCCAACCTGAAGGTGTCGCAGCGATGCACCGACACCGGACCCCCACAGCTCTCCGAGGGTGGTTGCGGCTTCATGCAGCGCTGTCTCTACTTCTCGCGGGGGGAGCAGTTGACCATCTTGGGAGGCGGGAGTGCTCTCATGGTTGCGGCCATCTGCGCGGCGACGGGCGGGTTGGCGTGCGCGGCGGCATCCGCCATTGTCGGCGCCGCCTTCCAGTGGTTGAACAATCGGGGCGGGCTCTGCCCGACCAGCAAGCCAAGGCTGCGCATTCAGTGGTTCCCCTTCGTGGCGGCTGAGGGATGTGTGAGTTGATAGGGGCCGTGGAGCCAGGAGTTCGCCGAGGCGTCATGGGGGTGCTCGTCATCCTCGCAGTCGTGGTGCTTGGTGCCTTCCAACGCGGCGAGGGCGCGGGCACCATCACTGCCCTCGTCTTGGCCGTGCTGATCGGCGGCGGACTTGTGTTGGGCTGCTACGCCTGGGCCAGACGAAAGCTCTGATCGGGGGCGCGCGCTCGTGCCTCCGACGTGGGTGAGGCCACGCTGAGAGAATCTCAGCGGAGTTCTTCCGGCACCTGATGCCGGAAGAACTCCGCTGCAAGTCGGTGGAGCTGGCGGGAATCGAACCCGCGTCCTGAAGCGGCGTACCAGGTCTTCTCCGGGTGCAGTCAGCGCTGGCGCTTTCTCAGCCCCGGCGCTCGCACTGACACGTCGCCGACAGGCTCAGTCAGGATTGAGTCCCGGTCACCCCTCCTGACAGAGAGTGACCAGCAAGCCTCCTAGATGAGGCCGGATCCCGGGACGGAGGCGGATGCCCGGTCCGACCCTTCGATCACCGCTCAGGCGGCGAGAGCGAAGTTACTGCGCTTAGCGTTGGCAGTTATTGGTTTCCAGCGATCGTTCACGAGATGACGCTGGCTCCTCGACCCGCTTCCCCTGGGACGAACGTCCTCAGTCGAAACCGATCAGCCCCTCTTGAGTTGTCGAGCCAGTCTATCGGCCGGCGGCGCAGGCCTCGACGTGGTTTCGCGACGGTCGCTGCGCGACCTCCTCAACCAGCCGCGTCGAACAGCCTCCTGCCGTTGTCCCAACACACGGCGCGCAGCCAGTGTTCCCCGAGACCGAGCGCCGCGAGCGACTCGAGCTGGTGGAGGTAGGGGTGGGGGATGGTGGGGAAGTCGCTGCCGAGGAGGATCCGCTCCTCCAGCTCCGCCAGCCGGGGCAGCATCGAGCGAGGGAACGGCACCATGTCCTCGAAGAAGCTGGTGAACGCCATCGTCGTGTCGAGGTGGACCCGCTCGAAGGTCTCGGCGAGGGACAAGAACTCGTCGTACTCAGGGGCGCCCAGATGGGCCACGACCACCGTCAACCGCGGGTGGGCGGCGAGCACCCGCTCGAGAGGGGCCGGACCGGTGTAGGCGTTGGGCACCGGCCCCGACCCGGCGTGGACCACCACCGGCGTGCCGCGCTCGGCGAGCAGACCCCAGACATCATCGAGGAGCGGGTCGTCGAGCCGGAACTCGCCGACCTGCACGTGCACCTTGAAGACCTCGACGCCCGCGCTGACGAGATCCCGGACGTACGCCGGCGCCTCGGGCTCTGGATAGAAGGTCGCCGACCACAGGCTCTCGGGCACCTGCCCGGCGAAGTCTCGTGCCCAGTCGTTGAGGTAGCCCGCCACGCCCGGCTTGTGCGCATAGGGCAGCGCCGAGAAGCGCCGTACCCCGAGCTCACGCAGGAGTGCGACGCGGTCGTCGACGGACCCGCGGTAGCGGATCGGCCAGTCCCGGCCGATCTTGGGGCCGGCCTGGTCGAACTGCGCCCAGACAGCGCGCTGGATGTTGGGCGGCAGGAAGTGCACGTGGACATCGAAGAGGCCGGGCAGGCCGAGGTCCTGCCAGATCCGGCGCGTGGCCTCGACCGGTTCGGCCCCGACAGGTCTTGGGCTGCTCAATCCATGCCCTTGAGCCTGCGGCCCAGGGCCTGCTCCTTCTCCCGGTCCGCCTGACGCTCGGCGATCGCGTGCCGCTTGTCCCAGGTCTTCTTGCCCTTGGCCAAGGCGATCTCGACCTTGGCGCGCCCGTCCTTGAAGTACAGCGCCAGCGGCACGATCGTGTAGCCCTTCTCGGCCACCTTGCGCTCGATCTTGTCGATCTCGGCGCGGTTGAGCAGCAGCTTGCGCTTGCGGCGGGCGGAATGGTTGGTCCAGGTCCCCTGCGAGTACTCCGGAATGTGGACGGCATGCAGCCACGCCTCGTGAGCCTCGATGTCGACGAACCCGTCCACGAGGCTGGCCCGGCCCTGCCGCAGCGACTTGACCTCGGTGCCGGTGAGCACGAGCCCCGCCTCGAGGACGTCCTCGAGGTGGTAGTCGTGACGGGCGCGGCGGTTCTGCGCGATCATCCGGCGCCCCTGGTCCTTCGGCATCCGCCCAGTCTCTCAGCCCGGCACCAGGCGGGACGAACGGGTTCCCACGCGGAACGCCCGGTGGCTCTGACCGGCCGCGGCGCTACCCGCGCGGGCGCCGAGCGAGCCGGAAGCACCGGTAGGCGACACCCACCGCGAACACCGCCACCCCGGCCATCACCGACATCGCGGGCAGAGTCGCGACAAGGACGACGCACCCGATCGCACCCAGGATCTGCAGGGGGCGCGCGAAGCGTCGGTGCTCCCGGGTCTGGGTGAGGGCCGAGAGGTTGGCGATCAGGTAGTAGAGGAGCACGCCGAACGACGAGAAGCCGATCGCTCCACGCAGGTCCGTCGTCGCCACCAGCACCACGACGGCCACGACCAGCGCGATCTCGGCATGGTGTGGCACGCGGTGACGAGGGTGCACCGCCGCCAGCCACGCGGGCAGGTCGCCCTCGCGGGCCATGGCGAGCCCCGTCCGGCCGATCCCGGTCATCAGGCCGAGCAGCGCTCCGAGGGCTGCCAGCGCACCCCCCACCGCGACGACGGGGACCGCCCAGTCCCAGGAACCGGCCGCGACCGCATCGGAGAGCGGTTCAACCGACCGGGCGACGCCGTCGGGACCCAGCACGGCGAGGACGGTGACGGCGACGACGGCGTACACACAGACCACGACCGCGAGCGCGAGCTGGATCGCGCGCGGAATGGTGCGGCCGGGATCGCGCACCTCCTCGCCCAGCGTGGCGATGCGCGCATAGCCCGCGAAGGCGAAGAACAGCAGGCCAGCGGACTGGAGCACGCCGTACCAGCCGTGGCTTCCGACGGTCAGCGGCTGGACTCGCCCCGCATCGGGAGTGCTGCCGAGCAGGCTGGCGGCCACGACCAGGGCGAGCACGGCCAGCACGAGGGCGACCAGGACCCGGGTGAGCCGCGCGGTGCGGGTGATGCCGACGTAGTTCACGCCTCCCAGGACCAGCACCGCTGTCGCCCCCACCAGCCGCTGCGTGGGCTCGGGCCACGCGGCCGGCACGGCGTACGCCGCGAACGTCAGCGCCATCGCGGCGCAGCTGGCCGTCTTACCGACGACGAAGCCCCAACCCGCGAGGAACCCCCACCACGCACCGAGGCGCTCGCGGCCGTAGACATAGGTGCCGCCGGAGGTCGGGTACTGCGCGGCCAGCTGCGCCGACGACGTGGCGTTGCAGTAGGCGACCACCGCGGCGATCACCAGACCGATCAGGAGTCCGGCGCCGGCGGCCGCGGCCGCCGGCGCGAAAGCCGCGAACACGCCTGCGCCGATCATCGAGCCCAGGCCGATGACGACGGCGTCGAAGGTGTCCAGCCTGCGGGCCAGGGCCGGTGGTGGCTGCGACGGGGTGTGCTCGTGAGCCACCAGGTCCTCCGGCGTGAGGTCGACGACGACATGCGGACGACCAGCAGTCTCCATCACTGGAGGCACGGGAACAGGTCTGGTGGTCGATGAGGTCGCGAGCGACCGCCTCAGCACTCACCCGGTCTCGACGCGCCGCTCGTCCTCGCGGCGGTGGTTCCTGAGGAGCCGAGGGACGAGGCGTCTCGAAGGGCTCGACCACCGAAAGCTCCGATTCGCCGGTCGAGCCGGGCGAGCCTCCAGGCGAGCCTCCAGGCGAGCCCGCGTCGAGACCCGGGAGAGGAGGAGCTGTCCCTCGGCCGTTGGGCGGTCAGAGGTAGCGGGTCGGGTCGACGGGCTTGCCGTCCTCCATCACGGTGAAGTGCAGGTGGCAGCCGGTGGACCAGCCTGTCGTGCCGACGTACCCGACCACGTCACCGCGCCCCACGGTGGCGCCCGTCGGAACGTTGTACGACGACAGGTGGTTGTAGATCACGGTGATGAACTTGCCGTTCACCATGCCGACGTTGAGGTAGAGCCGGTTGCCCCACACCGACGAGTAGTACTCGGTCAGCACCTTGCCGTCGCCGGCGGCATAGAGCGGAGCCCCGCAGGGTGCGCCGAAGTCGTCGCCGTCATGCAGCCCCCAGTAGTGGTAGATCGGGTGCACCCGGTAACCGAACGGCGACGTGATCGACCCGTTCACCGGCCGCTGCAGCAGCCCACCGGTGTCGCCGTGGTAGCCGCCGTTCTGGGCGGCCAGCGCCGCCTTCCGCTTGGCGCGCTCCTTGGCGCGTCGGATCGCTTCTTGGATCAGCTTCTGGATCCGGGCCTCCTGGCGCTTGAGCTCGCGTAGCGCCTTGCGGTCCTTGCGCTTGGCCTCCATGGCCGCTGCCTCGGCGCTCTTGCGCTCGCCCACGAGCCCCTTGACCCGGTTCTTCGCCTCGAGCGCCTCCTGGGTCAGTCCCTGCATCTCGACGAGGTGGTCGGCCGCGGCCTGACGCTTCTCGGCCACCTCGGCGGTCGCCTCCGCGACCTCCTCCTCGTGGACCTCCAGCAGCACCTCGGCGGCGCGCAGGTCGTCGTACGCGTTGTCCTGCTTGTCCACCAGCGAGCTGTTGGCCTCGCGCTGGCGGGTGATGTCAGCGGGCGTCTGGGCGTTCAGGATCGAGGTGAAGGCCAAGAGGTCCGGGTCACCCTGCTCGTAGAGCGAGGTGATGGTGTCGATCACGACCTCCTTCTGCGCCTGCACCGCCTCCTTGCCGGCCGCCACGTCGGCCGTGGCCTGGGCGAGGCGGGCCTCGGCCGCGGCGAGCTCCAGACGCATCTCCTCGTCGCGCTGCCGTGCGAGCGCGAGCTTGGCGCGGACGCTGCCGAGCTCGGCTCTGGCCTCGGTCAGCTGTTCGCGGGCCTGATCGAGGGCATGGGTGGCCTTCCGCAGCCGCCCGCTGGACTCGTCGAGCGCATGGTCGGCCCTTTCGATCTTGCGATGGACCTCGCGTTGTCGGTCGCGCAGCTCACCGGCGATCGCGGAAGGCCCGGTAGGGAGAGTGAGGACTCCGACGGCGACGGCCACGGACAATCCGGCGGCGGCCATGCGTCGGCTACCGATGCGGGGGAAGGAACGCACCTGTTCGCCTTTGGGTGTTCGGGGAAGTGAACACTCCGGACGCTAACCGAGCCCGGCACCAGGATCGGCGCGACACGCGGCCCGCCGAGGAGGCGCCAGTTCTCAGGTCTAGCCCGCCGAGTGGGCGCCAGTTCTCACTCGAAGCGAGAGCTCACGCCGACTCGGCGGCGGCGCGCCAGCGACACGCTCGTCCCTAAACGCGCGGACGGCAGCGTGGCGCGCCAGCGACACGCTCGTCCCTAGACGCGCGGACGGCAGCGTGGCGCGCCAGCGACACGCTCGTCCCTAGACACGGAGGTACTTGCGGGTCAGGACGAGGGTGGGCAGCAGGGTGAGGAGCGGGCCCAGGATCGCGATCACGACGATCGCGTACTGGACCTCGGGCCAGCCGATCCAGGGGATGAAGTTCAGCTCGCCCTGGATGCGGCCCTTGATCCCGAACTGCTCGAAGGCCACCAGCGCGCCGGCGGCGAGGAGAACGCCGAGGGCGGCCGTGACGAGCGCCTCGAGCAGGAACGGGAGGGCGATGTAGAGGGTGGAGGCGCCGACCAGCCGCATGATGGCGATCTCACGACGTCGGGCGAAGGCCGCCAGCCGGATCGTGTTGGCCACCAGCAGGAGCGCCGCGACGACGAGGAAGAGCGCCGTGGCGAAGGCCCCCCACTGCAGCGCGTCGATGGCGCCGTAGATCGGCTTGAGGGTGTCGCGGGCGTCCCGGATGCCCGAGACGCCGTCGAGTCCCTGCACCGCGCTGGTGATCCCCTCGAACTGTTCGGGGTCGACCAGCTCGATCCAGATCGACTCCGGCATGTCGTCCGCGGTGATCACGGCGTTCGGGCCCTCGAACTTGCCGGGCGCGTAGGTCTCCTTGAGCTTCTCGAAGGCCTGTTCCTTGGTCTCGAAGTGGTAGCCCGCGACCTCGGGGTTCTCCGAGACCACCGTCGCGATCGCGTCCTTCTGGGCCTGGGTGACCTCCCCCACGCAGGCGGGGTTCTGGTCGCGGTCCTTGCAGAGCCACACCGTGATCTGGAGCTCACTGCCCCAGTGGTCGGCCGCCTTGATGGCCTGCTGGTTCAGCAGCACCCCCAGGCCGACCAGGGTCAGCGAGACGAACAGGGTGAGCACGACCGCCACATGCATCGACAGGTTGCGGCGCAGACCCTGGCCGAGCTCGGTGAAGACGTAACGCAGCTGCATGAGTTCTCTCTCGACGCCTGATCAGTGGGAGAAGCCGTAGCCGCCCTGGGCCTGGTCGCGGACGACCTGCCCGGCGCTCAGCTCGACGACCCGCTTGCGCATCTGGTCCACGACACCGTGGTCGTGGGTGGCCATGACCACCGTGGTGCCGGTGCGGTTGATCCGGTCCAGCAGCTTCATGATGCCCACGGACGTCGCGGGGTCGAGGTTGCCGGTGGGCTCGTCGGCGATCAGGATCATCGGGCGGTTGACGAACGCCCGGGCGATCGCGACCCGCTGCTGCTCCCCGCCGGACAGCTCGTCGGGCATCCGCTCGCCCTTGCCCTCGAGGCCCACGAGCTCGAGGGTCTCGGGTACGACGCGGCGGATCTCGCCTCGCGACTTGCCGATCACCTGGAGCGCGAACGCGACGTTCTCGCTCACCGTCTTGTTGGGGAGCAACCGGAAGTCCTGGAAGACGGTGCCGATCTGGCGGCGCAGTCTCGGGACCTTCCAGCCCGCGAGGCGGTTGATCTCCTTGCCGGCGACGTAGACGCGGCCTGCGGACGGTCGCGACTCACGCAGGACGAGTCGAAGGGCGGTGGACTTGCCGGAGCCGGAGGCGCCCACGAGGAAGACGAACTCGCCCTTCTCGACGTCGATGGAGACGTTGTCGAGGGCGGCGTGGCCCTGGCCAGGGTAGGTCTTGGTGACCTTCTCGAAGCGGATCATCGGGGTCGAGGCTAGACCAGCGGACCCAGCGCGCCCGTCGGCACACCCGCCCTGGCGTGGCGCCGCTGCGTAGGGTGAGGCGGTGCGCGCTCCCGCCTCGACCCCCGCGCAGGGCCGGGCTGCGGCCGCTGGGCCGGCGGCGCTACTGGTCCTCCTCACTCTCCTGGTGGGGTGTACCGGAGACACGTCCTCGACCCCCTCGACGCAGTCCCCGGTCACGCCTGAGGGCACGCCGTTGGCCGACGTCGCCACCGAGACCCTCGTCGTCCGGAGGGCTCCGCTCTGCGACCAGGTGGATCCCGCCGCCGTGCAGCGCGCCCTCGGCGCGGAGCCCGCCGAGTCGAGGGAGTACGCCAGCGGGCAGCGGGTCGACCTGACCGACGAGGTCAGCGACGTGGCCCACGAGTTCGGGTGCGCGTGGACCGGCGACGATCCCCGGATCTCGGCGGGTGCTTGGGTTTTCGCCCCGCCGGTGACTGCGGCCCGGGCCCGCCTGCTGGTGCGGGCGGCCCGCCAGGAGCCGCGGTGCACGCGCCTGCCCGACGCGGCGGCGTACGGCGCACCCTCGGTGGCCCTCGCCTGTCGCGCCCCGGGAGGGCTGGAGATCAGCCACCGCGGGCTCTTCGGCGACGCCTGGCTGACGTGCACGCTGGCAGGCCCACAGGAGGACCGGGCAGCGGCGCTCGACCGCGCTGGCCGGTGGTGTGTGGCGGTCGCCGCCGCCGCGTCCGGCGTCAGCCCGCCGGGATCATGACGAGCGGCAGCAGGGCCGCGGCAGCAGCCACCCCTGCGGCGTCGTCGGCCGCGTCGCTCACGCTGATCGTCACGAGCGCACGGCCGCTGTAGAACTGGCCCTCGGGACCCATGATCCCCACGCATGCGAAGGCCGTGTCGGCACCCGGGGCCTCCACGTCGGTGACGTCGCCCTCACAGAGCTCGCGCGACTGGGAGGCGTAGTCAGCAGGGTCGATCTGGATGTCGATCCTGCTCAACGCCACCGACGGTCCTTCGCCGGCCTCGGGGTCGAAGAAGCAGGCGTTCATCGTGCCGGCCGTCTCGGTGGTCGGTGATCCCAGAGCCTCGGTCACCTGTTCGGCCGTGAGGTAGGGGCAACCCGACAGCGCTTCTCCGCCGCCATCTTCGGGGGTCTCCTCTTCGGGCTGGACCGGCGTCGACTCCGACTCGTCGGGCTCGCCCGAGGTCGACGAGGCGGCCGACGTGGGTTCCGCTTCGGGCGCCTCGCTCGACTCCGACCCGCAGCCCGCCAGACCCAGCAGGACCACCGTCAGCCCGAGCCCCACCCACACCTTCGCGACCATGTCTCCCCCTCACGATCCGCCCTGCCGCGATGCTAGTGGTCGCCACCGGTGGTCGGCCCCGACCACCTACAGTGCGACGGATGACGACCTTCGCCGACGTTCTCGCCCGGCGGCTGCGGGAGGACCCGGGCCGCCCGCTGGTGACCTGGTACGACCTGGACACGGGCGAGCGCGTCGAACTGTCCGTCACGACGTACGCCAACTGGGTCGCGAAAACCGCGTCGCTGCTGGCCGAGGAGTACGACGCCGAGCGCGGTCAGCGGCTCCGCGTCGACCTGCCGACGCACTGGCTGGGCCCGGTCTTCCTCGGCGCCGGCTGGACCCTCGGGCTGGTCGTGAGCGAGACGGACACACCCGATCTGCTCGTGACCGGGCCGGCCGGGCTGGAGCGGTGGGCGCCCGAGGCGGAGCGCATCCCGGTGCTGGCCTGCTCGCTACGGCCGTTGGGGGCGAGGTTCGCCGATCCTCTGCCCACCGGCGTCCACGACGTCGGCGTCGAGGTGTGGTCCCAGCCAGACGCCTTCAGCCCCTGGGACCCGCCCACCGACCAGGAGCCCGCCACCGACGACCTCACCCAGGCACAGCTCTGGAGCCTGGCCGCCGCCGGGTCTTCCCACACCGGCGGCGGCCGGCTCCTGTCGGCGGCGAACCCGGCTTCCCCTTCCGGTCTGGCCGCCTTCACCGGGCCGCTGTCGAGCGGCTCGGTCGTCCTCGTCTCGGGAGCCACCGGAGCGAACGATCCCCGGGTCGACTCGGTCTTCGCCGCCGAGCGGTGCACGGGCCGCTTCGGGGCCTAGTCGCTCAGCCGAGCAGGTCGTACCCCCTGAAGCCCTGCCCGAGGAACCGCCGGGGCGAGAAACCCTTGGTCGTGGCCGGCTGCACCCACAGGTAGCCGGTCTTGCGCTCGCGCATCACCACGCCGGAGTGGCCGTTGATCCCCATGTCGCCAACACCCACCAAGGCGTCGAAGCGCTTGACGTTGAGCTTGAGCGCCCGAGCGCCGATGAGACCGCCCGGACCGTTGCCGGGGTAGAGCGTGAGCCGCTTGCCCGAGCGGAAGATGCTGTCGGGCGCTCCGTCGGCGTCCCACCGGCCGACCGGCACCTGGAAGCCTGCCTTGATCCGCTTGTAGGCCACGTAGGCGGGCTTGAAGCCGGACAGACCGTTGCCGGGGTAGAGCGTCATCGATCCCTTCTTCGGCTGACCCATCAGGTCCGGCCAGCCGTCGCCGGTCATGTCCCCGACCGCGGCGAGCAGCTTGACCTTCCGGAACCCCGTGCCCAGGACGACCGGTCCGGCGAACTGGCCCGCACCGTTCCCCCGATAGAGCAGCAGGTCTTGGGAGCCGCGGTTGCGCACCACGAGGTCCGAGTAGCCGTCCCGGTCCCAGTCCCCCGCGCTCAGCAGCGTGTCTGCCGTCGGCAGCACCAGGCCGGTCGCGACCGGCACGCCCGTCTCGTAGGTCCCGGCGTTGCGGAAGAGCACGAGGCTGTCACCGCTGCGCGCGACGACGTCGGGGGCCGCCGCGCCGTACGCCGATGCACCTGCCGACAGGCCGCTGACGCCACCGAAGCCGGTGACGGGCCCGAGGGGCTTGCCGAAGCGGGTCGGCTTCAACCACGGCCGCACATAGACGGCACTCGACCCGGACGGCCGGACCAGGAGGTCGGGACGACCGTCACCGTTGAAGTCACCGTGGCCGACGATCGTGTCGTAGGTGCCCCAGTTGCCCTTGATCCGCACCGGGTCGCCGAAGCCGACACCGGCCAGGCCGGGCACGAGCCACAAGGCGCCGCCCGTGCCACGCGCCACCAGGTCGGCCTGGCCGTCGCCGTTCACGTCACCGGGGCCGACGAGCAGGGAGTAGCCGCCCCACGAGGTGCCCAGCCGCTTGACGGTGAAGCCGCCCGCGCCGTTCGCGAGGTAGGCGTCCAGCCGACCCTGACCGGGATCGCGGGCGACCAGGTCACCACGCCCGTCGCCGTCGAGGTCCCCGACGGGCGTGATCAGGTCGTGACCGGCGAGCCCGCCGTACGCCGACACCGGGCCGCCGAAGCCACCTGCGCCGTTGCCGGGTCGCACCTGCGTCGAACCGTCGGCCGCCACCCTGGCGAGTAGGTCCGCCTGGCCGTCTCCGGTCACGTCGGGCACGAGGAGCACGGTGTCGAACGGGGTCCAGCCGGCGCCCAGGCTGATGGGCGGGCCGAAGGTGGTCATCCCATTGGTGGGCACCACGAACACCTGCTTGTCCGAGATCCGGCGCATCACCAGATCCGGGTACGGCGAGCCGATCAGGCTCGACTCCAGCTCGCGGCCGGCCCAGCCCTGTTGTGCGGCCGCGGCGTACTGCCGGATCAGGGGGATCTTGGCGTACAGGTTCTTGCCCGGACAGGCTGTCGCCGCGGCGTCCCGGTGTCCGTTGATGGCCTGGAACCACTTGCTGCCCACCCACTGCTGGGTCGACGGTGCGTCGACGCCGTGGAGGCTGAGCTTCCACGCGAACAGCACGCCGTACGCCTGCAGCATCGCGGCCGTCGGCTGGGCGATCTCGAAGTTGCCGATCGCCGACATCGCGAACGCGTCGTCGTTGTAGTTGAGGGTGTGGGCCCCCACCACGGGGCGGTCCACCCCGCCGTACCGGCCCTCCCAGATGCGGCCGAAGCGGTCGACGAGGTAGTTGTAGCCGATGTCGCTCCAACCCCTCGACTGGGTGTGGTAGGCGTAGATGCTGCGCAGGATGCCGGGCACCTCGTCAGCCGTGTAGTTGTTGGCGTTGACCGTGTGGTGCACGAAGCCGGCGTGCACCTCGCCGTAGTGCAGCGCCGCCTTCTCACGCATGTTCTCGTTGGCGCCCCACTGGGCGCGCGAGTAGATCACCGGCTGCGGGGTGTACGTGGCTGCGGCGAGCGAAAGGGCGCCCGCACCGGCCTCCTGCTCGGCCGTGGCCAGCGCAGCCTGGTTGTAGGCGGAGTGCGAGCCGTCGTTGCCGTCCATCGTGCTGGTGTCGAGGGCGGCCCGCTCGCGCACGACTCCGGTGGGCTTGCCGGGTGCGACCACCGAGAGCCGCAGGTCGCCGGGGAGGAAGAGCGAGGCGTCGGCCCGCACCTGCACCTGGTCGACGTGTCCGACGAACAGCGGGTCGGTGCCCGGGCGCGCGTGCCTGGCCTCCACTGAGTCAGGGTCCGGACCGTGGTCCTCGTCGGAGACCATCGTGGTCCAGGCCGACCAGACGCCGCCGGTGCGGGTCCGCACGGAGAAGCTCAGGTCCTGGCCCGGCAGCGCCGGGCCCGCTGCCCAGGTGACGCCGACGGCGCCGTACCCCACGACCCGCTGCGGCAGAGTGGTCAGACGCGTCCCGTCGTCGAGCACGCGGACCCGGGCGTTGGCGGTGACCGTGGCCGCGGTCCTGCCGGACTTGCCGGAAACCGGAGCGGCCGAGGTCAGCGGGATCTCCCGCACCTTCGCCGTCACCGGGCCGCCGGGCAGCGTCGAGGTCTTGAGCGCCTCCTCGCCGTACGCCGACATCAGTGCGCCCTGCGCACCTGCGGCTGCCGTCGTACCGGAGGGAGCGTGGGTGACGACGTCCAGGCTCATCACGCCGACAGCCGGGGTCAGGGCCGTGCAGACCACCGCGAGGGCCAGCAACTGCTGGCACGCGCTGACGAACCGCGCCCGCGTCGGGGACGGGGGCGCGAGCGGACTCGCGGCAGGGCTGCGGGTGGGGCCGGAAGGCATCGAGAACTACTCCAGTGTGCGGGGAAGAAGTCACACGAGTAGCAACTTTCACACGCGTCACAGACCCTCTGGAAGGGTTTCTGAGTAACTACAAACCTGTAATTTCCAGTCGACACGCCGACGACCCTCAAGAATTCCGCGGCCGACGAACCCCGGTGGTTGAGGAGGCGCCGAGGAACGAGCCGCCGAACACGTTGCCAGCGCCAGCGTTCGTACTGGAACAGGCACAACTCCCTGGATCCGTGGAAGATGCGGTGTGGGCCGTTCCAGCATCGGCACTTGTGCCTGTTCGACTACGCGAGACGCGTCAGACCTCGGAGCCGAGCTCCTCGTCGGTGCCCTCGGAGTCGTCGTCGTAGTGGACGTACTTGATGCCCTCCTCGACGCCGCCGTCGAAGCCGAGGACGCCCTTCTCGAGGACCAGGACCCGGTCGCAGATCTTGCGGACGGAGCCGGCGGCGTGGCTGACGTAGAAGATGGTCACGCCGCTGTCTCGGATCTCCTTCAGCTTCTTCATGCACTTGACCTTGAAGGGCTTGTCTCCCACGGCCAGCGCCTCGTCCGCCAGGAAGATGTCGGCGTCGACGTGGATGGCGATCGCGAAGCCCAGGCGGGCGTACATGCCGGACGAGTAGTAGCCGACCGGCGAGTCGAGGAAGTCGTCGAGGTTGGCGAAGTCGGTGATCGCGTCGAACTTGCGGTTGGTCTCCGCCTCGCTCATGCCGAGGATCGCGGCGTTGAGGTAGATGTTCTCCCGACCCGTGAGCTGCGGGTGGAACCCCGCCCCTGTGGCGATCAGGCCCGAGATCCGGCCGCGCGTCTTCACCGTGCCCGAGTCGGGCGACATCACGCCCTGAACGAGCTTGAGCAGGGTCGACTTGCCGGAGCCGTTGAGGCCCATCAGGCCGATGGACTCGCCCTGCTGGATGCGGAAGGAGACGTCGTCGATGGCCAGGAAGGAGTTCTGCACCTGCTGGCGGCGCGCCATCGCCACCGTCACCTGCTTGAGCGTGCGGTGGTACTGCTTGGTAAAGCGCTTCGAGACGTGCTCCACCACGATCGAGTCGGTCACAGGCGCTCCGGGATCTTGTTCTCGAAGCGCGTGAAGACCTTCTGCGCGACCACGAGCAGCACGACGGCGGCCGCGAGCGCGATCCAGCCGCGCGTGTAGAGGTGGTCGGGCATGTGCACCGCGATCGCCTCGGCTTGGTCGCTGTTGGTCGGGATCCAGAAGCAGCGCTGCACCAGCAGGACGGCGATGGCGATCGGGTTCGACAGGTAGAGCTCGGTGTGGCCGTGGAACCGCTCGGCGACCAGGCTGTAGGGGTACATCATCGGCACGCCGAAGCGGATGAAGTTGTTCACCACGGCGACGAACTGACCCGTGTCGCGGAGGAAGACCTGGCCCACGCTGAGCATCAGCGCCAACGCCAGCGCGAAGACGATGATGATGGAGTAGCCCAGGAGACCGGCACCGATCGCGGCCGGGTCGGGAGCCCAGCCGACGATCATCAGCGCCACCCCGAGGATCACGAACTCGGGCCACAGGTGGTAGATCGACACCAGCAGCGAGGCCAGCGGGAAGGTCTCGCGCGGCATCGCGCTCTTCTGCAGCAGCGAGGAGTTGCGCACGATCGAGCGGGTGCCCGCCCCGATCGTCTCGGTGAAGAGCGAGACCACCATCATCGCGGCGAACACGTGGATGGCGTAGTGCTCCATGCTGCCGCCGCGACCGATGAGCAGCGTGAAGATGAACAGGTACATCAGGAATTGCACGAGCGGGTTGATGTAGCTCCACAGCATCCCGAGGAACGACCCGTGGTAGCGCGCGGTCACCTCGCGCTTGACCAGCAGCCGCAGCAGGTAGCGGTGCTTGAAGATCCCGGTCAGCCCGCCCTGGGGCACCGGCGAGCGCAGCGGCGTGTCGACCAGGGCCGCGGCGCGACTCTCCGCGTCGTGGGGGACGACGCGGGGCTGGGCGTCAGTCGACATCACGGCCCTCCGCGGGTTGCTCCTCCGCCCCCAGCCACGGGGAGAGGGTCTTCTCCCAGGCCTCCGGCGAGGTGATCTCGCCCAGGGCGGCGCGGTACTCGGCTGCGAGTCGCGGCCACTCGCGATGCAGCTGCGCGTGGATGTCCACGGTCTTGCGCAGCAGCTCGCGGTAGTGGGCAGGGTCGCGACGGTAGAGCGCGGCCGAGGCGCCGTCGTTCATGGAGACGATCGCTGAGTCGTAGCTCGCGAGGCGGTACCACTTGGCGTCCATCGCCGTGAGCTCGGCCTCGGGGTGCGCCTTGGACAGCTCCCGGACGGGGCGCAGCTGACGGATCGGCGCGAGGCCCGCGGTCAGCAGCTGGGAGAGTCGCCCGGGGATCTCGGCGCCTGGGCCCCTGCCCTTGCGGGGCGGCTTGGTGCGGCGTACGGGCGGGAAGGCGTCCGGGTCGGCGTGCAGCTGCGCGTCGGTGAACTGCTTGCGGAAGGTGTTGACCTCGCCGAGCTTGGTGCCGAGCACGTCGTGCAGGCCGTGGGGGCCTGCGAGGACGTCCAGCAGCGCCTGATGGCGGATCTCGACCGTGGAGTACTGCAGCGACACCAGGTGCTTGATCTGGTGGTTGAGACTCTCGCGGACCATCCGGCCACCGTTGGGGTAGGGCGAGTGGAGCAGTGCGGCGACGAAGCGGTTGCGGTGGTGGAAGTAGGCCTGCCAGTCGACCGCGTCGTTCTTGTCCGTCCAGGGCACGTGCCACACGGCGGCGCCAGGGAAGGTGACGGTCGGGTAGCCGGCGGCCTTGGCGCGCAGCCCGAACTCGGAGTCGTCCCACTTGATGAAGAGCGGCAGCGAGAGGCCGATCTCCTCGAGGATGCGCCGCGGGATCAGGCACATGAACCAGCCGTTGAAGTCGACGTCGACGCGCTTGTGCAGCCAGCGGGAGGACCGGATGTTGCGTGCCGCCAGGTCCCAGTCGGAGTAGCCGTCGAGGGGGGTCATCCACCAGAACTTCCACGGCTGGACGATCTCGCCGAAGCTGTGCAGCCGCGACCGCGAGTAGATGCTGAACATGTGGCCGCCGACGATCGTCGGGCGTCGGGTGAGGTCGCCGAAGGTGACGGCGCGGACGATGCCCTCGGGCTCGCAGACGACGTCGTCGTCCATCATCAGGGCGTAGGTCGCGGTGCCCTTGCGCACCGACTCGAGCTGACCGCGCGCGTAGCCGCCCGAGCCACCGAGGTTGCCCTGCTCGTTGACGCGCAGGAGCCCGTCGAGGGCCTTCTCGGCCGCGGGGAAGAACTCGCTGTCGACGACCTTCTGGGAGCCCTGCTCGGAGACGAAGACGGTGTCGAGGTAGGGCCGCAGCACCTCGTCCTCGCCGATCTGGGCGAGCAGCTTGGCGCAGAAGTCCGGCCGGTTCATGGTGGTGATGACGATGTCGGCGGTGCCGTGCTCGCCGCGCTCGGCCGGCACCTCGGCGGTCCACTCCGCGGCCTCGACCACGGCGTCCTCGTCGCCGGCCACGACGTCGTACCAGTACCAGCCGCCGTCGACGAACGGCGTCAGCGTCAAGTCGAAGGAGAACTCGGCGCGCTCCCCCTCCACAGTGGCCGCGTCGACGCGCTGGGAGCGGCCGTTGGCCATCGACTTGTAGACCGTGACGCTGGCGCCTGACCCCACGAGGCTGACGGTGAGGCGCACCTCGCTCACGACGGTCCAGCGCCGCCAGTAGGACGCCGGGAAGCCGTTGAAGTAGGTGCCGAACGACATCTTGGTGCCCGACCGGACGCGGAACGCCGTGCGCGACTCGATCTGGTCCGGATGGATGCCCCGACCCGTCGAGGTGGACTGCCGGATGGCGGCGTTGTTGAGGTCCTTGGCCGCCCGGTTGCCGCCGATCTCGTAGCGGTCCGCGTCGAGCCGCGCGTCCTCGGGGTCGACGTAGAGCGCGAACACATCGGTGTCGCGGTCGATGGGGAGGATCTGGCGCTGGAGCAGCCGGCGTACGGTCGGCGCCTGCTGGTCGAGGGTCTCGGCGGTCGTCGAGGTCATCTGTCGGGGTCCCCTCGGTGTTGTTCGGTGGAGGAGCGCAGCGTGGGAGACGACGAACAGCGAGGGGATCTCATTCGTCAACTCCTCCGCTGGCGATCTCGGCGCCGTCGGCGAAGTGCGGCTTGAGCCGGTTCTCGTACATCGACAGCGCCGAGCCGATGGCCATGTGCATGTCGAGGTACTGGTAGGTGCCGAGGCGACCGCCGAAGAGCACCATCGGCTCCTTCTTGGCCAGCTCGCGGTAGCGCAGCAGCTTGGCCCGGTCCTCGGCGGTGTTGATCGGGTAGTAGGGCTCGTCGCCCTCCTCGGCGAACCGGCTGTACTCGTGCACGATCACCGTCTTGCCCGGCAGGTAGGTGCGCTCGGGGTGGAAGTGCTTGAACTCGTGGATGCGAGTGAAGGGCACGTCCTGGTCGTTGTAGTTCATCACCGAGCAGCCCTGGAAGTCGTCGACCTCGACGACCTCGGCCTCGAGGTCGACGGTGCGCCACGAGAGGCGCCCCTCGGAGTTGCCGAAGTACTCGTCGACGGGGCCGGTGTAGACGATCGGGACTTGGCCGCGGTAGTCGTCGGCGACGTCGAAGAAGTCGGTCCCGAGCCGCACCTCGATGTTGGGGTGGTCGGCCATCCGCGAGAGCCACGCGGTGTAGCCGTCGGTCGGGAGGCCTTCGTACTTGTCGTTGAAATAACGGTTGTCGAAGTTGTAGCGGACCGGGAGCCTGGTGATGATGTCCGGGCTCAGCTCCTTGGGGTCGGTCTGCCACTGCTTGGCGGTGTAGCCCTTGATGAACGCCTCGTAGAGCGGGCGACCGACCAGGCTGATCGCCTTCTCCTCGAGATTCTGCGCGGCCGAGGTGTCGATCTCGCTGGCCTGCTCCGCGATCAGCGCGCGGGCCTCGTCGGGAGCGAAGGAGCGGCCGAAGAAGGAGTTGATCAGCGAGAGGTTCATCGGCAGGGAGTAGACCTGCCCCTGGTACTTCCCGAAGACGCGGTGCTGGTAGCCGGTGAAGGTCGTGAACCGGTTGACGTAGTCCCACACCTTGTCGTTGGAGGTGTGGAAGAGGTGCGCACCGTAGACGTGGACCTCGATGCCGGTCTCTGGGTCGACCTCGCTGTAGGCGTTGCCGCCGACGTGGCGGCGCCGCTCGAGCACGAGGACTTTCAGGCCCAGCTCGTTGGCGCACCGCTCGGCGATGGTGAGACCGAAGAACCCGCTGCCGACGACGACGAGGTCTGGGCCCGCCTCGGGCGGGCGCTGATCGGACACGAAGCGGCTCTCCTGACTGCTTTCCGGACGTCTTCGGGACGGCGAAGACCGGCGGTCAGTCTACCGAGGAGCCGGCGCCGAGCCCGATTCCGCGCGCAGCCGCCGAGCGTCCCTGATGGCGCGGATCACATTGCCCGCCTCCGCGCGGCCGCCTCGCACCGGGCTCAGGACGACGACGCCGGCGGCGATCGCGTAGGGCTTGGCCCGCACCAGGGCGTTCTCGCCGTGGCGGAAGTGCACAACGAAGAGGTTGCGGTACATGTAGTAGCCCTTCCACGTGTCCAGCGCGTGCTGCTGGCTGAAGGCCAGCTGCCGCACCAGCACCGCATCCCGCACCGCCCAGATCCGGAAGCCGGCCTTGCGCGCCCGCAGGGCGAAGTCGGCGTCGTCGTAGAAGATGAAGAACGCCGGGTCCGGCAGGCCCACGGTGGTCACGACCCGCCGGCGCACCAGGAAGCCCTCGAACGCCACCACCTCGATCTCGACCAGGGGCGGCATGGCCCCCCGGGCGCCGTACGTCGTCTCGACGCTGGCCGTCTTGGGCCGGATGGACAGCGGGTTGGCCAGGTCGAAGCGGGTGGCCGACTTCTCGACGAGCACGCCGTCGAGGTCCTCCCGCACGGGCATCAGGCAGTCCTCGTCGACCCCCATGAGGATCGCGAGGCAGTCCGGCGCTGGCACGACGTCGTCGTCCATCAGCCAGATCCGGTCCCAGCCGCCCTCGTAGGCGGTCTGCATGCCGATGTGGAAGCCACCGGCGCCCCCGACGTTCTCCTCGCTGCGGATCACCTGCAGGGGCAGGTGTCCCACCTCGGACATGCGGGCGAGCACCTGCGGAGTGTGGTCGCCGCTGGCGTTGTCGATGACGATCACGGCGTCCGGTCGCCGGGTCTGCGCCACCAGGCCGTCGAGCATCCGGTCGAGCAGGTCGGCGCGGTTGTGCGTCACCACGACGACGGCGACCGACTCCGGGGTCACAGGTACCTCCGGTGTCCGGTGAAGTCGCCGCGCAGGCCCGCCCACATCGCCCGGGCGCTCAGTCGGAGCCGCCTCGGTTCGTGGCGGGTGAAGGTGTAGAACCAGACGGTCTTGGCGACGAAGGCGAGCGCCGAGGGCCAACCGCGGTAGTCGCGGAGGTTGACCAGGTTGTTGCGCGCCATGCAGTAGTGCTTGAGGTCGCTCGGGCTGTGGTTGTACGTCGTGCGGCCGAACGCCATCGGCGTGCCCAGGTCGTCGGTCGCAGGGTGCAGGAAGTGCGCGTCGACCACCGTGGCCGTGCTGGCGCCGGCCGCGCGGGCGCGCCAGAGGTACTCCACGTCGTCGCCCCAGATGAAGAACTCCTCGCGAGGCAGCCCGATGCGGACCACCAGGTCGCGGGTGACGAGGACGCCGTTGAACGGGATCACGACGTCCTCGATCACCCCGTCTCGGGCGGCGAGCCGGACCTCGGCCATCGAGTGCACCACGGCGGCCCTACCCGGCAGTCGGATGGGGAAGCAGAGCCGAGAGGGATCCTGCTCCGCCAGCACCGCCGGGCCCCAGAAGTCGTAGTAGCCCGCGTGGTCGAGCAGTCGCTCGAGGCACTCGAGGCCGGGGATGCCGTCGTCATCCATGAGCCAGACGAGGCCCGCGCCGCGGTCGACCGCCTCGCCGAGGCCCGCGTGGAAGCCTCCGGCACCGCCGCGGTTGTCCGGGAGGGCCACCGTCACCAGCGAGGTGCCCGGTCGCGCCGCCTCCTCGGCGAGCCACTCGCGCGTGCCGTCGGTGGAGGCGTTGTCGACGACGAGGACCTCCGCAAGGCCGGGGGTCTCCCGCAGGCGGTGCACGAGCCGCTGCACGAGGGCCCTCCGGTTGAAGGTGACCACCACGGCGATGATCCGGGGATCTGCCGGCGGGTCGGTCACGGGGTCATCCTGTCAGCACTCCGACACTCTTCTTTCGCTGGTCGAGCCGGGCGAGCCGCCAGGCGAGCCCGCGTCGAGACCGGCGAGCGGTACACCGACCGGGCACCAGGCCTCGACACGCCGCGCGTCTCTCGCGGCGGCTCGACCAACCGACGCGCGATCCGGTGCGACTAGCAGGCGGCGCCGAGGTCCTCGGACTGGTTGGCGGCGTACCCGTCGGACAGGCTCCCCAGGGAGCCACCGGTGACGGACTGCGGCGGAGCGGGCTGCTCGGAGGGCTCGGGCTGCTGCGACGTGGCGCCGGCATCCGGCGCAGAAGTCCCGGCCGGCGCTTCAGTTGGATCGGGTGCCTGGGTGGCCGGTTGCTGGACCGGCTTGCGGCCCTCGGCGCGGGCGATCGCGGTGGCGATCATCGTCCGGATCGCGGGGATGTCGGGGTGCGCCGTCACGACGTACGGCGGCACGAGCGAGACCGTCGACACCTTCTGCGCGCGCGCCTTGAGCGCCAGCCCGATGAAGCGGTCGACCTCGCCCGGCGGGATGCTGGTCGACATCATCGCGGAGGACGCGCTGGCGATCTGCTCGAAGTTGGTCAGGGCCGTGCGCGGGCTGATCTGGTGCAGCATCGCGCCCATGACGCACTTCTGCCGCGCCATCCGCGAGTAGTCGTCCGAGCCGTCCCGGGCGCGAGCGAACCAGAGCACGTCGTGGCCGTCGAGCTTGCGCACGCCCGGTTGGATGTAGCCCGTCACGTCGCTGCCGAGACCGCCGACCGGGATGGGCTGCCGCACCCGGAGGGTGACGCCGCCGACGGCGTCGACGAGATCCTTGAAGCCCTCGAGGTTGACCATCGCCCAGTAGTTGATCTTCAGGCCCGTGATGCCCTCGATCCCCATGATCGTGGCGTCCACGCCGGGGTGCTTCGACTTCGGGAAGAGCGAGGTGTGGTCCTCGGCCCAGGTGCTCACGCCGTTGAGGTAGCAGCCGTCGCAGTCGAAGCCGTCCGGGAACTGCTTGGCCATCACCGAGCCCTGGGCGAAGGGGAAGTCGGCCAGGTTGCGGGGCAGGCCGATGAGGACGGTGCGTCCGGTGTCCTCGTCGATGCTCGCGATCGTCATGGAGTCGGGCCGGAGCCCCCAGCGGCCGGCGCCGGAGTCACCGCCGAGCAGGAGCACGTTGTAGCGACCATGGTGCGCGGCGCTGGCGGTGTCCCCGCTGAACATGGCAAGGATGAAGTCCCGCTGGACCCCGACGAGGTGAGCGCCGAAGAGGAGCGTCCCGGCGACGGAGAAGCAGAGCACACCGTTGATCCCGACCACGGCACGCCGGTGTGGCGCGGTGAGGGAGAGCGGCTGCCCCAGGCGCCACGCGTCCACCAGGAGCGCGGCCCACCCGACCGCGAGGCCCATCAGGGCGAACCGCATCAGACCGAGCACCAGCGTGTCGGACGCGAGCCAGAAGGCGTACTGGTGCCAGACCGCTCCGATGACCAGGCTGAGCAGCCCGGCCACGACCAGGCCCATCCAGATCCGCATCGCGACCCGGCCGACCCGGCGGTTGCCGGCCACGAGCTGGGCCGACCCGGGGACCACGAGCGTCATCGACATCAGCATCAGCGCGCGGCGGTAGCGCACGTTCGCGGCGCGGGTGCCGGCCGAGGCTCGCACGGGAGGGGGCGCGGGCATCCGGGGTCGCCTCTCTTGCTGGGGAAGGAGCGTGAGATCGCCCCGTCAGTATCACCAGTCACACCCATCCCAGGCGGTCGCGACGCGCCGGAAGCCGTCGGACGGCGGCACGCACCCGCGCGATCGACTCCGCGGGACTGGGTCCACGGGGTAGGTTCACGGCCATGACCGTGCCTCCCCCCGGCGACGGCGGACCCGCTGAGGGCACGCCGGAGTACGACTGGCTCTACGGGCCGGGGCGACGGTCCGGACAGCCGGGTGCCGGGGCGCACCGCAGCTCGCCGTACGGCGACGACGCGACGCGGGCCGTCGAGCCCGGCCAGGGCGGACGGTCTGCGGACGCGACCCGCCCGGTCCCGCGCCAGGCACCGCCCGAGGAGACCCGTGTGATGGAGGTGCAGCCGCCGAGCCAGAGCAGCGCGCTGTCGCGACGGGGCACGCGGGCGGGACGCCCGGGAAGCCGGGCATCGACTGCGGAGCGAGCCACCACGCCACCGACCCCTCCGCCGGTCGCCCCGCCTCCGGCCCAGACCTCCCGGCCCCGCCGCCGACCCCGCTTCCGGATGCGGTACGTCTGGCTCCTCCTGTTCCTGTGGCTGGTCTATCTCCTCGTGGTGCCGATGCTCGCCTGGCGTGCCGTGCCCAAGGTGGACGCCAGCCCAGGAGGCGAGCGCCCCGCTGAGCAGCCCGGGACGACCTACCTCCTCGTCGGCAGCGACTCGAGGGCCGGTCTGTCCAAGGAGGAGCGCGAAGCACTGCACACCGGGGGCGCGGCCGGCCAGCGCACCGACACGATCATGCTGCTCCACATCGGGGCCGGCCCGAACCTGCTGATGTCGATCCCGCGCGACTCCCTGGTGCCGATCCCGGGGCACGGCACCACCAAGATCAACGCGGCGTACGCCTTCGGCGGGCCCAAGCTGCTGGTGCGAACCGTGGAGATGAACACCGGGATCCGGGTCGACCACTTCGTCGAGATCGGGTTCGGCGGGTTCGTCGGTCTGGTCGACGCGGTCGGCGGCATCGAGATCTGCCCCAAGAAGGACATGGTCGACACCGACGCAGGTCTCGACATCAAGGCGGGATGCCAGGAGGTGGACGGCGAGGTCGCCCTCGCCTATGCACGGTCCCGGCACGCCCAGCAGCTCGGCGACCTCGACCGGGCCGCGAACCAGCGCGAGGTGGTCGCCGCGGTCGGCTCCGAGGCGGTCTCGCCCTGGACCGTCGTCAACCCGGTCCGCTACTGGCAACTCAACTTCGCGGCCGCCGACGCGGTCGCGGTCGACGAGGAGATGGGGCCGATCGACGCGGCCCGCTTCGCCCTCGCGATGACCCGCGTCGACGGCGAGAACGGCCTGACGTGCGGCGTACCGATCTCGGACCTGGCCGTCCACTGGGATCCGGAGCGCTCGGAGCAGATGTTCCGGCGGATCATCGAGGACAACACCGCCACCATCGGCAAGCGCCTCTGTACGGCCTCGGGGTTGCCGCGCTGAGCGCCGGGGCGGGCCGGCGAGGAATCACCGGTCAGCCGGTGCTGCGTGGAATGGCGCGAGCGTGTCGCTCCGCGCCACGCTGCCGCGCGGTCTGAAGTTGTCGGCCCTCGCGAGGGCCGACACGTTCAGGGAGAGGCCGACCAGGTCGCCGGCTAGAGCCAGGTGCCGCCCACCTCGCGGCTGTGCCCGACGAACGTCGCGACGACGACCTCGCTGTTCGCGACCTCGACGTCGTACACCCCCGACCGACCGTCGCGGGACCTCTCGACCGCCGTCGCGACGAGCACGTCGCCGAGCCGCGTCGGGGCACGGAACCGGATCTCGGCGCCGGCCGCGACCGTGCGGCGGCCGTGGCCATTGCACGCGAAGGCGAACGCCGAGTCCGCGAGGGCGAAGGTGAGTCCCCCGTGCCCGATCCCCTGACCGTTGACCATGTCCTCGCGGACCGCCATCCGCACCACCGCGCGGCCCGACCCGACCTCAAGGATCTCCATCCCGAGGGCCTGGCTGGCTCGGTCTCCCGCCCACATCGCCGCCGCGGACCGCTCGGCGACCGCCTGCGGCTCGTCGTCCCCTCCCGCGAGGGGCGTCACCGCAGAGTCCGGTCCAGCAGCGCCTCCAGCGCGCGGAAGTGCCGCTCCGCCGCCTCCTCGCGATAGCTCGCCGTGTCCGCCATGGCGTAGCCGTGCGGCGCCCCGGCGTACACGTCGTTGATGTGCACCAGGCCGGCGTCAGCCAGCGCGACCCCCAGGCGATGCACCGCCTCCGGAGGCATCGAGGAGTCGTGGTCGGCATGACCGAAGACGAACTCGGCCCGCGCCCGACCCAGCGCCGCGTGCGGGCTGTCCGGCTCCTCGGTCGCCAGGCCGCCCCCGTGGAAGCCGCCCGCGGCCGCGACGTCGTCGGGATGACCCGTGGCCGCTCTCAGGGCCAGTCGCGCGCCCATGCAGTAGCCGGTCGTGCCGATCGCTCCAGGTGCGCACCGCCGTCGCAACGCCGCGACGTACGCCGCCAGGTCGGGCTCCGCCTTGGCCACGGTGAGTCCGCGGACCCGACCCATCGCGGACTTGAAGAAGGTCTCCCGCCTCTCGGCCGTGTCGAGCGGCCCGTCCGGCGCGAGGTCGGCCGCACGGCCGGACCGGTAGAACACGTTCGGCGCGAGCACCTCGTAGCCCCACCCGGCGATCCGGTCGACCATGCCGGCGATCTGGGCCCGCAGGCCGATCGCGTCCATGAAGAAGAGGACGCCCGGAGCCGTGCCGTCGCCAGGGCCGGCGACGAGGGCCTCCGCCTCACCGTCCGCCGCGGCGATCTCGATGGTGTCGGTCATCCCCCCAGGCTAGGCACCGCGGCCAGCCTGGTCACGAGAGCTCGGACTGGACGCCCGAGAGGAGCTGGCGGGCGATGACGATGCGCTGCACCTGGTTGGTGCCCTCGTAGATCTGGGTGATCTTGGCATCGCGCATCATCCGCTCGACGGGGTAGTCACGGGTGTAGCCGTAGCCACCGAGCACCTGCACGGCGTTGGTGGTGACCTCCATGGCGACGTCGGAGGCGAAGCACTTGGCGGCCGCGCCGAAGAAGGTGAGGTCCTTCTCGCCGCGCTCGGAGCGACCCGCCGCGGCGTAGGTCAGCTGCCGGGCGGCCTCCACCTTCATGCCCATGTCGGCGAGGAGGAACTGCAGGCCCTGGAAGTCGGCAACGGGCTTGCCGAACTGGCGCCGCTCCTGGGCGTAGCCGAGGGCGTAGTCGAGGGCCCCCTGGGCCACCCCGACCGCCTGGGCGGCGATGGTGACCCGCGTGTGGTCGAGGGTGCGCATCGCGGTCTCGAAGCCCGTGCCCTCCTCACCGATGATCCGGTCGGCGGGGATCCGCACCTGGTCGAGGTAGACCTCCCGCGTGGGCGAGCCCTTGATCCCGAGCTTCTTCTCCGGGGCCCCGAAGGAGACCCCCTCGTCGGACTTCTCCACCACGAACGCCGAGATCCCCCTCGTCCGCTGCGCGGGGTCGGTGACCGCCATCACGGTGTAGTACTCCGACACCCCGGCGTTGGTGATCCACCGCTTCACGCCGTCCAGCACCCAGTGGTCGCCGTCGCGCACCGCCCGGGTGGTCATCGCGCCGGCGTCCGACCCTGCGTCCGGCTCGGACAGGCAGTAGGAGAAGCCGCCCTCCCCGGCCGCCAGCCTGGTCAGGTAGTGCTTCTTGATCTCCTCCGACCCCGCGAGCATCACCGGCAGCGAGCCGAGCTTGTTCACCGCCGGGATCAACGAGGACGCCACGCAGACGCGAGCGATCTCCTCGATGACCAGGACCGTCGCCAACGCGTCCGCGCCCGCGCCGCCGTACTCCTCCGGCACGTGTGGGGCGTGGAAGTCCGCCGCCTGCAGGGCCGCCGCGGCCTCCTCGGGGTAGCGGGCCTCCTCGTCCACCGCGGCGGCGTATGGCGCCACCTTCGCCGCGCACAGCTCGCGGACCGCCTCCCGGACCGCCTGGTGCTCCTCGGACAGCGCGAACTGAGGCTCAGTCATAGGGGTCAGCCTAAGGTTCGGGTCATGGGTGAGTGGCAGCGGCAGGAGTGGATCGATCTGATGCTCGACGACTGCGAGACCTGGGCGGTGGTGGGGCTGGCGGACCCACGCCGGACGGCGTACTCGATCGCCGAGCTGCTGCAGCGTCACGGCAAGCGCATCGTGCCGATCCACCCGGACGCCCCAGTGGTGCTGGGAGAGCAGGGATACGCCACGCTCGCCGACGTGCCCTTCCAGGTCGACGTGGTCGACGTCTTCCGCCGATCGTCGGCGGCCGGCGAGTTCGCTGACCAGGCGGTCGCGATCGGGGCCCGCGGAGTGTGGTTCCAGCTCGGGGTGATCGACGAGGACGCCTTCCGCCGCACCGTCGCCGCCGGCACCCCGATGGTGATGGACACCTGCCCCGCGATCGAGTGGCGTCGCCGCTGATCGACGCACCAGGACGCGGATTGGCCCGAAGATGCCATGACGCCCCGGCCGCCACTCTGGCATCATGAGCCCTCGGATTCGACGCTCGCTCGGGAGCCAGGCGCGGTCGAGGGGGTGCCATGCGCAGCCGGGTGAAGGGCTTCTTCGGCGTGGTGTTCTCCACGCCCTTGCTGCGGCGGATCGGCTACCACGTCAGCGTGATCACGCGGAACGTCGATCGCACCTTCTTCCTGCGTCTGTTCGGGGGCCTCTTCGCGATCGTGCTGGTCGCCGCGCTGCTGGTGACCGTGGCCGAGGGGCCCGACGAGGGAGAGGGCTACACGGTGAGCGGCTTCTTCGAGAAGCTCGCCACCAGCTTCTACTGGGGCGTCACGACCGTGATGGGCGCCGGGGACGCGTCGTATGTCACGACCCCGTTCGGCTACGTGATCAGCTGGCTGCTGGTGCTCTTCGGCGTCGCCATCGTGGCCACCATCACCGGTGCGCTGGTCGGGTTCCTCATCGACTTCTTGCTGAAGGAAGGTCAGGGCATGGGTGCCTCCGGATACCGGGACCACATCGTCGTCTGCGGCTGGAACCCCACGGCCCGAGAGCTGATCGCCGAGCTCCAGGGTGACGACTACGACAAGAAGATCGTGGTGATCCACGAATCGGACAAGAACCCCGCCGGCAGTGGGGTCTACTTCGTCAACGGCGACGTGACGAACGCCGACGACCTGCGCCGGGCCGGCATCGAGGAGGCGATGGCGGCGGTCATCTGCCCCGCCGACGCCTCCAACGAGGCCGACATGCGCTCGATCCTCACGGTGATGGCCATCGAGTCGATCGCGCCGCAGGTCCGCACCGTGGTGGAGGCCAACAACCCGGCCCACGTGGAGCACTTCAGGCGCGCGCGTGCCGACGAGATCATGGTCACCTCGCGGATCGCGTCGCGCCTGCTCGCCCGCTCGTCCCTCTACCCCGGACTGGCCGAGCTGGTCACCGACATCGTTTCGGGCGGCGAGGGCTCGGAGCTCTACCGAGTCGCGCTGCCCAGCAACTACATCGGCTTCTCGATCGACGAGCTGTCGGCCAAGATGCGCTCCGACCACGCGGCGACGCTGCTCGCGATCGGTCGCGACGGTCGGGCCTTCGTGAACCCGCCCCACGACTTCAGGCTGGAGGTGGGCGACGACGCCCTCGTGGTCGCGGAGTCGCTCGGCTCCCTCGAGCCGATGGACGCCGACTACTCCGACGAGCCGGCCGTCGCTCCGCACACCGCGGCCGGCGCGGCTCCGGCGACGGACCCGGCAGCCGATGGCCCCCAGGGTGTGACAGCCGCCGGCACCGCCTGAGGGTCGCTTGCGCGGGTTGAGGAGGCGCCGAGGGAGGAGGCGCCGTCACGAAGCCCTCGCGCACAGACGGTCAGCCCCGGCAGGCGGTTCCGCCTTCAGAACCCCAGGCGGGTGGGGCCGGTCGCCTGCCGTCGTACGGCGGCTCCCTTGTCCTGGGCCTCGGCGCGCAGCCGCGCCTGGAAGTCGGCCATCTGCTGACGCAGGCCCTCGTCGGAGGCCGCCAGGATGCGGACGGCGAGGAGCCCGGCGTTGCGAGCGCCACCAACGGCCACCGTGGCCACCGGCACCCCAGCGGGCATCTGCACGATCGAGAGCAGCGAGTCGAGTCCGTCGAGCTGACGCAGCGGCACGGGGACCCCGATCACGGGCAGCGGGGTCACGGCGGCGAGCATGCCGGGCAGGTGCGCGGCCCCCCCGGCTCCGGCGATGAGGACACGCAGGCCCCGCCCGGCGGCCTCGGTGCCGTAGGCGAGCATGTCGTGCGGCATCCGGTGGGCTGAGACCACGTCGGCCTCCCACGGGATCCCGAACTCCGTCAGCGCCAGCCCTGCGGCCTCCATGACCGGCCAGTCCGAGTCCGACCCCATCACGATGCCGACGACCGCTCCGCCCGCAGGGGAGCCACCCGAACCGGGCGTCGTCTCGGTGTCACTCACGGTCTCACTCACCCTCGTCTCCCAGCTCGCCGGCGAACCAGTCCGCCGCGTGGCGGGCCCGCTCCAGACAGTCGTCCAGGTCCTCACCGTAGGCGTTCACGTGCCCGACCTTGCGGCCCGGCCTCAGCTCCTTGCCGTAGAGGTGCACGCGGAGCGCGGGGTCGCGCGCCAGCGCATGCGGGTAGCCGTCCACCAGGGCACCGGTGGCCACCTCGCCGCCCAGGATGTTGACCATCACGGTCCATCGGGCGCGCGAACTGGGCGAGCCGAGGGGAAGGTCGAGCACCGCCCGCAGGTGGTTCTCGAACTGCGAGGTGATCGCCCCGTCCTGGGTCCAGTGACCGGTGTTGTGGGGGCGCATCGCGAGCTCGTTGACCAGGACTCCCCCGGCGTGCTCGAAGAGCTCGACCGCCAGCACTCCCGTGACGTCCAGCGCACCGGCGACCTCGAGTGCCAGGCGCTGCGCCTCGGCGGCGAGCGCAGGGTCGAGGCCGGGCGCGGGGGCGATCACCTCGCGACAGATCCCGTCGCGCTGGGTCGACTCGACCACCGAGTACGCCGCCGCCTGGCCACTCGGCGCACGCACCACGAGCGCGGAGAGCTCGCGCCGGAAGTCGACGCGCTCCTCCGCGAGCAGCGCGGCGCCCCCGGCCAGGCGGATGACGTCGACGCACTCCTCAGGCGACTCGACGAACCAGACCCCCTTGCCGTCGTACCCGCCGCGCGTGGCCTTCAGCACGCACGGGAGTCCGAACGCCTCCACGTCGGCCACCGAGGACACGACCGCGTGACGGGGGCAGGGGATGCCGAGCTCGGTGAGCCGGCGCCGCATCACCGCCTTGTCCTGGGCGTGGACCAGGGCGCCCGGGCCGGGCCGGCAAGCGACGCCGTCGGCCGCCAGAGCCTCCAGGTGGTCGGTCGGGACGTGCTCGTGGTCGAAGGTGACCACGGCACAGCCCTCGGTGACCTCGCGGAGCGTCGCGAGGTCACGATAGTCACCCACCACGTGGTCCGGGATCACCTGCGCGGCCGAGACTCCAGGTGCCTCGGCGAGCAGGCGGAGGGGGATGGCCAGCGCCGCCGCGGGCTCCGCCATCATCCGGGCCAGCTGGCCGCCGCCGATCACCGCCACCGTCGGGGCGGCGTGGGCGGGGGTCGGCACGCCCGCCAGCGTAGAGGGGGGTCAGGCGGAGACGGTCAGCCCCGTCTCGAACCGCAGGCCGCGCCCGCGCACCGTGCTGATCAACGACGGCGGCCGACCGAGGTCGCCGAGCTTGCGACGCAGCCAGCCGAGGTGCACGTCGATGGTCTTCGACGACGTCCAGAACGTCGTCTGCCAGACCTCGCGCATCAGCTCGTCGCGGGTCACGACGGCGCCCGGACGCGAGATCAGCGCGTGCAGCAGGTCGAACTCCTTGCGCGACAGCGCGACCTCACGGCCGCCCCGCCACACGCGACGGGACTGCGCGTCGACACGGACGTCCTGCACCTCCAGCACGGCGTCAGGGTAGGAAGAACGCCGGTCGCTCGTCCTCCGAACGACGAAATCCACGCCGCCGGTCCAGCCAAGCCGGACGCTCGCGCACCACGGTTCGCTGGTCGGGCCCGCGAGCGCCGGCGACCCCGCTGGCTGAGGAGCGAGCGCCAGCGAGCCTCACCAAACCAGCGGCACCATCGAAGCGACGTCCCTCACCCGGTCTCGCGACGGGCCCCGAGGGGGCCCTCCTCGACCAGCAGACGGGCTAATGGCGGCGTACGGCGACCGGCTCGACGAGGCCGAAGCCACGCACCGGCCGCGCAGGCAGCCGCCGCGACTCGAACTGGTCGGGGGGCAGCAGGTCGGCCGTGCCCTGGTCGACGATGATGCGGTTGCGGCGTGCGACGGCGGTCATCCGGGACGCGAGGTTGACCGGGGGGCCGAACACGTCCCCGAGACGCATCACCACGGGCCCGCTCGCGAGCCCGATGCGGACATCGGGCATCCGCGCGTCGCGGCCGACCACTCGGATGATGCCCTCGGCCGTGTCGAAGGCGCGGATCGGGTCGTCGTTGACGAAGAGCATCCCGTCGCCCAGCGTCTTGATCACGCGCCCGTGCTGGCCGGCCACCACGTCGGCGCACCGCGACTCGAAGATCTCCACGAGGTCGCCGATGCGCTCCTGGTCCAGCTCGTTGGAGAGCGCGGTGAAGCCCACGATGTCGGCGAAGCCCACGGTCATCGAGGTCGTCTGCGGGTCGTCCTCGTCGGTGGCCAGCGCCTCCACCCGCGCCACCGCCGCGGCGAGGTGACGCCGCCAGACGTAGAGGAGCAGCCGTTCGAAGGGCTCCCCCAGGTGCTCGATGAGCTGGCGGCCGGCCTCGACCCGGCTGCCCACGTCGGGATTGTCCGCCTCCATCTCCAGCACGCGCGGGGAGAGGGTCACCACCTCCCAGTCGGCCAGCCGCGCCATGGTCTGGCCGACAGCCCGCGTGAGGTTGACCGCCATGTCGAAGTCGATCAGCCCGGAGTCCACGACCTCGAAGAGGGTCGCCACGGCCTCCGCGTCCGACGAGGTGAAGGCCACCTCGAAGCCCCGGTCAGGGAATCCCAGTGCCCTCCAGAGGCGACGGGCCTGCTCCACCGTGACACCGGTCTGCTCAGCGACCTCCTCGGCGGTGAGCACCGGGCCCTCGCCGAGCACCGCCCGCGCGAGGATCTGCTCGCTCCCGGCGGGCTCCTCCTCCCCCGGACCCTGGCCGGCGTCGGTCGAGGGAGTGGGCTCGGGATCGGGGCTGGCTTTGGATGCCTTCGACCGCCTAGGTCCCGTCATGGCCGGAGGACGGGTCGTGCAGGTGATGCAGGAGGTCGTTGATGACGCGCTGCCGCTCCTCGACCTGGGGGATGTCCTTCAGCGGGATCTGGCCGTGGGTGCTGGCGTCGCTGATGATGAGCGTCCCGCAGCCCAGCATCCGGTCGATCAGGTCCTTCTCGTAGGCGACGTCGCTGATCCGCGCGAGAGGCATGTCGTGACCGCGACGGGTGATCACGCCGGTGCGGGTGATCAGGCGGCGGTTGGTGATCGTGTAGCTCGTCACGAGCCAGTTGAGGAAGGGCCAGACGCACAGCCAGAGCACCACGAGGAGCCAGACGATCCAGATGCCGGCGCGGACCTGCCCCTGGTCGATCATCGCGTGGAGGAAGCTGGCCACTGCCAGCGCCGCCAGGAAGATCAGGGTCGGGACGATCAGCGCCTTCGGGTGGGTGCGCGTGTCGAAGACGATGTTCTCGCCCTCGTTGAGCAGGTCCTTGGAAATGGCCACGTGGGCATCGTGTCAGATCCACACGTCAGGGACCGTGCGATGAGGCCCAGCCCGCGACGACGACGGCCACGACGCTCTCCTCCGGCGGAACCTGTCTCGCCGACCCAGGCTCGCACAGCACCTGCCGTGGGTGCGGGACAATGGCATGGATGTTGATCGCGATGGCTGGGCTTCCGGGCTCGGGAAAGAGCGCTGTCGCCGGCGAGATTGCGCGTGCGCTCGGCTGCGCGGTCTTGTCTGTCGACCCCATCGAGGCCGCCATGTGGCGGGCCGGCGTGGAGCGTGACCAACCCACCGGCCTGGCCGCCTACGTCATTGCCGAGGACCTCGCCCGGGAGCAGTTGCTCGTCGGCAACGACGCGATCGTCGACGCCGTCAACGACGTCGAGCCCGCACGAGACCAATGGCGTTCGCTCGCCGCAAGCCTCGGTCAGCCCTTGGCCTTCGTCGAGGTCATCTGCAGCGACGAGCAGGTCCACCGTCGCCGGCTTGCCGGAAGACAGCGCGGGATCGAGGGCTTCCCCGAGCCGACCTGGGAGTCGGTGCTGGAACGCAGGAGCGGATTCACCTCCTGGACCGACGACCGCATCCGCGTGGACTCGATGTCGCCCCTGGGTGAGATCGCGGCTGCGGTGCAGGAGTACCTCGAACGCATGCGGCTCTCGGGTGTCCGGGGGCGGACCAGCTAGGGCTCAGGAAGCCGGGTCGTGCGTCGCGTGCACGACGTCGCCGGCGGACACGGGTACGACGCCCGAGGGTCCGTCGACCAGCAGTCGTCCCCCTGCGTCGATGCCGACGGCGAGGCCCGACCAGCTCTCGCCCGTGGGCAGGTCCACCTGGACCCGGAGGCCGATCGTCACGCACTGCTCGGTGTACGCCGAGCGCAGCGGCCCCGGGCCGCCCTCCTGGAACGCGTCGTACTCCTCGCAGAGCCGCTGGAGCAGCGTGACCAGCAGCTCGGTGCGGTCGGCGTCGGCTCCCTCCACCGCGAGCGAGGTGGCCGTCTCCACCGGCAGCTCCTGGGCGGTCATCCCGACGTTGAGCCCGACGCCGGCCACGACGGCGGGGCCATCGGCGGTCTCGACACGCTCGGTCAGGATGCCGGCGACCTTGCGGCCGCCGATCAGCATGTCGTTCGGCCACTTGAGCTCGGCCTCCACGCCGACCGACCGCAGCGCCGAGGCCACGGCGTGCCCGGTCAGGAGCGGCAGCCACGGCCAGTTCGCACTGGGGACCGTCGGACGCAGCAGCACCGAGAACGTGAGCGCAGACCTCGCCGGCGTGACCCATGAACGGTCGAGTCGACCACGCCCGGCCGTCTGGTGCTCGGCCACCACGACCAGGCCTTCGGCAGCCCCTTCGCGGGCTCGGTCGGCGACCAGGGCGTTGGTCGACGCGGCCTCGGCCACCACGTCGACGGTCCATCCTGAAGGGGCCTGCAGGCGCTCCGGATCGAGGGGTGGCCGGGCGTTCTGCTGGTCGCTCACCGGGCTAGATTGACCCAGGTGACCGCTCCCGTACACCCTGGCGAGGGCACCGAGCTGCCCTCAGCGACCTCGGGCATCGACATCCACAGCACCGCCGGCAAGCTCGCGGACCTGGACCGGCGCCTCGACGAGGCGGTGCACGCCGGATCCGCGAAGGCCGTGGAGAAGCAGCACGCCAAGGGACGCAAGACCGCTCGCGAGCGGATCGAGCTGCTCTTCGACGAGGGCTCCTTCGTGGAGCTCGACGAGCTGGCGCGGCACCGGTCGACGGCGTTCGGCCTCGAGCGCACGCGTCCGTACGGCGACGGCGTGGTGACCGGCTACGGCACCGTGGACGGTCGGCAGGTGTGCGTGTTCTCCCAGGACTTCACGGTCTTCGGCGGCTCGCTGGGCGAGGTGTACGGCGAGAAGATCACCAAGGTCATGGACCTCGCGATCAGGACGGGCTGCCCCATCATCGGCATCAACGAGGGGGCCGGCGCGCGGATCCAGGAGGGTGTGGTGTCCCTGGGCCTCTACGGCGAGATCTTCCGCCGCAATGTGCACGCCTCGGGTGTGATCCCCCAGATCTCGATGATCATGGGCTCCTGTGCGGGCGGGCACGTCTACTCGCCCGCCGTCACCGACTTCACGGTCATGGTCGACGGCACGTCCAACATGTTCATCACCGGGCCCGACGTCATCAAGACGGTCACCGGCGAGGACGTCACGATGGAGGAGCTCGGCGGGGCCCGCACGCACAACACCAAGTCCGGCAACGCGCACTACATGGGAGCCGACGAGGACGACGCGATCGAGTACGTCAAGGCGCTGCTCTCCTACCTGCCGTCCAACAACCTCGACCCCGCGCCGACGTACCCGGAGAGCGAGCTCGGCAGCGACCTGGAGTTCACCGACGGCGACCGGGCGCTCGACACGCTGATCCCCGACTCGCCGAACCAGCCCTACGACATGCACGACGCGATCACCGCGGTGCTCGACGACGGGGAGTTTCTGGAGGTGCAGGCGCTGTTCGCGCCCAACATCGTCGTCGGCTTCGGCCGCGTCGAAGGACATCCGGTGGGCGTGGTGGCCAACCAGCCGATGCAGTTCGCCGGCACCCTGGACATCGACGCGTCCGAGAAGGCCGCCCGGTTCGTACGCTTCTGCGACGCCTTCAACCTGCCCGTGCTCACGTTCGTGGACGTGCCGGGCTTCCTGCCGGGCACCGACCAGGAGTGGAACGGCATCATCCGGCGTGGTGCGAAGCTCATCTACGCCTACGCCGAGGCGACCGTCCCCCTCGTCACGATCATCACGCGGAAGGCGTACGGCGGGGCGTACGACGTGATGGGGTCCAAGCATCTCGGCGCCGACATCAACCTCGCCTGGCCCACCGCGCAGATCGCGGTGATGGGCGCGCAGGGAGCGGTCAACATCCTCTACCGCCGGGAGCTCCTGGAGTCCGACGACCCCGAGGCGCGGCGCGTCGAGCTGGTCACGGAGTACGACGACACCCTCGCCAACCCCTACATCGCGGCCGAGCGCGGCTACGTGGACGCTGTCATCGCCCCGCACGAGACGCGGGTCGAGGTCGTGCGGGCGCTGCGGCTGCTGCGCACCAAGCGCGCCACCCTGCCCGCCAAGAAGCACGGGAACATCCCCCTGTGAGCGGGGGCCCGCAGAGTCCCCCCGAACAGGGGGATCGGAGCCGACTCGGCGACCCCAGCCACGGTGGTCAGCGAAGGACGCACCACGACCAGGAGGGGTTGGCTGTGACCGAGCCCGAGCAGCCGTTCCTCCGCGTGGTCCGCGGCGACGCGACCCCGGAGGAGATCGCCGCCCTGGTGGCCGTCCTGGCAGCCGCGTCGGCGTCCGCGTCACCTGCCCCCCCGCCGCCCCGCTCCTCGTGGGCGGACTCCTCGCGCGGGCTGCGCCGTACCCTCCCCCACGGTCCGGGCGCCTGGCGCGCCTCCGGCCTCCCCCGCTGAGCCCCGTGCACCTCGATCCGGAGGCCAGGCGGGTCCTCTGCTTCGGCGACTCCAACACCCACGGGACGCCCTCCGACGACCCCGACTACGTGCGCCTGCCCGCTGATCAACGCTGGACGGGGATCCTGCAGCGGCTGCTCGGGGACGGCTTCGAGCTGATCGAGGAGGGGCTGCCTGGCCGGACGACCGACCTCGACGAGACCGGTCGTCCGGGCTGCAACGGCCGCGCCTACCTGGCCCCGTGCCTCTTGAGCCAGCACCCGCTCGACGTCGTCGTGCTGATGCTCGGCACCAACGACCTGAAGAGCTGGTTCGAGCGCACTCCGGCCCTGGTCGCGGCCGCCCTGGACGGGTGTGTGGAGGTGGTCGCGACCCACGTGACGGATCGCGACGGCCGGCCACCCGAGGTCGTGCTCGTCAGCCCGATCCACATCGATGACACGGCGCCGGCGTACGCCGAGATGACCGGTCCCAGCTTCGATGCGGCGGGCGTGGCTCACTCGCGAGCCCTCGCCGCCGAGATCCGCCGGGTCGCCGAGGCGCGCGGGGCGGCGTTCGTCGACGCCGCGCAGGTCGCTCGCGCGGGCGCCGACGGGCTCCACCTCACGGCCGACTCGCATGCTCCGCTGGCCGCAGCGGTCGCCGCGGCCATCCGCTGAGCTTCGGCGTCGTTGCTATGGGTTTGGCGTCGTTGCATCGAGGCCAAACCTTCGGAACACCCGGCCGACCGGGTGTTCCGCCACCCCACGGCCGGCGAGATGCTCACCGGCCCGACCCGACGTCCCTCAGCGCGCGTCCTGGACCAGCCCGATCGGGTTGCCCTCGCCGTCGGCCACCAGGGCGACCAGGCGGCCGCCGCCCACCTCCTGGGGCGCCTGTCGCTGGCTCCCGCCGGCGCCGACGACCGCGGCCACGGCCGCCTCGATGTCGTCGGTGTGCCAGTAGGCCGTGGGACCGGTGAGGTCCGGCTGACCGGCGCTGGGGGTCAGACCGATCTCCTGACCCTCGACCGTCCAGCCGACGTAGTAGGGGCTGTCGGTGGTCGGTTCGCCGAGGAGCGCAGACCAGGTCGTCTTCGCAGCGTCGAGGTCCTGCACGGGGGTGAGCACGGTCTTGAACATGATGTCTCCTGTCACAGTGCGGTCGGTGGGTTCGTCAATGCGGTTGACGAACCACACGAGAAGGATGTGACAGATGGACCACGACGAGCTGGTGCTGGCCGAGCACTTCGAGACGGAGCGCCCCCGGCTGAGGGGCCTCGCCCTGCGAATGCTCGGCAGCGCACCCGCAGCCGACGACGCCGTCCAAGAGGCTTGGCTGCGCCTTTCCCGCACCCGCGCGCAGGGCGAGACGGTGGAGAACCTGCCCGGCTGGCTCACGACGGTGGTCTCCCGCCTCTGCCTCGATGCCCTGCGCTCCCGCGCCGCCCAACGTCAGGAGGCCTGGCCCGAGGAGTCCGACTTCGTCGACGCCCGCCCCACGCCCGAGGAGGAGGCCGAGCTGGCCGACGCGGTCGGTCAGGCGATGACCGTGGTCCTCGACACCCTCGCGCCTGCAGAACGGCTCGCCTACGTCCTGCGAGACGTCTTCGGCATCCCCTTCGCCGAGATCGCGCCCATCCTCGGGCGCTCCGAGGTCGCCACCCGACAGCTGGCCAGCCGCGCCCGGCGCCGCCTCCAGGCGCCCGAGCCGCGGCCCGAGCTGCCCGCAGCGGACACCGACGTGGTGGACGCGTTCATGCGAGCCTCGCGCGACAACGAGTTCGAGGCACTACTCGCGCTGCTCGACCCCGACGCCGAGGTGACGGCGGACGCAGCGGCGCTGGCGATGGGTGGGGACGCCGGCCACGTCCGGGGCGGTCAGGCCGTGGCCGAGTTCTTCGCGGGGCGGGCCCGAGCCGCTCTGCCCGCGACGCTCGACGGCGGAGCCGCAGCGGTGTGGCAGCTCCACGGCGAGATCAAGGTGGTCTTCGCCTTCACCGTCGTCGACGGTCGCGTGCGCGAGATCGAGCTGCTCGCCGACCCCGCCGTGCTCGAACGTGCCGCCCGCCGCTCCCCCGGCACGGCCTCCGCCGGTTGAGTTGAGGAGGCGACTGCGCGCGTCGCTGATCGAGCCCTTGGAGCCCTCGTAGTGGAACAGGCACAACTCGCGGATCGCTGCACGATCAAGCGTGGGGTCGTCCACGATCAGGCACTTGTGCCTGTTTCACTGCGCGCCTAGAACCCGGAGGCGCGGCGCCCGCTCGGCTCCTAGGGTGGCATCGTGACCTCTCCCTCCGAGCCCACTCGCCCGGTCGACGCGATCGCGGACCAGTACGTCGTCGACGCCGTCGCCCTGGACCCCGTCCTCGCCACGTACGCCGGGATCCCCGGCCACGACCACCGCCTCCCCGACCTCTCGCCCGAGGGCTTCTCCGCCCGCGAGGCGCTGGACCGCCAGGCCCTCGCCGCGGCCAACTCGGCCACTCCGACCGACGAGCGCGAGGCCGTCGCTCGCGACGCGTTCATGGAGCGCCTGGCGCTGGCCGTCGAAACCGCCGAGGCGGGCTTCGACCGCAGCCGCGTGTCGGTGATCTCCAGCGGTCTGCACGAGATCCGCGAGGCCTTCGACCTGATGCCGACCGAGGGCGACGAGGCCCTCGCCAACATCGAGTCCCGGCTCAAGGCGATCCCCGAGACCCTCGCAGGCTATCGGCGCACGCTGCTCGAGTCCGCCGACGAGGGGCTGACCTCCGCCCAGCGCCAGTACGCCGAGGTGGCCGACCAGGTGCGCCGCTGGACCGGGCAGCAGGGTGGAGGCGGCGACTTCTTCGCCGGGCTCGTCGAGAGGCTCGGGGCCGAGGGCGCCCGGGCCGACTCCCTCAGGGCCAACGCCGAGGCCGCCAGCGCGGCGTACGCCGACTTCGGGCGCTTCCTCACCGACGAGCTCGCTCCGCGCGGACGCGCCAACGAGGCGTGCGGGCGGGACGAGTACGCCCTGGCCAGTCGCTCCTTCCTCGGCGCCACGGTCGACCTCGAGGAGACCTATGCCTGGGGCTGGGAGGAGCTCAAGCGCCTCTACGACGACATGACCGCCACGTCGGGCCGCATCGTCCCCGGCGCCTCGGTCGCCGAGGCGGTCGCGGCCCTCGACGCCGATCCAAGGCGCTGGATCGAGGGTCGCGAGACCTTCCGGGAGTGGATGCAGTCGCTGGCCGACCGCATCGTCACCGAGATGGCCGACGTGCACTTCGACATCCCCGAGCCCGTGCGTCGCATCGAGTGCTGCCTCGCCCCCACCAACGACGGCGGGATCTACTACACCGGCCCGTCGGAGGACTTCAGCCGTCCCGGTCGGATGTGGTGGTCGGTGCCCGACGGCATCGACCGGTTCTCGCCGTGGCGCGAGACCACCACGGTCTTCCACGAGGGCGTGCCGGGCCACCACCTCCAGGTCGGGCAGACGATGTACCGCGCCGACCTGCTCAACCGCTGGCAGCGGCAGCTTTGCTGGGTCAGCGGCCACGGCGAGGGCTGGGCGCTGTACTCCGAGCGGCTGATGGACGAGCTCGGCTACCTGGAGGATCCCGCCGACCGCCTCGGCATGCTGGACGGCCAGTCCCTGCGGGCGGTCCGCGTGATCATCGACATCGGCATGCACCTCGAGCTGGAGATCCCGAAGGACAACCCGTTCGACTTCCATACGGGCGAGACGTGGACCCCGGCCCTCGGGCTGGAGTTCCTGCGGGAGCACACCCTGATGGAGGACGAGATGGTCCGCTTCGAGCTGCTGCGCTACCTCGGCTGGCCGGGCCAGGCGCCGTCGTACAAGGTCGGCGAGCGGATCTGGCTGCAGGCGCGCGACGACGCGAAGGCGCGCCAGGGAGACGCCTTCGACCTCAAGGCCTTCCACCGCGCCGCTCTCGATCTCGGTGCCTTGGGCCTCGACCCGCTGCGGCAGGCGCTGGCCCGCCTGTGACGGCGACGCTGGTCCTCGCCTCGGCGTCGCCAGCCCGGCTGGCGACGCTGCGTTCGGCCGGTGTCGAGCCCGTGGTCGTGGTGTCCGGGGTCGACGAGTCGCAGGTGACCGACGTCCCACCCGCAGAGCTGGCCCTCCAGTTGGCCGAGCTCAAGTGCGCGGCCGTGTCGGCTCTCGGCGACCTGCCGGAAACGGCCCTGGTGCTGGGCTGCGACTCGGTGCTCGAGCTCGACGGCCAGGCCCTCGGGAAGCCGGCGGACGCGGCCGAGGCGCGGGACCGCTGGCGACAGATGCGCGGTCGGGTCGGTGTCCTGCACACCGGTCACGCACTGTGCGACGCCACCGTCGGTCGCGTCGCCGCTGCGACCGCCTCCACGCGGGTGCACTTCGCAGACCTCAGCGACGACGAGATCACCGCGTACGTCGCCACCGGAGAGCCCCTCCATGTCGCCGGTGCCTTCACCGTCGACGGTCTCGGCGGCGCGTTCGTCACCCGGATCGAGGGTGACCACCACAATGTGGTGGGAGTCAGCTTGCCGCTGCTGCGGGACCTGATGGCGGAACTCGGTCACGACTGGACGTCGCTGTGGAGTCGACCGTGGTCGTGACCAGGGCGTGCATCGGCGCGTGCGACGGCTGCTGGAAGACGTAGGTGCGGAACAGGTGGAACCGTGCCACTTGGCCCAGCAGGAGCCCGATCACCCCGCCGAACAGGTTGTCGGCGATCGGGTCGTCGCGGCCGAGCACGTGGCGGCTGAACCAGAGGCACCCCACGGGGATCAGCATGGTCACGACGTTGATCACGAAGAACGCCGTGCGCCCACCGTCGGCGTGCTGGGGCGGGCGATGGCGGAACGTCCAGTACCTGCTCAGTCGGTAGTTGATCGACATGCCGACCAGGTTGGCGATCACGAACGCCGTGATCGGCTGCCCGTGCAGCCACGGGTCGTCGGTGAGGTAGAGGCCGTGGGCGAGGAAGTTGAAGATCACGAAGGCGGCGGACGTGGCGATGCCGCCGACCGCCGCGAAGCGGCCGATCTCGGGCCCGAGCAGGCCCCACCCTCCGTCAGCCACGGACCGAGGTTATCCGGCCAGGAGACCGATCCGAGGCATCACGCCCGACCACGGGGTCACTGGTTCGGTCCACGGCCGCTGGCCGAGTGCTACTCGACGGGCAGGCCGAGCCCGCGGGCGATCAGCATTCGCTG
>CAZIVD010000012.1:0-82115 GCA_964542635.1 uncultured Nocardioides sp. | reverse complement strand
GTGTCAACCATGTCGCGGGACAGGTGCCAACTATCTGGAGAACTCAGACACTGCCGGGGGCGCCATCCGAAGGGGCTTCTGACCTGGCCTTGTGTCCCCAGACGCCTGCCCGGAGTCCCCGTGCCCGAGGCGCCACCGCCACAGAGAGCCGTGGTGGAGGCGAACCACGAGGTCCCTGAGCAACCAGAGGACGGGACCAAGTCGCGCGCCCCCAGGCCACCTCTACGAGGTCATCCCTGCCTGGAAGCCTGTCTATGCATCGTGAGAATCTGCGGTCGTGACATCGGCGGGCGAAACGATCTGGACACGACTGGAGGAGTGCGTCCAGTCTCTAAGCGAGCCCTTTCGGGCCAGTGAAATCATCGGGTGGTTTCGACGGCACTATCCCGACGTGAAGGAGCAGTCGCTCCGCGCCCACATCCAAGGGGCGACTTCCAATGCCTCTCTCGCGAGCCGCGGAACGTTCGCCGGTCGGGCACCATTGATCACTCGCATCGATCATGGGCTCTACCGCCGGGCCCCTGCCTCTGCACGGCGCGCCTCGCCAGAGGGAGAAGCGCCGGAAGGGACACAGGGGTCTGGGGTCAAGAGTGAGTCACCGAGGGATGAGTGGCACCAAGAGGCACACGTACAAGCTGCTGTCGTTACCCACCTCGCCACCACCGGATGGCAGATCACTTCTGTGGCAGACACTGCGACGAAGGAACGCGGCATCGACATCGTTGCTCGTCGAGCTGGTGACGTGATCGGGGTAGAAGTCAAGGGATTCCCTTCGCGCTTCTACGCCGATCCTGCCCGCGCGGGCCACCGGAAGCCCACTCAGCCAGCAACACAGGCGAGGGTCTGGTATGCCAGCGCGATGCTGGCAGCGATGCGTCTTCGCACTCGCGAACCATCGATGATCTCGGTGATGGCATTGCCGGACTTTCAGACCTACCGCTCACTGGTGGCAGACACGCGCTGGTCCTTGGAGCGTTGCGAGATTCGGGTTTGGTGGGTGAGCGACAACGGGGCCGTGGTAGAGCAATGACCGTCTCAACCTGCCGACCTCTCAACCGCTGTCGACTGCATTCACAGCTGCAGGATCGAGGCCGCGATGAGGTACGCCCGCGACCCAGCCTCAGGATCGTGAAGAGAGCCGTCATTCTCCAGGGTCCGACGCGAGCGCTCCCGGACCGCAGCCCCCGGATCCTCGGCCACGAGGTCGACGCACAGGCCTGCGACGACCGCACGGGCGTCGTGGTCGGACAGCCCGTCCAGGGCGAGGCCGTTGTGGAGCAGAGTCGCCGCCTCGAGGAACACCTCACGAGCGAGTTCGAGGTCAACCTCTGGTCGCGCCGCGGCGACATCCTCCGCCGCACGCAGAAGCTGGTCGTACGGCGGCGCGGTGATCGCGGGATCCATGCAGCCAGGATCCAACACCTCGACTCGACCAAGCCGCCGAGTCAGACTCGTGAGATGAACGAGCCACTGTCCGACCAGGAACTCGACGAGTTCGTGGCCCGAGCGCAGGAAGCCGCCGTCGCGTACGTGCGCAGTGACATGGAGCGCTACGTGGAGCTGGTCCCCCACGCGGAGCAGTTCACGCTCCTACCGCCGTACGGCGGTCCCGCCGGCCGCCACGAACAACACGACGACACCCTCCGCTCAGCTCCAGACTTCATCCTCGAAGGTGACGCGCGACTGGAGAACGTCGAGATCCACGCCTGGGGCGACACCCTGGTCATGGCGATGATCGAGCGGCAGCACGGGAGACTCGACGGGAAGCCGGACCAGAACCTGTCCCTGCGTGTCACCCACGTCTACCGCAGGGAGGGCGAGCGCTGGAGCCTGGTCCATCGGCACGCCGACCCGCTCGTCGATCTGATGTCGCTCAACGACCTGCTGGGCCTGTTGCGACGCTGAGCACGGCCGGCGCGCAACAGCCCGCGCCGTCGGCTTCGTCGAACGTGCCAGCCCCGCCGCAGACTCCCGTCTCGGGGAGCACCAGCTCCACTCGGGCCGCGGCCTCGCGGTCGCCGGCGATCTCGGCGACCACAGAGCGTGCCTGCTCGCATCCGGTGAGGGTGAGGAACGAGGGCGCGCGGCCGTAGGACTTCATCCCGACGAGGTAGAAGCCGGGCTCGGGCTGGGCCAGCTGCCTGGCGCCGTGCGGCTCCACGCTCCCGCAGGAGTGGACGTTGGGATCGATCATCGGAGCCAGGGTGCGCGGGGCCTGGAGCACGGGATCGAGATCGAGTCGGATCTCGCCGAGGTGCCCGAGCTCGGGACGGAAGCCGGTCACCGCGACGATCTCGTCGACGCCGGTCACCGTCTGGCCGTCGACGTCGGTCACGGACAGCCGACCGTCCGGCTGCTGCTGCACCAGGGCCGTGCGAAAGGACGTTCTCACCGTGACCGCGGATCCTTCCGCAGCGAGCTGCGCCGACTGGCCGAGCTGGCCGCGCGCCTCGAGCTGGTCGTTGTCGCCACCGCCGAAGGCGTGACCGATCGAAGGGCGGCGAACCAGCCAGGTCACGCGGGTCGCGGGAGCGGACTCCGCGAGGCGGGCCAGCTCGACGAGCGTGTTCTGGGCCGAGGCGCCGGTGCCGGCGACGACGACGTGCTTGTCGGCGTACCGGCGACGTCCTTGATCGCTGCGGACGTCCGGGATCCGATAGCTGATGCGGTCCGCGTGCTCGAGCTCCCCCAGGGCGGGCAGCCCGTCACCGCCCAAGGGGTTGGGCCCACCCCACGTGCCCGAGGCGTCGATCACCGCGGACGCGGTGAGGCGCTCGATCCCGTCTGCGGTGCGGACCTGGAGCACGAGGGGTTCGGTGTCGCGGCCTGCGTCGACGAGGCGGTCGCGGCCCCGACGCGTGACGCCGAGGACCCGGTGTCCGTAGCGGATCTCGACCTCATCGGTGCCCTCGAGCGCGTCGGCGAGCGGTTGGAGGTAGGCGTCGGCCCACTCCGTCCCGGTCGGGTAGGCGCGTGCGTCGGCAGGCTGCCAGCCGGTCGCGTCGAGCAGTCGCGTAGCGGCCGCGTCCGTCAGCTCCGACCAGGGCGAGAAGAGCCGGACGTGGCCCCACTCGCGAACGGCGGCCCCTGCCGACGTCCCGGACTCGAGCACGACGGTGTGCAGGCCACGGGCCTGGGCGTGCGCGGCGGCGGACAGGCCGATGGGACCGGCGCCGATGACCACGACCGGGTGCGACATGGGACTCCTTTGATCGAAGAACGTCGATAGGTTTCGCAGCGTATCGACCTGGATCGATGAGTGCAAGCATCGATGTATGTCGATAGATTGGTCCCATGACGGACGTCCTGGCCACGCCCACGCGGCTCACCGAGGCCGCGGCCGCCACGTATGCCGAGTGGTTCGCGACGATCTCCGACCCCACCCGGGTGAAGCTGCTGCATGCCGTGGCCTCGTCGGCGCGCGGCGCTCTCACGATCGGCGAGCTCACGGAGCAGTTGGGCATCAGCCAGTCGACGTGCTCCCACCACGTGCGCAAGCTCGCGGACGTGGGCTTCGTCATCGTCGACAAGGTCGGCCGCACCACCCTCGTGTCGGTCAACCAGGCCTGCTGCACCGGGCTCCCCCACGCAGCCGACGTGGTCATGGGCACGCTGGAGGCGAGGCCGTGCTGTCCCACGGATTGGCCCGCGTCGGTGCGCACGCGCGCGATGCGCGACGAGGACCTGTCCGTCGTCCGCGAGATCTACGCCCAGGGCATCGCCACGCGCAACGCCACCTTCGAGACCGAGACGCCGCCGCTCGCAGAGCTGGCCGAGCGGTGGCTGCCCGGCCATCGGTGGGTCGCGGAGCGGGACGGCGCTGTCGTCGGGTGGACCGCGACGAGCCCCGTCTCCCGCCGGGCCTGCTACGCCGGCGTCGGCGAGACGTCGGTCTACGTGGCCGAGGGGGCGCGGGCCGGAGGAGTGGGCAAGGCCCTGATGTACCGCCAGGTCACCGAGGCGGACGCGGACGGACTGTGGACCCTCCAGACGTCGATCTTCCCCGAGAACCGGGCGAGCATCGCTCTGCACCACTCGGCGGGCTACCGGACACTCGCCGTCCGCAGCCGCATCGCACAGCTCGATGGGGTCTGGCGTGACACGGTCCTGCTCGAGCGGCGACGCGACGACGAGGCGTGCGCGTAGATGCCGATCAGGACGACATCGCGGCCGGATCGACCGCCACGTCCAGCTCGGCCAGCAGGGCCAACACCCGCCGTTCGATCTCGTCACGGATCGGTCGCGCGCCGGCGACGTCGGCGCCTGCCGGGTCATCGAGCTGCCAGTCCTCGTAGCGCTTCCCCGGGAAGATCGGGCAGGCATCGCCGCAGCCCATGGTGATGACGACATCGGCGGCCCGGACGACCTCGTCGGTCCACGGCTTGGGGAACTCCCTGCTGATGTCGATGCCCCGCTCCGCCATCGCGGCGATGGCGGCCGGGTTGACCTCACGCGCGGGAGCCGAGCCGCCCGACCAGGCGACGGCACGGTCTCCGGCGTAGTGCTCGAAGAAGCCGAGCGCCATCTGCGAGCGGCCTGCGTTGTGCACGCACAGGAACAACACGACCGGCTTGCCGTCGTGCGCCTTGCCCTCGGCTCGGGCCAGAGCCATCAGGCGCTGGCGGGCGAAGCTCTCCGCGAGGAGGGGCAGGAACCTGACGACGGTCGACGAGTCGCCGAACTCGTCGTAGGAGCTGTGCAGGAAGCGCTCGATCGTCTCGCTGCCGAACACGCCGTCGAACTCCTGGGCGAGCCGCGCCGCGGCACTCCGGAGCGCTACTTGCTGGTCAAGCGTGACGTCGTCGCGCTTGTAGAGGTCATCGAGCATGGTCGGTCTCCATGGTGATCGCTGGGATTGGGCTCGTCAGGACGCCTGGTCGAAGCGGTCGACCAAGCCGTGGATGCGATGGTCGAGGTCGCCGACCACGGCCTCGAAGGCCCGTGCGGTGCCGACCGGCACCGGGTCGGGCACCGACCAGTGCAGGGCCGCGGGGTCGGCCAGCTCTTCGTGGGCCCGGTCGCAGACCGTGACCATCAGGTCTCCGGCTCCTCTCACGTCTGCGAGGCGCTGGGGCCTGGTGCCTCGTGCCAGCCGCAGGTGGTGGCGCTTCGCGGCAGCCACGGCCCCAGCGGACACCTGGTCCGCGGGATGGGTGCCCGCCGACTCGGCGGGCAGAGAGGAGCGGTGCCGCCACAAGAGGGCCGCCAACTGGGATCGGGCGGAGTTGGCGGTGCAGACGAACAGCACGCGACGAGGTACGGCGACCGGAGCGGCGACCAGGGAGGGCAGGCCCCCGGTCAGCAGGCGCACGTAGGTCCGGCGGCGGTCGCCCTCCGAGCGGACGCGCCGTACGAGATCAGCGGCTTCGAGCACCTTCAGGTGGTGTGCGAGCAGGTTGCTGTTGATCCCCAACACCGCGCTCAGGTCCGAGGGCATCGCATCGCTGAGGACCAGCCGCTCGACGATCCGCAGGCGCACCGGGTCACCGAGTGCGGCAAAGGCCTCGGCTCGGGCGTCGACGGAGGCAGATTGCTCAGTGTTCATTGAGTCAAGTTTGACTGAGGTAATGGTCAGACGTCAAGATGCGCGACGTGACTCACCCGCTTGAACGCCGTCTGCTGGCCGAGTTCCTCGGCACCGGCCTCCTCGTCACCGTCGTCGTCGGCTCCGGCATCGCAGCCCAACAGCTCTCCGCACACGACGTGGGGCTCCAACTGCTGGAGAACACCATCGCGACCGCCCTCGGACTGGCAGTCTTGATCCTGCTCGTCGCGCCGGTGTCCGGCGCTCACCTCAACCCGGTGATCTCCGTGGCCGACTGGCTCCTCGGGCGCCGCGACGGCACCGGACTGCGCCCCTCCGAAGTCCTGGCGTACGCCGCCGCGCAGGTCGCGGGAGGACTCTGCGGCGCACTGCTCGCCAACGCCATGTTCGACGTCGACGCGGGGTTCTCCGGCCAGGACCGGGCGTCCGCAGGCCACCTGGTCGCGGAGGTCGTCGCCACGGGGATCCTCGTGGCACTCGTCTTCGCCCTGGTCCGCACCGAGCGCGGCACGCTCGTCGCACCGGCCGTGGGTGCCTACATCGGGGCGGCGTACTGGTTCACGAGCTCGACCGCCTTCGCCAACCCGGCCGTCACGATCGGACGCACGCTCTCCGACACGTTCGCGGGGATCTCGCCCGCCTCCGCACCGCCGTTCATCGCGATGCAGTTCGTCGGGCTCGCAGTCGGCCTCGCGGTCACCGTGGCGCTTTACCCCGACGACGCGAACGCGTGAACGAGCGCCCGTCGACCGCTGTCCGACCGCACGACCGTGGCCGTCTCTCTCGGCGTCGGCGTGGTCGGTGGGGTGTACGGCGTCGGCGGCGGGTCCATCAGGACGGACTGTCAAGGTGGGCATAAGGTGCGCCAGTGTCAGAGCTGCTCCGAGTCACCTCGATCGCGGGCGCCCCTGGTGACTTCGTCCGGCGTCACGGGACCGTGATCGCGGAGTTCGGGCCTGGCTCCCAGGACTCCGGGAATGTCTCCTGGCTGGTCGACGTGGGCGTTCGACGCCTGTTCGTGAAGACCGCGGGCGACGACGCTCCAGCACGGCCCGGCACACCGGTCCCCTTTCTCGACCACGAGGGACGCGTCCGCCTGCTGCGGAACGCGATCGAGCTCGCCGCCTCGTGTCGTCACCCGGCTTTGGCACGACTCCTCAACGTCATCGAGTCACCACACGGACCCGCGCTGGTCTACGAGGCCGCGGTGGGCGAGCTGGTCGGCGTCCCGCGCTGCAGTCGCGACGACCCGGCCAGGGCTTACCAGAGGTTCGCCCGCCTCCCGGCCGACCAGCGGCTCCGCGTCTTCGACGCACTCATCGACCTGCACACGGCCGTCGCCGAGGCAGGCTGGGTCGCCTGCGACCTGTACGACGGGTGCCTGATCGTGGACTTCACGACGATGTCGCTCACCGTCGTCGACCTCGACACCTACCGTCGCGGTCCGAGCGTCAACGACATGGGCCGCATGTTCGGCTCCTCCAGGTTCATGGCACCGGAGGAGTTCGAGCTGGGAGCTGTCCTCGACCAAGGCACCACCGTGTACACGCTGGGCCGCCTCGTCTGGCACTTCTGCACCCGGCTCACCGAGCGCGTCGACGACTTCTGTGGGCCGCCCTCCTTGGCGGCCGTCGTGCAGCGCGCTTGCCAGCATTCTCCAGCCGATCGCTACCCCGACGTCGCGTCGTTCGCGACCGCGTGGGTGGAGGCACGCCAGGACTCATCGCGTCAATGATCCGGTGCTGACGGCGAACCAGACTCGCAGCCCCGTCGCTGAGGACTGTCCCCGGTGGCAGTGATGATGGAGCCATGACGACCTATTCAGGCACCAACGAGTTCGAAGGCGCGACGTTCGTCAAGACGAGCTTCAAGGGCGCCACCCTCCGTTTCTCCGACGTCAGCGGGGTGACGATGCGCAGCGTCGATGTGGGCGGCCTCGACATCGACAGCCACGACCTGTTCTTCGGCAGTCTCATCGTCAACGGTGTCGACGTGGTGCCCTTCGTCGACGCCGAGCTCAACCGTCAGTTCCCGGGCCGCGAGCTGCAGAAGGCGCAGACGCCCGAAGGCCTCCGTGAGGGTTGGGTCGCCGTGCAGTCTGCGTGGGCAGAGACCGTGGCGGACACGCCGAGGGACCTGGTGGACGCTCACGTCGAGGACGAATGGTCCTTGTCCCAGACCCTGCGGCACCTGATCCTGGCGACCGACGCCTGGCTCCGCGGCGGGATCCTGCGGGTGGAGCAGCCGTTCCACGAGATCGGCCAGATCTTCACCGGTGCCGGCGAGATGGGCTTCGACCTGTCGATCTTCCGCGAGGATCCACCGACGTACGACGAGATCCTCGCGGTACGGGCCGAGCGACAGCATCTCGTCACCGACTTCCTGGCCACCCCCACGGCGGAGCTCCTCGCCGAGGAGCGCCAGGACCCCTGGGGCGGAGACTGGCACCCCACCGTCGGTGACTGCATCCGCGTGATCCTGGAAGAGGAGTGGGCGCACCTGCGCTACATCCGACGGGATCTCGCGCTCCTGCGTTGAGCCAGCGGCCGGGCAGCCTCAACGCATGTTCTGCTCGGATCGCAGCCCGAACGCGTCACCCTTGCCGAGCCCGCGCCAGAGGTTGAAGCGCCACTCGGGGACGAACGTCGAACCCCGCTTCACCATCTTCCAGCTCAGCACCTGCGCCCTCGGGGTGTGGTCGAAGTGGCCGATCAGCAGCTTGTCCAGGCGCGGATACATCGACACAGCCTCGCCGTGGCGCAACGCCACGAGGGCGCCGCGGCCGTTGGGGCTGTAGCGCCAGTGGCGGCCGACGTTCACGGCGATGTCGGTGCGACCGTTGCCGTCGAAGTCGGCCGCGACGGCGTGGGCCAGCGAGTCGGTGCGCTTGGAGTTGAGCTTCGTCCAGGACTGCGTGCCGCCGCTGGAGATCGACCACTGCTGGTTGCGGACGGCGACGATGTCGGTGCCTGGGACGGTGTCGAGGTTGGCGAACAGCATCTCCGAGACCGGAGTGACCGAGCCGTTGACGTGAGTCCACGTGGCGCTGCCGCCGCCGTACCAGATGGACCACTTGCCATTCCTGGTGTGGAATGCGTCGCGCTTCCCGTCGCCGTTGAAGTCCCCGAACCGGACCTTGTCGATCGGCACGGGAGACGAAGGGAGCACGACCTGGGCTGGGGGTGAGGGCGAGGGCGAGTAGTAGCGCAGCGTGCCCCCGGGGGCCCGGTCGATCACGTCTGTGAAGCCGTCGTTGTCGACGTCGGCGAAGGCAAGGTCCTTGGTGCGGGTCGTCGCCCCGGTGAGGTACTCCCAGGGGCGGACACCGGCGCTGGAGTAGAACCACGCGGTGCCGGTCGCGACGAAGACGTCGGTGCGTCCGTCGCCGTCGAAGTCGCCGGCCGCGATCTCGGTGGAGTAATCGGTGTTCATCTTGTTGTCGCTGTGCTTCAGGTTGAACTTGCTCGGTGTGGGAGGGAACAAGGTCGCATCGCCACCGTGGCTGAGCTTGATCGCCTCACCGAAGTCGTCGTGGACCAGCACGTTGTGGGAGAACCGCACCATCTCCTGCGGACGGCCGCGAAGTCCGAGCGCGCGCCGCGTCTGCGTGCCGGCCGCATAGGTCTGCTCACCGCGGACCGTGTTGTAGGAGATGTCGAAATACGTGCCCGCGGGTCCCCCAGCGTGGCCGTCGCCCTTGGTGCCGTGGACGTCGAACTGGTGGTCCTTGTGGTCGATCGCTCCCTTGAGCAGGAAGTTGCGGGTAGCGATGTAGCCGCTGTACGCCCAACCGGACGCCGCCAGCGAGTGGTTGTTGTACTCGAAGACGTTCCCGCGCACCGTGGCGTACGACGTGCCGCCGACGACCACGCCGTACCCACCGCCGTACCGCGCGTGGTTGTGGATGTAGTTGCCCTCCACCAGCACGTCCGCCGCGTCGTTCTTGTCCGGGTGCGGGCACGAACCGTCGCACGTGACCCCGTGGTAGGCCTCGTAGGCTGCGTCGTACTCGCTCGGGTGGATGACGCGGACCTGCCGGGGGGCGCTGACCAGGACGGCGTTGCGGAACCGCTCGATCTCGTTGTCGGTGATCACGATCCGACCGAGGTCGGCCTTCGGGTCGCGCTCGATCGCGATCGCCTCGACCCCCTTGTCAGCGTCGGTCCCGCCGTTGTCCTGCGGCCCGAAAGGTCCTTCCAGGTGCAGACCCCGAATGGTCACCCGATCACCGTTGGTCTGGAAGAGCGGCCAGTTGCGCTGCGTCTTCTCCTTGACGACCCCCGTCCACAGCCGCGGCCGCTTGCCGAGCGCTGCCGGCTCCCCCACCAGCTCGATGCCCTCGCGCAACGGGACGAACCGCAGGGGCTGGCCCTGGCAGTCGAGCATCTCCCAGTTCGCCCCTTTCGGCACGATCACTCGCAGGTTCGTCGCCACCTCCAGGACCATCGCCAGCTGGGCGGCCGACGTCACCCGGCGCTGACCGGTCGCCCCCGCAACCTCGACATACCCGCTCTCGCAACCGGGCGTCGTACCGACAGTGAGTTGGAGGCTGCGCGGCGTCGACCCGGCTCCGGCCCCTGGCGTAGCGGTCACCGTGATCACGGCGTCGGCGAGCGCGACACCCGGTGCGGCGGTCAGGCGCATCGAAGCGGTCGACCCGGTGCCGGTCACCGGGTTGGGCAGGAACGTCGCGGACATGCCGGCCGGCAGCCCGGACGCACTCAGCGTGACCGGGCCGTTGGAGCCGTTGAGGCGGTGGATGGTGACCGGCACGTCGATCACGGTGGCTGCGGGCACGTGCCCGGTGCCGATCTCCAGCGCGATGTCCGGCGGTTGGCCGGTGTCCGGGAACGTCAGCGACAGGTCGTCGAAGCCGACCTGCTGGGTCATGTTGGGGGGCGCAGCCTCGAGCTTGAAGGCAGCGATCGACGGACCCGCCGCCGTCACCGACACCTGCTGAGCGAACGGCTGTCCCTGCACCACGGTGACCGTCGACGGCGTGCCCACGACGTTGCCGATCGCGTCGTAGGCCGTCAGGGTGATCTGCGCGCTGTCGCTGCTCGGCGCGCCGAGATAGCCGACGTACGTCGAGACCGCAGTCGCCGTCGTCGAGAGCCGACCCACGGTGCGGGGAGTCGAGAACTCGCAGCCCGGGCACATGGAGAAGTCGGCGACACGCTCGCCCGAGTGAGGGATTCCGACATCGACGGCCCGTGCCACCGGCAGATTGCCGTCAGGCGGTCCCGGGAAGGTGAGCCCGTACGCGGCCTGGTACTGGCCCGACACGACCGTGTTCGGAGCGAGATCCTCGAAGGTCACGACCACGAGCGCCGCGGAGGCAGGGGTCGGGGCGACCCATCCGATCAGTAGTGCGACGGCCAGCGCCACGATCACCAGCGGGCCGCGAGGACCCTGCATGAGCGGAGACTAGGGCTCGCCCAACCAGATGGACAACGTCATTTCTCCCTGCGCCTTCCGACCTACCCTTCGCAGCATGGACCTCGGTGCGCTGCCGCTGACCGGCACCTGCGACGTGACCACGATCGGACGACGCAGTGGCGCACCACGACGGATCGAGATCTGGTACGTCGTGGTCGGCGGAGAGTTCGTCCTGACCGGCACCCCCGGCCCGAGAGGATGGCTCGCCAACCTGCGAGCCCGCCCCGACGCCGTACTGCATCTGCGCGACCCGTCCCGCGACGTCGAAGTCGCCGCGCAGGAGGTCACCGACCTGGTGGCACGGCGTCACCTCGTGGCTGAAGCGTGGCGCATCCAGCCCTGGTACGCCGAGCAGCGTCACACCCTCGACGACTGGGTCGCCCGCTCGCCGGTGGTTGTGCTCGTGCCCACCGCACCTGGCTCCGACTGAGCAGTCCTTGTGGCGACGTATCTCGCATCCCTAGACGGACTGTGTCCACGAAGTTGGTTGATCGCCCGTTGGCGTCGCGCCCCCGCCGTGGGGTGTCCCCATGGCGGCGTGTGACGCGCCAGTGCCCCGCTGACCTGACCGGACCATGCGTTTGGGGAGCCTCTACGCCAGCGGGTCGATCCGGATGGAGTCGACGAGGGCACGCAGTTCCGCGAGATCCCGAGGTTGGGAGCCCGGAGAGTGTTCGGCCGCGATCATGAGACGGGTTCCTTTGACATCGAGGATCCAGAACTCTTCGACGTAGCCGGGAGCCGTGTACCCGTAGAACGCGTCACCCGGTTCCCCGGCGTCGATGGCTGCCACCCAGCTCTTCAGGCTGCCGTCCACGCAGCCGGTGAAGCGACTGTCGTCTCCCTGACCTCGCATCCGCAGGTTCGGCACGGTCAACGTCAAGTGCTTTCCCGCGTAGCGGTCGACCACGACATCTCGAGGTCGTGAGGTCACCTGGAAGGGCGCGAGGCTCGCCAGTGCGGTGGCCAGGTCGTCGACGCCTGGTCCGATGGGTGGATCGGACCAGGAGTGGTTGCGGCACCCGTGAGTCACCAGGTTGGTCACGGTGGTGATGCTGAGTGCGACGTGTGGCGGTTTGCCGGAGCAGCCCTGTGATGAGCAGGCCGCCGGTTCGAGGAACTTGACGGCGCCGATCCATTGCGACCATCCGTCGGCTTCGACCTCGTAGGTGACGGTCAGTGACGTGGCGGGGTTCAGGTCGGGGTCGATGACGTAGGTCCCGGGCTCGATCGGCGCGAACGGCGGCAGATTCATGACGTCCTGCGCCCCCGGCGCAGCAGAAGTCGGATCCTCGGACGCCGGTGGGGTGTGCGGACTCGTCGTGGTCGTGGTGGCTTGCGAGGAGCAACCCGCGAGGGCGACCAGGAGGACTGACCCGAGCGTGAGCACGTGGCGCGGGTCCATGCCTCAGCCCGCTTGTTGCAGGACGGCTGCAGCAGACTCGCCGTCGGCGAGGGGGAACCGCTCCCAGGTGGCTCCGCTGTCGAGGCTGACGTGGAGGTACTGGTCGTTCTGCCCGGGAACGTCGCTCTGCTCCCACAGCACCATGCGCCCTGGTTGCAGCCATCCGGGCGGGAACTCGTCGGCCGGAGGCATGGCCGTGAAGCCGAGGGTCGGGGAGCAGTCGAGCCGCTGGTTGTCGAAGTCCCCGTCTCTGGCCCAGAAGACGCGACAGTCGTCGGAGACGCCCCAGATGAAGTCGTTCACGTTCGGCCCCCAGTATCGGGCGCCCGCGGGCACGTCGAGCCGATCCAGAGTCCCGGCTCGGTCGTCGACGACGTAGATCTCCTCCATGCCGGCCATGCCCCCGTTCCAGCCGCCCCAGTCGTCGATGACGACCACGCTGGGACCTGGCAAGGCCGGAACCGATAGGTCGGTCAACTCCAGCTCCACCGAGGAGCCGTCGGCATGAAGCAGTCGATAGCGCACGGGCTCGTCCGACGATGGATAGTGGGAGTCCTGCACGAGCACCGAGTCCTCGTCGAACGCCTCGACCCACGGCTGTCCCGTCCAACGGAGGTCGAAGACGGCGGAGTTGCCCCCTTGCGCAACTTCGATCGCCACGTGCAGGTCTTCGAACCCGTCCTCCCTTGAGCACTTGGACCCGTCACACACCTCATACAGGCGCGTGGAGAGCCCGGAGGCGGTGGCGGGGATCGCGCCCTGCGGGTCCCCGACCGAGCCCTCCGCGCGGATCCGATCGGGGGTCCACTCCTCAGCATCAACCGGTGTCTCGGTGTGCGACGGCGACGGCTGCGGCGCGGGCTGAACAGCGCGCCGGCCGTCGGACAGCGCGGCTTGCACGACCCCGACCGTCAGAAGTACGGCGGCCGCCGTCGCCACGACCGACACCGTACGACGGCGGCGCAGCAGCCGTTGACCACGAAGCACATCCATCCCGGGCGGCGTGACCGGGACCGCGATGTGGTCGTGGAGCTCGACGAGCCGCGCGATGGTGTCGTTGTCGTTCATCGCTCTTCTCCCGTCACGGAGGTGGTGTCGAACTGCGGAGCAAGAGCCCGTCGCAATGCGGCGAGCGCGTCGCTGGTCTGGCTCTTCACCGTGCCCGGGCTGATGCCGAGGTCGGCAGCCGTCTCTTCGACAGACTGGTCCCAGATGTGTCGCAGGATGACGACCTTCCGCTGTCCTGGCGGCAGCCGGCGAATCGCCGCCCAGAGTGCGTCAGCGTCCTCAGGAGCATCGCCTGGCTCCAGCGGCAACTCCACCGACCTCGACGTCAGCTCCCGGCGCCAGGGCCGCCGCCGGTCGCTGTAGTGACTGTTGATCAAGGTCCGGCGTACATACCCGTCGATGTTGTCGGCGCGAATGACCCGAGGCCAGTTCACGTAGAGCTTGGCGAGCGCGTCTTGGACGATGTCCTCGGCTCTGTGCGGATCACCACACAACAGACATGCGGTGCGGAACATCTTCGCCCGCCGGGCTGCCACGTAAGCACTGAAGGCCGGTTCACGGTCCATCGGGCCCCCTTTCACGCCCCTGACGCATGCACCCGCCTGCCAGGTTGGGTCCCGATGCCACCAACTGTGCGGTGTCTCGCCGCATTCTGGCAGGCAACGCCTCTTCTGATCCGCCAGCGAAGGGGATCAGAGTCACGGGAACCCGGCCCGGCTGGGTCCTCATCTCGGCGCACCGATCGCGGACCCACGCGCGATCGAGGCGGAACCATTGAGACCGCCGGCATGAGAGTGTCCGAAGCGGCGGTGTGACTGTAGGTCGCTCACACAGTCTGGAGGTGGTGGGCTGTGGTTGGTGATCGCTCGTGCGGCCCCGGTGTGACTGGCCTGCAGGGCTCCTGACGGCACTTTCGCCCCTCGGGTCAATACGACCTATCAGGACGTTGGGAACCTCCGTCGGTGGTCACTGCCATCGTCGGATGCGATGTCACGGCGGCACGTCACAGGCGATCAAAGCGAGGGGTGACAGGACATGACCGGGGTCCACGACGTGACGCCAGCGGTGCGGCTCAGGGAGGTCGATGACCGCGACCTCGAGGCGTTCTTCGAGCACCAGGCTGATCCACTGGCGGTCGAGATGGCGGCGTTCCCGGCCCGCGACGAGGATCGGTTCTTCGCGCACTGGGCGATGATCCGCGCCGACGGCACCTGCGTGGTGCGCACCATCGAGGCCGACGGCGTGGTGGCGGGCAACATCGGCAGCTGGCAAGAAGGCGGGCAGCAACTGCTCGGCTATTGGGTCGGCCGCGAGTTCTGGGGTCGCGGCATTGCGAGCCGGGCGCTCGCTCTCCTCGTGGAGGAGCTGTCGATCCGGCCGCTGTACGCGCATGTGGCGGTGCACAACGTCGGCTCCATCCGCGTCCTGGAGCACTGTGGTTTCCGGCGCGATCGCGGGCAGGAGGCGGGGGCGCCCGCGCCCGACGACGGCATCGAGGAGTACGTCTTCGTGCTCGACTCCTGAGGTCAATCCGGGCACACCGGACGTCATGCGAAAACGGTCGCTCTGACGACCACTTCGCATGACGTCCTGGCGGGTCTACGGTGCGAACCACCATCCCCTCGACCCAAGGATCCGCGATGCCTGAAAGCACTCGCTCGCGTCTGCGCGGGAACCTCTCCCTCGTCATCTCCTGCCTGGCCCTTGTGGTCGCGCTCTCGGGCACGGCGTACGCCGTGGGTCTGGCCCCCGGCTCGGTCGATACGAAGGCCCTGGCCAAGGGCGCCGTGACGACCAAGAAGCTCCACGCCAAGGCCGTCTCCGCGCCGAAGATCAAGCCGGGGGCGGTGGGCTCGAAGGCTCTCGCGGACGGCTCGGTGGGCGCGGCGAAGCTCCTGGATGGTTCCGTGGGCGCGGCCGAGCTCGCGGACGGCTCGGTGGGCGCGGCCGAGCTCCTGGACGGCTCGGTCGGCGCGGCCGAGCTCGCGGACGGGTCGGTGGGATCCACGAAGCTTGCCGACTCCTCCGTCGGCACCGCCAAGATCACCGACCGCAGCATCCGCTTGCACGACCTCGGCGGCGTCGTCGGCGGTCAGGTGGGTCCGCAGGTCAACAGCACCGCGACGATTCCGTTCGCGATCAACCTGACGGCCGGCCAATGCACCAGTGCCTTCCTGGAACTCTTCAACCCGTTGCCGCCCGGCATCCTCGGCTCGATGGTCGTCGGCACGATCACGACCAGCACCGGAGGCCCGGTGTTCAACAACGCAGGTTTCGTCGTCCCCACCCTCGCGACCGAGACCAATCAGGGTGGCGTCATCCTGCATCTCGGGCTGTGCGCTGGCTCCGCGGCGCAGACCATCCCCGCCGGGTCGATCGTGACGTGGTCGTTGATCGCGCCGTAGCCCTCACCGCTGGTGCTCGCACGTGCAGCAGATCGTTGAGTCGGCGAGCTGGAAGTAAAGACTCTGCAGGATCGTTGCCTGCCCGCAAGTGCCACACCTACCCTCATCGACACGGCACGTGGCCGCTCGGGGGGAGCAGGTCAGGAGAGTCCTGTGGTGGTTCGTCGCATCGTCCTGGCGTTCTCGCTCCTGTGCAGCATGGCGTTGGTGACGCTCGGTCCACCGGGAGCCTCAGCAGCGACGTGGGGTGCCGACGTACGTCTCGTGTTCACCCGGGCCAACGACATCTGGATCGCCCATCCCGACGGGTCGCACCTGGCCAACCTCACCAACAGCGCCGCGATCGAGATGTTCCCGACGCTGTCTCGCACCGGGCGCTACGTCGCCTACCAGACGATCAGCGGCACCACGTCGACGATCATGGTGTACGACGCCCAGACGGACTCCACCACCTCACTCGTCGCCGGTGCGCAGCCGGACTTCTCGCCGGTCGCCGACACGATCGCCTTCAACCGCTACGAGTCCGGGTCGCCCGGCACCTTCAACATCTACAGCATCAACGTCGACGGCAGCGGCCTGAAGAACTGGGTCACCGGCACCGACCCCAGCATCACCCCGACCTGGGCTCCCGACGGCCAGTCCGTGCTCTACGTCGGGGCGGAGGGCACGCGTTCGTGCCGTGTGGACATGGGCGGTTACGACGACATCTACTACGCCTACCGGCTTCGTCGCGTGACCGCCGGCGGAAGTCGCAGCGTGGAGGCCGGAGACGACACGATCGCCCTCGGGTCCGGCCAGGAGGGCGGCGGCACGCTCGCCTACACCTTCCGTCCGCTCCCACCGGGCGGCCCGGGCGGCTACTGCGAGGCGACCCCGACCGAGGTGTTCTCCCTCGTCGTCAACGGAGCGGTGATCGGACCCGCATGGGCGACCACCGTCTCGGTATCGCCGAGCGGTGATGTCGCGTACGCCAACGCCGGGAAGGTGCTGGTGAAGCCGGTCGGCGAGGGGGCCGCCGTGTTGTTCGACGGCTCCGACCCCGACTGGGGTTCAGCGTTCTCCAGCACGCCTCCGCCCCCACCCCCGCCCAGCGAAGACTGCACGATCAAGGGCACCGAGGGCAGAGACAAGCTGGTGGGCACGGCAGGGCCGGACGTGATCTGTGGGTACGGCGAGAACGACGTCCTGCTCGGGGGCGGCGGCAACGACGTGCTGCGCGGTGGTGACGGCGAGGACGACCTCGCGGGAGGGCCGGGCAACGACAGCCTCGACGGGGGTCAGGACGATGACGCCCTGCGCGGAGACGAAGGCGACGACTTCCTCGAGGGAGGACTGGGCAAGGACCTGGTCACCTACTTCACGAGCAAGAGCAAGGTGACCGTCGACCTGGGCAAGCGGATCGCGAAGGCGGGTCCTCACGGCACGGACACGCTCTCCGGGATCGAGGGAGCCTTCGGCTCGAAGACCGGCGATCTCCTGATCGGAGACGGCGGCAGCAACCATCTCTTCGGGGGACCGGGCAAAGACGTCGTCCGCGGAGCCGGCGGCACCGACCTGCTGTACGGCAGCGCGGGCAACGACGCCCTCGACGGCGGACCGGGCGGCGATCTGCTCGAGGGCAGCGACGGAATCGACTCGCTGGACGGTGGCGGGGCGCGCGATGCCTGCTACGACGACGACGCGAAGCGCGTGTCCTGCGAGGAGGGCCTCGAGAAGGATCCGCAAGGCGGCAAGCCGCCGAAGGACGTCCGGGACACGGTGAACGCCGGCCAACAGGCGGTGTCGGTTGCCTCGGTGGTCGCCACGAAGGCGGGTGCGACGTACTGGGATCTCGGCAAGGGCGACTACCTCGTCGTCTACAGCCTGGCCACGACGCAGAAGATCGGCTCGTGGGCGCAGACTCCGAGCTGGGAGTCGAAGGCCTGCTACGTCATCCGGTACACGCCGGCCCGAGGCGCCTGCTCGGCCGTCGGCGCCCTCAACACCGTCTCCAAGTACCAGATGCAGTGGTTCCTGTGGAACGCGAAGCAGAACGGCGGCTGCGCGATCGCCATCCTCGACTGGGGGCACCACGGCGTCAACCAGCTCAAGAAGCGGTGGAAGACCCGTGCGGCGACGTCGTACACCTATCGCACCTATATCCCGTGGGTCACCGCGGGACGCCACAGCGACGTGAAGACCAGCAACGGTGGCTACGTCCGAGTCCCCTGCAGCTGATCACGACCCCGGCGAGCGGCGCGGCACTGCGCGCGGGGGCCCGAGGCCATAGCGTGAGCACCATGTCGGACGACACCACCGCGCCTGAGGACGACCTCACCTTCGCCTCGCTCGGCTTGGACCCACGCGTCCTCGAGGCCGTGCAGGCCGTCGGCTACGAGACGCCGTCCCGGATCCAGGCCGCCACCATCCCCACGCTGCTCGACGGACGCGACGTCGTCGGGTTGGCCCAGACGGGCACCGGGAAGACCGCAGCGTTCGCGCTGCCGATCCTGTCCCGTCTTGATCTGAAGCAGAAGACTCCTCAGGCGCTGGTGCTCGCACCGACCCGGGAACTGGCTCTGCAGGTGTGCGAGGCGTTCGAGAGGTACGCCGCCCACCTGCCCGGCGTCCATGTGCTGCCGGTGTACGGCGGCCAGGGGTACGGCGTGCAGCTGAGCGCCCTGCGCCGCGGCGTGCACGTCGTGGTGGGGACACCCGGCCGGATCATGGACCACCTCGAGAAGGGCACCCTCGACCTCGGCGAGCTCAGGTTCCTGGTGCTCGACGAGGCCGACGAGATGCTCAACATGGGCTTCGCCGAGGACGTCGAGACGATCCTCGCCGACACGCCCGTGGAGAAGAATGTGGCGCTGTTCTCCGCCACGATGCCTGCACAGATCCGACGGATCTCCCAGAAGTACCTGCGCGACCCGGCCGAGATCACCGTCAAGAACAAGACGGCGACCGCTCCCAACATCACCCAGCGCTACCTGATGGTGTCCTACCCGCAGAAGGTCGACGCGCTCACCCGGATCCTGGAGGTGGAGAACTTCGAGGCGATGATCGTGTTCGTCCGCACCAAGAACGAGACCGAGACGTTGGCGGAGAAGCTGCGGGCTCGCGGGTTCTCGGCGGCGGCCATCAACGGCGACGTCGTGCAGGCACAGCGCGAGCGGACCATCGGCGAGCTCAAGGACAGCAAGCTCGACGTCCTCGTGGCCACCGACGTGGCGGCGCGAGGCCTGGACGTCGACCGGATCAGCCACGTCGTCAACTACGACATCCCGACCGACCCGGAGTCCTACGTGCACCGGATCGGCAGGACCGGGCGGGCCGGCCGCAGCGGCGAGGCGATCTCGTTCGTCACTCCCCGGGAGCGGTACCTGCTCAAGTCGATCGAGAAGACGACACGGCAGCCGCTGACGCAGATGCAGCTGCCGACCGTGGAGGACGTCAACGTCACCCGGCTGGCCCGCTTCGACGACGCGATCACCGAGGCGCTGTCGTCGGCAGAGAGGGTCGACTTCTTCCGTGACGTGGTCTCCCACTACGTGCGCGAGCACAACGTGCCCGAGGTCGACGTCGCCGCCGCGCTCGCGGTGGTCCTGCAGGGAGACGAGCCGCTGCTGCTCGAGCCCGAGCCCGAGCGTCCCTCGCGTCCCGACCGCGGTCGGGGCCAGGACCATGGGGATCGTCCCGAACGGCGTAGCTCGCGCAGGTCGGACGGCGCGCCGCTGGCGACGTACCGGATCGCCGTGGGCAAGCGCCACAAGGTCGAGCCGCGTCAGATCGTCGGCGCGCTGGCCAACGAAGGCGGGCTCAACCGCCGCGACTTCGGACACATCTCGATCCGTCCGGACTTCTCCCTGGTCGAGCTGCCCGCCGAGCTGCCGCCGGGCACCGAGGCCGCGCTCGCCAGCACTCGCATCTCCGGCAAGCTCATCGAGCTCAGGCGCGACGACGGTCCGCCCCGCAAGCACCGCAAGCCACGCACCAAGGGGTGAGGCATGGCCGACTCGTTGCGTCTGACGACCTGGGTAGAGGACTTCTGCGTCGTTGCGGAGCGTGACGAGGTCACCGAGCATGTCGTGAAGCTGATCGACGACGGGATCATCGCCAACGTCTCCGAGACCCAGGCCGACCCGATCATCGTCGAGGACCTGCACCGCAGCACGCGGGCGCACTGGCGTTCGTTCGTGTCCTCGCTGGCGGCGCCTCTCGCGCCCGTGACCCTGCCCAAGGCGGCGCTCGACCTGGCGCGGACCCTGGCCCGACGCCGGCTCGAGCTCGGCGTGCTCCTGAAGATCTACCGGGTCGGCAACCAGTACCTGTGGAAGTACTTCATCGAGCTCGTCGACGACCTGCCCGAGGACGGCCCCACTCGCGACGAGGCCCTGGTGTTCTTGTGGACTCGTGGCGGCCATTGGCTCGACGAGTCGATCGAGCAGCTGATCGAGGTCTTCTACGAGGAGCGCGAGCGTGCTCTGGAGGGTCAGATCGCGCGTCGGGTGGAGGTCATCGAGGCGCTCCTGGACGGGCGACCGACTCCCCTGGAGAGTGCGTCGACCACGCTCAGCCACGCCCTGAACCACTACCAGACCGCCTTTGTCCTGTGGATCGAGGACTCCCAGCCCAGGGCGATCAGTGCCATGCACGAAGCGGCGCAGGCCGTGGCGACCGCGCTCGGCGCGCCGCGGCCGCTCACGATGTCGGGCAGCAGCCGTGACATGTGGTGCTGGGCCGCGACCCCGACGCCCCCCGATCCGGCCGAGCGGCTGACTCCGGACTGGATGACGTCGTTCCCGGACGTGCGCCTGGCCGTGGGAACTCCGGCGAAGCACGTGGCCGGGTTCCGCACCAGCCACCAGGAGGCTCGCGCCGTCCAGCGTCTCGTGCTGTCGGCCGCGACGGCGCCGCCCGTGGTCCGGTACGACGAGGTGGACCTGCTGTGCCTCGCGGCACGAGAGCCAGAGGCCGTCGCCCGGATGGCCCTTCGTGAGCTGGGCGGGCTGGCCGACGGCTCCAAGGGGGTCTCCCAGATCCGCGAGACCCTGCTGGTCTATCTCACGCTCGGCGCCAGCGTCGAGGCGTCGGCCGAGCGTCTCTTCGTGCATCGCAACACCGTGCGCTACCGCCTCAACCGCGCCGAGGAGCTGATCGGTCACCCCCTCACGGAGCGGACCGCCCACGTCGAGCTGGCGTTGAGGTACGTCGACCTCTTCGGCGTCCCGACCACCAGAGACCCCGCTGGTTGAGGAGGCGCCGACATGCTGCCAGCGCCACCAGCGACACCACCCCGGTCCCCGGGTCTCGACACGGGCTCGCCTCGCGGCTCGACCAGCGAAAGAGGCCTCGCGACGCTCGCTGCGCTCGCTCCTCGACCACCAAGGCACCGGTATCACGACGGGCCCCGAGAGGGCCCTCCTCGACCGGCGGAGGTCAGCCTCGGAGGGCGGAGGCGAAGATCGCCGGCAGGGCCCGGGCGCGTGGCTTGGCGACGAATCTGGTGAGGCGGCGGCCGGTGGTCGCCTGGGTGCGGTTGGACACGAACCACGCCGGCGTCGGGGTCAGCGACAGTTCCCCACGGACCAGCGAGCGCGGCGCCGGTCGGAACGGCCCGTACACGACCGTGCGCTCGGTGTCGGCCAGGAGCAGGGCGTTGTTCACGACTCCGCGGCCGCTCTGGATGTCCTCCAGCGAGTGACCGGGGAACGCTCCCCATCGGGCCCGCGAGTTGAGGTAGCCGACACCCGTCCAGGCGTTGACGGCCACGGTGCCGTAGCGAAGCCGCGCGATCGCCTCCTGGAAGGGCCGTCGGCCCAGCGCCGCCATCGTCTCCGGATGGATGAGGATGTTGGCCCCGAGCGTGCCGTGCAGCCTTTCGTTGGCGGCCCGGACAGCAGCGTCCAGGAACCACTGGCCCGTGCCCTCGAGCTCGGCCACTCCGAGCACCGGTCCGAAGTACTCGGTCGTGAAGGCCGACTCCGCCTCGTCGTCCAGGTCGAGGCCGGTCAGGAGGGTCCGCTCGGCCGTGCCGCCCACGGCGTCGCTGGTCTCGGGGTGCAGGCGCCGGACCTCCTCCACCCGAGTCGTGCAGCCCGGGTACCACGCCGGGCGCTGCGGCGCCGACGCCAGCGCGTCGCGTAGCTCGGAGAGGAACGCGTCCTTCTGCGGCCAGTCCGCACTGACGATGACGATCTGGGTGCCGACGCAGTTGTGTCCGCTGTTGTGCAGTCGCTGGGTGGCCACGTGTCGCGCCTGGAACCTGAGGTCCGCCCGGGACCACTCGCCGGGCACCACGATGACGGGCGAGACACCGCCAAGCTCGCTGGTGATCTCCTTGTGCAGGCGGGGCACCCCGGCGGTCTTGGCCGCGGCGCCCTGGTCCCCCACCCCCCAGACGATCGCGTCGTGGGTGAAGCCGCTGCCGGTCATGTGTACGGCGCCGATGCCCGGGTGCTGGGCGAGCGCGTCGCCCACCTGGCCGTCGCCCGTGACGATCTCGAGGACGCCGAGATCGATGAAGGGCGCGAAGACGCTGCGAAGCAGGTCCTCGAACGGGTCGGTGATCGGGTTCAGCTTCAGCACCACCGCCCGGTTGGCGGCGAACAGCTGGTTGAGCGTGTCCAGCGGAGAGATGGAGAAGATGTTCCCGGCCCCGAGCACGAGCGACACCCCGTCGGTGTCCTGAGGCATCCTCAGTCCCAGACCGGCGCGGTTGCGTGCCTCGGCTTCCGTCACGCCCGGCTGCAGCCAGACCTCGGCACGGAACCCGCTGAACAACAGCTTGTCGTAGAGGCCGTGGGGCGATACCTGTACGGCGACCCGGTCGCCCGGCGCGGGCACGATCGCGTAGCCCCCGAGCACATCCTCGCCAGCGGCGAGCCGCTTGATCGTCTCCAGCAGCGCGCCGGTGTAGGACAGCACCGCCCACGGGCCGCTGATCCACTCCTCGCCGAGGAGCGGCGATCCTTCCGGCAGCTGCTTGACGCGGCGGGCGATCTCCACCCACTCGGGGGCGGCTTCGCTCAGCCGCCCTCGGACGTCAGCCAGGAGCCGGGCGCGATCCGCCAGGGTGGTGGCCGCCCAGATCCGCTCGCCCTCGGCGAGGCGCGCCACCAAGGAGTCGAGGTCGGCCGGCTGAGTCAGAGGAATGCTCATGCTGGGTTCTCCGTTCTGGGCGCGATGCCGGCTCACGAGGCCGCACGGATCAGGTCCGCGGCCTTCTCGCCGACCATCACGGCCGGGGCATGGGTGTTGCCACGCGGGATCACCGGGAAGACCGAGGCATCCGCCACGCGCAGCCCGCCGACACCGTGGACCCGCAGCTCCGCGTCCACCACTCCGGTCTCCTCGGACCCGATCCGCGCCGTCGAGGAGGCGTGGAAGGTGTGCTGAACGCCCTCGCGCACCTCGCGCTCGATCTCCGTGCGAGTCCGGGCCACGCTGCCTGGGTGGATCTCCGGTCCGATGACGTCGCGCAGCGCCGGAGCGGCGACGATCTCGCGGGCCAGCTCGATGGCGGAGACCATCGACTCGAGGTCGGCACGTTCGGCGAAGAGGTTCAGGCTCAACGCCACCTTGTCCTTGGGGTTCCTGCTCCGCAGGCGGACCGAGCCCTCGCTGACGGGGGCCACCATGGAGAGCGCCAGGGTGATGGCGGGCTTGTCGTGCGTCGCGAAGCCGTTGTCGTAGAAGAACGCCGGGGCCCCGAGGATCTGCATGTCGGGCAGCGTCTCGCCCGAGCGGGTGCTCACGAAGCCACTGATCTCGGCGACGTTCGAGGTCAGCGGGCCGCGCTTGCGCACGAGGTAGTTCGCCACGTGCCTGGGCGACTCCGCGCCGAACAACGTGCCCTTGGCCGTGGTCTCGAAGTTGGCCAGGTAGAACGGGTGCTCCATCAGGTGAGAGCCCACGTGCGGGTTGTCGACGAACGTCGGGATGCCGTGCTCGGCCAGGTGGGCGCCCGGACCGATGCCCGACAGCATCAGCAGCTGAGGCGTGTTCACCGCACCGGCGGACAGGATCACCTCGCGCTCGGCGCGCAGGAACTCGAGCCGACCGTCCCGCTCGACGTCGACGCCGATGGCGCGGTGCCCCTCCACGCGCACGCGCAGCACGTGGGCGTCGGTGAGGACCTCGAGGTTCTTGCGGTGGCGGGCCGGGGTCAGGAACGCGTCTGCACTGGTCCAGCGCTGGCCGCGACTCTGGGTGACCTGGTTGAACGCGACGCCGAGCTGGTCGGCCCCGTTGAGGTCCTCGTTGCGCTGGAAGCCCGCCTGCACCATCGCCTCGAGGATCGAATGGCTCACGTCGCTGGGTGACCTCAGGTCCTGCACGTGCAGCGGGCCACCGACACCGTGGTAGTGGCTCTGCCCGCGTGCGTTGTCCTCCGAACGCCGGAACAGCGGGAGCAGGTCGTCGTACGACCAGCCGGTGGCGCCCTCCTTGGCCCACGCGTCGTAGTCCTCGCGGTTCCCACGGATGTAGACCATCGCGTTCATGCTGCTGCAACCGCCGAGCATCTTGGCCCGGGGGTAGTAGAGCGACCGACCGTTGAGCTGTGGCTCGGGCTCGCTGTAGAGCTCCCAGTCGCGCTTGGTCTTGAACTGCTTCGAGAACGCAGCGGGGATCTGGACGCTCGAGTGTCGGTGTGACCCGCCGGCCTCGAGGAGCAGGACCCGCACCTCGGGGTCCTCCGACAAGCGCCCGGCGAGAGCGGCACCGGATGAACCAGCGCCGACCACCACGAAGTCGTATGAAGTCATGACCATCCTCGGTGTCGGGGTAACAGAGGACGCTGAATCTGACACGCGATGGCGCACTCCCACTTGGCTCCCCGACCAGATTCGCCAGCGGACTTTGTGCAGCGCTCACAACCGGGTCGAGGTGGAGGGCGGAGTTTGGCTCCAGCGCCAAAACGTGCCGCGGAATCTGGCATTCGGCCCAAGAGAGACCGCTGGCGTGCGTGTCAGAGTCCGCTCACCGCTGGTCCGATCTGGGACCGGCGCCCGGACTCTCGATCCACGCCCGACCCGCCCACCCGATCAGCGCAGGAGCCTGCCATGCACCTCACCCAGTCGCTGCACCGCGCCGTGCAGCAAGACCCCGACGGCATCTACAGCATCTTCGGATCCAGGACCCTCACGAACGCCGAGGTCGCCGACCGGGTCAGCAGGATCGCGGGCGGCCTGCGCGACCTGGGCGTCGGCACGGACGACCGCGTCGCGCTCCTGTCCCTGAACTCCGACACGTACCTCCAGCTGCTGCTCGCCGTCCCGTGGGCCGACGCGGTGCTCGTGCCGGTCAACATCCGGTGGAGCGCAACGGAGATCGCCTACTCCCTCGTCGACGCCGGCGTCGACGTGCTCTTCATCGATGACGCCTTCCTGCCGATGCTCCCAGCCCTGTTGGAGGAGTGCCCGGCCCTGACCGTCGTCTATTGCGGCGAGTCCGACGCTCCCACCGGCTTGCGCGACCTCGAGGGCCTGATCGAGCACTCGGAGCCATGGGACGACGCACTGCGCAAGGGCGACGCGCTCGCCGGCATCTTCTACACCGGAGGCACCACGGGCTTCCCCAAGGGCGTGATGCTCAGCCACCGCAACCTGATGGCCACGGCGTACGGCGCCATCGCCTCGGGCACCTCGATCTTCGGCGGACACGTGCTGTTCACCGCACCCCTGTTCCACCTGGCCGCTCTGTGGCACTGGGCGAGCGCATCGCTCACCGGCACCACCCACGTGGTCATCCCCGCCTTCGACCCTGTGAAGGTGATGACCACGGTCGCCAAGCACCGGGTCCGCGCGATGCTCCTGGTGCCGACGATGATCCAGATGGTCGTGGACCACCCCGAGCTGGGGGACTACGACCTGTCGTGCCTGGAGCAGCTGTACTACGGCGCGGCCTCCACGTCGCCCGCTCTCCTCGAGCGTGCGCGCAAGGTGCTTCCCGGCACCCGGTTCGTCCAGGGCTACGGGATGACGGAGTGCTCCGCGATCGTCACCCTGTTGGGCGACGAGGACCACGACGACCCGACGCTGCGGCGCAGCTGCGGCAAGGCCGCCCCGCATGCCTCCGTCCGGATCGTCGACCCCCTGGGCAACCCGGTGTCGCACGGCACCGTCGGCGAGATCGTCGTGTCCGGCGACCACGTCATGCTCGGCTACTGGAACAAGCCCGCCGAGACCGCCGAGGCCCTGCGCGACGGCTGGATGCACACCGGAGACGGGGCCTGGATGGACGAGCACGGCTACATCTTCATCGCCGACCGGATCAAGGACATGATCATCACCGGTGGCGAGAACGTGTACTCCACCGAAGTCGAGAACGCGATCGCCAGCCACCCGTCGGTCGCCCAGGTCGCGGTCATCGGCATTCCCGATGCCGAGTGGGGCGAACGCGTGCACGCGGTGGTGATCCTCGCGCCCGGCGCCGAGCTGACCGTCGAGGAGCTCCGACAGCACTGCCGCAACCAGATCGCGGGCTACAAGTGCCCGCGCAGCCTCGACTTCGTGACCGAGTTCCCGATCTCGGGCGCCGGAAAGATCCTCAAGCGCGAGCTCCGCGCCCGCTACGTCTGACCGCCGTCTGCCACCATCACCACCGAACCCCTGGAAGGGCCATGTCCACCCGAATCCCGCCCCTCGACCTGAGCTGGCTGATGCTCGAGTCCGCGAACACCCCGATGCACGTCGGCGGTCTGCTCACCTTCTCGCTGCCCGAGGACGCACCGGCCGACTACCTGCAGCAGCTCGCGGGGTCGTTCCGCGAGCAGCGTGAGTTCGTCGCGCCCTGGAACCTGAAGGTGAGCTCCGGGGTGCGCGGGAAGCTGGTCCCCCGCTGGGTCGAGGACCGCGAGCTCGACCTCGACCACCACTTCCGACACACCGCTCTCCCGCACCCCGGGGGCGAGCGCGAGCTGGGGGTGCTCATCTCCGAGCTGCACAGCACGCCGCTGGACCTGAGCCGGCCGCTGTGGGAGCTGCACCTCATCGAGGGCCTGGCGCCCGGCAGGTTCGCGCTGTACCTGAAGATCCATCACTCGCTCATCGACGGCATCAGCGTCATGCGGCTGCTCATGGGCATGATGAGCGAGCGGTCCGACGAGGTCCGCGGTCGCGCGATCTGGACCTTCGGCGCCGAGGCGCCCGAAGACGTGGACACACATCAGGGTCATGTCGTCGGGCGGGTGTTCCGCGGCACCAAGGGGGTCGCCGCTGCGTTCGCCCGGCCGTTGCGGGTGGAGAACCTCGTGGCGCCGTACTCGTCGCCCCACTCCCCCCTCAGTGCGCCGATGAACGGGCAGCGCCGGTTCGCGACCAAGCAGGTGCCGCTGGCCGAGGTCAAGGCGGCTGCCAAGGCGGTGGACGGGACGGTGAACGACATCGTGCTGTGGCTGTGCAGCTCGGCGCTCCAGCGCTACCTGGACGAGAACGGCGCGCTGCCGGAGAAGCGCCTGACAGCCGCGGTTCCGGTCAATCTGCGCGACAGCGGTGACTTCTCGGTCGGGACCAACATCGGCCACCTGCTGACCGACCTGGCGACCGACGAGCGGGACCCGGCTGCGCGGCTCGAGCGGATCATGGCGTCGATCCGGGCCGCCAAGGAGGGCATGCAGGCCATGCCCGAGGAGGCGCGCTACCCCTATACCTTGCTGGCCACGACCAGCATCGCCGTCGGACAGCTCACCCGTCTCGACTCCCTGATGCCCCCGATGTTCAGCCTGGTCGTCTCCAACGTGCCCGGCCCGCAGGAGCCTCGCTACCTCGCCGGCGCCCGGTTGGAAGCGGTCTATCCGATCTCTCTGCTCATGCGCGGCGGTGCTCTGAACATCACGGTCGTCTCGCTCGACGGGATGATGAACTTCGGATTCGTGGGCGCGCGGGACGCGCTCCCACATCTCCAGCGACTGGGCGTCCACGTCGAGGAGGCCGTGGTCGAGCTGCAGGAGCTCACGGGCACCACCCCTCCGCGTCGTGGCAGAGCCGCCAGCCGTGCCAAGGGACGCGCTCAGGCGCGACCGACGGCGACGGCGTCCTGATCCGATCCGCTGCGGGAGCACCTCGATGACCAACCTTCCCGACCCGTTCGGGATCTGGCAGCGGTCGTCCGACCTGGCCAGGCTCGGCGCGGAGTCCCTCGAGGAGGCCGAGCGGCAGGCCAAGAGCCTGCTGCGCGGCCCCGCGGGCGGGTCGGAGGGCGAGGGTGCGGCGCCGACTGACGAGCGGAGGACGCTGCAGGACAAGCTGGATGCCCTGCTCGGGCGCGCGCTCGAGCAGAGCACGTCCTCGAGCAAGCAGGAGCTCTTCCACCGGATCCTCGACCACCTGTTGCCCGACGAGGCACGGGTGCTCAGCGCACTCGCGGACGGGACGAGCTACCCGCTCGTCCACGTCTACGCGCGCTTCAAGGGCGGGGCCTCGGGCGAGGTCCTGCTCGAGAACGCGTGCCTGGTCGGCAAGATGGCCAACGTCACGCTGCCCCACCTGACCCCGATCTACGTCTCCAACCTGCTGTCGTGGGGACTGGTCGAGATCGGTCCGGAGGACGCCGCGCTCAAGGACGACTACCTGATCCTGATGGCCGACACGGCGGTGCTCAAGGCGGTCAAGGCCGGCAGCCTGGGTCCGATCGCGCCTCGCATCGAACGCCTCACGCTGCGCATGTCACCTCTGGGCCATGAGCTCTGGGACGCGGCGACCGGTGAGCCATGACCACCGCCGTCGTTCCCCTGCTGCAGAGCTGGGCGGAGATGCGAGCCGACTTCGCCGAGCACTGGTACGTCTACCTGGCCATGCCCTTCGTGGCCGCGTTCATCGGCTACACCACGAAGGTCGTGGCGGTGGAGATGCTCTATCGCCCACTGGAGTTCGTGGGCGTGGGACCCATCGGCTGGCAGGGGATCGTGCCCCGACGATCCGGCAAGGTCGCCGCCATCACCATCGGCCTGCTCACCGAGCACCTGCTGAAACCGGAGGAGGTCTTCGACCGGTTCGATGCCGCCGACCTGGTCGAGCAGGTCCGGGAACCGCTCACGCAGACCATCGATGACATGGTGCGCGAGTACGCCGAGCAGATCATCCCGGGAGTGTGGGACTCACTGCCTGCGCCGGCGCGACGTGCCGTGCAGGCCAGGGTCCACGCGCAGGCTCCGCAGCTGATCGACTCCCTGTTCGCCGAGATCAAGGCCGATCTGCCGCAGTACCTCGACCTGCAGTTCATGACCGTGACGACCATGGTGCGCAACAAGGCGAAGCTCAACCACATCATGCGCACCACTGCGTCGTCGGCGTTGTCGTTCATGCGACGTTCGGGGATCTACTTCGGCTTCCTCATCGGCTGCGTCCAGGCGCTGGCGTGGGGCTGGATCCACGCGCTGTGGCTGATGCCGGTCTTCGGCTTCCTGACCGGATGGCTGAGCGACTGGCTCGCCCTGAACCTGCTGTTCATCCCCCGCGATCCCAAGCGGTTCCTGGGCATTCGGATGCACGGCGTGATCCAGCGTAAGCGCGACCAGATCACGCGTGACTACGCCAAGGTGATGGCCGAGGACCTGTTCGCCCCCGCGGTCATCTTCGAGACCCTCCTGACGGGACCGTCGTCCGATCGCCTGTTCGCGAAGATCGAGCGCGAGGTGTCCGCAGCGATCGACCGGCAGACGGGCGTGGCGACGCCGCTGGTGCAACTGGCCCTCGGCAGCACGAAGTACCGGGACATGAAGGCCGCCGTCACCCAACGGGCCATGGACCGGCTCCCCGACACCGTCGCCCACGTGCAGGGCTACGCGGCTGAGGTGATGGACATCGAGCGCACCCTGGCCGACAAGATGAGCCAGCTCGACAGCGAGCAGTTCGAAGCCATCATGCGGCCGATCTTCAAGGACGACGAGTGGCTGATCATCCTCGTCGGTGCCGTGCTCGGCGCCGTGGTCGGCGAGCTCCAGGTGCACCTCCTCATCGTGCCCTTCACCGGAGCGCACTGACTCCTCGGCCACGAGCCCCGATCGACCGCCACCAGGAAGCGAGAAGACTGTGAAGCGACTCTTCCCCGACTACGTCCCCGCCTGGGAGACCGAGGACCAGGCGATGCTGCGCGCCCACGCGGCGGAGTTCTTCCGCCGTGAGGCGACACCGCACCAGGAGCGCTGGGCCGAGCAGCACCAGGTCGACCGGGACTTCTGGCGCCTCGCGGGCCGAGCAGGCCTTCTCTGCCCCTCGTTGGCCGAGGAGCACGGCGGCATCGGCGGTGACATCGGGCACGAGGCGGTGGTGACCCAGGAGCTCGCCCTCGCTCTCGACACGGCGGTCGGGCTCGCCGTCCACACGATCGTCGCCCACTACGTCGACGCTTACGGCACCGAGGAGCAGAAGCGGCGCTGGCTCCCCGGTCTGACCAGTGGTGAGCTGGTCGGCGCCGTGGCCATGACGGAGCCCGACACCGGCTCGGACCTGCAGGCGGTGCGGACCCGGGCGAGCCTCGAAGGAGGTCACTACCTGCTCAACGGAGCCAAGACCTTCATCTCGAACGGATCACTGTGCGACCTGGTGGTCGTGGTCGCCAAGACGGACCCGGCACAGAGAGCAGGCGGGATCTCCCTGCTGGTGGCCGAGACCGCCGGGCTCGATGGCTTCGCGCGCGGCCGCGTGCTGCAGAAGCTGGGACAGCACGGCCAGGACACGCGCGAGCTCTTCTTCGAGAGCGTACGCATCCCCGCGAGCAACCTGTTGGGCGGTGAGGAAGGGCAGGGCTTCCGCCAGCTGATGCAGCAGCTGCCCCTGGAGCGGCTGCTCATCGCCATCCAGGCCGTGGCAGCCGCGGAGGCAGCCGTGCTCGAGGCGATCGAGTATGCCCGCGAGCGCCGGGTCTTCGGCCAGCCGGTCCTCGACTTCCAGAACACGCGTTTCGTGCTCGCCGACTGCAAGGCCGAGGTGCTCGCCGGGAAGACGATGGTCGACCACTGCATCCAGCAGCACATCGAGGGCAGCCTGGACCAGGCCACGGCGTCGATGGCCAAGCTGTGGTGCACCGAGATGCAGTCCCGGGTCACCGACCGCAGCCTGCAGGTCTTCGGGGGCTACGGCTATGTCACCGAGTATCCGATCGCCCAGCTCTACGCAGCCGCGCGGGTGCAGCGGATCTATGGAGGCACCAACGAGATCATGAAGGAGCTGATCGCCCGCTCGTTGTAGCCCCGTTGTTGGTCGAGGAGGGCGACACGATTGCGGACCGTCCCGAGAGGCCTCGGCTATCGCTGAGAGGGCTGATCCGAGTGGTGACGGAGGAGCTCCTCGATGACGCCGACGGCCTCGGGCAGCAGTGAGGTCGGCTCCAGCACGCGCGTGGTCGGGCCGCTCGCCAGCATGATCAGGCCGACCCGGAAGCCGGCGGGCGGGAGCAGCTCCACGTCTGCCTCGAAGCTGTCCTCGTCCTCGTCGACCACGTACACCTCCTCGGCGTACATGTCCGCCGCCCAGCGGGCATCCTGCGCGAGCTGCAGCCGCGCGGTGGTCGTCTCCCGCTGCCGATACAGCAGGACGTCGGCATCGGGCGGGATGTCGAAGGTCTCGTCGAGAACCTCCACGTCGCGGATGTTCGACAACACGTAGGTGCGCAGGTTGCCCTCGGGACCCACCGGGCCGGCGTCGACCTCCCAGCCGCGGTGCGTCTGGACCAGGCGCAGGGGCTCGATCTCGCGGTCCAGCACGCCCTCACGCCAGATGCGCGAGTAACGGATGCGCGCCTTTCGTCGAGCCGCGCGGGCGTCCTGCAGCGGACCGAGGAACCGGTGCCAGTCCGAGGCCGACGGTGGCGCCCCGGGCTCGCCGTACATCGTCTCCGAGATGACCACGAGCGCCTCGGCCAGGTCGTCGTCGGGGGTCACGTCGAAGAGCGCCAGACCCGCGGTGTAGATCATCGCCAGGTCCCCAGCGGAGAGGTGCTCGACGCCGAGACCGCTCGTGTCGTCGGTCGCGACGCGCACGACCGTGGTCGGGTCGAGGTCGAGCGGATCGTCGGGATCGTCGGTCGCCGGCTGCACGAACTCGACGGCCGAGCGCCGGAAGATGTCGAAGGACCAGCCCCACGACTCGAGATCGAGGTAGGTCGTGAGGTCCTCGCGGATCGTCTTCGGATCCGCGGCGAAGCGAGCGGCGAGCTCGGCCAGGGTGAGACCTTCGGGATAGGCCGAGAGGATCGCGAGCAGCTCGGGGATCCTGGCCACCCTCTCCACGAACTTCGGTGCCGCCATCAGTGGCCAGCCAGCTCGCGGAGCTCGTCGAGGAGCTCGTCACGGAAGGAGACCGGCCCCACGACGGTCACTCGCTTCCCCAGAACGTAGAGGCGGGCCCGGAAGGCGGCGCGGTTGGTGACCGTGTACGTCAGGTCCACGGTGCCCTGACCTGGCACGGCGACCTCGGGGGCCTGCAGCCACCGTTCCACGTCCGGCACATAGTCGGCCACGGCCCGGAGCACCACCGTGGTCGGCTCGTCCACCCGCCACTCCAGCGGATGCAGTGCCAGCTCCTGGACCTGTGGAACCGGACGCGCGGTGCCCGGTCGGTCGAGCGAGGTGTCGCTCATCCGCTCCACCGCGAAGTGCTTGACCAGCTCGGCTCCGTCCTCGATCCCACTCAGGTACCACTGGTTGTTCTGGAACCGCACCGCGGCCGGGCAGACCACACGAGGAACACCCTTGTAGGAGAAGAGGATCCGCGAGCCCAACTGCACGGCCTGCAGGGCTAGCGAGAGGTCGGGACTCGTCTCCGGCGGCACCAGCTCGGTGCCGACGTGAGGCGGGAGAGTCCCGGCGCGGACTCCCATCCGACGCGCGAGGTCCGCCCTGTCGGCGAGGATCACGGCGCGCTGCAGGGCCGCCCACTGGGTCGCCGTGAGGCGGACGCGAAGCCGGTTGTCTCCGCTCACCATGCGGTAGCGGGCCAGCTCCCCGATGCCGGCGACGTTGTCGATCTGCCAGCCCTGGCTGCGCAGGTGCTTGAGATCCAGCGCGAGCTGGCTGCCGGGATCGGCGTCGCCGTACCCAGCCACCGCGAGCAGCCGATCCCTCGTCGCACCCGACGAGCCGGCCTGCTCCAGCACCGCCATGATGCGCATCAGCCGCTGCATCGGGCGCAACTGGTCCCGTCCTGCCGCCATGCGTCCTCCTTATCACCTGGCGCACCTGAGCGTGACCGGTCTTCGCGATCCACCTCGCCTCAAAGCACCCCGACCATGGTCGGCGACCACTAGCCTGTCGCCGTACCGGTCCCGGGGGGTCCGGCCCGAGAAGGGCGGAGATGACTGGCGTCTATATGAGCTATCGGCGGGGCGGGCCGTCGATGTGGGCCGCCGAGCGCCTGGTCGACCGGCTCCGCGAGCGGCTCGGCCATGGGGTCACGGTGACGGCCGTCGACCGGCTCGTGAGCGAGCCTGCCCTGCCCGGTGCCGTGCGGGAGGCATTGCAGCGGTGCGACGTGCTGGTCGCGGTGATCGGCGAGGACTGGCTCGAGGCGCCGGAGTTCCTCGACGGGGTCGCGGGAGTACGGCGCATGGACCACCCCGACGACCCGGTCCGGATCGAGATCGACACAGCCGTGGAGCTCGGGCTGCACCTGATCCCGGTGCTGGTCGACGCGGCCCCCATGCCGGCCTCGACCGATGTGCCAGAGGACGTCCGTCCGTTGCTGCGTCGGCACTCGCTGCCGCTGTCCGCGGCGCGGTTCGACGGGGACGCCGAGAAGCTCGCGACCCGGCTCCGAGTGGTGCTGGATCTGCCCGATCCCGGACGCTCCCGCCGCAGAAGGCTGCTGCTGGCCGCGGGCATCGCCACCGCTGTCATCGCCGGCGGAGCGGCCTACCTGATCGGCCGCGACGACCCGCTCCCCGACGGAGTGCTCAGCACCTACGACCTGGACACGGAGACCGGTGACGTCGCCGTCGCGCCCGACGGAACCGTGTGGGTGGCCGATCTGAGTGAAGGCGAGCTGGTGCGGATCGACCCCGGCAATCCCGACGACCGGCAACGCGTGGAGGTCACTGGCGACCCGGTGGCCCTGGCCGCTACGGCGACAGCCGTCTGGGTCGCGACCGGGAGCGACGGCACGGTGCACCGGGTGGATGCCACGTCCCTGGAGGTGGTCCAGAGCTTCCCCATCGGGTTCGAGGACCAGAGCGACCGCGCGTTCTCCAGCCCTGCGTTGACGCTGGTCGCCGACGACGAGGCGGCCTGGGTCACGGCACGCGGTATCGACGGTGTACGCCGGCTCGACGCGGCGTCCGGAGCCCAGACCACGCTCCCCAATCCCGGGCCGGACGAGGTGACGTCCGTGGCCCTGGCCGGGGACTCGGTCTGGGTCGTGTCCGACCTCCTCGACCTGGTCCGCCTCGACGCCACGGACGGCACCGTCTTGGAGAGCGTCCCACTGCCCGCCGTAGGGGGGAGCGTGGTGTCGTCCGCCGGCCACGTCTGGGTCGTGTCCAGCAACGACACGCTCCTGCACTTGGAGGCCGAGTCCGGCAACCCGGTCGAGACCGTCAGCACCCAGCTCTCGTCGGACGTCGCCGACCTCTCGGCCGACGCAGACGGCGGGGTGTGGCTCACCGGGCACGACGAGTCCGTGGTGCACCTGTTCGCGTCACCCGGCGGAGCGTGGAGTCACTCGTCCACGGTCATCCCGGAGGGGCGGTACCGCACCGACGAGCAACCCCCGTCGTACGTCGCGTCGGCCGGCTCCGCTCGAGCCTGGGCCGTGACGAGCGGAGGTGTGCTCGCGGAGCTCGAGGGTGGCGGTGGCTGAGGAAGCCGGCTCGGTCGCGGGAGGCGTCTTCATCTCCTACCGCCGGGTCGACTCCTCGCCGTGGGCTCTGCGGATCGCGGACCACCTCGTGCTGGCGCTCGGCACGGACCAGGTGTTCGTCGACGTCGACGCGCTCTCGCCCGGCGAGGACTTCGCGGACGTCATCGACGCGACCCTGCAGCGATGTCCGGTGGTCCTGGTGCTGATCGGCCGACGTTGGCTGACCGTTCAGAGCCCGCGGGGCAGCCGTCGCCTCGACGACCCCGGCGACCTGGTGCGGATCGAGGTGACCACGGCGCTCGAGCGGGCGGACGTGGTCATCCCCGTGCTGGTGGACGGAGCGGCGATGCCGTTCCCCGACGACCTGCCCGCGCCGCTGCGCGGCCTGGCACGCGCCGTACCGCTCGACCTGGCGGGCGACACCTTCGACAACGCGATGGCCGGACTGCTGGATCGGGTGCACGGCGTGCTCGGCCGACCGAGACCGACGCTTCGGCAGCGCACGACCGGATTCCTCGCGAGCACCCTCGGGTTCCTCCTCGTCACGGCGATCGCCCTGGGGCTGGTCTGGGTGAGCGCCCCGTTGCTGTTGGCGGATGGTCCGCCGTCGCCGGAGGCGCCGCCGTCGGTCGCGGAGGTGGCGGTCCCCGGCGGCGGCTCCGAACTCCTCCTTGCCGACGGGTCCCTGTGGGTGTGGAGCACGGGAGAGGATGAGCTGCGCCGGCTCTCGACGTCCGGGCTCGAGGTCGAGACCACCATCAGCCTCCCCGAGGACGCCACGGAGCTGGTCGTGGCCGAGGGCCGCATCTGGGTAGGGACTGGATTCCGAGGCGGACTCGCCCAGGTCGACCCCGACTCCGGAGCCGTGCTCAACACGGTGGATACCGGTGCCGACGTCACCGCGCTCGCCTCGGATGGCGGCAACGGACTCTGGGTCGGGCTGGCCGACGACCGGAACGCCTACCACGACAATTACGGGACAGTGGCCACGCTCGATCTGGTGTCGGGCGTCCTGGGGCGTCGGCTGGCCGTGGACAGCGCGCCGACACGGGTCGCGGACGACGGCGCCGTGCTGTGGCTGGTACGCAACGACGACACCGTGGCGCGCGTGGAGGTGGCCGCAGCAGTCACGGGCCCGGTTGCCGAGGGAGTCACGGTCGCCGGCCCGTACACCGAGATCGACGGCGTCCCGAGTCCGGTCGCCTGGCGGCCGATCGACGTGGCGATCGCGAGCGGGTCCGTGTGGGCCCTCGACGGTGACTCCCCGGTCCTCCACCGACTCGACCCGGCCTCCGGCTACTCGACGCACCAGACTCGCCTGAGCGGCCTCGGTCTCACCGATACTCGGCTCGCCGTGACTGCGGACGGGCTATGGGTGCTGGACGGAGATCGACTCGTCCTGGTCGACCCCGGCTCGGGTGAGGTGACTGGGACGGTGGACCTTCCGCGCGTCGACGAGACCGTCGTGGACGAGGAGTCCGTCTGGGGTGTGACCTGGGACGGCGAACGGTACGTCGTCAGGCGCTGGCAATTGGACGACGTCCTGGAGCCAGCATGATCACGGTGATGGTCTCGTTCCGACACCCTGGCGACACCGCCTGGGGTGGACGCCTGGTGGACCAGCTCCGGCGGGTCCTGGTCACCGATCAGCTGCTCATCGTCGACAGCGCCACGCTGGAGGGTCCGGTCCCGCCTGCCGAGCTCGGCCTGGTCGTGATCGGACCGGACTGGGCGGGCGAGGGATGGAGCTCGCGACCCGGTGGCCGCGCGATCGACGACGAGACCGACCTCTTGCGGGCAGAGGTCGAGGCCGTCCTGGCTGGCTCGGAGCGCGTCGTCCCCGTGCTGGTCGGCGGCGCCGAGCTGCCGACGGCCCACGCGCTCCCCGCGTCCCTGCGACCCCTGGCCGACCTGGCGGCGGTCCAGCTCTCCGACGAGCACTTCCGCGAGGACGTCGACCAGCTGAGCCTCACCCTGTTGGCGACGAGCCACGCCGTACGCCGTCGCGAGCACGTCGAGCGGGAGACCAGGCGGGTCCGGCGCGGCGCGGCGGCCGGGTTCGTGGTGCTGTGTCTGATCGGGCTGTTCCTGCCGGTGATCTCCGTCGCCGCCCTGGTCTGGGCCCTGGTGAGCCGCCGCGGTCTCCGCGCGCGAGGCGGAGCTGGGGCCGTCGCGCTCGCCAACCTGGGCTTCGGGCTGGCACTGTTCTCGATCGGGTTCAACGTGTTCTTCACGATCGACCAGTTCACCTGAGCCTCGTCCGACCTGGGTCTGCCGGCCCTAGGGTGACGTCGTGCACGTCGTGATCCTGGGAGCCGGCTTCGGCGGCCTCGAACTGTCCGCCCGGCTCGCTGCCGAGGCCGGCGGCCAGGTCGAGGTGACTCTGGTCGACCGGTCGGAGGGGTTCGTCTTCGGGTTCTCCAAGCTCGACGTGATGTTCGGGCGTGCGACAGCGGACCACGTCGTGCATCGGTACGCCGACTTCGCACCACCCGGGGTCCGGTTCCTGCCCGCGACCGTGCAGGCGATCGACCCGCTGTCCCGGCGCGTCGAGACGGACGCTGGCACGCTGGAGGCCGACGTCCTCGTGGTGGCTCTCGGCGCAGACCTCCGCCCCGAGGCGACCCCGGGGCTGGTGGAGAACGGCCACGAGTTCTACACAGTGGCCGGCGCGTTCGCCCTGCGGGAGGTCCTCGACGACTTCGCCGGCGGCGACGTGGTCGTCGCGGTCACCTCGACGCCGTTCAAGTGCCCTCCGGCGCCCAGCGAGACCGCGCTGATGGTCCACGACCACCTTCGCGAGCGCGGACTGCTGGACCGCTCGTCGGTCTCGCTCGTGATGCCGTTGGGCGTCCCGATCCCGCCGTCCCCGGACGCGTCGGCCGCGCTGCTCGCGGAGTTCGAGCGCCGAGGGATCGCCTGGCATCCTGGCGCCCTGGTGCGCTCGGTCGAGCCCGGGCAGGCGTTGCTAGGAGACGGGCGCTCCCTGGCCTTCGACCTGCTGCTCGCGGTGCCCGCGCACCGCGCGCCGGACGTGGTGGTCGAGGCCGGCCTCACGGAGGACGGGTGGATCCCCGTCGACCCGCTGACCCTGCGCACCCGCTTCGACGACGTGTACGCAGTCGGTGACGTGACCAGCGTCGGCACGCCCAAGGCGGGGGTCTTCGCGGAGGGACAGGCCGCGGTCGTCGCCGACCTGTTGGTGGCCCGGGCCCGCGGGGCGGCGAGCGGCACGACCTACGACGGGCACGGCCTGTGCTACCTGGAGTTCGGCGACCACCGGGTCGCCAAGGTCGACGTGACCTTCCTCAGCGGCCGGGCTCCGGTCGGCGCCATGGAGGGGCCGTCGGTCGACCTGGCCCGCGACAAGTCGGCGTTCGGCAGCGACCGGATCCGGCGTTGGTTCGGTCGCGAGTGGGCGCCGTAGTCCTCCCCCGGCGGTGGGCTGGCCACCGTCCCCGACCTGGCAACGGTGGCTGCCACACCGCGGCGCGAAGCGGCGGTGGGCTGGCCACCGTTTCCGGCCTGGTAGCGGTGGCTAGGACACCGCCGGGTGGGCCGACCCACGCCGGCCCCGCGCCAGCAGCGCGACCGACACCGCGAGCGGCCACAGGGCGAAGGCGAAGATGCCGACGTAGAAGAGCGGCGGTACGACGAGAGCCGCCCAGGTCAGCAGCCCGAGGAGCAGGCTGAGCCAGCCGATCCAGGCAGCGAGGGCGCCCGTGCGCAGCACCGCGACGGCGACCCCGGCCATACAGAGCCCCTTCACCGTGAAGGCAGCCACCCCGACCATGTCGGCCGCCGCCCCCAGCCCCCAATACGAGACGAGGGTGACATCGGAGAGCTCGCCGACCTCGGCGAAGGCAGGCAGCCCCGTGAGTCCGGCTGAGAGCAGCAACCACCCAGCCGTGAGGATGCCGGCGCCGAAGGCTGCATCGATCCAGGCACCTCCTCGACCGGACGCGGCCACGAGCACGGATCGCAGGTGGGCGACGAAGACGACCAGCACGGCCGCCGTCACCGCCATCAAGATCGCGTAGACCTGCCATGGACCCGCGTCGTCGGCGAGGAACGCTCGCAGGCCTGCGGCGGAGGTGTCGGTCGGGTCCTCCGGCGCCGAGGCCGCGAACGCCAGGAGCGTGACGGCTAGTCCCGACAGGCAGAGCGGATCGAACCTCCGGCGGGACGCGGACTCGGGGCTTCGGGTCGGGTCTGCTGCGGGCGTGGTGTCGGTGGTCATCGTGGCTCCCTTCGAGCAGTGACAGGTTTCTGCTCGACGGTCGCCATCCGACGCGTCCCGCGACGAGGGGCGCTCGTCCCGCCGCAGGCCCGATCCGTCCTGGGCCGGTCCCGGCGGAGGCGGTACGGACCGGGACATCTGACCCGGGCCATCGGAGGGCTTGCGCTCCTAGAGTGCTCCCACCAGACCGCAGGCAGGTCGACCAGGGAGGCCGGATGCGCCAACTCCACGTGGGGGTGCTGGCCGCGACCGGCGCCGGCACGGCGCTGGTCACCGCCCTGCTCGTCGCATTGGCCGTGGTGGATCCGGCCCCGGTCGAGGCGACCGGCGTCGTGTACCTCTCCGGCTTCCTCGCCATGGCCCTCGCCGGCTGCGTCCTGGCGGGCTTCCGGCCCCGGCACCCGATCGCCTGGGTGTTCGTGCTGGGCGGCGCCGGCACCCTGCTGGCGGCCGCCCTCAAAGAGCTGGCACTGGCCGACGACCTCAGCGGCACGGCGGCCGGATGGGTCGGCGTCACGTCGATGGTCGTGTTCGGAGCGGCGTGGATCGGCGTCACCACCCTGCCGCTGCTGCTCTTCCCCGACGGCCGCGCTCGCGGAAGGGTCGCGCGCGCGGGGCTGGTGGTCGTCGTCGCCCTCATCGTGGCCGTGGTGGCCGGTGTGCTGGCGGGCGCTCAACCCGACGACGCACTGCCGCCCTCCCCCCTTCGCGTCGAGGCATGGGGTGACCTACCGCTACAGGTCGTCAACCTGGCGGTCGTCCTGGGCGTCGTCGTCTCGCTCGCGGCGGCGATCACCCTCGCGACGCGTTGGCGCCGATCGGCAGGGCGCGAGCGCCGCCAGCTCGCCTGGCTGGGGGCAGCCGCGCTGCTGATGGTGACGCTGCTCGTCACCAGTGTCGTCGCCATCGCCGCCACCTCCGGCATGCCCGAGATCGTCGGCGCGACGGTGGAGGCGATCGAGATCGCGGCCGTGCCAGTCGCGATGCTGGCCGCCATCGTCGATGCCCGCCTCTTCGACATCGACGTCGTGTTCAAGCGATCGCTGGTGTACGCCGCCCTGGTCGCGCTCGTCGTGGCGGCGTACGCCGCCGCGATCGCCGTCGCCTCCTCGGTCGTCGGCACGCTCGTCGCCAGCGTCGTGGTCGCCTTCGCCCTGACGCCGGTCAAGGACTGGCTGTCCCGCCAGGTGGAGACCCGCCTCTACGGCAGTCGACGACGGCCCGCCGAGGCCCTGGCCCTCGTGGGACAACGGGTCGGCATCGTGCCAGCGGCCGGCGATGCCGCAGCCACCTTGAGCGCGGCCGCCGAGGCGCTCGGCACCGGGCTACGCCTGGGTGAGGTGCGCATCGTGCTAGGGGGAGGCGCCACCCTCACGGGCGGATGGGCCGACGGCAGGCGGCCGGGGACGTCGCGGGTCGAGCTGCCGCTCACGGCGTTCGGGATCACCGAAGGGCGCCTGGAGGTCACGGCCGCTGCCGGTGACAGCCTTCGGGACGCCGACCTCGCCCTACTCCGACAACTCGCACCGCAGGTGGCCCTCGTGGCCCACGCCGTGGGGGCGGCCGTCGGCGTTCAGCGTTCGCGGGAGCGGATCGTCGGCGCTCGTGAGGCCGAGCGGCTCCGCCTGCGACGTGACCTGCACGACGGCCTCGGGCCCGCTCTCGCGGGGCTCACCCTCCAGGTCGAGGCGGTCGGGGCCTGCCTGCCGGCCGACCCCACTCGCGCCGCCGAGCTGAACACCCGGGTGGCCGACGGGCTGCGCGCGGTCATCGGCGAGGTCCGTGCCGCCGTCGACGGGCTCCGGCCCGCCGACCTCGACCAGCTCGGCCTGGCGGGCGCTTTGGCCGAGCGGGCGCGTGCGCTGTCGTCGGGCGGCACGGTCGTCGACGTCGCGATCGAGACGTCTCCCGGGATCTCCCCGGCCGCCGAGGTGGCGGCCTACCGCATCGCCACCGAGGCCCTGGCCAACGTCGTCCGGCACGCCCGGGCGCAGCGGTGCTGCGTACGGGTGGCGCGTCGGGGCGCCGACCTCGTGGTGCGCGTCGAGGACGACGGGCGCGGGTACGACGTCGCGACGACGGACGCGGGAGTCGGGGTCGACTCGATGCGGGCGAGGGCCGAGGAGATCGGCGGCAGGCTGACCGTGACGTCGAGTCCCGGCGGTGGCACGGTCGTCGAGGCAGTGCTCCCGGCCGGACACCCTCCGAGCTCGCCGGTCGATGCCCTCGACGGCTCGGTGGTCGCGCCGTGATCCGGCTGCTCGTCGTCGACGACCACCCGATGCTCCGCGCCGGGGTCTGCGCGGCCCTCGAGGGGACCGCCATCACCGTCGTGGGCGAGGCGGACACGGCCGCCGGGGCGGTGCGCGAGGCGGTGCTCCACCGGCCCGACGTCGTCCTGATGGACCTCGGGCTCCCCGACGGCTCGGGCATCCAGGCGACCCGGGAGGTGCTGGCCGCGCGCCCCGGGACCAGGGTGCTCGCGTTCACGATGTCGCAGGACGAGGACTCGGTGTTCGCCGCCCTGCGTGCCGGGGCTCTCGGCTATCTCGTCAAGGGCGCGCCCCGCGACGAGCTGATCACGGCCATCCAGGTGGTCGCCTCCGGCCAGGCGCTCCTCCTCGGGCCGACCATCGCGCAGCGGGTGCAGGCGCACTTCGCCCGACTCGGGGATCCGCCGCCGCGACCGGGGTCGTCCACGCGCACGACCGCCGGCCCCGACGACGCGGCGTTCGCGGAGCTGACCGAGCGGGAGCGCGACGTCCTGGACCTGATGGCCGCCGGGTGGGGCAACCAGGCGATCGCCTCGCGCCTGTTCCTCGCCCCCAAGACCGTGCGCAACCACGTGTCCACGATCATCGGCAAGCTGCGTGCCTCCGACCGCGGCGAGGCCGTGGTCCGGGCCCGGCGGCAGGGCTTCGGAGCCGACGTCGACCGGTCCTAGGGGCCCCTAGGCTCGTCCCCGTGACCCGCCCTTGCAAGATCGGTGTGCAGCTGCCGGAGGTCGAGCGGTTCGTGCCCTGGCCCGAGTATCTCGACCTGGCCAGGCAGGCCGAGGCTGTCGGGTTCGACTCGGTGTGGGTGGGCGACCACCTCGTCTACGACCTTCCCGACGGCACCACGCGCGGACCCTACGAGGCGTGGACCACCCTCGCCGCGATCGCCGCCGCGACCGAGCGCGTCGAGATCGGACCGCTGGTCGCCTCGACGAGCTTCCACGCGCCCGCCATGCTCGCCAAGCAGGCGGCCACCGTCGATGCGATCTCCGGCGGGCGGCTCGTCGTCGGGCTCGGGGCAGGCTGGAACCAACGCGAGTACACCGCGTTCGGCTTCCCCTACGACCGGCGGGTCTCGCGCTTCGAGGAGGCGTTGACGATCATCGCCGCGCTGCTCCGGGAGGGACGCACGTCGTACGCCGGCACCTTCTACGACGTCGACGACTGCGTGCTGGACCCACCTCCGGTCCGGCCCGGCGGCCCGCCGATCATGCTCGGGTCGAACAGCCCGCGGATGCTGCGCATCGGGCTACCTGTGGTGGACTCCTGGAACGTCTGGTGGAGCATCTACGACAACCGTCCGGAGCGCTTCGCGCAGATCAGGGCCGAGGTCGATGCGGCCACCCCAGCAGGCCGCACGGTCGAGGCCACCGCGGCGGTCCTGGTGACGCTGAGCGGGGGGCGCGGACGGCTGATGGGCGAGGCGTACGACGCCCGCGTCGCCTCCGTCACGCCCGACGACCTGACCGATCACCTGGGCGCCCTCGCGGCTGCCGGCGCGGCGCAGGTGCAGCTCGTGCTCGACCCGATCACCGCCGAGTCGATCGACGTCGTCGGACAGGTGCTGGCCGACCTCGACCGCTGATCGGCCGGCTGGCGGGGGCCCCCGTCAGCGCAGCGGCGTACTCCCCTTGTCGGCGCCGGATCGCTGGTCGAACGCCTCGCGGGCGCGGTCGATCTCGCCGAGGTGCTCGACGCTCCAGGAGATGAGCGGCTCCGTCGCGGCCAGCAGCGTGTAGCCCATGGGGGTCAGGGCGTAGGTGACGTTGGGCGGCATGACCGCGATGACGGTGCGCGTCAGCAGGCCGTCGCGCTCCAGCGCGCGGAGGGTGACGGTGAGCATCCGCTGGCTGATCCCTTCGATCGACCGCTTGATCTCGGTGAACCGCAACGGCCCCGGGCCGAGCACCGCGACCACGTAGAGCGACCACTTGTCGGCGACCAGGTCGAGCACCACCCGCGCGCGGCAACTCGACGGGTCCCGGAACTCGATGCGGGCGTTGGCCTCCGCGCAGTAGGCCTCCAGGGCAGCCACGTCCTCGGCCCCGAACGCCAGGTCAGCGGGCGCCGAGCCACGGGCGAGGGCCTCGCTCATGGTTACCTCCAGTGAACCGGGGCACCTCAAAGTGCCGCATTGACCGGGCCTGACAGTTCCGTAACTGTACTAGGGAACCTTTAGTAACCGCACCCCTCGCCTCCACGAGATCGGGCGGTCCCTCGGAACCTTCGTGAAGGAGCCCTCCATGAGCCTGCAACCCACCGCCACCACCACGCACGTCCCCGGCTGGGTCGCCGGGACCTGGCAGATCGACCCTGTCCACACCCACATCGGGTTCGTCATCAAGCACATGATGGTCAGCAAGGTGCGCGGCCGGTTCACCCAGTTCAGCGGGACGATCGTCACCGCGGAGGACCCGGTCGAGTCGACGGCGACCGCGACGATCACCGCGGCCTCGATCGACACCGGCAACGACATGCGCGATGGTCACATCGCCTCCGCCGACTTCTTCGACGCCGAGCACCACCCGGAGTTCACGTTCGCCTCCACCGCGGTCCGGATCGAGGACGGCGACTGGTACGTCGACGGAGACCTGACCATTCGTGGAGTGACCAGGCCGGTGACCCTGACGGCCGAGCCGCCCGAGTTCGGCGAGCCTGCCGACGACGGCAGCCGCAAGGCGGGGTTCGCCGCCACGACCACCGTCAACCGCCACGACTTCGGGGTCAGCTACAACGGACCCATCCCCGGCGGGGGGACCGTGCTCGCCGACAAGGTGCAGTTGGTCGTCGAAGTCGAGGCCGATCTGGTGCTCGGCTGAGGCGGCCGCGAGTCCCGGGACGCCGGTCTCGCCTCGCGCGCTCACCGCACCGAAGAGGCCAGCTTTGGTGCCGCTGGATGCGTGATGCTCGCTCCTCAACCAGCCACGCGCTCGGCGGCCGCGCCAGCGATCCGCAGGCCGGCGGGCACGCGGACGACGCCGGTCGTGGGCAGCGGCCGCGCTGAGGAGGCGGGCGCGAAGGTCACCTTCAGCTTGGCTGTCTTGCCGGCGTTGCCGGCCGGGTCCTTCGCCGAGCCGCTCAACGTGACGGTCGCCTTCTTGTCGGCCTTCAGCGCGGCGTTGATCGCCTTGCGGGCCTTCTTGGACAGGGTGAGCGTGACCTTGGCAGGCACGCCTGCCTTCACCGACACCGTCTTGGCCTTGAGCGTGACGGACTTGGCGGGCTTCGCCTTGACCACACCGCCGAGCGTCGCGGTGCAGTCCTCCGCGCAGACCAGCGTCGCCTTCACCGACTTGGCGACCTTCTGGTGGCTCGGCGACGCGATCACCAGCACGGGCGCCACAGTGTCAGGCGTGGTGGTGGTCGTCTTGGACACCGCGATCGAGAAGGTCGCCGGGGAGGAGTCCACGGCCCCGGCGGCGTCGCGCGATCGGACCGCGAAGGTGTGACCTCCGCTGGCCAGGTCGCTCAGGGTCGTGCTGCCGCTCGCGCAGGGACTGAAGGCGGCGCCGTCCAGCGAGCATTCGTATGCCGTGACGACGGAGGCCGGCGTGCCGGAGTAGGGGATGGTGACCGCTCCCGTGGTGGGGTTCACCGTCGGGCTCCCAGGCACGGTGTCGAGCGAGCCGTGGACCTCGAACGCAAGGCCTTGCACGTTCGTTCCGTCGAGCATGTCGGCCCATGAGGCGGCGTTGAACTGGCGCGCGTTGCCGGTGACAGCCTGACCCGGGATGGTGACCGGCACCGCCCAGGGCCCGCTGGCCAGCGAGCCGGCGAACTGCACGTCCGCCCAGTAGGTGCCCGCAGGCAGGGTCACGTCCGCGGTGACCGTGAGGCGCATGATCGGCCGGCTGGTGTTCGAGGTCGTGGTGGGCGTGACCCGATAGACGTTCGCGAAGGTGGCGGAAGTGAGTCGGTTCGTCGTGGTGTCGCCATAGACCACCTTGGCGCCGTCCCCGTCGGGGGTGAGGTCCGGCATCCCGTCCCAGATGCGCAGATTCACCGCGGTGAACGTCGACGTCGTCGTGGAGCCGGTCTGGTAGGCGAAGAAGTCGATCGTGTCCAGGTCCCACCCACCTGTGTCGGGCACGACGAAGTCGTCGGCGACGCGGTACCCGGTCGAGGCCGCGGCACCGAAGCCGTAGATCGTATGAACGTCCGCGTCGAGCACGCTGAGGTCGGATCCCCCTGGACCGGCGCCAGGCCCGGTCACGAAGGGATCGGTCGGCCGGAAGATCGCCCCGGAGACCGGTGCGGCGAGCAGAACGGACAGGGCAGCAGCGGTCACGAGCACGCGGGGGGTACGTCGCATGGCCTCCACCCTGGCACCGAGGACGGGGCCTGTCATCGGATTGCCGAGACTCGGTGCGAGGAGCCCGACCCATGACCGGGAGGGAGATCGCCCGGCTCGCCCCTCGAACCCGTCAGCCGCGGGTGAGGATGCCCTCGAGCTCGGCGAGCGCGCGGTCGGCGTACCCGGTCCACATCTTGCCGATCACGCTGAGGGTGAGACGAGCGGGAGAGGCCTTCGGGTGCAGCGTCCAGGCCCAGCCGACCCGCGCGCCGTCCCCGTCAGGCGTGATCGTCCACTCACCGTCGATCGTGCTCACGAACGGTCGCAGCGGACCGTGGAGGTCGTCGAGGAGATAGGTGTAGCCGTCCGGCCGATCGACCGACGTGAGCGTCTCGCGGAGCTGACTGCCGTCGGTGAGGACGATGGTGCGGGTCTGGCCCACTGTGCCCCAGTCGTCGGGCTCGTCGGTGACCGCGCGCACGGCCGGGAAGGCGGCGTACCGCCGCGAGAAGACCTCGGGGAGCGGAGCGCGCAGGAGCCGCTCGAACGCTGCTGTCGGCTCGACGGCGACCAACCGTGACGCCTCCACGCGATGCCCGGGCATGCCCTCCAGGCTACGCCGTGCGGGGCCCTCCCGGGCGTCGGCGAGGGCGTGGCGCGGGGACGCACGTCCGCGGTTCTGGGAAACTGGACGAGGGGCCGCGCGGCCGCGCGAGCCCCGTGAACACCGCAGCTGCACTGTCCGGGCTGGGCCGCTGGGACGAGAGAAAGCAGACCATGGACTCGTTGACGACTGACTTCGGAGATGTCCTCCTCTGGAGCTTCTGGTTCTTCATCTGGATCGCCGCGCTCATGGTGTGGTTCCGCTGCCTGTTCGACATGTTCAGCGACCACACCCTGAGCGGCTGGGGCAAGGCCGGTTGGGCGCTCCTGCTGATCTTCGTGCCCTGGCTCGGCGCCCTGATCTACCTGATCGCGCGCGGCCGCAGCATGGGCGAGCGCCAGATGGCGGCGCAGACCCAGCTGCAGGCCGACCAGGAGCAGTACATCCGCCAGGTCGCGGGCGGATCGAGCAGCGCCGCCGACCAGATCGCGAGCGCGAAGTCGCTCCTCGACTCGGGGGCGATCACGCAGGCCGAGTTCGACGCCCTGAAGGCCAAGGCGCTGGCCTGAGCCCACCTCGGCGTGAGACTCCCAGGTCCGGCGAGATGACGTCGCTCGCGACCGCGATCGAGGACGAGGCGGGCCGCTCCGGGTTCTCCGGGGTGGTCCGCCTCGACCGCGCCGGCACGACCGAGTACGCCGGCGCGTTCGGGTTCGCCGACCGGGCCCATCGGATCCCCCACCAGGTCGACACGATGCTGGCGACCGCGAGCGGCTCGAAGGGACTGACCGCGCTGACGGTGATGTCCCTCGTCGAGCGCGGCGTGCTGGCCCTGGACACACCCGCCCGGGCGGTGCTCGGCACCGACCTCCCTCTCATCGCCGACGACGTCACCGTCGAGCACCTGCTGGCGCACCGGTCCGGCATCGGCGACTATCTCGACGAGGACGCCATCGACGACCTCGCCGACTACGTGATGCCCGTGCCCGTGCAGGAGCTCGCGACCACCGAGCAGTTCCTCCGGGTGCTCGACGGACACCCGACGGTCTTCCCCACCGGCGAGCGGTACGCCTACAACAATGGCGGCTTCGTCGTCCTCGCTCTCCTGGCCGAGCGGGCCAGCGGCATGCCCTTCCACGACCTGGTGCGCACGTCGGTCTGCGAGCCCGCCGGCCTGGTCGACACGGCATACCTCCGCTCCGACGAGCTGCCCGGGCGCGCTGCGCTCGGCTACCTCGACGCCGACTCGCTGCGCACCAACGTCCTCCACCTCCCCGTGCGCGGCAACGGGGACGGCGGCGCCTACTCGACCGCGGCAGACTTCAGCGACCTCTGGGCAGCGCTGTTCGACGGCGGGATCGTGGCGCCCGAGCTCGTCGCGGAGATGGTGCGCCCCCGCAGCGTCGTTCCGGAGGAGGCCAAGCGCTACGGCCTCGGCCTCCACCTCCACGAGACCAGTGACGCCGTCTGGCTGGAGGGCCACGACACCGGCGTCTCGTTTGCCAGTCTGCACCAGCCCTCAGCCGAGCTGACGTACACGGTGATCTCGAACTGGACCGACGGTGCGTGGTCGATCGTGAGACTGCTCGACGAGCGGCTCGGCACCTGACGGTGCGTCAGTCGGCGCTGGAGTCGGCGCTGGGGTCGACGCCGGCGGCGGCACCGGACGGTGCTGAGGTCAGCACCGCGGCGATCCCGTCACACCAGGAGCGGCTGGCCGAAGGCCCCGCGATGCGCTCCGCGATCCCGGCGGTGGCGCCGCGCCTGCTGGCGAACGCCACGAGGACCCGCCACGGTCGTCATGACCGGCTGCCCAGCCTGCGGAGCATCAGGGCAGCCGGGACCGCCACCAGCACCGCAGCTCCGGCGAACGCCGGGGTCATCGCCGACGACACGACGGTCGAGGCGGGGTCGGCCTGCGACCCGAGCCACTGGTCGAGCGCGATGGTGAGCGACTCGACCACCCACATCGTCAGGATGGAGGAGACCACGAGGTAGCCCCAGGCGAGCCCGCGCCACAGCCACCCGGCGGCGACCGCCATGAGGGGCAGCCAGACGGCGAGGTCCTGCACGTACGTCGGAGCCGTGGTCAGCCCGGTGCCCACCAGGAAGTCCGCATCGGCGCCGTCCGGCAGCGCCGGCACAATCGCCCGGAGCCACGCGGCGGCGTTGAGGGCCACGATCACCCAGACGAACACGGCGATCGCGCGTCCGGGGATCCGCCAGACGCCCAGCCCGATCACAGCACCAACGTCGATCACCCGCAGCATCGCGACCAGGGTCCAGAGCGCGAGGGAGAAGGTGGCGACGTACAGCAGGAACAGGCTGTTGAACGGCGTCGCGAACAGCAGCATGAAGGCGTTGTAGAGGAGGTACCCGATGGCGCCCAGCCACACCGGCAGCGCCCACGTGACGCGACGTCGGGTGGCCGCCTGTGACGCGACCAGCATCGGGACGCCGAGCACGAGCATGGCGAGGGCGGTGCCTCGGGCCGAGCCGTTCATGGCGGCTGGCCCCTGGAGGACGCCGTCGAGGGCGAACGTCGGCAGCGTGGCGGCGATCGCGAGCAGGGCGAGAGTCGCCGACAGCAGGTGCGCGGCGGGGCTCGGCACGAGCGCGCCCGCGCCCGCGGCCTTGGCGTGCGTGGTCTGCGATCCGGTTGCTGGCGCAGACGTCTCGACGTGCGCGGAGAGGGGACTCATCGGATCCTCCGGGTCGGACGGTGGGGACTGACGGGACGTCCGGCCCCACCTTCCACCCTGGGTCCGGCCCCGCTGGCCCGGTAGGGCGGAAGGTCCCCGCTCGAAGGGTCAGGGATCCGTCAGTGCTCGTCGGGCAGCGGCACGACGTAGGAGTCCAGTCGCTCGATCAGTCCGTCGCGGAGGTGGAAGACGTCGGCGAAGCCCAGGTGCGCCACGTCGCCGTCCGCCGGAAGCACGCGCACCCGCCCCAGGACGACCACGTCGTCGCCGTCGCGCAGAGAGCGGTCCGACGCGATCTCGAGACGGACGCCTGGCCCGGGCCGCGCCGCCTCGGCCAGGAACGCCTCTCGGCCCACGGTGGTGGTGTGCCCGTGGACCACCCACACGACGTCATCGGTCAGGCAGGCGCCCACGGCCCCATGATCTCCCGACTCGTACGCCAGGAGATAGCGCGCGACCACGTCGAAGGGCTGGCTGACCTCGTCCATCACCCCCACCCTAGGGCCGTGCCGGCGCCTCGTGACGGTTGCAGGAACTGCTGGTTGAGGAAGCGCTGAGGAACGAGGCGCCGACACGTTGCCAGCCCCACCAGGCAGCCGAGACCCTCACCGGGTCTCGACCACCGAGGGTGGTCAGGCGTCGGTGACGGAGTGCACCCAAGCGGCCCGGACCGCGTCCTCACGGGCACCGGAGGCGAGCTGGGCGACGATGCCGACGACGGCCAGCACGGCGTACACGATCCACCACCACCAGGAGTCGTCGATGGTCTCGGTCACGGCCGCGTGGTTGAGGTCGCTGGTCTCCAGGGTCCCGAAGAGCAGCATCGCGCCGGCGACGATGGCCGTCGCACCGGCCAAGGCACTGACCACGATCAGCAGCAGCCGCGGCATGTTCGCGAGGAGCGCCAGCAGCGCGGCGCCGACGCCGACCGCCAGCCCGACCAGGACGACCAGCCACTCCCACTCCATCCCGAGCGCTGTCATCAGCGAGGAGCCGAGCAGGAAGCCCAGCGACGCCATCGCCAACACGACGGCGAAGGCGTAGTAGAGGTAGGCGAGCAGCGCGAAGACCAGCGCGAGCACCAGCCCGAGGAGCCAGCCGAGCGGCTTCGCGAGCATGGCGTCGTCGGTCCACGACGAGATCAGCCCGGCGCCGAGAGCGAAGCCGGTGAACGCTCCCCAGATCGGGATCACGATGCGGAACGCGCGGTATCCCGCGAAGCAGAAGACGGCGCCTGCGATGAGGGCGACCAGGCCCAGGACGATGCTCTCCACGTCCAGACAACGTAGTGGTCCCGGGTGCGGCACCCCCGGAGGCGCGCGGAGAGCCGCGTCCTCGCTCTAGACTCCGAGCCGTGGACGAACCGGTCCCTGAGCACCGCCTGACGCTACGCACCACCCGGATGGAGGCGTTCAGCGACGGCGTCTTCGCCATCGCGATCACGCTGCTGGTGCTCGAGCTCGAGGTCCCCGAGCGAGCCGGACAGAGCATGTGGGAGGCACTCGGCAGCCAGTGGCCGTCGTACCTCGCCTACCTGATCAGCTTCGCCACCGTCGGCGCCTACTGGATCGCCCACAACGCCATCACCGACCACCTCGACCGCGTGGACGCGGTCCTCCTCCGCCTCAACCTGCTGCTGCTCCTGTCCATCTCCTTCATGCCGTTCCCGACCAAGCTGGTGGCCCAGCGCATTCGGGAGGAGGAGGCCGAGCGCGTCGCGGTCAGCCTGTACGGCGTGGCGATGCTGACCTCGGCCGTGTTGCTCGCGGTGCTCTGGCGCTACGCGAGGAGCCACGGGCTGCTGAGTCCGGACCTGACCGACGAGCTCGTCCAGGGCATGACCCGGCGCCTGGAGCCGGGAGTCGTCGGCTACGTGGTCGTGATCGTGGCCAGCTACCTGGCCCCGCTCCTGGCGCTCGTCGGCTACCTCGTGGTGTCGGTCTATCTGCTCGTCCCACTGCGGAGGGGGCGGCGCAGGTCCGCCTCCTGACCGCTCCCAGCCGCAGGCAGCCCCTCAGAGACCGGACTCGACGGGGATCCGTCCAGCGGCGGCCGCCTCGCCCATCGCCGCGTGGTCGCGCTCGGTGACGTCGGCGTAGGCCGAGGCGAAGTCGGCCATCCCCTCGTCGAAGTCGTCCGCGTCCTCGAGGAAGGCGGCGATCGCCAGGCGGTCCCCGGTGCGCGCATGGGCGCGGGCCAGGGTCCAGGCACACCACTTGACGTAGTTGGTCATCTGGGTGACGTCCTGACTCCCGACGTCCACGGCGAACTTCCAGTCGCGGAGCTGCCGGACGTAGTAGTCGATCCGGGGACGGCCGGGAAGCTCGTTGCGGTGCCACCCGAGGAGCACGTCGGTCGCCGCCTGCAGCAGGCGCTGCCCGGTGACCACGCGCTCCCCCTGGTTGTCGAACTCGCTCTCGCCGAGGTAGTCGGCCAGCGCCGACCGGTTGGCCTCCTTGGCCTGGAGGAGCAGGGGGTCGAGGCCGTCGATCGGCTGCATGAGCAGGATCCAGGCCCGCGTGCCGACGCTGCCGACGCCGACCACCTTGCGGGCGACGCGGGTCAGGGTGAACCGCTCGATGAGGTTGCGCCGGTCGGGCAGCAGGGTCTGACTGTAGGAGTCGACCATCTGACGCAGCAGGTCGTAGACCTCAGACGCCTCGCGGTCCTCGGCGAGATCCTCGATCGGGACCACCAGCGGCGGCGACCCGACGAACTCCAGCTCGCCGTCGACCTCGGTGGTCAGCTTGCGCAGCGCCTGCATGCTGTCTCGGGTGCGAGCCCTCGACACGCCTGACTGGAACCCCTTGACCTGCTTCTTCGACAGGTGGGGCCGCATCTCGGCCAAGGTGTCCTCGACGTCCAGGCGGGCGTACCAGACCTTGAGGACGGGCATGCCCGCGAACGTGGCCATCGAGTCCCGGTAGGCACGAGCCGCAGCGACGGCGATCCGGCGCTGCTGCTTGACGGTGAAGTCGCTCTCCCGGCCCGCCACCACCGCGCTGGCCACGAGTCGACGCACGTCCCACTCGAACGGTCCCGGCAGCGTCTCGTCGAAGTCGTTGAGGTCGAAGACGAGCCGCCGCTCCGGAGAGCCGAAGACGCCGAAGTTCGACACGTGCGCGTCACCGCACAGCTGCACCCGCAGGCCCGTGGTCGGCATCGTCGCCAGGTCCGCCGCCATCGGCAGGGCGGCGCCGCGGAAGAAGGTGAACGGCGAGACGAGCATCCGTCCGTGCCGGACCGGCACCAGCTCGGGCACCCTCGTGGCGTTCTGGCGCTGGAGCAGCCCGACGGGGTCGCGGTCGGCGGAGGGCGAGAAGTCGCCGAGCGACCCCGGCGGCACCCGCTCGGCCTCGGCACGGCCGGCGGCGAGGCTCGCGTCCGGGGTCCGCGCGGATGCTGCAGGCGTGGCGGCCCCGGACGCGCCGGTCACGCCGCCGCCTGTCCCGTCTTCCGGTGCCGGCGCCAGGCCTTCTCGAGCTCGATCACGACGCCGACGAGCACGGCCAACCCGATGCAGCTGAGCCACTCGGTTTGGTTGAGCCCCGTCGTCAGGAGCGCCTGCTGCATGAAGGGCAGCTCGACGGCCAGGATCGTCAGGAGGACCGGGATCGACAGGATCTTCACGGCCTGGAGGATCGGCTCGGTCAGACCGGACGCGGGGCTGCGGCGCAGCACCAGGCCCGAGACGATCGTCCCGAAGGCCATCACGACGAAGGCCATCGTCATCGGGACGCTGGGCTCCTCGGTGCTGAGCTCGCCCGGCCCGAAGACGAGCGCGACGAGCGTGACCACGGCCAGGACGATCCCGTAGAGCACCCACTGGAAGATCGCGGTGGGGTTGGCGATCGTCACCTTCGGATCGCGCGGGGGACGCGTCATCAGGCTCGCATCGGCAGGGTCGGTCAGGATCGCCGCCACCGGGAAGATGCTCACGAAGAAGTTGGTGAACAGCACCATCAGCGGGGTCATCGCCATTCCCTCGTTGATGGCGAAGATGCTGGCGGCGAGGAAGACCAGGACCAACGAGAGCAGCTGCGTCATCTGGTAGCAGACGTAGGCGACGATCTTCTCGTAGATGCTGCGTCCCAGCCGGACTGCGGTGACCAGGGTGCCGAAGTTGTCGTCGGTCAGGATCATCCGGCCCGCCTGCTTGGTGACCTCGCTGCCCGAGCCCATGGCGACGCCGATGTCGGCCTGCTTGAGTGCCGCGGCGTCGTTCACCGCGTCACCGGTCATCGCCACGATGTCGCCGCTCTCCTGCATCAACCTGGCCAGGCGCAGCTTGTCCTCGGGGGTCACCCGGCCGAACACGTGCAGGTTAGGCAGGGCGGCGGAGAGCTCCTCGTCGGACATCGCCGCAAGCTCCGGGCCACTGATCGCGCCGGGGCCGAGCCCCAGCTCGGCGCCGATGGCCGCCGCGGTGACCGCGTGGTCACCGGTGATCATGCGGACGTCGATACCGGCCGCGTGGGCGGTGCGCACCGACTCGACGGCCTCGGGCCGCAGGGGGTCGATGATCCCCACCATCCCGACGAACACCAGGTCGTTCACGTAGGCCATCGGGTCGGCCGTCACCTCGGACTCGTGCCCGTCGAGCCGGCGGAACGCGAACGCCAGGACCCGCAGACCCTGCTTCGACATCGACTCGTTGGCCGCCGTCAGATCGTCGCGGGCCTGGTCGATCGGCACCGGGCCGTCTGCGGTGAGCACCTGGCTGCACCGCTGCAGCACGACGTCGGGACCGCCCTTCACGATCCCGACGAACTGGCTGGCGCCGTCGATCGGCACCGAGTGGAAGGTGGCCATGAACTTGTACGCCGAGTCGAACGGGACCTCCGCCGCCCGCGGATAGGCCCGACGCGTCTCCTCGGCGTCGACACCGATCTTGGCGGCGAGCACCACGAGGGCCGCCTCGGTGGGGTCGCCGACGACGACTCCGGAGTCCGAGACGGTCGCGTCGCTATCGAGGCACAGGCCATAGGCGAGCCTCGTGAAGTCGGGAGTCGGCGCGCCCGCGACGCCGCGGATCGCGCCGGTCTTGCTGTAGCCCTCGCCGTCGACGGTGTACCACTCGCTGCCGTAGTAGAGGTGCCGGACGGTCATCTGGTTGAGGGTCAGAGTGCCCGTCTTGTCGGAGTTGATCGCACTGGTCGCGCCGAGGGTCTCCACGTCGGTGAGGCTCTTGACGACCGCCTTGGCCTCGGCGAGCTGCTTGGCGCCGTACGCCAGCATCGCCTGGACGAACGACGGCAGACCGGTCGGGATCGCCGAGACCGCCATGGTGATGCCGAGCAGCAGGATCTCCGAGGTGGACTGGCCCCGCACCAGTCCGAGCACCACGATCACAGCGACGGCAGACCAAGCGATGATGCCGAGGACCTTGGTGAGGGATCCCAGCTCGCGCTGGAGCGGTGAGCGAGAGGGCGCCACCGCGGAGAGCATCGAGGCGATCCGGCCCATCTCGGTCTCCATGCCGGTCGCGGTGACCACCATGGTCGCCGAGCCCCGGGTGACCGAGGTGTTCTGGTAGAGCATCGAGGTCCGGTCGCCGAGCGTCGCGCCCTCCGCCACCGCGGACATGAAGTCCTTGGGGATCGGTGCGCTCTCGCCCGTCAACGCGGCTTCCTGGGTCTCCAGCGTGGCCGAGCGGACGAGCCGTCCGTCGGCCGGCACCAGGTCGCCGGCCTCGACGTTCACCACGTCACCGGGCACGAGCTCGGTGGCCGGGACCTCCACCAACGTGGAGTCCCGACGTACCTTCGCGTGCGGGATCTGCAGGTTGGCCAGCGCGTCGACGCTGGCCTTGGCCTTCAGCTCCTGGCGGGTGCCGAGCACGACGTTGAGGACGACGAGGAGCGCGACCAGGACTCCGAGCGACACCTGCTCGATGAAGAAGCTCACGATGCTGACGCCGATCAGCATCAGGTTCATCGGGTCCCGCACCTGCAGCAACGCCAGCGCCCACATCGACGGGGGCGGCTCGCTGGCGATGGCGTTGGGGCCGTACTTCGCCTGCCGCTCGGTCACCTCCGCGCCGGAGAGCCCCGTGTCGACGGTGACGCCGAAGGAGCTGGCGACCTCGTCCGCGGGTCGCGCATACCAGACCTCGGTGCCGGTCGTTGGGGTGCCAGTCGTTGGGGTGCCAGTCGCTTCGGTGTCAGTCATGGACGGTCCTCACCGCGTCGTCGGAATCGTGCGTCGCCATGGCCAGGTGGCTACGACGAGGAGCTGGCGGAGCGCATCCGCAGCATCGTGGAGTCCGAGAGGGGTCACCGAGCAGCGCATGTTCGGCGGGCTCGCCTTCTTGATCGGGGGGCACATGGCAGTCGCAGCGAGCAAGGAGGGAGACCTCCTGCCGCGCTGCGACCCTGACCATACCGACGCCCTCGCGGGTCAGCCAGGTGCGGAGACCGCGCCGGGGGCCGGGTGCCATGCCTTCCTATGAGGACCGGGGCCGCCACATCGTGCTGAGCGCCCAGATGACCAGGATGTCGAACGCGAGGATCACGATGGCCCAGAACGGCGCGTAGGGCATCCAGGTGAAGGACGAGAGCGCCGAGAGCATCGCGATCACGATGCCGGCGACGAACGCCCAGCTCTGGCCCGCGACGATCGAGACGCCGATCAGGATCCCCAGCGCGCCGACGACGAGATGGATCCAGCCCCATGTGGTGAGATCGAACTGGAAGACGTAGTTCTCCGTGCGCACGAAGACGTCGTCGTTGGCGATCGCGGCGATGCCGGTGACGACCTGGAACGCGCCCAGGAGCGCCAGGCAGCAGCCGGCGAAGATGCCGACGCCTTCGGCCCAGGCGCGCGTGGTGGCTGAGGGTTGCTGACTCATGATCCTGCTCCGTTCGGGGGGTGACGGACGAGCGATGCGGCCATCTTGCTCCCCTCCGAGGGAGCGCGCCTCACCCGACACGCGTGACCCCTGGGTCGGCCTCAGCCTTGACCGACTGGTCGCTCAGGCGCAGGACTCGAGCGTGGCGTCCTCGCGGGCCAGGTCGCCGAAGCGACGGGCCTGCTCGGTGTAGGGCAGCACCACACTGGCGCCACCGACGTTGCCGATGCCGCCCTGCACGACGCACGTCGTCACCTTGGCCGGGTCGACGTGAGCGACGGCGACGGCCAGGCGGAACAGCTCGTCCGGTGGCAGGTCCGTGGCGAGGTACTGCATCACGTTCATCACGCCCTGCTCCAGGAAGCCCGGCTCGGCCGCCCGAGCGCGCACCTTGGCCTGGATGCCGCGGATCACCCGCTGCTGGTTCGCTGAGCGGTCGAAGTCGCCGTGCAGGAGGTTGTGCCGGATCCGCGCGAACGCCATCGCGTCGTAGCCGTTGAGGTGGACCTTCCCCTCCCGGAAGCCACGCGGCTTGAGGTAGGTGTCGCTGAAGGCGACCGGGTTGTCGACGTCGACGCCCCCGATGCTCTCGATCAGGGCCTGGAAGAACTTGAACCGCGTCACCATCACGTAGTCGGGCTGGATGCCGACGAGGTCCCCGATGGTCTGGCCGAGCAGCTGGGGGCCGCCGAAGTAGAGCGAGGCGTTGATCCGGTTCGACCCGTAGCCGGGGATCGAGACCCACGAGTCGCGCGGGACGCCGATCGCCGCGGCCGCCCCCGTGCGCTGGTTGATCCCGATGAGCTGCAGTGCGTCGCCGCGGGTACGCGTCATGTCCTCGCCCGGGCGCGCGTCGGAGCCGACGGCGAGGATCCAGACCACGTCGGGGTTCTCGCCGATCCCGGCGTCGACCCCGCTGGCCTGCTCGACCTTGACCAGGGCGACCTGGGTGGGCTTGACCGCGGAATCGGGGATCACCAGCGCCGCGACGGCGAGAACCACGGCCAAGACGGCCAGCCGGCGCGCGCTCCTGACGACCCTGCTCGCGACCGTCGTGTGGGCCCGCATCAGGCGCCCCGTCCCTTCGCGATGTCGTACCCGAAGACCTGCCAGCCGTCGGGTCCCTGAGTGAGATAGAGGCGACCGCGCACGACGACCTTGCGCTGCACGTCACCGCTGGTCTTGAACCGCAGCTCCACCCGGGCGGTGGCCGCCTGGGGCCTGCCCTTCACGGCGAGGAGGTCGACGATCACGTCGCGCTTGGTGGTCTCGACCGCGCCGATCTTGCTGCCGATGTCGGCGTTGGTCATCAGGTCGCGGTCGGCCTTGGCGTCGGCGGCAGCCTTGGCGGTGAACACCGACCAGGCATCGCCGAAGTCGGATCGTGGATAGGTACCGGCGACGTACGCCGCGTCGAGCCAGTCGTCGATGATCGCCGTGACGTCCTTGCGGGCCCCAGTGCGCTGGTCCTTGGCGAGCTTGCCCGTCACCTTGCCCAGCGTCGAGGTGGTCTCCATCGGCGGGGTCTCCGCGGCCTCGGAGGAGGAGTCACCCGACGGCCCGTCGCCCGCTCCAGCGGGCTCGCTGGAGTCGGCGCTACAGCCGGCGAACGCGACCGCGGCGACCACGACACCGGTCGCCAAGGCGCCTGCTCGGCGCGGGCGTAGGGCTGGCATCGGACGCATTCTGGAGAGCTCCTCGGGATCGACCGACCCCACCTTGCACTACGGCACCAAGCCAGGTCTGCATTTGATCGTGTTGGGGACTAACCTGACCGAAGAGACTGCTGTGACTGCGCCGTCACACGCGTGCCCAATGAGGAAGAGGCGAACCCAGCCGTGCCCCAGCCATCCGGCACCCCGTCCCAGCCCTCCAGCGACTTCGGAGCCAACGAATGGCTCGTCGAGGAGATGTACGACCAGTACCGCCGGGACCCGCAGAGCGTCGATCCCACGTGGGTCGAGTACTTCAAGACGACGGCCACCAACGGGTCGGCGCCCCCAGCCCCATCGGTGGTCGAGCCGCCGAGCGCAGCGAGGCGTGTCGAGACCGCGGCCCCTGCCTCGGGGGGTCTCGACACGGGCTCGCCTGGCTCGACCAGCGAGAGCCCCTCGGTGGTCGAGCCGCCGAGCGCAGCGAGGCGCGTCGAGACCCTGGGCTCGACCGACGAGAAGCCCCAGCGCCGCACACCGGTCGCCACTCCGCGGCCGGAGGCCAAGGCCGCCGAGCCCGCCAAGGGCACGAGCACGCCGGTCCCCAAGGAGTCCAAGCCCGCCGCACCCGCGGCCGCCGACGAGGACGCCACCTACACCGTGCTGCGCGGTGCTCCCGCCCGCACCGTGGCCAACATGGACGCCTCCCTGGTCGTGCCGACCGCGACCAGCGTGCGCTCGGTCCCCGTCAAGCTGCTCTGGGACAACCGCATCGTCATCAACAACCATCTCTCCCGGGCGCGGGGCGGCAAGGTCTCGTTCACCCACCTCATCGGCTACGCGATGGTCAAGGCACTGCGCGCCATGCCCGAGATGAACGTCGGGTTCGACACCGTCGACGGCAAGCCCACGCTGATCACGCCGGCCCACATCAACCTCGGCCTCGCGATCGACGTGCAGAAGCCCGACGGGACCCGCCAACTGCTCGTGCCGAGCATCAAGGCGGCCGAGCGGATGGACTTCGCGACGTTCTGGACGGCCTACGAGGACGTCGTACGCCGGACCCGTGACGGCAAGCTCACCGTCGAGGACTTCCAGGGCACCACGATCTCGCTGACCAACCCCGGCACGATCGGCACCAACCACTCGGTGCCGCGCCTGATGAAGGGCCAGGGCGCGATCATCGGGGTCGGCGCCATGGAGTACCCGCCCGAATACCAGGGCGCGTCCGAGGAGACGATCGCCCGCAACGCCATCAGCAAGGTGATGACCCTCACCTCGACCTACGACCACCGGGTCATCCAGGGCGCCCAGTCGGGTGACTTCCTGCGCCGGATCCACGCCCTGCTCCTGGGCGAGGAGGACTTCTACGACGAGATCTTCGCCGCCCTGCGGATCCCCTACGAGCCGATCCGCTGGGCCAAGGACATCGCCACCTCCCACGACGACGAGATCGGCAAGCAGGCCCGCACGCTCGAGCTGATCCACGCCTACCGCGTGCGCGGTCACCTGATGGCCGACACCGACCCGCTGGAGTACCGCCAGCGCAGCCACCCCGACCTCGCCGTGGAGTCCCACGGGCTCACGCTGTGGGACCTCGACCGTGAGTTCCCCACCGGTTCGTTCGGTGGCGAGGGGCGCCGCTTCATGAAGCTGCGCACGATCCTCGGCATCCTGCGCGACTCCTACTGCCGGACGACCGGCATCGAGTACATGCACATCATGGATCCGGAGCAGCGCCGCTGGATCCAGGAGCGGGTGGAACAGCCGCACAGCAAGCCTCCTCGCGAGGAGCAGTTGCGGATCCTCCTCAAGCTCAACCAGGCCGAGGCCTTCGAGACCTTCCTGCAGACCAAGTTCGTCGGGCAGAAGCGGTTCAGCCTGGAGGGCGGCGAGACGACGGTCCCACTCATCGACGAGCTCTGCGAGGCCGCCGCCGAGGCGTCGCTCGACGAGGTGTGCATCGGGATGGCCCACCGCGGCCGGCTCAACGTGCTGGCCAACATCGTAGGCAAGAAGTACTCCCAGATCTTCCGCGAGTTCGAGGGCAACATCGACCCGCGCACCGTCCAGGGCTCCGGCGACGTGAAGTACCACCTCGGCGCCGAGGGCGAGTTCCTCGCCGGCTCGGGCGCCCGCATCAAGGTCTCGGTGGCCGCGAACCCCTCGCACCTCGAGGCGGTCGACCCCGTGCTCGAGGGCATCGCGCGGGCCAAGCAGGACGTGCTCGACCGCGGCACCGAGTACCCCGTCCTTCCGCTGCTGGTCCACGGCGACGCCGCCTTCGCCGGCCAGGGCGTGGTGGCGGAGACCCTCAACCTCTCCCAGCTCCGCGGCTACCGCACCGGCGGCACCATCCACGTGGTGGTCAACAACCAGGTCGGGTTCACCACCTCGCCGGGCTCGTCGCGCTCGAGCCTCTACTGCACCGACGTGGCCCGCATGGTCCAGGCGCCGATCTTCCACGTCAACGGCGACGACCCCGAGGCGTGCATCCGGGTGGCCAGGCTGGCGTTCGAGTACCGCCAGGCGTTCAACAAGGACGTGGTCATCGACCTCGTGTGCTACCGCCGTCGCGGCCACAACGAGGGCGACGACCCGTCGTACACGCAGCCCTTGATGTATGACCTGATCGAGCAGAAGCGCTCGGTGCGCAAGCTCTACACCGAGTCCCTCATCGGTCGCGGCGACATCACCATCGAGGAGGCCGAGCAGGTCCTCGCCGACTACCAGCAGCAGTTGGAGCGGGTCTTCACCGAGGTGCGCGACGCCGACTCGCAGCCTTCGGAGTGGACGACCGTCCCGGACTACCCCGAGAAGCTCGCCGGCGACACCACGACAGCGGTGACGCCCGAGGTGATGAAGGTGATCGCCGACTCCTACGTCACGCCGCCCGAAGGCTTCACGGTGCACCCCAAGGTGCTGCCCCAGCTGCAGCGCCGGGCCGCGGCGATCACGGAGGGACCGATCGACTGGGGCACCGGCGAGATCCTGGCGTTCGGCTCGCTCCTCATGGAGGGCCGGCCGGTGCGGCTGGCGGGACAGGACTCCCGTCGCGGCACGTTCGTGCAGCGGTTCGCCACGATCATCGACCGCGTCAACGCCGACGAGTGGACGCCCCTGAGCAACCTCTCCGAGGACCAGTCGAAGTTCTTCGTCTACGACTCCCTGCTCTCGGAGTACGCCGCGCTCGGGTTCGAGTACGGCTACTCCGTCGCGCGTCCCGACGCGCTGGTGCTGTGGGAGGCGCAGTTCGGCGACTTCGTGAACGGCGCGCAGACGATCATCGACGAGTTCATCACCTCCGGCGAGACCAAGTGGCGCCAGCAGTCCGGTGTCGTCCTCCTGCTCCCCCATGGCTACGAGGGGCAAGGCCCGGACCACTCCTCGGCGCGCATCGAGCGGTTCCTCACGCTCTGTGCCGATGACGCCTTCGTGGTCGCCCAGCCGTCGACCCCGGCGTCGTACTTCCACCTGCTGCGTCACCACTCGCTCGGCGAGGAGCATCGGCCCCTGGTCGTGTTCACCCCCAAGTCGATGCTCAAGCGCAAGGAGGCCTCCTCGCAGCCCGGCGACTTCACCTCGGGGTCCTTCCAGCCGTTCATCGGCGACGACGCCGCCGACCCGGCCAAGGTGCGCACGCTCCTGCTCTGCTCGGGTCGGATCACGTGGGACCTGATGGTGGAGCGCGCCAAGCACGACGACGCGGACGCCTTCGCCATCGCGAGGATCGAGCAGCTCTACCCCTCCCCCGTCGAGGCGATCAAGGCCGAGCTGGCCCGCTACCCGCACCTGACCACCGTGCGCTGGGTGCAGGACGAGCCCCGCAACATGGGACCGTGGCCCTACTACCAGCTCAACGTCTGGCCCACGATCACCGCGGTCGAGCCGGTCACCCGCCCCGCCCTGTCCTCTCCGTCCGTCGGCACCGCCAAGCGGCACGCCGAGGAGCAGAAGGCGCTGATGGCCGCGGCCTTCGGCACCGGCTCTTAGGGCACCCGCGCGTGTACTTCACCGACCGCGGGATCGAGGAGCTCGAGCGACGCCGGGGCGACGAGGAGGTCACCCTCGCCTGGCTCGCCGACCGCTTGCAGGAGTTCACCGACACCCACCCGGAGTTCGAGGTCGCCGTCGAGCGCCTCGCGACCTGGCTCGCCCGTCTCGACGACCCCGACGACTGACCCCGAGTCGGCGTCAACTCTCACCTCTAGCCCGCCCAGTGGGCGCCACCTCTCGCCGTACGACAGGTCGCTCCGAGAGCTCACGCCGACTCGGCGTGGTTCAGGTGAGAGCTCACGCCGACTCGGCGTGGTCCAGGCGAGAGCTCACGCCGACTCGGTGTGGTTCGGGCGAGAGGTCACGCCGACTCGGCGAGCAGCTCCCGGGCGACGGTGGCGTCGAGCCGGTCGGACTCGTCGAGAGCGTGCGCCACGTCCGCCATCAACGCGTCGGCCTCAGCGAGCAGAGCGGCGGCGGTCTTCGGGTCGCTGGCCGCGGTCAGCCGCGCCAGGGCGTCCAGGGCCAGCAGCTCGACCTCGGGGTGGCCCGCCTCCCTGGCCGCCACTCGTCCTGCCTCGAGGGCGGCGGCGTCGTCGTTCAGCGCGGCCAGGGAGACGTCGGTGAGCAGGGCGTAGTCCCCTCGACCGGCGCCGCCGTACCAGCGTTGGTTCTCCTCGAGCAGCGCCCGGGCCGCCTCGAGGTCGCCGGTGGCCCGGCGCAGCCGGGCGAGGTGGACGCGCGCGGTCGCGGCGAGCCGACCATCTCCGCCGGAGACGGCGTCGTCGACGGCGCGCCCGAACGTGTCGGCGGCACGCGGGTCACCGACTCGCTGGAGCACGCGGGCGAGCGTGGCGCGGTGCAGGGCCGCCTGGCCGAGGAACCCGAGGGCGACGGACTCGTCCGCTGCGCGTTCGAGTGCGGCCGCCGCGTCGTCGAAGCGGTGCTCCGCCTGGGCGATCCCGCCGAGCATCGCCTCGGCGTGGACGATCCCCCACGAGTCGCCGAGGGGCCGGAGAAGCCCCAACGCCTCCGACGCGTCCGCGGTCGCCGACGTCGTGTCACCGAGCATGAGTGCGCCGTACGCCGACAGCAGCAGGCCCGCGGCCGTCGGCCAGGCGAGCGACCGCTCCCGAGCCACGTCCACGGCGGCGGCAGCATGGACCAGCACCTGGTCGGGGCGGCCCTGCTGGATCGCGAGGAACGCCCGGTGCCTCTCGACGTCCGCGGGCAGGAGCGCGTCACCGCAGCGCAACGCAGCCTCCCCGGCGCCGTCGAGATCGGCCGCAGCGAGCGTGACGTCACCGGCCGAGGCCTCGAGCCATCCGGCGAGCAGCAGCGACTGGGTCCGCTTCCGATCGGTCGCCGTGACGCTGAGCGCCTTCCGCACCCGTGACGCCCCGGCGACTCCGTCGCCCAGGACGACCCAGGTCCACCCGAGCCCGTTCGCGATCCGGGTGCCGAGGGAAGGCTCGTGCTCGGCACACCAGGCGAGAGCCGCGTCGACGTCGGCCCGCTCGGCGCGTGCGAACGCGACACAGGCAGGCTGGTCCGGTCCGCGCACGTGACGGTCGCACCAGTCCGCACGTTCGGCGTACCACTCCGCGTGGGCGCGCGCGGCGGTCGGCACGAGTCCGGCCTCGTCCAGCCGGGTGGCGGCGAAGAGGCGGATGCTGTCCAGCAGGCGGTAACGCACCTCGCCCCCTCCGACGTCCTCGAGCCGCACCAGCGAGCGGTCGACGAGCCGGCTGACGGTGTCCAGCACGACTCCGGACGGCACGTCCAAGGCACCGAGGACCCGTTCGACGGCGTCGAGGCTCGCTCCTCCGGCGAAGCACGACAGCGCCCAGAGTCCCCGCTGGTCGTCGGGGAACAGGAGGTCGTAGCTCCACGCGATGGCTTCCGCGAGGGCGCGCTGCCTCTCCGGCCGCCGGCTGCTCGGGTCGCGCAGGACCGCGAACCGGTCGTCCAGACGTCGCGCGATGTCGGGCACCGACAATGAGCGCACCCGAGCCGCGGCCAGCTCGATCGCGAGCGGGAGCCCGTCGAGCGATGCGCACACCTGCGCCACCCAGGGCTCGGTGTCCTCGTCGAGCTCGAAGTGGGTGCGCATCTCTCGTGCCCGGTCCGCGAAGAGCGCCTGCGACGCCTCGGCGTCGAGCGGCTCGAGCGTCACGACGCGCTCGTCGGCGAGCCCCAAGGGCGCCTGGCTCGTGACCAGGAGACGCAGCGACGGCACGGCGTCGAGCAGGCTGCGCGCGAGGCTCGCCACCGATGCCACGAGGTGCTCGCAGTTGTCGAGCACCAAGAACGTCGGCGAGCCTGCCAGCCGCTCCAGTAGCGCCTGGTCGCCACCCGGCACCTGCATCGTCTCGGCCACGACCCGCGCCAGGACCGCGGGGTCGTCCAGGCCGGGATCGAGCGCGTCGAGACGCACCATCCAGGCACCGCCCGCCTCCGTGCGAGCCCCTGCCGCCTCGACCGCCAGCCGGGTCTTCCCCACCCCCGCCGGACCGGTCAGCGTGACCAGTCGGCGTTCGTGCACGGCCTGCGTCAGGACGGCCAGGTCGCGATCGCGCCCGACCAGGCGGGACGTCGGTGCGGGGAGGTTCCCCGGACGAACGGCCGCGCGCGCCGGCGTACCGAGCTCAGGGCTCTGCTGGAGCACCTGACGCTCAAGCCGTTGGAGCTCGGGACCCGGCTCGATGCCGAGGTCGTCCACCAGGGTCCGCCGGAGCCGTGCGTACGCCGCGAGCGCGTCGGCCTGACGACCGGACCGGTACAGCGCGGTGATCAGGCATCCCCACAGCCCCTCCCGCCACGGGTGCTCGGCCACCAGTGCCTCGAGCTCGCCCACGACCTCGCCCCCCGCGCCGAGGTCCAGCCGGGCCGACATCGCGGTCTCGAGCAGCCCCAGCCGCAGCTCCTGCAGGCGGACCCGGTGCGCAGCCGCCCAGTCCCCGAAGTCGACCAGCGGCTCCCCGCGGAACAGGTCGAGGGCCGCCGAGGCGTGCGCGAGGGCCGCGGCGGGGTCCCCGGTGTCCCGGGCGGCCGCGGCCTTCGCGGCGAGGCCGGCCGCCACGACCGCGTCCACCGTGTCCGACGGCACGTCCAGGGCGTAGCCCTGAACTCCCGCGAGGACGACCTCGGCGCCGCCCAGAGCCCGCCGCAGTTGCGACACCTTCGACTGCAGGGTGTTGCGCCCGGCAGGGCAGTTCCAGAGCTCGTCCAGGAGGGTCTCTGCCCGCACGAAGCTCCCCGGCTCGACGGCCAGGCGGGCGAGCAGCTCGGTCGTCAGGCCCGCCGGGAGAGCGAGCACCGCGCCGTCCCGACGGACCTCGACAGGCCCGAGCAGGGCCACGGAGAGCGCCTCGGTGAGCACATCCCGACAGTAGGGGGCCAGCGCATCCCCGTCAGCAGGCGTCAGCAGCCGTCAGCGAGGCGTCAGCGGGTGCGGGCACCTTCGGGACATGACCCACGAGCCGGACCTCGACCCCGACACCCTCGTACGTCGAGTGGTCGGCGGCGACCGCAAGGCCGAGGCCCTGGTGGCGACGACCGCTCCGACCTCATCCTCGGTGCCGCTGCTCGTCACCGCCGCCATCGTGACGGACGACCCGACCCACCTGCGGCGGGCCAGGGGCCTGGCGCGCACCGCCCGCGAACGACAGCTCACGGCCCTGGCCGAGGCCCACCTCGGCCACCAGACCGACCTCCTCGACGCCCTGGTCCGCGACCACCTCGTCGAGCACCCCGACCACCTGCTGGCGTCGTGGATCGCCGGCCGGTCCCGCCCTCACGAGTGAGCCCACTCGTGAGGGGGCACCACCGAGAGAACCAGGAGAGGCCCATGTCGCACACCACCACCCCACCCCGCAGCGGGGACACCACCACGACCACCGGACGCACGCTCGCCCGCTGGATGGTCTCCTTCACCGGCTTCCCTCTCGGGGGTCTGGCCGCCATGACCGTGGTCGGGCCCGTCGACTCGACGGCCGCGGCCCTCACGGGAGGCCTGCTCACCGGTGCGATCCTCGGCGCGGTCCAGGGCTGGGCTCTGCGGATGCGCGGCACGACCCTCCTCGCCTGGGCCGTCGCCACCGCCGTCGGTCTCGCGATCGGCCTCGCCCTGGGCGCCGGAGTGGTCGACTTCGGTACGCAGACCGCCGACCTCGCCCTCCAGGGTGCCGTCAGCGGCGCGATCGTCGGCCTCGCACAGGCCGTCCTCCTGAGGCGCCGGGTCGGCACCCTGGCGCTCGCCTGGCCGGCGTACCTCGCGGTCGCCTGGACCCTCGGCTGGCTGGTCACCACGGGCATCGGCGTCGCGGTCGAGGACCGGTTCACCGTGTTCGGCTCCTCAGGTGCCGTGGTCGTGACCCTGCTCACCGCGGTCCTCCCCCTCACCATCGCGCGTCGCGAGGCGGTGCGGTGATGGGCCGGCACGTGGTCTTCGGGACCGGGCAGGTCGGCCACCCGCTGGTCGAGCACCTCGTCTCACGTGGACGGGAGGTCGTCGCGGTGAACCACGACGGGCGCGGCTCCTTCGCCGGTGCTCGCGTCGTCGGCGGCGATGCCACCGACCCGGCGTTCTGTCGGAACGTCAGTGCAGGCGCGGAGGCGGTGTACTTCTGCCTCAACGCCATGAACTACGAGCGTTGGACCGAGGAGTTCCCCCCTCTGCAGCGCGGGGTCCTGGCTGGAGCCGAGGCCGCGGGCGCGCGGCTCGTGGTTCTGGACAACCTCTACGCCTACGGCCCGCCCCGAGGACACGCGCTCGTCGAGACGATGGCCGCGCGGCCGACGTCCGGCAAGTCGGCCACGCGGGCGGCGATGACAGAGGAGTTGCTGACCGCGCACGCCGACGGGTGCGTGGAGGTGGTCATCGGGCGTGCCTCGGACTACTTCGGCCCAGGCGCCACCCGATCGGCCCTGGGCGAGACCGTCTTCGGAGCGGCGCTGACCGGGGCGAGGGCCCAGGTGATGGGCGATCCGGACCAGCCCCACAGCTACTCCTACACCCCCGACGTGGCCCGCGGTCTGGCCGAGCTCGCCGTCGCGCCCGACGTCACCGGCCGGATCTGGCACCTCCCCATCGCGGAGACCCGGACCACGCGCCAGTTGATCGAGACGGTGTATGCCCTGGCCGGCCGGCGTCCCCGCGTCCTCGCGGCCGGGCGGACCACGTTGCGGCTCCTCGGGCTGGTCAGGCCGGAGATGCGCGAGTACCTGCACACCCTCTACCAGTTCACCGACCCATGGGTCGTCGACGACAGCAGGATCCGCACCCGCTTCGGGGACCTCGCCACCCCACTCGACGACGCCCTCGCGACCACCTTGGCCTGGTACGCCGAGCGCGCCGCGGTCCCCACCACTCACTGAACCACCCAGGAGATCACCGTGAACGACCAGACCCTCGCCCGCCGTGCGGGAGTGGCCCTCGGCCTCGCCTCCCTGCTCGCCATCGCCGGATTCACCGTGCTCGGCTCGGTCTTCGAGTACCCGCAGATCCTCGAGGAGCCCACCGCCGACATCCTGGCGCTCTACCGCGAGCACCAGGGTGCGGTCACGACCTGGTTCGTCGTCCTCGTGGTCAGCGCCGCGCTGATGGCACCGGCCGGGATCTGGCTGGGGCGCCTCGCCGGCGGCACCCTGGGCCGCTGGATCACGATCACCGGCGTCGCCGCCGCCGTCGTCCAGGTGGTCGGCCTGCAGCGCTGGGTCACGCTCGTGCCCGGCCTCAGCCAGGACGCGCTCGACCCCGCCCTCCGAGCCGATGCGGAGGACCGCTTCGAACTCTGGCACACCCTGCTCGGCAAGGCGATCGGCGAGACGGTGGGGTACGCGCTGACCGCCACCTTCACGGTCCTCGTCGTGGTCGCCCTGCGGCGTCGGGGGACGCTGCCTGCCTGGCTGGCGTACGCCGGATACGTGGCCGCGGCGCTGATCGCGACGGGCGTGGTCATCCCGCTCGTCGAGGTCGCCAGCCTGACCAACTTCGCCGGCTACGTGCTCTGGTGTGCCTGGCTGCTCGTCGTCGCCGCACTCCTGCTCCGCACGCCCAGCCGGCGTCCCACTGCTGGTTGAGGATGCGCCGAGGAACGAGGCGCCGACACGTTGCCAGCGGCACCCGGGAGGCAGGCGCACTCACCCGGCCTCGTGACGCTCGCTGCGCTCGCTCCTCGACCAGCAGCCGTCAGCGGGGGCGAAGGACCAGTTCGGTGAGGGTCGAGTCGGGGGGCAGGTCCAGCACGTGCAGGACCGACGCGGCGACCGTCTCGGGCGCCGACCAGGCGGCGGGGTCGTAGTCCCGGCCCTCGTGCTCGTGCACCCGCTGCTGCATCGGGGTCGCGGTCCGGCCGGGAAAGACGGTCGTGACCCGGACTCCGGACCCAGCCTCCTCGGCGCGCAGTGCGTCGGCGAAGGCGCGCAGGCCGAACTTCGACGCGGCGTACGCCGACCAGCCGGCGTGCGCGGACAGCCCGGCGCCGGAGTTGAGGAAGACGACGGTGCCCCGGGACGCGCGCAGGGCCGGGAGCAGGGCCCGCGTGAGCTCGGCGGGAGCGACGAGATTCACCGTCACCTGGGCGACGAGCGAGTCGAGGGCCTGCTCCGCCACCGGCCCCAGCGTGATCACCCCAGCCGCATGCACGACCGCGTCGAGCGCACCGACCCCGGCCACGGCTGGCGCCACCGATCCCGGCTCGCCGAGGTCGGCGACCCCCACGTCGGATCCGGGATACCGCAGCGCCAGGTCGCCCGCCCGCTGCTCGTTGCGGGCCAGCAGCATCAGGGCGTCTCCTCGCGCGTGCAGCGCGTCGGCCACTGCCTGGCCGATGCCGGAGCCGGCGCCGGTGACCAGGACCCTCAAGGGAGCCTCATCGGGTGAAGACGACCTTGCCGAAGAGGTCGCCGTCCGCCATCGCCTCGAACCCTTCACGAGCCTGCTCCATCGGCAGGACCCGGTCGATCACGGGACGCACGCCCGTCGCGTCGAGCATCGTCACCAGGGAGGCCAGCTCGCCCCGGGTCCCCATCGTGGAGCCGATGATGCGCAGTTGGAGGAAGAAGACCCGCGTCAGTCCGGCGTCCTCGACGTCGGGCCCGGACGTCGTGCCGCTGATGACGATCGTGCCGCCGAGGCGCAGCGACCGCACGGAGTGCGACCACGTTGCCTTGCCGACGGTCTCCATCACGGCGTCGACGCGCACGGGAAGGCGAGCCCCGGCCTCGTAGGCCTCGTGCGCGCCGAGCTCGAGGGCGCGCTGACGCTTGGACTCGTCACGACTGGTGACCAGCACCTTCAGTCCCCCGGCGCGGGCGAGGGCGATCAGGGCCGTCGCCACCCCGCCCCCGGCACCCTGGATCAGCACCGTGTCGCCGGGCTTGAGGCCACCCTGGACGTACAGCATCCGGTACGCCGTCAGCCAGGCCGTGGGCAGGCACGCGGCCTCCTCGAACGACAACGACGCGGGTTTGGGGACTACGTTCCCCTTCGGCACGCAGACCCGCTCGGCGAACGTGCCCTGGTAGCGCTCGCTGAGCAGCGAGCGACCAGGGTCCAGGGTCTCGTCGCCGACCCATGACGGGTCGCTGATGACCGCGTGCACGACGACCTCGTTGCCGTCCTCGTCGTAGCCGGCAGCGTCGCAGCCGACGATCATCGGCAGCCGCTCCTCCTTGAGTCCCACGCCCCGGAGGCTCCACAGGTCGTGGTGGTTGAGGCTGGCCGCCTTCACGGTCACCGTCGTCCACCCGTCCGGCACGACCGGCTCGGGCCGCTCCCCGACCACGAGACCACTCAGCGGGTCCTCGAACGAGAACGACTCGGCGTACACCGCGAACATGCTCGGGACCCTACCGACGCGGCTCAGCGGGTCGCGACGCCGTCCGTGCGGGCGGCCTGCTCGACGGCCGCCGACACGGCCGGCCCCACCCGGGGGTCGAACGGCGAGGGCACGATGTGGTCCTCGGCCAGTCGATCCGCGGCCAGGGCCGCCAAGGCGGAGGCGGCGGCGAGCTTCATGCCCTCGGTGATCGAGGTGGCGCCGACGTCGAAGGCGCCGCGGAAGATGCCGGGGAAGGCGAGCACGTTGTTGATCTGGTTGGGGAAGTCGGAGCGGCCGGTGGCCACGACCCGGGCGTAGCGGTGAGCGACGTCGGGATGCACTTCCGGGTGAGGGTTGGCCAGTCCGAAGATGATCGCGTCGTCGGCCATCGTCGCGACGACCTCCTCGGGCACGGTGCCGCCGGAGACGCCGATGTAGACGTCTGCTCCGGCCATCACGTCGGCCAGCGAGCCGCTGCGACCGAACCGGTCGGCGGTCTCGGTCGCGAGGGCGCGCTTGACGGGTGTCAGGTCGGAGCGCGCCGAGTTGAGCACGCCCTGGCGGTCGAGCACCGCGAGGTCTCCGACACCGGCCTCGAGCAGGATCCTGGCCACGGCCACGCCGGCCGCGCCCGCCCCGGAGATCACCACGCGGGTGCCCTCGGGCGAACGCCCGGTGAGCAGCAGCGCGTTCTGCAGAGCGGCCAGGGCGACCACGGCCGTGCCGTGCTGGTCGTCGTGGAACACCGGGATGTCAAGCAGCTCCTTGAGCCGCGACTCGATCTCGAAGCAACGGGGTGCCGAGATGTCCTCGAGGTTGATCCCCCCGAAGCTGGGAGCCAGCCGCACGACGGTCTCGATGATCTCCTCGACGTCGGTGGTGGCCAGGCAGATCGGCACCGCGTCGACCCCGCCGAACTGCTTGAACAGCACGGCCTTGCCCTCCATCACCGGCATCGCGGCGGCCGGCCCGATGTCGCCCAGTCCGAGCACGGCCGTGCCGTCGGTGACGACCGCGACCGTGTTGGGCACCCAGGTGTAGTGACGGGTCAACGCCGGGTCGGCGGCGATCGCCTCGCACACGCGCGCGACCCCCGGCGTGTAGGCCAGGGAGAGGTCGTCCCGGCCGTCGAGGGCGACGGTGGAGCGGGTCTCCATCTTGCCTCCGACGTGGAGGTCGAAGACGGGATCCCCCGGGAACGGGTGGCCCGTCGCCCCGGCGGAGGTCGAAGAGGTCATGGGCACAGGCTCTCAGGTCCGGGGCGGAGACGTCGGGTCGGCCCTGCGGCGGCGCAGGGGCCAGACCCGGCAGACCACCACGGCCAGGACGTGGTCGTCGGGGACCGGACCGCGGTGCCGCGAGTCCACCCCCGACGCGGGGTCGTCACTGACCAGCCACCAGCCGGGGCGCCCGGCTGCCGTCGTACGCCGTTCGGCCGCGCGCTTGACCGCCAGCGTGCCGTCGGCGAAGCGGGCCAGCACCCGCCGGCCCGGCCGCACGGGTGCGGCGTACCGGACGAGGAGACGGTCGCCCGGCTCGAGCCCCGGCCGCATCGAGGTCCCCCGCACCACCGCGAAGCCGAGCCGACCCCGCGCCTGGGTATCCACCCCAGGCTGACTGGGCGTCGTCCCGTCGGCCACGGCGAGTAGTGTCGCAGGGAGACGCGAATCCGCGATCCGACAGACCCCGAGCCGAAAGGACCCCCGCATGTTCGCCCGACTCTTCGCTCCCACCGTCGAGGTCTCGGCCCACTGCGACCTGCCGTGCGGCGTCTACGACCCGGCCCAGGCGCGCATCGAGGCCGAGTCGATCAAGGCCATCATCGGCAAGCTGGCCGACAACGACGACCCGGACTTCCGCACGCGCGCGGTGATCATCAAGGAGCAGCGCTCCGAGCTCGTCAAGCACCACCTCTGGGTGCTGTGGACCGACTACTTCAAGCCCCCGCACTTCGAGAAGTACCCGCAGCTGCACACGCTCGTCAACGAGGCCACCAAGCTCGCCGGCGCCACCGGGACCAAGGGGTCGATGGACGCCGGCGTGGCCGACCAGCTCCTCGCCAAGATCGACGAGATCGCCGAGATCTTCTGGGAGACCAAGAAGGCCTGACCGGCGCCGCGAGGTCGGTGCCTGCGATGACCGAGCCACCCGGTGGCGCGGCCGGCTCCCCCGCGGAGGTCGAGCTGCGCGTGCCCGCCGACGGTGCCTACGTCTCCGTCGTGCGGACCACGACGTCCAGCCTGGCCGCACGCCTCGACTTCGTCCTCGACGACCTCGAGGACCTGCGCATCGCGGTCGGCGAGGCCTGCGCGATGGTGCTGCCCGAGGCTGACCCGGAGTCCCCGCTCGTCTGCCGCTATCGGTTGGCCCCCGGGGTGCTCGTCATCGAGGTCTCGGTGAGCGTCTCGGGGTCGCAGGGACCGTCGTACGACGGGTTCGCCTGGCAGGTGCTCAGCACGTTGGCGACCCAGGCCGAGGCCGACACGTCCGGTGGCCGGTTCGCGGTCACGTTGACCATGGAGTCGAGCCTGCAGGACCCTGCCGGCTGATTCGATGGTCGCACCCACCGGCAGGACCCCCGCGGGCGACTCGGCCCCCGCGGGATCGGCGCGCGCCGAGGATGCCCGGGAGCGCAGCGCGGAGCTCTTCGCCGAGCTGCTCGGCGACGCGACCTGCCCGCGACGGCATCGCGAGCTGCGTGAAGAGCTGGTCCGACTGCATCTCCCGCTGGTGGAGCACTGCGCCCGCCGGTTCCGCAATCGCGGGGAGCCGTTCGACGACCTCGTCCAGGTGGGCACCATCGGACTGCTGAAGGCCATCGACCGCTTCGACTCGGAGCGGGGCGTGGAGTTCTCGACCTACGCGACGCCGACCATCGTCGGTGAGATCAAGCGCCACTTCCGCGACAAGGGCTGGGCGATCCGGGTGCCCCGCCGCCTCCAGGAGCTGCGCCTGCAGATCTCCGCCACCACCGCCGACCTGACCCAGGCTCTGGGACGCTCACCCACGCCGCGAGAGCTGGCCGAGACCATCGGCGTGTCCGTCGAGGAGATCGTGGAGGGGATCGAGTCGGGCAACGCCTACACGACGCTCTCCCTCGACGCGAGCGACGACACTGACGAGGGCGACGGCGGGTCGATGCTCGACGCACTCGGGGCAGAGGACGTGCAGATGCAGCACGTCGAGATGCGCGAGTCCCTCAAGCCGCTGATCGACGCCCTCCCCCGCCGGGAGAAGCGGATCCTGATGCTGCGGTTCTTCGACAACCACACCCAGTCGCAGATCGCCGAGGAGATCGGGATCTCCCAGATGCACGTGTCCCGACTGCTCACGCGCACGCTGACCTACCTGCGCGAGGCGCTCGACGAGCACGCCTAGGAGCGTGGGCCGGTCGGCTACTCGGCGTCCTCGAGCGCCCGCAGGCTGGCCGGGTGGAACACTCCGACGAGCGCGACGAGCGCGACGCCTGCCAGGCCGATGGCCACCAGCATCGTGTCGGAGGAGCGGAAGTTCCAGGCGAGGCCGAGTGCCATGAGCTGCGTGAGCACCACGGGGCTCCGTGCCCACCTCTCCAACCGGAGCAGCCGGACCGCGCACCAGGCGAGCCCGGCCGCCACCGCCAGGAAGAACGCCGCCGTGGTCACGCCCATGGTCACCCGCCCGGAGGAGAGGTGGGCGAGCTCCAGCACGCCGTACGCCGCCAAGGCGAACGCCTCCAGCGCAGTGACCCCGGCGGTCACCACCAGCGGCACCGGGACCTGCGTCGCCATCGAGGTCCTCACGTGGGCCAGCGTAGGCGCTGGGGGTGCAGCCTCCCTTCGCTGGTCGAGCCGGGCGAGCCCCCAGGCGAGCCCGTGTCGAGACCCCGCAACCCTCGCCAGGCCTCGACACGCCGCCCCTCCCGCGCGGCGGGGGTTCCTGAGGAGCCGAGGGACGAGGCGTCTCGAAGGGCCCGACCAACGAGAACCGCCGTCGGAGAGGGTCCGGTGGGTCGGTTGTGACGCACGAGACGACCCGGGGGGCTTGTCTGCCGGGCAGATCCTTGGAAGGCTGGGTCCCCGGCGCTCGTGAAAGCGTTCACATCGCCGCGCGCCTGCTCACCCGGCAGGCTCCCCCGTGCCAGTACCGCACACGACCGGCCACGCCCAGCCAGGGATGATCCCCAGGGGCGTCGAAGAAAGAGGAATCCCCCAGCCATGGATTGGCGCAGCCGTTCCGCATGCCTCGACGAGGACCCGGAGCTGTTCTTCCCGATCGGCAACACCGGTCCGGCCATCCTCCAGATCGAGGAGGCCAAGCAGGTGTGCCGGCGCTGCGAGGTGCGCGAGCAGTGCCTCGCCTGGGCGCTGGAGGCTGGTCAGGACCATGGCGTGTGGGGCGGTCTGAGCGAGGACGAGCGCCGCGCTCTCAAGCGCCGCAACGCCCGGGCTCGCGTGCGCAGCGCCTGACCCGAGCTCGGTCGGCTAGCCCACGAGGGGCAGGTCCATCGAGACCCGCGCGCCAGAGCCTCCGTGCCCCGACCCGAGCTCGAGCACACCGCCGAGCTCGGACTCGACCAGAGTCCGCACGATCGAGAGCCCCAGGTGAGTGCTGCGGTCCTGGTCGAAGTCGTCGGGGAGCCCACGGCCGTCGTCCTCGACCGTGACGTGCAGCCGACCCACGATGCGCTGCGCACTCACGACGATCGTCCCGGCGGCCGTCGTGCCGGCCGCCGCATCGGCGTCGTAGCCGTGCTCCACGGCGTTCTGGAGCACCTCGGTCAGCACCATGGCCAGCGCGGTGGCCGTCTCGGAGGGCAGCACACCGAAGGAGCCCGAACGGCGCACCCCGACCCGGACGCCGAGGTCGCCCACCTCGGTGACCATCCTCCCGAGACGGTCGGCGATCTCGTCGAAGGCGACCTCCTCCTCCGCCGACTGGCTGAGCATCTCGTGGACGATCGCGATCGAGCCGACCCGCCGGACCGCCTCCTCGAGCGCGGCCTTCGCGTCCGGCGCATCCATGCGCCGGGCCTGGAGCCGGAGCAGCGCCGCCACCGTCTGGAGGTTGTTCTTGACCCGGTGATGGATCTCGCGGATCGTCGCCTCCTTCGTGACCAGCTCACGGTCGCGCCGCCGCAGGTCGGAGACGTCGCGCAGGAGCACCAGGGCGCCGATCCGCTCACCCTCGGGCCGGAGCGGGATGGCGCGGACGATCAGCGAGACACCCTCCGTTCCGACCTCGGTGTCCCGGTGCGAGCGACCGAGCAGGATGGCGCTGAGCGTCTCCTCGTCCGTACGCCGCATCGGCGGCACCAGGCTGCGCGTCACCGCCGCGAGCTCGAGGCCCGTCAGGTCGCCGCGGTGCCCGAGGCGACGGTAGACCGACAGCGCGTTCGGGCTGGCATAGGTGACCCGGCCGTCCGCGTCCACGCGGAGGAACCCGTCACCCACCCGGGGCGAGTCGGCGTGGTCGCTGCGCTGACCCGGGTTCGGGAAGTGTCCGTGCGCGATCATCGCGGTCAGGTCCGCGGCGGTCTGCAAGTAGGCGAGCTCGAGCCGGCTGGGGGTGCGCACGCCGAGTAGGTTGGTGTTGCGCGAGACCACGGCGATCACCCGGTCCGCCCGCCGGACGGGGATGCTCTCGACACGCACCGGCACGTCGTCTCGCCACTCGGGGTCGCCCTCGCGGATCAGCCGGCCCTGGGCCAGCGCAGCGTCGAGGAGAGGCCTCCGACCAGAGGGGAGGAAGGTGCCCACGACGTCGTCGACCAGCGCGGTCGGGCCGGTGGTCGGCCGCATCTGGCCCGCCGCCCAGAGCCCCTGGCCCTCACGATCGGGCAGCCAGAGCACAAGGTCGGCGAAGGACAGGTCCGCGATGATCTGCCAGTCCGCCATCAGGAGCTGGAGCCACTCGGCGTCGGCCTCGTCGAGGTCGGTGTGGCTGCGCACCAGGTCGATGAGGGACGGCACCCGCTCAGGGTAGACAGCCGTGGCCCGGTGGCAGGATGACGGCATGACCCGGGCCTACTGGACGCAGGTGCGAGCCGGCGGCCTGGCGGTGCCCGAAGACCGACCGCTGGCCGAGCTCACCGCTGAGCTGACGACCATGCTCGGGGCGCCCGACCCCCATCTGCGGGGTGGGCTCGCGTGTCCCACACTCACCACCTGGATCCACCGCGGCGTGTACGACGACCTGATGGCCGGTCTCGGGGACGGCATGGCCGCCGGACTCACGGTCGGCCTCGGCGAGCGCGAGACCGACACCGTGTTCCGGCGCAGCTTCTCGGCCCTCGTGCTGGCCGCCTGTCTCGACCGGGTCAACCAGCTGGCCCTGGTCCCACCGGCGCAGGTGCTGGAGTGGGGCGACCGTGTGGCAACGTGGTTCCTGCGCGAGCAGGATCTCCGCGGCTTCGTGCCGGGGAAGGGGTGGGCGCACGCGATCGCCCACGGCGCCGACGCACTCACCGTGCTCGCGCGCTCCCCGCACCTGGGTCGCCCCGAGCTCACGGTGCTGCTCGACGTCCTCGCCGAGCGGGTGCTCGCGCCGGCCGACGCGCCGTTCACGCATGGTGAGGCCGACCGGATGGCCCAGGCCGCCCTGACGATGGTGCGCCGCAACGTCGTGCCGGCAGCCGAGGTCGAGTCGTGGCTCGAGCGAGTCGCCGCGGGAGCGCGCCGGGCGGCCGCGCCCGACGCGGACCCGTTCCTGCTCCGTGGCACGCCCGAGGCGTTCCTGCGCGCGGTGCACCTCCAGGTCGCGCTCGCACCCGACCCACCCGAGATCCGCGCCGACCTGCTGCTGGACCTGGTCGCCGCGCTGCGGTCGACGAACCCGACGTACCTGGGCTGATCCCGAGGCCCGGGTGGTCCGGCACCGGTGGGTAGCCTGCCGCCATGGACGCCACCCCCACCGCCAGCACCGTCCCCGCCGACTCCACGACCGGCGGCGCGGATGCCCTCAGCGGACACGCGGGCGAGCTGGCGGTGGCCGTCGCCCGGGCGCACGGCGTCGAGACGATGTTCACGCTCTCGGGGGCCCACGTCTTCCCCATGTACGACGGCGCCGTCAAGGCCGACCCCCCGATGCGGCTGCTCGACGTCCGGCACGAGCAGACGGCGGCGTTCGCGGCGGAGGCGACCGGCAAGCTCACCCGCACGCCAGGTCTCGCGGTGCTGACCGCCGGCCCGGGCGTCACCAACGCGGTCAGCGCGATCGCGCAGGCCCGCTTCTCGGGGGCGCCGATGGTGGTCGTCGGGGGCCGCGCTCCCGAGGGCCGCTGGGGCAGCGGCAGCCTCCAGGAGCTCGACCACCCGCCCATCCTGGAGTCGATCTCCAAGCGCGCGACCACCATTCGCACGGCCGACCGGATGCTGGAGGGGATGAACGACGCCTTCGTCGCGGCCGGCGCACCGCACCGGGGTCCGGTGTTCGTCGACGTGCCGATGGACGAGTTCTACAACTCGGCGAGCGGCGCACTGCCGCAGGTATCGCCGTCCCGGGGCGCCGACCCCGACCCCGACGACCTGGCCCGCGTCGGCGACCTGCTCGCGCGCGCCTCACGGCCGGTCCTGGTGATCGGCACCGACGTCTGGACCGACGGCGCCGAGGCCGCAGCCCTGGATCTGGTCGAGACCATCGGGCTGCCCGCGATCACCAACGGCATGGGCCGTGGCGTCGTTCCCGGGGGTCACCCCCTGCTCGTCACCAAGGCTCGCGGGCAGGCGCTGGCCGGGGCGGACCTGGTGATCGTCGCGGGCACGCCCCTCGACTTCCGGCTGGGCTATGGCGTCTTCGGCGGCAAGGACGGCGCCGAGCCGGCTCGCGTGGTGCATCTGGCCGACTCCGCCGACCAGGTGTCGGGCCACGCGACGCTCGCCGCGTCGGCCAGCGGCGACCTGAGCGCGGTGCTCACGGGCATCCGGGACGCCGTGGACCGCGCCGCCCGCAAGCCGGACTGGACGGCCTGGGTAGGCGACCTGCAGGCGGCCGTGGCCGCGGCCACGGCCCGTGACGCCGAGCTGCTCGGTGCCGAGGCGGACCCGATCCACCCGGCCCGCATCTACGGCGAGCTGGTGCCCAAGCTGGCCGACGACGCCGTCGTGATCGGCGACGGCGGCGACTTCGTCAGCTTCGCCGGCAAGTACGTCGAGCCCCGGCGTCCCGGTGGCTGGCTCGACCCCGGGCCCTACGGCTGCCTGGGAGCCGGCCTGGGCGCGGCGATCGCGGCCCGCCTGGTGCGACCCTCGAGCCAGGTGGTGCTGCTCCTCGGCGACGGAGCCGCCGGCTTCTCGCTGATGGACGTCGACACGCTCGTCCGGCACGACCTGCCCGTGGTGATGGTCGTCGGCAACAACTCTGCGTGGGGGCTGGAGAAGGGCCCGATGCAGATGCTCTACGGCTACGACGTGATCGCCGACCTCGGCCAGCGCACCCGCTACGACGACGTCGTGCGCGCGCTCGGCGGGGCCGGAGAGACGGTCACCGACCCGCGGCTGCTGGGCGCCGCGCTGGACCGCGCCTTCGAGTCCGGGGTGCCCTACCTGCTCAACGTGATCACCGACGTCGAGGCGGCCTACCCCCGGGCCACTTTCGGCATCTGAGGCACCCGTGACCGAGATCCGTCGCGCCCGCCCGGCCGACCTGGACGAGATCGGGGTGCTCACCCTGGCGGCGTACGAGGAGTTCCTCACCGACGCCGAGGACGACTACCGGCTGCACCTCGCCGACGCCGCCGCCCGCGATCGCGACGCCGAGCTCTGGGTGGCGGAGGTCGACGGCCGGCTCGCCGGCACGGTCACCTACTGCCCCCTCGGCTCGCCGTGGCGGGAGCTCGGCAGCGACCAGGAAGGTGAGTTCCGGATGCTCGCGGTGCACCCCCAGAGCCAGGGCCGGGGCGTGGGTGCGGCCCTGGCCGGCCTGTGCGAGGAGCGGGCGCGCACCGACGGGTTCACCGGGATGGTGCTCTCGACGCTGGCGGCGATGCGCGCCGCGCACCGGGTCTATGAGCGCCTCGGCTATCGACGCGCTCCTGAGCGCGACTGGGAGCCGGTGCCGGAGGTCCACCTGATCGCCTACGCCAAGTCGTTCACGGACGTCCGGTGAGCACACCCTCGAGCCCTGCGCCCCTCGACGCGAGCCTGACCTTCACCGTCGGTGACGAGGACACCGCCGCAGCCGTGGGCTCCGGCACCCTGCCCGTGCTCGGCACCCCTCGCCTGCTCGCCTGGTGCGAGGCGGCGACATGCGCCGCGCTCCATCCCTCGCTCTCCGAGGGCCAGACCAGCGTCGGGACCCGGGTCGAGCTCGAGCATCGGGCGGCCAGCCCGGTCGGCGCGGTGGTCGAGGTCACCGCCGTGGCGTCATACGTCGACGGGCGCCTGCACCGGTTCACACTGGCCGCCCGCCACGCCGACGGCCGCGTCGTGGCCACGGGCGAGATCACCCGGGTGGTCGTCTCGGTCGAGCGCTTCCTCAGCCGCTTGTAGCGGCCCGGCGATTTCGCCGGAGATGCTCGTGCCTGGGAGACTGGCACGTCGAGACAGACGTCGAGGAGGACACCATGGGCAAGACCGGACGCAAGCGCCGGGGCCGCAAGAAGAAGGCCGCCAACCACGGCAAGCGCCCCAACGCCTGAGGGTCGCCACCAAACGCCGAGCCCCCGCACCGGTTCATCCGGTCGGGGGCTCGTGTCATGTGCGGGGCACCGCTGGTCGAGGAGGCGCCCAGGAACGAGGCGCCGACACGTTGCCAGCGAGCCTGCCTCGGTCACGGGGTCTCGTGACGGTCGCTGCGCGACCTCCTCGACCAGCGGGAGTGACGGTCGAGCGCTCAGCGCTGCTCGGTGATCTGGACCCGCACCTCGCGCAGGTGCACGCGGATCCGCTCGCGCAACTCGTCGGGTGCCGACTCGGCGCAGGAGCGGGCCACCAGCAGCTTGATGGTGCGCTGGACGTCGTAGCGCTCCAGGCACGGGCTGCACTCGTCGAGGTGGAGGCGGACGGCGACGACCTCGCTGGTGTCGAGCTCGTTGTCGAGCAGGTAGACGATGCGGTCGAGGAAGTCGGCGCAGGTGTCGTGGTCGCCCGAGTCGAAGCCACCCGGCTCGCGCGCGGTCATGACCCGCCGCCGTCGGTGCCGGCGCGGACCAGGTCGTTGGCCCGCGCGTAGTCGGACAGGAGCTCGCGGAGCTGACGGCGTCCACGGTGCAGCCGGGACATCACGGTGCCGATCGGCGTGTCCATGATCTCGGCGATCTCCTTGTAGGCGAACCCCTCGACGTCGGCAAGGTAGACGGCGAGGCGGAACTCCTCGGGGAGACGCTGCAGGGCGTCCTTCACCTGGGAGTCGGGTAGGTGCTCCAGCGCCTCGGTCTCGGCCGACTTCAATCCGGCGGAGGTGTGGGACTCCGCCCGGGCGAGCTGCCAGTCCTCGACGTCCTCGGACATCGACTGCTGGGGCTGGCGCTGCTTCTTCCGGTAGGAGTTGATGAAGGTGTTGGTGAGGATGCGGTAGAGCCAGGCCTTGAGGTTGGTGCCCGGGCGGAACTGGCCGAACGACCCGTAGGCCTTGGCGAAGGTCTCCTGGACGAGGTCCTCGGCGTCGGCGGGGTTGCGCGTCATGCGCATGGCGGCCGAGTAGAGCTGGTCGAGGAACGGCAGCGCGTCGCGCTCGAAGCGGGCGGTGCGCTCAGCGTCGGTCTCGGTGGCCAGGTCGATGTCTGCGGGGTCGATGTCTGCGGGATCGAGGTCGGCAGAGTCGGGATCGGTCGAGTCGACGGACAGAGAGTCGACGTCGGTCGGCTCGTCGGACGCGAGGTCGGGATGGTCGGTCATCGCCTCCCAGCGTACTGCCGGGGTCGGACGGTCGAGGATCGCCAGCACGTCGGGATGAACGCCGCCACAAGCTCAGCGATTCCCGATCACCTCGCGGACGATCCACTCCAGCGTCGACTCGACGATGATCGCCATCGCGTCCGCCTCGGTGACATCGCCACGTCGGGGTACGGCGAACCCGTGGTCGGCGCCGGGCACGACCGCGAGGTCGAAGCGGTCGGGGAACTCCTCCGGGCGTCCCATGGTGTCCCGCTCCCCCTGCACGACCAGGATCGGCACCCCGACACCCAGGAGCTCGTCGAGGCGGGACTTCTCCGGGTGCCCGGGCGGGTGGAGCGGGAAGGCGAGCGCGAGGCATCCCGTCGCGCCGAGCGAGCGTGCGGTCCGGGCCGCGGAGCGGGCACCTGCGGACCGGCCGCCGACCACGAGCGGGGTGCGGGTGCGCATCGCGCTCGCGGCGGCCGTCAGGCCGGCATCGAGCGTGGCCGGGGCCGGGGCGACCCGCCCACCGGCGACCCGCCAGGGCTGCTCGAAGAGCATCACCGTGATGCCGTGACGAGGCAGGTTGCGCGCCAGCGCCAGCAGGTCGCGGGTGTCGATCCCACGGCCGGCGCCGTGGCTGACGAGGAGGGTGGCGACCGGTCGGCGGGCCTGGTAGTTGACGAGTCGTCCCTCGCCGTGCGGCGTCGCGACGCGACGTTCGGTGGGACTCATCGCGACCCGCCCGACTCCGACGAGCCCTCGACCGGGAGCGGGGCCACGAGCTCGGGGCCGTTGTTGCGCACGTTGCCCACGGCCTTGGAGACCGGGAACGCCTCCAGCGCCCCGGGGGCCGCGGGCACAAGCAGCGCGAGCAGGTCCTCCTGGTCGCTCGTCGCCGGGTCGAGCCAGGCCGCCCAGCGGTCCCGCTCGACCATCAGGGGCATCCGGTCGTGCAGGCGTCCCAGGTCGTCCTCCGCGTCGGTGGTGATCACCGTGCACGTCCACCGGAACCGGTCCGGGTCGTCCTCCCCCTTCGCGGGGTCGCGCCAGATCTCGTAGAGCCCGGCCATCGCCAGCACCCCACCGTCCTTGGGGTGGATGTAGAACGGCTGCTTCAGCGGCTTGCCGGACTTGCCCAACTGCTCGGTGGGGTACCACTCGTAGTAGCCGTCCGCGGGCAGCAGGCACCGCCGGGCCGCGAAGGCCCGGCGGAAGGACGGCTTGTCGGCCAAGGTCTCCATCCGGGCGTTGATCAGCCGACTGCCGATCGCGGGGTCCTTGGCCCACGAGGGGACCAGCCCCCAAGTCAGCACCCGCAACTGACGCTCGGAAGGCTCGCCCGCCTCCCCCGCCTCCTTGGACGGCGGCCGCTCCATGACGGCGTACACCTCCTTGGTGGGGGCGATGTTGTAGTCGGGAGCGAGCGGCGCCGGGATCCGGTTGTCGACGACCTCGAACTCCGCGACCAGGTCCTCCGGCTTGCGGCTCGAGGCATAGCGACCGCACATGCACCCGACCCTAACGGCCTCCGGCGACAGGCAGGTCTGGGACCGTCGGGGCCCTACGACAGGTGGTGTAGACAGGGCCTATGACGGTGACTCGCCTGATCGCCCGCCCGATGCTCGCGTCGCTCTTCGTCGTGGCCGGGGTCAACGCCTTCAAGAACGCCCCCAAGCTGGCCCAGAAGGCCGCGCCCGTGACGGACAAGGTCGCCCCCCTGCTGCAGCGCGCCGTGCCCACCTTCCCTGACGACCCCGCCACCCTCGTGCGCCTCAACGCCGGGGTCCAGGTCGGCGCGGCCGGGATGCTGGCGACCGGCAGGATGCCGCGTACGTCGGCCGCTGTCCTGGCCGCCAGCCTGGTGCCGACCACCCTGGCCGGGCATGCGTTCTGGCGCGAGGAGGACCCGCAGGTGCGCGCCACCCAGCGGCTGCAGTTCTTCAAGAACATCTCCGTCCTCGGGGGCGTCCTGCTTGCCGCCGTCGACACCGACGGCCAGCCCGGAGTGGCCTGGCGGGTACGCCGCGCGGCCAACGACGTGCGCCGCGAGACCCGCCGCCTGGCCCGCGATGCCAAGCGGGAGGCCCGGCTCGCCCGCGCCACCCTCACCTGAGCGTCGTCTCGAGACTCGCTGCGATCCGATCTTCGATCAGCGGGGAGGTTCTCCGGCACCAGGCGCCGGGAAAATTCCCCGCTGATCCCCTGGTGGGCGAGCCCCCAGGCGAGCCCGCGTCGAGACCCCCGCACCGGTCACGCGGTCTCGACACGCCGCTCGTCCCTCGCGGCGGCTCGACCACCGAGAAG
>CAZIVD010000011.1:0-91986 GCA_964542635.1 uncultured Nocardioides sp. | reverse complement strand
GAACCTAGACTAACTGAACCAGAATCAGTCGTGCTGCCAATTACACCATACCCCAAGGGACGCCCAGCGACGCCGGCCTTTGGGAGGCCGACGAGAACCTTACAGGCGCGCTGGCGGCGCGGCCAAAACGGACGGGTCGCTGCGGTCTGACAGACCCATCCGGCGGGCCACGACGAGGGCCAGGCCGAGGTAGACCAGCGACTGGGTGAGGGTCACGGGGATGCTCCACCAGGACCCGCCGGTCGGGTTCAGGGTCGAGGCCATGTCGCCGAAGGCGAGGGCGAGTCCGAAGGCGAGCCAGTTGTTGACCACGTGCATCGCGATGCCGGCCTCCAGGCCGCCGGTGAGCACGACCAGGGCTCCCGCCACGAGGCCGAAGGCGAAGCGGTCGAAGAAGATCGGGGGGCTCTGGCCGATGCCGTGGGCCAGGCCGAAGAGGAAGGACGAGGCGACGACGGCCAACCAGGGCGAGCGGAAGAGTCCGCCGAACGCCTGGGTCAGGTACCCGCGGAAGGCGTACTCCTCCCCCGCCGCCTGCAGGGGGGTGAGCAGCAGCAGCACGATCAGGTAGTCGCGGGTGGTGCTGGTGAAGTCGTTGAGCTGGCCGCTGAACTCGGTGCTCTCACCCTGCGACGGCAGCAGCGCGGACACGAGCAGGGTCGCCGCCAGCGCGATGACGGACACCCCGAGGCAGGCGAGCAGGAACCGCCACCGCAGGCGCGGCTGGATCGACGACAGCCAGGCGGGTCGCAGCCCGTGGACCACCTTGACGATGAACCACACGACCGGGATCGCCGCGGCGAGGCTGAGGTTGAGGTAGGCGAGGCCGAGCGGCGTCGGGTCGGACAGGTCGACCAGCTCGGTCATCGAGTCCACGAGCGGCTGGCCGTCGACCAGGAAGTAGACCGCGAACGGGAAGAGCAGGACGAGCGGGGCGACGATGATCATCCCCGCCACGAGGATCGCGATCCCCAGCATGTACCGCCACCAGCCGGGACGCCCCCCGGTGAGCAGCCGGTGGTAGCGCAGCCCCGACGGCACGTACGGCGCCGGGGCACCGTAGGCGGGTGGGCCCGGGACCGGGGGCGGCGGAGGCCACTGGGCGCTCATGGCGTGCTCATCCCAGTGCGGCGCTGAGCCGCCCGAGACTGCGCTCCCGCCCCAGCAGCTCGAGGGACTCGAAGAGCGGCGGGGAGACCTTGCGGCCCGTCACCGCGATGCGGACGGGGCCGAAGGCGTTGCGCGGCTTGAGTCCCAGCCCGTCGACGAGGGCCACCCGCAGGGCCTCCTCGATCGCGGGCGTGGACCATTCGGGCAACACCGCCAGGGCGTCGTACGCAGCCTGCACCACCTCACGTCCGGCGTCGTCGACCTCGTCGGTGCGGGAGAAGTCCGCCTCGTCGACGAAGAGGAACCCGAGCATGTCGACGGCCTCGGTGAGCTTGTTGATCCGCTCGGCCACGAGCGGCATGGCGGCGTCGAGCAGCCGCTGCTGGTCAGCGGTGGGCGGATCGGCGACCAGCCCGGCGCCCGCGAGGTAGGGGACGGAGCGCCGCCCGATCTCGTCGACGGAGAGCAGCCGCATGTGCGCGGCGTTGATGGCCTCGGCCTTCTTGAGGTCGAAGCGGGCCGGGTTGGGGTTGACGTCGCCGATCTCGAAGGCCGCCACCATCTCCTCGATGGAGAAGATGTCGCGGTCGCCGGAGATCGCCCAGCCCAGCAGGGCCAGGTAGTTGAGCAGGCCCTCGGGGAGGAAGCCGGCGACGCGGTAGTTGAGCAGGTTGCCCTGCGGGTCGCGCTTGGAGAGCTTCTTGTTGCCCTCCCCCATCACGTAGGGCAGGTGCCCGAACCGCGGCACCGCCTCGGCGATGCCGAGCTCGATCAGCGCGCCGTACAGCGCGAGCTGACGGGGCGTCGAGGACAGCAGGTCCTCGCCGCGGAGCACGTGGGTGATCCGCATCATCGCGTCGTCGACGGGGTTGACCAGCGTGTAGAGGGGCTGTCCGTTGGCGCGCGCGACGGCGAAGTCGGGCACGTGCTCGGTCTGGAAAGTGATCTCGCCGCGCACCAGGTCGTCCCAGGTGAGCTCGCCGTCGGGCATCCGGAACCGGCTGACCGGCTGCCGTCCCTCGACCGTGAACGCCGCCACCTGCTCGTCGCTCAGCTCGCGGCAGAAGCCGTCGTACCCCATCGTCTTGGAGCCCGACGCCTTGCGCCGGGCCTCGACCTCGTCGTTGGTGCAGTAGCAGTCATAGATGTACGACGACTCCCGCAGCCGCGCGAGCACGTCGGCGTAGATCCCCGAGCGCTCGGACTGCCGGTAGGGACCGTGGGGTCCGCCGACCTCGGGGCCCTCGTCCCAGTCGAAGCCGAGCCAGCGCATCACCTCGAGCAGCGTCTGGTAGGACTCCTCGCTGTCGCGCGCCGCGTCGGTGTCCTCGATGCGGAACACGAAGTCGCCGCCGTGGTGACGCGCGAACACCCAGTTGTAGAGGGCGGTGCGGGCCAGGCCGACGTGCGGACTGCCGGTCGGGGACGGGCAGAAGCGCACCCGCACTCGATCACTCATCTGACTGCCACCTTGTTCGTGAGCGTGCCGAGGCCCTCGATCGAGACCTCCACCTCGTCGTCGACCTGCATGGGCCCGACGCCCTCGGGCGTGCCGGTGAGGATCACGTCGCCGGGCAGCAGCGTCATCGCCGCGGTGATGTGGGCGACGAGGGTCGGGATGTCGAAGATCAGGTCCTGGGTGGACCCGTCCTGCTTGAGGTCCCCGTTGAGGTAGGTCTGGACGCGTCGGCCCTCGGAGAAGTCGTGGGGGTCGAGGTCGGTCTCGATCCAGGGGCCGAGGGGGCAGAACGAGTCGAAGCCCTTGGCGCGGCTCCACTGGCCGTCGGACTTCTGCAGGTCGCGCGCCGTGACGTCGTTGGCGATCGTGTAGCCGAAGATCACGTCGGTCGCCTGCTCCGGGGGGATGTCGCGGCAGATCCGGCCGATCACCACGGCCAGCTCGCCCTCGTAGTCGACCCGCTGCGACTGCCGCGGGTAGTAGATGGGGTCCCCCGGCCCGATCACACTCGTGTTGGGCTTGAGGAACATCAGCGGCTCCGGCGGCACCTCGCTCGCCATCTCGGCGGCGTGCGCGGCGTAGTTCCGCCCGATCGCGACGACCTTGCTGCGCGGGATGACCGGCGCCAGGAGACGGACGTCGGCGAGCCGGTGCTGCTCGTCGAGCGGCCTGACTCCGGCATACATCGGGTCTCCCGCGAGGGTCGTCACGACGGCGTCGTCGGCCGGCTGGCCGAACTCGTCGAGATCGCCGCTGACCACGCCGTACAGGGGATCCTCACCCGTGGTGAACCTGGCGATGCGCACGGCCCGACCCTACCGACGCGATGGCCGTCCCGAGGCATCGGGACGGCCGAGGAGTAGGGCCCTCCACTGGTTCCTCACAGGAGGCGCACAGTGGTGGTGGCTTCACTGGGAGTGACCGACGATGACGAGACGGAGAGCCGAGGCAGGCCGTGGCACACGATCATGACGAGCACCACGACGAGCACCATGACGAGCACCGTGAGGGGCTGGCGCACGACCTACCGGCCATGCAGGACAAGGGCATGGTCCGACGGCCGTGGGCACGACGTGGCCTACTGGGCCTGGTCGGCGGGCTGGGGGCGGCCGCCGTGGTGGGCTGTGCCGCCGACTCGTCGTCCACGACCACGACCGGTACGGCGAGCAGCGCGGCCGGTGGGCCGGGCGGGCAGCCGCCGAGTGGCGGCCCTAGTGGTGGTCCCGGCGGTGGCTCGGGCGGCGACTCCGGTGGGGTCGAGGTCGCGGACGGCGACATCCCCGAAGAGACCGGTGGGCCCTACCCGGCCGACGGCACCAACGGTGTCAACGTCCTCACCGAGTCGGGCATCGTGCGCAGCGACATCCGCTCGAGCTTCGGCGACGCGACCGGCGTCGCCGAGGGCGTGCCGCTGACGATCGCCCTCCAGGTCTTCGACCACGACGGCGAGAGCAGCACGCCATTCGAGGGCGCGGCGGTCTACCTGTGGCACTGCGACCGCGAGGGCCGCTACTCCCTCTACTCCGAGGGCATCGAGAGCGAGAACTACCTCCGCGGCGTGCAGGAGGTCGCCGCCGACGGCTCCCTGACCTTCACCAGCATCTTCCCCGCCTGCTACAGCGGCCGCTGGCCGCACCTGCACTTCGAGGTCTACGGCTCGCTCGACGACGCGACGAGCGCGTCCAACAAGCTGCGCACCTCGCAGATCGCCTTCCCCGAGGACGTGTGCCAGGAGGTCTACGGCAACGCCGAGGGCTACGAGACGTCCCAGGGGAACCTCTCCCAGGTGAGCCTGGACAGCGACGGGATCTTCAGCGACGGCTACTCCCTGCAGATGGCCACTCTCGAGGGCTCCGTCGAGGACGGGTACACGCTGTCGCTCAAGGTCCCCGTCTGAGGCCGGCCCCCCGCTCGTGCCGCCGTACCCTGGCGGGATGCGGACCGCGACGGAAGCGAGCAGCCGCGCCGCTGCGCACGCGGCGCGGCTCGCGCCGTACGTCGAGCCGCACCTCGCCCGCCGGCGCGCGGGCGAGAAGCACCCGGTGCACGACTTCCTCTTCACCTACTACTCCTTCAGCCCGGCCAAGCTGACCAGCTGGGCCCCGGGCTGGCCGGAGGGCGGTACACCGGAGCTGCTCGCCGCGCGGCGCCCGCTGATCCGCTCGATCCGAGCCCTGCTCGCCGCGACCCTGGCCCGCCCGGCTCACACCGGCTGCTTCGGCCTGCACGAGTGGGCGATGGTGCACGAGGCCGACGAGACCCGGCACGCCTGGCCGCTGCGGCTGGGCGGCGCGGGCACTGACGCGGTCGTCGAGTCCCACAAGATCGCCTGCTCGCACTTCGACGCCTACCGCTTCTTCACCGAGTCGGCGCGACCTCTCAACACCCTCTCCCCCGGCCGCGACGACCGGACGGCGTACGAGCAGCCGGGCTGCCTGCACGCATCCATGGACCTCTACAAGCACGCCTTCCGGCTGTGGCCGCTAGTCCCCTCCGACCTCGTCGCCGACTGCTTCCTGCTTGCCTGGGACGTGCGGGTCGTGGACATGCGCGCCGCGCCGTACGACTTCACAGGCCTGGTCCTCGACCCCACCGGCGAGGCATGGACGCCCATCGCGATCGAGACGCTCGAGGGCAAGCGCGAGTACTCCGCCCACCAGCGCGCCTTCGCCGCCCGCGCGGCCCCCTTCCGCCAGCGCCTGCTCGACGAGTGCGATCGCCTCCTCGCGTCTGGCGAGGTCTCGTGACGGTTGCTGCGCAACCTCCTCGACCACCAGGCACCACCGCTCGTTGAGGAGGCGCCGAGGAACGAGGCGCCGACACGAAACCTGTGCTGACAGGAGAAGGTGGACGTTCTGACGTACCTGGTACGTCAGAACGTCCAGTTTGTTGGACTGGTAGCGGACCCACCTCAGCCACCTGATCGTTCGTCGAGCCGAGCGAGCCCCGAGGGTTCATTCGCTGGTCGAGCCGGGCGAGCCCCCAGGCGAGCCCGTGTCGAGACCCCCGCACCGGATCCGCCGACCAGTCGCCAGGTCTCGACACCACTCGCTGGCGCTCACGGGCTCGACCACCGAAGGGCTCGGCCAGCGGGGAGGGCGGCGAAACACTGCCGTTACAGATCGAAACTACGGTGAGGCGATGCACCTCAGTCCCGCCGACACCGAGAAGCTGCTGCTCGCCACGGCGGGCATGGTGGCTCGTGACCGCCTGGCCAGGGGCGTGCGGCTCAACTACCCGGAGGCGGTCGCGCTGCTGTCGTGCTGGGTGATCGAGCGGGCCCGCGACGGTGACTCGGGCGTGGCCGACCTGATGGAGCAGGGCCGGCACGTGCTGACCCGCTCCCAGGTGATGGACGGGGTCGCCGACATGCTGGCCGACGTCCAGGTGGAGGCGACGTTCCCGGACGGCCGCAAGCTCGTGACGCTGCACCAGCCCATCGGCGGTCCGGCGTCGTGAGCGTGCGCACCCGCGGCCCCGGAGCGATTCGCGTGCAGCCGGGCACGCTCGAGATCAACGCCGACCGATCGGCGGACGAGCGCCTGACCCTGGTCGTGGAGAACACCGGCGACCGGCCGATCCAGGTCGGCAGCCACTTCCACCTCCCCGACGCCAACCCCGCGCTGGCCTTCGACCGGGAGGCCGCGCACGGCTTCCGGCTGGACATCCCGAGCGGGACGTCGGTGCGGTTCGAACCGGGGGTCTCCCGCGAGGTCGCGCTCGTGACGATCAGAGGACGCCGCCGCGTGCCGGGGCTGCAGCCGGGCAAGGGCGACGGGGCGCTCGATGGCTGAGGTCGACCGCGCGGCGTACGCCGCGATCTACGGCCCGACGGTCGGCGACCAGGTCCGACTGGGCGACACCGACCTGTGGATCGAGGTCGAGGCCGACCTCACGTTCGGCGGCGAGGAGGCGGTGTTCGGGGGCGGCAAGTCGATCCGGGAGTCGATGGCCCAGGGCACGCGCACCAGCGCCGAGGACGCTCTCGACACGGTGATCACCAACGCCGTCGTCCTCGACCACGGCAGCGTCGTCCGCGCCGACGTCGGCATCCGGGACGGTCGCATCGTGGGCCTGGGGCGCGCGGGCAACCCGGACGTGTCCGACGGTGTCCACCCCGACCTGGAGATCGGTCCGGGGACCGACGTGATCGCCGGCGAAGGCAAGATCCTGACCGCCGGTGCGATCGACCTCCATGTCCATCTCCTCTCGACCAGCCAGGTCCGCGAGGCGCTCGCGGCGGGGGTGACGACCATCGGCGGCGGCGGCACCGGTCCGTCCGAGGGCTCGCGCGCCACCACCGTCACGCCCGGTCCGTGGCACCTCGCCGACGTGCACCGGGGGCTCGACCACCTCCCCGTCAACGTCCTCCTGATGGGCAAGGGCAACACCGTGAGTGCCGCCGGCCTGGCGGAGCAGGCTCTCGCCGGCGCCGCGGCGTACAAGGTGCACGAGGACTGGGGATCCACCCCGGCCGCCCTCGATGCGGCGCTGCGGGCCGCCGAGGAGCACGGCCTCCAGGTGACCCTGCACAGCGACAGCCTCAACGAGGCGGGCTACGTCGACGCCAGCGTGCGGGCGATCGCCGGGCGGTCCATCCACGCCTTCCACACCGAGGGGGCCGGCGGCGGTCACGCGCCGGACATCATCACCATCGCGGCTCTCCCCCACGTGCTCCCCGGGTCGACGAACCCCACCCTGCCGCACACGGTGAACACCGTGGCCGAGCACCTCGACATGCTCATGGTCTGCCACCACCTCAACCCCGCAGTTCCCGAGGACCTGGCCTTCGCGGAGTCCCGGATCCGCGCGACCACGATCGCCGCCGAGGACCTCCTGCACGACCTCGGCGCCCTGTCGATGACGTCCTCCGACGCCCAGGCGATGGGACGCATCGGCGAGGTGATCACGCGGACCTGGCAGGTGGCCCACGTCATGAAGTCCCGGTACGGCGACCTGGGCGGCGGCCAGCCCGCCGACAACGAGCGGGCCAAGCGGTACGTCGCCAAGTACACGATCAATCCGGCGATCGCCCACGGGATCGACGACGAGGTGGGCTCCGTCGAGCCGGGCAAGCTCGCCGACCTCGTGCTCTGGGACCCCCGCTTCTTCGGGTGGCGGCCCGAACTCGTGGTCAAGGGTGGCGCGATCGTGTGGGCCAACCTCGGCGACCCCAACGCGTCCATCCCCACGCCTCAGCCGATGCTCCTGCGCCCGGCCCTGGTCGCGGAGGGAGCCGGAGCGGACCACGCTGTCACCTTCGTGGCTCCGGCAGCGCTCGATGACGGGCTGGCCGAGCGGCTCGGCCTGCGGCGCCGGCTCCTGCCCGTGCGACCGACCCGAGGGGTGACCAAGGCCGACATGATCCACAACGCGGCCACGCCGACGATCCAGGTCGACCCCGAGTCCTTCGAGATCCGCGTCGAGGGCGAGGTCGTCATCCCCCGCCCCGCCGAGTGGCTGCCGCTCGCGCAGCTGTACTCCCTGTTCTGAGGCCGACGTGGACCTGGCGACCCAGCATCTGCTCCTCACCCTGGCTGACGGACGACTGCCGGTCGGCGGCCACACGCAGTCGGCCGGCCTCGAGCCGGCCGCGCTGGCGGGAGTCGGCGTGGCGGAGATCCCCGGCCTGATCCGCACGCGGCTGCGCACGGTGGTGCGCGTCGAGGCGGGTACGGCGGTCGTGGCCCGGCACGCCGTGGTCCGCGGCCTCCCCTTGGCGCCTGTCGTGACCGCCTGGGCCGCCCGCACCCCCGGAGCGGCCGCCCGCGAGTCGTCCGTCGAGCTCGGCCGCGGGCTGCTCCGCCTGCTCCGCCGGCACTGGCCCGATGCCTCGGCCACGGAGGCCCTGGCCGAGTGGGAGCGACCGCCGCGCGCCGTGGCGCTCGGGGCGGTCGCGGCCGCCGCCGGGATCAGCCCCGAGTCGACGGCGCTCCTCGTCGCCTACGACGACGTCCAGACCGTCGCCACCGCTGCGCCCAAGGTCTTCCCGCTCGACCCCTCCGCGGCCACCGGCTGGGCGCTGGCTGCGGCCGACGACGTCGCGGCGGTGGCCGCGTCCGTCGCCCACCTCACCGACCCCGACACCATCCCCGCGGAGGCGGCACCCGTCATGGAGGCTTGGATCGAGGCCCACGCCCGCGCGCCGAGGAGGTTGTTCCGTGCCTGACCCCACACCCCTCCGACTCGGCGTCGCCGGCCCGGTCGGCACCGGCAAGACCTCGCTGATCGGGCTCCTGTGCCGAGAGCTCGGCACCGAGCTCTCCCTGGTCGTGGTCACCAACGACATCTACACAGACGAGGACGCCCGGATGCTGCGGTCCGCGGGGGTCCTCGACCCGGTGCGGATCCGCGCCGTCGAGACAGGAGCCTGTCCGCACACGGCGATCCGCGACGACGTCACCGCCAACCTCCTGGCCGTCGAGGACCTGGAGGCCGCCTTCGCACCCGTCGATCTGGTGCTCGTCGAGTCGGGTGGCGACAACCTCACCGCGACCTTCTCGCCCGCGCTGGTCCACGCCCAGGTCTTCGTCCTGGACGTCGCGGGCGGTGGGGACGTCGTGCGCAAGGGCGGGCCGGGCATCTCCCGAGCGGACCTGCTCGTCGTCAACAAGACCGACCTCGCCCCGCACGTGGGAGTCGACGCAGAGCGGATGGTCCGCGAGGGCGAGGAGGCGCGCGGCGGTCGACCGGTGCTGGCGCTCTCGAGACAGGACCCGGACTCCGTGGCCAGGCTCCGCGCCTGGGTGCTCGGCCTCCTGGCCTCGCACCGCTCCGGTGAGCACGAGGTGGTCGATCCCGGACCGATGGCCCCCCACGCGCACGACGGCCATGTCCACACTCACTGACCGGACCCTCCGGATCCGGTTCGGCGAGACACTCGACCTCGCGACGGGCCCGTTGGCACCCCGGGTGCTCGCCCACTCCGCCGAGGAGGCCGACCTGGCCCTGGTCGCCACGGGTGCGCTCCTGCTCGGAGGCGACGAGGTCCGCGTCGACCTCGAGGTCGGGCCCGGCAAGCACCTGGCGCTGCGCGACACCGCGGCCACCGTGGCCCACCACGGTCGAGGCCGGCCAGCAGCACTGCACACGCACATCCGGGTCGCTGCCGGGGCGGCGCTGATCTGGGATGCGCAGCCGCTCGTCGTCGCCGATGGCGCCCACGTGGAGCGGACCCTCACGGTCGAGGTGGCCGAGGGCGGAGTGGTCCTGCTCCGCGACCCGCTCGTCCTTGGTCGCAGCGGCGAGCAGGGCGGCAGCCTCCGGTGCCGCACCTCCGTCACGTACGACGCGCGGCCGGCGCTCGTCGAGACGCTTTCGCTGGATGAGCAGCGAGGAGAGGTCGCCGTCCTCGGTCAGCAGCGCGTGGTGGACTCCCTGCTGGCGCTCGGCTGGCGACCCCAGGAGTCGCTGGACGAGCCGACGGTCTACGACCTCGCCGAGCCCGGTCGTCTCCTGCGATGGCTCGGCCCCGCCGCGCATGCCTCGCCCGTCGGCGCGGCCTGGCAGAGCTGGCGCGCCGAGGCTGGACGCGCCGTACGGTGAGGGCATGCCGCGCGACGTACTCCACAACTTCCTCGACACCGAGGGCCGGCTGCACACGATCCCCTCGAAGCGCAGCAAGCTGCTCGTGGTGCTGGACAACCTGTCGCAGTCCTTCGAGCCGGGGCTGAAGTACCCCGAGTCGCGGGTGAACGAGATCCTCGGCGAGTTCCACCCCGACTACGCCGCCCTGCGGCGCTACCTGGTCGAGAACGGCTTCCTGGACCGCGCCGACGGTCTCTACTGGCGCAGCGGTGGCTCGGTCGATGTCTGAGCAGGGGCCGCCCGCGAGTGGAGAGACGGTCGCGGACCGCGACTACCGGGGCGAGGACTGGTACGGCGAGGAGCTCGCGGACGTCGTCTTCGAGCGCTGCGTCTTCACCGACGTCGACCTCACCGAGGCCACCACGCGCGGCGCCACGTTCCGCGACTGCACCTTCCACGGGTGCCGGTTCAACGCCTCCCACCACGTGGCGAGCGCGTTCGTCGCCGCGGACTTCCGGCGCTGCAACCTCTTCGACGCCGCGTTCGACGGGTGCAAGCTGGACGGCTCCGTCTTCGCCGACTGCACCCTCCGTCCGCTCAAGGTCGAGGGCGGACAGTGGCGCTCGGTGACCCTGCGCGGTGCCCTGCTCGCCGGGCTCGACCTGGGCGGCGTGGACCTGAGGGAGGCGGACCTGGCGATGGCCGACCTGTCGGGGGCGCGCCTGGCCGGCGCCCGCCTCGACCAGGCGACCGTGCGCGAGACCGACCTGCGCAAGGCCGACCTTCGTGGGGCGTCGCTCCTCGGCGTCGCGCTGGCGGAGGCGCGGCTCGGGCAGACCCGCCTCGACCTGGCCGGCGGCGTGCTGCTCGCCGAGTGCCACGGCGCCGTGGTGGAGGCGTGAGGGCGACGAGTCAGCCGGTAGTCGTGCCGTGCTCGACGCAGGTGGCCGACCACCCGCGCGGCGTCACCTGCACCTTGAGCCGGCGGCGGCAGGACCCGCAGTAGCGCGGCGGCTCGAGGACCAGTCGCTGTGCGCACGACCGGTGGTCGGGGTCGCCGGGTTCATCGCCGGTCAGCGGGAGGCCGCAGTGCCCGCAGTAGTGCGGCATCAGAGGGTCTTGGCCAGTTCCTTGATCGGCATCCGAAGGTCCGAGAGCAGCTCCAGGTCAGCGTCGGGGTCGCGGCCGAGCGTGGTCAGGTAGTTGCCGACGATGATCGCGTTGATGCCGCCCAAGAGGCCGTCGCGCGTGCCGAGATCGCCGAGGGTGAGCTCGCGCCCGCCGGCGTACCGCAGCACGGTGCGCGGCATCGCCAGCCGGAATGCCGCGATCGTGCGCAGGGCGTCGGCGGAGTCCATCACGGGCAGGTCCCCGAACGGCGTGCCCGGACGAGGGTTGAGGAAGTTGAGCGGCACCTCGTGCGGGTCGAGCTCCGCCAGCTGGCTGGCCAGCTCGGCGCGCTGCTCGAGCGACTCCCCCATCCCGACCAGACCTCCACAGCAGAGCTCCATGCCGGACTCGCGCACCATCAGGCAGGTCTCCCAGCGCTCGTCGTAGGAGTGCGTGGTGACGACCGACGGGAAGTAGGAGCGCGCCGCCTCGAGGTTGTGGTTGTAGCGGTGCACGCCGATCGCGCGGAGCTCGTCGACCTGCGCCTGGGTGAGCATGCCGAGGGAGCAGGCGACGTTGATGTCGACCGCGGCGCGGATCGCGGCGACGCCGTCGCGGACCTGGCTCATCAGCCGCTCGTCGGGCCCCCGGACCGCCGCGACGATGCAGAACTCGCTCGCTCCGGTGGCCGCCGTCTCCTCGGCGGCCTTGACCAGCTGGGGGATGTCCAGCCACACCGACCGCACCGGGGAGGTGAACTGCCCGGACTGGCTGCAGAAGTGGCAGTCCTCGGGGCACCCCCCGGTCTTGAGGCTGACGATCCCCTCGACCTCGACCTCCGGGCCGCAGTGCGCCATCCGCACCTCGTGGGCGAGGTCGAGCAGCTCGGGCACGCGGTCGTCCGGGAGCCGCAGCACCTCGACCAGCTCGTCGTACGACAATCCCTCGCCGCGGTCGAGGACGGTCGCACGGGCTCGCTCGAGGATGTCCGTCACGGGCCTCAAGATAGCCGTCGACCCAGGTCACCGGGCACCGCGGTCGGCAGCCGGACTCGCCCGGAGAGGGCCCGGCTCGCGCATCCTAGACTCGCGAGCGATGCCCTTCGCCTCCGCCGACGACCTGCTCGCCTACGACCGCGAGCACGTGTGGCATCCCTACACCTCGATGACCGACCCCACCCCGGTGCGGCTGGTGACAGGGGCGTCCGGGACGCGGCTGCACCTGGCCGACGGACGCGAGGTCGTCGACGGCATGTCGTCGTGGTGGGCCGCCATCCACGGCTACCACCACCCGGTCCTCGACGAGGCCCTGCGGCGCCAGGCCGAGGACCTCCCCCACGTCATGTTCGGCGGCCTGACGCACGCACCCGCCGTCGAGCTGGCCCGCCGGCTCGTCGACATCACTCCCGCGGGGCTGGACCACGTCTTCCTGGCGGACTCGGGGTCGGTGAGCGTCGAGGTCGCGCTCAAGATGGCGCTGCAGCACCAGCGTGGCGCCGGCCGACCCGCGCGCACCCGGATGCTGACCGTGCGCGGCGGCTACCACGGCGACACCCTCGGAGCGATGAGCGTGTGCGACCCGGTCGGCGGCATGCACGCGATGTTCGCCGACGTCGTGCCGACGCAGGTGTTCGCCGAGCGTCCGCCGGCACCGGGCGGAGACGTTGCCGGGTGGTCCGAGGCGCTCCGCGCCCTGGCGCACGAGCACGCGGACGAGCTCGCCGCGATCGTCGTCGAGCCGATCCTGCAGGGTGCGGGTGGCATGCACGTGTACGACGCCGACTGCCTCCGCGAGCTGCGGCGGGTGGCCGACGAGCTCGAGCTCGTGCTGGTGGTCGATGAGATCGCGACCGCGTTCGGCCGCACCGGCACGCTGTTCGCGGTCGAGGCCGCGGGCGTCACCCCCGACATCCTGTGCGTCGGCAAGGCCCTGACGGGCGGGTACCTCACCTTGGCGGCCGTGCTCTGCACCGGACAGGTGGCGCGAGGGCTGTCGGCCTCCGAGTCTCGAGTGCTGATGCACGGCCCGACCTACATGGGCAACCCGCTGGCCTGCGCCGTCGCGCTGGCGAACCTCGACCTGCTCGCCACCGGCGAGTGGGAGGGGCAGGTGGCGCGGATCGGGGCTGGGCTGCGCCAGGGTCTCGCAGCCTGCCGTGCCCTCCCCCACGTCGCCGACGTCCGCACGATCGGGGCCGTGGGTGTGGTCGAGCTGGCGCATCCGGTCGACGTGGAGAAGGCCACGGAGGCTGCGCTGGCCGAGGGGGTCTGGCTGCGTCCGTTCCGCAACCTCGTCTACACGATGCCGCCCTATGTCTGCACCGACGACGACGTCACCCACCTCTGCGCGGCCGTCGAAGCGGCGGCGGTGGTCGGATGATCACCCCACGACGTTCCCCTCCTCCGCTTCGCTCCCCCGGACAACGCCGAGGGGACCCCGGATGAACACCCCGATGAGCGGGCGTTGGGCGGCCTGGCTGCGCGAGCGCGCCGAGGCGCGTGCAGCGGCCGGGCTGAGACGGGTGCTCCGGCCTCGTGACCTGGCCGACGACATGCTCGACCTCGCGGGCAACGACTACCTCGGGTTGGCACGGCATCCCGAGGTCGTGGCCGGCGCCCTGGCGGCCGCTGAGCGTTGGGGAGCCGGAGCCGGCGCGTCCCGGCTCGTGTCCGGCTCGCTCGGCGTGCACGCCGAGCTCGAGGCCGACCTGGCGCGGTTCCTCGCACAGCCGGCGGCGCTGGTGCTGTCCACCGGCTACCACGCCAACCTCGCCGTGGTCACCGCGCTCGCGGATCGCGACTGTCTCGTCGTCTCCGACGCCCACGTGCACGCGTCCCTGGTCGACGCGATCCGCCTCAGCCGCGCCGAGGTGGCGATCGTGCCGCACAACGACGTCGCCGCGGTGACGGCCGCCCTGTCGGGCGCCTGCGGGCGCCGAGCCCTGGTCGTGGTGGAGTCCGTCTACTCCGTTCTCGGCGACGCCGCCCCCCTGATCGAGCTCGCGCAGGTGGTCGCCGACCACGAGGCCCTCCTCGTCGTCGACGAGGCCCACGGTCTGGGGGTCGCCGGCGACGGTGGGGTCGGCCGCGTGCGCGAGCTCGGGCTGGCCGGACGCGACGACGTCGTCGTCACCGCCACGTTGTCCAAGGCGCTGGGCTCCCAGGGCGGCGCCATCCTCGGCAGCGCGGCGCTGGTCGAGCACCTCGTCAACACCGCTCGCCCGTTCATCTTCGACACCGGCCTGGCCCCGGCGGCCGCGGGCGCGGCGCGGGCCGGCCTGTCCGTGCTGGAGTCCTCGCCGCAGCTGCCACGGATCGCGACCGGGCGGGTCCGGGCACTGGCCGCGGCCCTCGACGTACCGGCACCGGCGGGTGCGGTGCTCTCGGTCCCGATGAGCTCACCCGAGGTGGCCGTCGAGGCGCAGGCGACCGCGCGAGAAGGCGGTGTCTTGGTCGGCTGCTTCCGCCCGCCCTCCGTGCCCGACGGGGTCTCGCGCCTCCGGATCACCGCGAGCGCCGGCATCCCGGACGCCGACTGGGCCCGGGCCACGGACCTCGTCGCGCGGGTCGTCAAGGAGTACGACGGCAGGCCGGCGCGGTGAGCAGGGTCGTCGTCGTCACCGGTACGGGCACCGGTGTCGGCAAGACCATCGCGACCGCGGCACTCGCCGTCCAGGCGCAGTCCTCGGGATCGGTCGTCGTGGTCAAGCCCGTGCAGACCGGCGTCGGGCCGGGCTCGGCCGAGCGGGCGGACGCCGACGTCGTCCACGAGCTCACGGGGTGCGCGGTCCAGGAGCACACGGCGCTGCCGGATCCACTGGCGCCGGACACGGCTGCGCGGTTGCGCGGACTCGCCATTCCTCCGGTCGCCGAGCACGCTGACCGGATCCGAGTGCTGTCGGAGTTCCACGACACGGTGCTCGTCGAAGGGGCCGGCGGACTGCTCGTGCGTCTCGACACCGAGGGCGGCACCCTGCTGGACCTGGCCGTGCTGCTCGGGGCCGAGGTGGTCATCGTGGCGGCCGCGGGCCTCGGCACCCTCAACCACACCGAGCTGACGGTCGCGGCGCTGCGGGCCCGAGGCGTCGAGCCGTCCGGGCTCGTCGTCGGCTCGTGGCCCGCGGCCCCGGGTCTCGCGGAGGAGCAGAACCTCGTCGACCTGCCGGCCCACACAGGACTCCCGGTCCTCGCCGTCATCCCCGAGGGGGCGGGCTCCCTCGACCGAGAGGGGTTCCGGGCGGCGGCGCCGGCCTGGTTCCGGGACTGACGCGCGGGCGGCCTGGCCCGACGACGAACGCGGGGCGGGCTCCCGGCAGGAGCCCGCCCCGCGTCATCGACAGGTCAGGAACCGAACGCGTACGTCGTTCCGTTCGCCTCGACCCGGCGCACCAGGCTGGTCAGGTCCTGCCCGGCCTGGCATCCGTTGAGGATGTTGATGTTGGTGATCTTCGCGTTGGGGAACTGGGCCACCCACGTGGACCTGGCCTTCTCCTCGGCGGGGTTGTTGCCGGCGTCGTCGTTGTAGCGGACGGTGCCGGAGGTCACGATCCACTCGTGCATCGGGCCCTCGGCGAAGTCGCCATCGGGCTGGGTGTTCGCGGAGAACGTCAGGCGGTTGGGGGTGCCGTCGCCGTCCTGGCCCTCGAAGTAGACGCGGACGGTCGGCGCGCCGACGCCGCTGGTGTCACCCGTGCTGGTGTAGCGGGCGTGCACGACGAGGCTCTTGAGCGAGGCCAGCGTGGTGCCGTTGAGCCCCGACCAGTCGAGCCGGGCGAACTCGACGCCAGGCGTGGAGCAGCCGCCGCCGTTGGCGAACGGGCCGAACTTGATGCCGTCGCCGGTCATGTGCAGACCCGCGGTGTCGGTGGCGCGGGCCTTCCAGGCACCGTCGAGGTTGGTGACGCGGACGATGCCGGAGGCTCCGGCAGGTCCGGCGGGACCCTGCGGGCCGGTGTCGCCCTTCGGGCCCTGGGCGCCCTTCTTGTTGATCTTGTTCACCAGGCTGGGCCTGATGTCCTTGGCGCGGATGGTGCCGTCCTTGATGTCCTTGGACCGGATCAGGTCTGCGGCGACCACGGAGGTCGCGCTCGTGCCCACGATGAGCATGGCGAGGCCTGCCACGATGGCGATGGTGCGCTTCACGAGAGTGCGTTTCACTTTCTGTCGGGGGGATTGCCGCCCGAAAGTTACGTGTCACTTCCGGCAGTGACGCCATCGACGGTGGCGACGTGACGAAGGTCACCCGTCGGTGGCTGCGCCCCCGGCAGCGACCCGATGTCCCGGCCGCGATCCCGGTCGACTCACCATCCGGGTGGATGCCGGTCCCGCCACGGTGCCGCGTCCTCGATCTGCGCAGAGAGGGCGAGCAGCACGTGCTCCTCCGCCGGCCGGCCCGCGAGCATCACGCCCACCGGCAGCCCGTCCGCGGTCCAGTGGAGGGGCAGCGAGACGGCCGGGGACCCGGTGACGTTCCAGGCAGACGTCCACGGAGTGAAGGCCTTCTGCGCCTCGAAGTCGGCAGCCGGGTCGGCGTCGTCGCGGATCGCCCCGACCGGCAGCGGTGGAACGGCGAGGGTCGGCGTGAGCACGGCGTCAAAGGGTGCGAGGGCCTCGAGCGCATCGGCCGCGACACGGCGCAGCTCGCCGATGGCGAGCCCGAACTCCGGCCCCGACACGGCCCGACCGCGCTCGGTCAGCCAGCGGGTCAACGGCCGGAGCATCGGCTCCGCCTCGGGAGGCACGACCGAGAGCGCGGTCAGCACGGCCCAGCAGGTCTCGAACGTCGGCACCGCCGAGGCCGGGACGGGCTGGGCGATGTCGACCACCTCGTGGCCGAGCGACTGCAGGAGCCTCGAGGCGTCCTCCCAGGCCCGCACACACTCGGGGTCGACGGGGGTGTCGGCGATCACTGGTTCGATGAAGCGAGCGATCCGGAGAGGTCCAGGCTCCCGGTCGCACGCCGCCACGAACGTCTCGGAAGGAGGTGGCGCCCAGGAGGGGTCTCCCACCCGACGACCGGCCAGCGCGTCGAGCAGGGCCGCCGCGTCGCGCACGGTCCGGGCGATCGGCCCGGCCGTCGCCAAACCCACCGGGTCGCCGTACATCGGCGCCCCGCTGATCCGTCCACGAGTCGGCTTCAGTCCGAAGAGGCCGCAGCAGGAGGCCGGGATCCGGATCGACCCACCGCCGTCGGAGCCCTGGGCCACCGGCACGAGGCCCGCGGCTACCGCTGCGGCCGCGCCGCCCGACGATCCGCCGGCCATCCTGGACCGGTCCCACGGCGTGACCGCCGGAGGCAGCCCCTCGGGCTCGGTGTAGCAGGGCGAGCCGAACTCCGGGGTGGTGGTCTTGCCCAGGCTGATCATCCCGGCCGCCTCGATGGCGAGCGCGACGGCGTCGGAGACGTCCGGGACGAACTCCGCGAAGACCGGCGAACCGAAGGTCGTGCGGACTCCCGCGGTCAGGTTCAGGTCCTTGATCGCCGTGGGCACGCCCCACAGGGGTGAGTCGCCGGGCTCCTCGCGCGAGAGCTCCTGCGCTCGCTGCCGGGCCCGCTCGGGGGTACGTGTGACGAACGCGCCCACGTCGTCGCCTCGCGCGAGGTAGTGGTCGACCAGCTCCAGCGGGGAGACCTCGCCACGGCGTACGGCGGCACCCTGCTCCAGCGCGGTCAGGTCGTGGAGTTCGGGCACGCCGCCAACCTAGCGGGGCGCTTGGCCAAGAGCCTGTCGACGGAGGGCTCAGCCGCGGTGGTGCCGCCTGAGCCCGAAGGTGAGGCCGTCGACCAGCGCGCCCCAGGACGCCTCGATCACGTTGTGTCCCACGCCGACGGTGACCCACGAGGAGCTCCCGTCGGAGGTCTCGATCAGCACACGGGTGATCGCGTCGGTGCCGTGGCCCTGGTCGAGAATCCGGACCTTGTAGTCGATCAGCTCGAACTTCGCGACCTCGGGGAAGGCCTGTCCGATCGCCTCGCGCAGCGCTTGGTCGAGCGCGTTGACCGGGCCGTTGCCCTCGCCGGTGACGACGTACCTCACCCCCTCCGCGCGGAGCTTGACGGTCGCCTCGGAGACCGCCTCGTCGCCCGGCCGGGTCTCGGTGATCACCCGCCACGACTCGACGTCGAAGTACGACGGGCGCACTCCCTCGACCTCTTCGGCGAGGAGGAGCTCGAACGACGCGTCCGCGGCCTCGAAGGTGAACCCCCGTGCCTCGAGCTCCTTGACGCGGTCGGTGACCCGGGTGACGAGCTCGCGGTCCCCGGAGAGGTCGAAGCCGAGCTCGCGGCCCTTCAGCTCGATGCTCGCGCGCCCCGCCATGTCGCTGACGAGCAGTCGCATGTCGTTGCCGACGCCCGCCGGATCCATGTGCTGGTAGAGGTCGGGATCCACCTTGATCGCGCTCGCGTGCAGCCCGGCCTTGTGGGCGAACGCGCTGGTGCCGACGTACGGCTGGCGCGACGCCGGCGGCACATTGGTGACCTCCGCGACGGCGTGCGCGATCCGGGTCGCGTCGCCGAGGCGCCCGGTCGGCAGCACCTGTCGGCCGAGCTTGACCTCGAGATTGGCGACCACGGCGAGCAGGTCGGCGTTGCCGGTGCGCTCGCCGTAGCCGTTGACGGTGCCCTGCACGTGGGTCGCACCCGCGTCTACCGCCGCCAGCGTGTTGGCGACCGCGCAGCCGGTGTCGTTGTGGCAGTGGATCCCGACCCGCACGCCGGTGGTGTCGACGACGTCGTGGACCACGTCGGCGACCCAGCCCGGGAGCATCCCTCCGTTCGTGTCGCACAGGGCGACCACCGAGGCGCCCGCCTCGTGCGCCGTGCGCAGCACTTCCAGGGCGTAGGCCCGGTCGAGGCGGTAGCCGTCGAAGAAGTGCTCGGCGTCGAGGAACACCTCCTGGCCCTCGGCCCTCAGGTGGGCGACCGTGTCGCGCACCATCGCGAGGTTCTCCTGCAGGGTCGTGCGCAGGGCGAGCTCGACGTGCCGCACGTGGGACTTGGCGACCAGGGTGACCACCCCGGCGCCGCTGTCGCGCAGGGCCGCCACCAGCGGGTCGTCAGCCGCCGCGACACCCGCGCGCCTGGTGGCACCGAACGCCGCCAGGCTGGCGTTGCGCAGGGACAGCTCCTCACGGGCGCGGCGGAAGAACTCGGTGTCCTTGGGGTTGGCGCCCGGCCAGCCACCCTCGATGTAGCCGACGCCGAGGTCGTCGAGCTGCTTGGCGATGGCGAGCTTGTCGGCGACGGAGAGGTTGAGTCCCTCCTGCTGCGCACCGTCGCGCAGGGTGGTGTCGTAGACGTGGAAGGCGCCCTGCAGGTCCATGGTTCGTCTCTCTGGTCTGGCGGTGGTGCGGGATGGGGTCAGAAATGCAAAAGACCTCTCGAGGACGAGAGGTCAGCGCGTCGGGAGTGCCGACGCGCTAGGTGATGATGATGCTGGTGCTCAGGTGCACGTCGTCATGGTGCCACGGATGGCCAGGCGCTGACAGCAGGTCTCGCGATCCGGTCGAGGTCAGGCGCCCGGGGGCGGCGAGGCCGGCGACCAGTCGACGCCGGTCTCCGCGATCAGTCCGAAGGCGAGGGCGAGGAGCAACAGGATCGCCGTGGCGACGGCCCAACGCTGCGGGCTCCGACTGAGCGGAACGACGAGACGGGCGAGTGGTCGGCGGACCCGCGAGCCGCCAGGCCCCAGGTAGAGCGAGGATGCCAGGAGCAGGCCGCTCACGAACAACGTCACCGTGACGCTGACCGAGAAGGCGTAGCAGAGCAGCGCGGCGGCCACAGCGAGACCACCGGCCCAGAACACCAGCATGAACGTGCCAGGCAAGGCGCGCACGAGGTGCCAGGGCGCAGACAAGGGTGCGAGCACCACGTCGTACCACCGAGCCCGGCCGCGGGTCCGCTGCCGGTCGCCGGTCGCACTGGCGGTCAGCGAGCCGCTGCGCAGCAGCCAGACCAGCACCAGCAGCACGGTGCACGCGACGTACGGGAACGCCGCGACCGCGGCGGCCGACACGAGCGCCACGCTCGCGAGCAGACCGGCGCGTCGGGCCCGCTCCGCGCGACTCGCGGAGGGCTCCCAGGCGGGCACGGGGACCGGCGCGGCCCAGTCCTCGGGATCGCGTTCGACCAGCGTCGGTCGGAGCGGCGCGTCGTCGACCGTCGTCACCCCCGCCTGCGCGGCGATCGCGAGGGGCACGGTGAACAGGTCCTCGGGCTCCTCCGGGGCGGCACCGACCCAGGCCACACGCGGGTCGGTATCGGGATCCAGGAGCTCGCGGATCCGCGCCAGCGACGGTCGCCGGCTCGGGTCCGGGTCCAGCGCCTGCTCGAGCACGACCCGGAGCGCATCGGGGATGCCGGTGAGATCGTGGTCGCCGCGCCGGACCCGGTCCATGATCGCCATCGAGGGGCCGGTCCCGTAGGGCGGGCGGCCGAGTCCGGCGTACGCGACCGTAGCCGCCCACGAGTGCACGTCGGAGGCCGTCGTGGCGTCTTCGCCGTGGAGGATCTCGGGCGGGAGGTAACCGGGGGTCCCGAGCAGCCAGCCCGTGTGGGTGAGCTTGGGGTCGTCGGCGACGCGCGCCAGGCCGAAGTCGATCAGGATCGGGGCGCGGCCTTCCATCAGCACGTTCGAGGGCTTGACGTCGCGGTGCAGCACCCCCGCCGCGTGGACGCTCGCGATCCCCTCAGCCAGGCCGCGCGCCAGCCAGACCAGGTCGGCGCCGGTCACGGGTCCCTCGTCGAGCACGAGGTCGTGCAGGGAGTGACCGGGGACGTAGCGGGTGGCGATGAAGGGGACCGGTCCCCAGGGGTCGGCGTCGACGATCTCGGCGACCCACTTGCTGCGGATCCGGCTCAGGGACGAGACCTCGCGGGCCAGGCGCGCCCGAGCCTCGTTGTCACCGACGATGTGCGGACGCAGCACCTTGAGGGCGACCCGCTCACCGCCCGGCTTGCGGGCCAGGTGGACGACGCCCATGCCACCCTCGCCGAGCCGTGTCAGCAGGGTGTAGCCGCCCACGACGAGACCCGCAGGGGCCTGCTGCGGGCGCGGCGCCCCCGACGACACGGTCACCGGGAAATCGTAACCGCCGACCCTCGATGAGCCGCGTAGCTCGCGCCGACTAACAGACCCGATGCATCCAGCCGAAGGTGTCGTCGGCGCGGCCGTACTGGATGTCGACCAGGGCCTGCCGGATCCGCAGGGTGAGCTCACCGGCCTCCCCGTCGGAGGCGCCGACCTGCCCGCCGTCCCACGAGAGCTGGCCGACGGGCGTCACGACGGCCGCCGTACCGCAGGCGAAGACCTCGACGATGTCACCGCTCGTGATGCCGTCGCGCCACTCGTCGACCGAGAAGCGGCGCTCCTCGACCTGGTGCCCGAGCTTGCCGGCGAGCTCGATGATGCTGGAGCGGGTGATGCCCTCGAGGATGGTGCCGGTCGCGGGGGTGACGATGTGGCCGTCGGCGTAGACGAAGTACATGTTCATCCCGCCGAGTTCCTCGACGTAGAGGCCCTCTTGGGCATCGAGGAAGACGACCTGGTCGCAGCCGCGCGCGGTGGCCTCCTGCTGTGCGACCAGCGAGGAGGCGTAGTTGCCGCCGGTCTTGGCCGCGCCCATCCCGCCGCGTCCGGCGCGGGTGAACTCCGTCGAGAGCCACAGGCTGATGGGCTTGACGCCCTTGCTGAAATAGGCGCCGGCCGGGCTCGCGATGACCATGAACGTGACGTGCTGGGCGGGCCGGACGCCGAGGAACGTCTCGCTGGCGAACATGAACGGACGCAGGTAGAGACTCTTCTCGCCCACGTTGTCGGGCACCCACCGCTGGTCGACCTCGACGAGGGCGTCGACGGCGGCCACGAAGTCCTCGGGCGGGAGCACCGGCAGCGCGAGCCGCTGGCTCGACCGAGCCATCCGCTCGGCGTTCGCCTCGGGACGGAAGGTCCACACGGAGCCGTCCTCGTGGCGGTAGGCCTTCATGCCCTCGAAGATCTCCTGGGCGTAGTGCAGCACCGCGGTGGCGGGATCGAGCGTGAGCGGCCCGTACGGCGTGATCCGCGCGTCGTGCCAGTCCTCCACCGGGGTCCACTCGACCGTGAGCATGTGGTCGGTGAAGTGGGTGCCGAAGCCAGGGTTGGCGAGGATCTCCGTGAGTCGCTGGTCGCCGGTTGGCGAGGTCGTACGGGTGATGCTGATGTCCATGGAGAAGACCGCCGATCTGTCGGGTACGGGTCGATAGTAGGACGTCCAACTGTGTGGGCGTTGCGGGAGGTTCGGCGTCCTTGCAACGACGCCGAAGGCGCGGAACACCCGGCCGACCGGGGCTGTCTTGAATGGCGCGAGCGTGTCGCTGCGCGCCACGCTGCCGCGCAGGATCCCCGACCGGGGATGCTGGCCCCGGGCGGGCCCCGGTGGGGCGAGGCCTAGCCGGCTACTCGTGCGGCGATCGCGTCGCCTACCTCGGAGGTACGCCGGGTGGCCGGCGAGGCGGCGAGTGCGGCGCGGTCGGCGAGCACGGCGGCCTCGATGGACGCGGCGGCCTCGGGGTGGCCGAGGTGGTCGAGCAGCAGGCCGGCGGAGAGGATCGCAGCGGTCGGGTCGGCGATGCCCTGTCCGGCGATGTCGGGGGCCGAGCCGTGCACCGGCTCGAACATGGAGGGCGCCGTGCGGTCGGGGTTGATGTTCCCCGACGCGGCCAGCCCGATGCCGCCGGTGATGGCCGCGGCGAGGTCGGTGAGGATGTCGCCGAAGAGGTTGTCGGTCACGATCACGTCGAAGCGTGCCGGGTCGGTCGCCAGGAAGATCGTGGCCGCGTCCACGTGCAGATAGTCCACGGTGACCTCGGGGAGCTCCTTCCCCACCTCGGCCACGAGTCGCGACCAGACGGCGCCGGCGTGCACGAGCACGTTGGTCTTGTGGACCAGGGTGAGCCTGCGTCGCGGTCGACGCGCCGCGCGGGCGAAGGCGTCGCGGACCACCCGCTCCACGCCGTACGCCGTGTTGAGCGAGACCTCGGTGGCGACCTCCTGAGGGGTGCCGGTGCGGATCGACCCGCCGTTCCCGGTGTAGGGACCCTCCGTGCCCTCGCGTACCACGACGAAGTCCACCTCGCCCGGGTCGCGCAGCGGGGAGACGACGCCCGGGAAGATCCGTGACGGCCGCAGGTTGACGTAGTGGTCGAGCTCGAACCGCAGTCGGAGCAGCAGTCCGCGCTCCAAGATGCCGGCCGGCAGACGGGGGTCCCCCGGCTTGCCGCCGACCGCGCCGAGCAGGATCGCGTCGTGCTCGCGGATCTCGTCCAGCACGGAGTCGGGCAACACCTCACCGGTGGCGAGATAGCGCTCGGCGCCGAGGTCGTAGCGGGTGGGCTCGACCTTCACCCCCGCCGGGGCGGCCACCTCGAGCACCTTGAGGGCCTCGGCGGTCACCTCGGGGCCGATGCCGTCGCCGGGGATCACCGCGAGGCGCAGGGTGCTGCCGGTCTCTGAGGTCGTCGTCACGTCGCGAGGCTAGTTGTCGTCGGGGCGCTCGCCGTCGTTGTCCCGCAGGTCGAGCGTCGCCTGGACCGCCTCGTGGCTGCGCGGGTTGTCGGGCTGGTGGCTCGCCGGACCCCAGTCGGGGTACATGTCGTACATCGGTGCCTCTCCTTGTCTGGTCTCGGCCCTCGTCTCAGGCCTGGTCTCGGGCATGGGTCTCTCCTGGTCGGGGAGAGTGCCGCGGAGATCCGGGCGGAGGATGCCGGTCCCCGCCCACGGATCACGTGGTCGCGGCTCGGTCATCGACCTGGAGACTGCGGATCGCGCCGGCTCGAGGAGCCCGCCGCGGAGTCCCGCTGCACTCAACCGTCGAACTGGGCATCGCCCAGGGGTGGTGCTGCAAGGCCCGCAACGCCGAACTCCGCGGCGAGGTGGCCTTGCTCTCAGGCCTCGCCGCGGCAGTCGATGAGTACGAACACGCTCCGCATGAGGAGGCCACCGTACGACGACCGAGCACCAGCGCACGAAGGGTTTCGGCAGATTGCTCACGATCCGAGACGACTGGACCATCATGAGAGACTGCCCGCATGTCGGCTCCCCCCGAGCTCCCCGAGGTCGTGAACCGCGCCTTCGCCGTCTCGCGCAAGGCCGGCTACGTGTCCTTCTGCCGCAACGAGACCGGCCGACTGCTGGCCACGCTCGCCGCGACCCGCAGCGGCACCCTGGCCGAGTTCGGCACCGGCTGCGGGGTCGGCACGGCCTGGCTCCGCTCCGGCGTCCCAGAGGGGTCCAGGATCGTCACGGCGGAGCTCGACCCGGATCTCGCCCAGGCGGCGGCCGAGATCTTCGCTGACGATCCCCAGGTCGAAGTCGTCGCGGCCGACTGGTCGACCCTGTTCGACAAGGGCCCCTTCTCGCTGCTGTTCCTCGACTCCGGCAAGCCGTCCGCGGTCGGCCCGGAGCAGGTCTGGGACCTGCTCGAGGACGGCGGCATCGTCGTGCTGGACGACTTCACCCCGTGCGAGCACTGGCCCCCGACATACGCGGGGAGGGTGGACACCCTGCGCGAGGAGTGGCTCAGCGACGACCGTTTCGCCGCGGTCGAGGTGATGATCGCCCCCGACGCCTCCGCGGTCATCGCCACCCGCCGCTGACCGCGCCCTCCTCCGCCGGCCGACCGACAGGCCGTCTGATCGTGGGTCGAGCCCTTCGAGACGCTCGCTTCGCTCGCTCCTCAGGAACCACCGGGCGAGCCCTCCAGGCGAGCCCGTGTCGAGACCCCGCAACCCTCGCCGGGTCTCGACACGCCGCTCGTCCCTCGCGGCGGCTCGACCACCGAAGGGCTCGTCCCTCGCGGCGGCTCGACCACCGAAGGGCTCGTCCCTCGCGGCGGCGGTTCCTGAGGAGCCGAGGGACGTGGCGTCTCGAAAGCTCGACGACCGAAGGACTGAACCAGCGGTACTCCTCGGGTCAGGCTGCGCGGGAGCCGGCGGACGCCACGCCGAGCCAGGTGTGCGGGTTGCCGTCCCAGCACCAGCCGAGCTTGGGCGCGCCGTTGCTGATCCACAGCGCCGGCACCCGCCGGTCCGCACGCCGGGAGCCCGAGAGCATGAAGCAGCGATTGCGCTCGAGCAGGCGCGGCTCCTGGGTGACGACGGCGATGCCCTCGTCGATCGTCAGCGGCGTGCGCCCGCGGCTCCGGATCACCGGAAGCGCCTCCTCGGGCCGAACCCCGCAGAACTCCTCCCCGCGGTCGACGTCCACGAGCAGGTACGCCGCGCCCGGGACCTCCAGGTCGGGCAACGGGTCGTAGGTCGCCAGGTCGCCGGGCGCATGGTTGCGGTCGACCACGCCCGGCTTGCTGCCCAGGCCGCGCTTGCCGGCCAGGCGCAACAGCGGGACGGTGTCATAGGGGTCGACGATCTCGCGCGTCACCACCACGACGTACGCCGCGTGCCCCGGCCGGTCCTCGCCGTCTCGGGAGTCGAGCGCGGCTGCCGCGTCACGCAACGGCTCCACGCGCTCACGGAAGTCGCTCTCCTCGAGACCGGCCAGCCCGGGGTAGCCCAGCTCGGTCAGTCGGTCCACCTGCTCGTCGAAGCTCACCACGGGTGGCTCAACGCGCGCGGCGGTCCCTGAGTTCCCGAACCGTGGCGACGCCCCGTTGCCGGCCTCTCAGGCCAGGTCGATGCCGCGCACGGAGGCGGCCTCGATGGCCGTCTCGATCTCGGCGAGGGCTTCGGCGCCGATGGCGGTGTCCACCGACAGCGCGACCAGTGCCTGGCCGCCCTTCTCGTCGCGGGAGACCTGCATGCCGGCGATGTTGATGCTGGCGTCGCCCAGGATCCGCCCGACGGTGCCGACCATGCCGGGCCGGTCGACGTAGGTGAGGAAGGCCAGGTGGTCGGTCGGCTCGAGGTCGACGTCGAAGCCGTTGACCTCGACGATCCGCTCCCGCTGGTTGATCCCGACCAGGGTGCCGCTGACCGAGACCTGCGACCCGTCTGCGAGCGTGCCGCGCAGCGTGATCAGGTTGCGGTGGTCGGGGCTCTCCGGGTCGACCACGAGCCGCACGGCCGTGCCCCGCTCGGCGGCGAGCAGAGGGGCGTTGACGTAGGAGACCTGGTCGGGCACCACGTCGGTGAACACACCCTTGAGCGCGGCGAGCTCGAGCACCTTGACGTCGTGCTCGGTGATCTCGCCCCGGACCTCGACGTCGATCTGCTGGGCGACCTCGCCGGCCAGCCCGGTGAAGACCCGGCCGAGCTTCTCGGTGAGCGGGATGCCCGGCCGCACGTCCTCGGCGATCACACCGCCCTGGACGTTGACCGCGTCGGGAACCAGCTCGCCGGACAGGGCGAGACGGACCGACCGGGCCACGGCGATGCCGGCCTTCTCCTGGGCCTCGTCGGTGGAGGCGCCCAGGTGCGGGGTGGCGACGACGTTCTCGAGCTCGAACAGCGGGCTGTCGGTGCACGGCTCGGTGGCGAAGACGTCGAGACCGGCGGCGGCGATCCGACCCTCCTTGAGGGCCGAGTAGAGCGCGCCCTCGTCGACGATGCCTCCCCGAGCGGCGTTCACGAGCACCATCGAGGACTTGGCCTTCGCGAGCTGCTCGGCCCCGATCAGGCCGACCGTCTCGGGAGTCTTGGGCAGGTGCACCGACATGAAGTCGGACTCGGCGAGCAGGGTGTCGAGGTCGACGAGGCGCACGCCCATCTGGGCGGCGCGGCCGGCCTGGACGTAGGGGTCGTAGGCGATGACGGTCATCCCGAACGCCGAGAGCCGCTGGGCCACCAGGACGCCGATCCGGCCCAGCCCGACGATGCCGACGGTCTTCTCGTAGAGCTCGATGCCGGTGTACTTCGAGCGCTTCCACTCGCCGTTCTTGAGAGCTGCGTGGGCGGGCGAGAGGTGCCGCGCGGCCGCGAGCATCAGGGCGACGGCCAGCTCAGCGGCCGACACGATGTTGGAGGTCGGTGCGTTGACCACCATCACGCCGGCCTGGGTGGCCGCCCGCACGTCGACGTTGTCGAGGCCCACACCGGCCCGGGCCACGATCTTGAGGCGGGCCGCGGCGGCCAGCGCCTCTGCGTCCACCTTGGTCGCCGATCGCACGAGGATCGCGTCGACGTCGGAGATCGCCGCCAGCAGGGAGGCTCGGTCCGCCCCGTCGCAATGCCGGATGTCGAAGTCCGGGCCGAGCGCCTCGACGGTGGCTGGGCTCAGCTCCTCAGCGATGAGCACGACGGGGCGGGCGGGGAGGGCATTCACAGCGGTACCTCTGTCCGGGTGAGGGAGTGAGAGTTCGACCCGCCGGAAGTCGACGGTCGGGCACGACGCTGTGCTCGCCCGACTCTACCGGACGACAACCGGGGTCCCGGGCCGGTCTCGCCCGACGTCGGTCGGTGGCGCGCGTCGGGCGTCTCCCCCGTCCTGGCATGCTGCGAGGGATGAGCGACCACGCAGCGTTCTCCCCGATCCGCACCTCCCGTCTCGCGATCCGACCCTGGCGCGAGGACGACGCCGAGCGCCTCTTCGACATCCTCCGCCGCGAGGAGATCGTGCGCTGGCTGGGCCATCCGCGGACCCTGGAGAGCGTGGCGGAGGCGGTCGAGAAGATCGACCGGATGGCCGAGCTCCAACTGCCGCTCGGCGAGTGGGCGATGGAGGTCGTGGAGACCGGGGTCGTCGCCGGCTCGATCATGCTCGTCCCGATCCCGAACTCCGAGCAGCCCGACGGCTCGAGCCTCGTCCAGGTCGGCTGGTACGCCCACCCCGACGCGACCGGTCACGGCTACGTCACCGAGGCCGCGCGGGCGGTGCTGGAGTACGGCCTGACCGCCGGTCTCGCGGAGGTCCGGGCCCTGACCCACACCGACAACCTCCCGTCGATGGCCGTCTGCGACCGACTCGGCATGACCTACCTCGGCATCACCGAGGACTGGTACGACGACGCGCCGTCGAGCCACTACCTGGTGCGGGCCGGCGAGTGGCCGTCCGGAGTCCCCGCCTCCGGCTGATCGTCCGGCTCGGAGTGCGCATCGGCCCACGCCCGCTCGAGCAGCTGGGTGAAGACCTCGACGGGCTGGGCGCCGGACACGCCGTACTTCTGATCGACGACGAAGAACGGCACCCCGGTCGCGCCGTAGGCCCGTGCCTGGCGGACGTCGGCCGCGACCGCCTCCGCATAGGCGTCCCCGGCCAACAGCGCCTCCACGTCCGCGGCGTCGAGCCCCGCCTGCTCCGCCACCCGACGGAGCACCACAGGGTCCCCGACGTCCTCACCGTGCTCGAAGTACGCGCTCATCAGGTCCGAGCACACCTGCTGCTGGGTCGCGGACCCGCCCTTCGCACGGGCGAGGTGGAGCAGGCGGTGGGCGTCGACGGTGTTGCTGTGCCGGGTCGTCTCCATGTGCATCTCCAGACCCTCGTCGGCCGCGAGGCCCTCGACGCGCTTCATCATCGTGGCCGCCTCGGCCACCCCCACGCCGTACTTGGACGCCAGCACCTCCACCATCGGCGCGGCCGGCCCGGCGCCTCGGGGGGCCGTCGGGTCCAGCTCGAAGGAGCGCAGCTCGACGCTCACCTCGTCCGCGTGCGGGAAGCCCGCCAGTGCGTCGTCCAGACGCTTCCGGCCGATCGCACACCACGGACAGACCACGTCGGACCAGAGCTCGATGATCACGGCCAGTGCAACCTGCCGAAGGGGCCGGGTTGTTCCCGCGGTGTCCCGGAGGTCAGGCGAACAGCGCCTGTCCGACATACTCCCCCGGACCGATGCCGGGAGGCACGGCGAAGATGGCCGACGAGGTGAACTTGAGGTACTCCATCAAGGCGTCGCTCTTGGCCATCGCCGTCTGCATCGGCACGAACTGGCGGTCCGGGTCGCGCACGAACGCGAGGAAGAACAAGCCGGCGTCGAGCCCGCCCAGGTGGTTGGAGCCGTCGACGAAGTTGTAGCCCCGACGCAGCAGCCGGGCCCCGGAGTTGAAGTCGGGGTGCACGACCCGCACGTGGGCGTCGACGGGGATGACCGGACCCTCGTGCCCGGGCATCTCGAAGTCGGGCTCGGTGAACTCCTCACCTCCCGACAGGGGCGCTCCGGTGTCCTTGGTGCGACCGACGAACTCCTCCTGGTCCTCCAGGGGCTGGCGGTCCCAGACCTCGATCGTCATGTTGATCCGCCGAGCGACCAGGTAGGAGCCACCGGCCAGCCAGTCGCCGCCGTCGTCGTCGGGCTGCACCCACACGTGCTCGTCGAGCTCCGCGGTCTCCTCGGCCTTCACATTGGCCGTGCCGTCCTTGAACCCGAACAGGTTGCGCGGCGTGGACTGCGACGTCGACGTGGTGGAGGTCCGGCCGAAGCCCAGCTGCGACCACCGGACCGCCACCGTGCCGAACCCCATCCGGGCGAGGTTGCGGATCGCGTGCACGGCCACCTGGGGGTCCTGGGCACAGGCCTGGACGCACAGATCGCCCCGGGACCGGGCTGGGTCGAGCAGGTCGGCCGGGAAGTGCGGCAGGTCGCGCAGCAGCGCCGGCTGGCGGTCCGCGAGGCCGAAGCGATCCCGGCCGTCGTCGTCGACGAACAGGCTGGGCCCGAACCCGAAGGTGAGGGTCAGCCCCGAGGCGGGGAGTCCGATCGCCTCCCCGGTGTCGTCGGGCGGCACGTTGGCCGCGCCCTCGACCGGCCCGATCGGTCCGGCGGGGTCACCCTGGGTCAGCCGCTCGGCCGCCTCGGTCCAGGCCTGCAGCAGGGCGACCAGCTCGTCGCGGGAGTCCGTGGTGACGTCGAACGCCGCGAAGTGGAGGCGGTCCTGCGCGGGCGTGACGATGCCCGCCTGGTGCGGGCCACGGAACGGATAGGTGTCCGCGATGGCATCGCCGGTCGGCGCCTCGACCGCAGTCTCGCCGGCTTCTCCGGCCAGGGCGTGCCCGGCGACGAACGCACCGGCGAGGCCGGCTGCGGCTGCACCGCCACCGATCACACCTCGACGACTGACCTTCACAACCCCTTCATACCCCCGCCTGCCGGGTGGTCGGACGGCACCCGCCGCCCGACCGGTGCGGCGTCTCTAGGAGAGCACCGCCGCCGTGAGCTGGGACAGCGGCTCGGACAGCGCGTTCACCGCGTCGGAGAGCGCCTTGACCTGGTCGGGCGTCAGCTCGTCGTAGTAGACGAACCCGTCGCCGTCGCGCTGCTCGTCGAGCAGGGCCTGGAGCTCGTCGAACCGTGTGTCGAGCGTCTCGGCGAGGTCCGGGTCCTTGGTCTCCAGCAGCGGCCGCACGCCCTCGTAGCCGACCTTGGCCCCGTCGACGTTCGCCTGGAAGTCCCAGAGGTCGGTGCGCGACCAGTACTCCTCCTCGCCGGTCACCTTGCCGGTCGCGACCTCTTCGAGAAGCCCTCGCGAGCCGTTGGCGATCTGGTCGATGGTGAAGTCGAGATCGGCGATCCGCGTCACCAGGGTCTCGGTGTTGGTGAGCAGGTCGTCGGCGTAGAAGTCGCGCTCCTTCTGGGTCAGCGGCGTGTAGTCCTCCGCGCGAGCCGGCCACAGGTCCTTCTCGATCAGGTGCCAGCCGGTCCACTTCTGGCCGGGCTCGAGGTCGGCCTCGCGGGCGTCCATCATCGGGTCGAGGTCACCGAAGGACTCCGCCACGGTCTCGATCCGCTCCCAGTGGGTGCGGGCGTCGGCATACAGCGCCCGGGCCGCGTCGTCGTCGCCGGCCTTGTAGTCCTCGACGAACTGCTGGGTCTTGACCAGCAGCTGGTCGGCCTGGTCCTGCACGTACGCCGCGTAGTTGGTCTGCGCCGTCTCGATGAGCTCCTGGTCGTCGGCGTCGCCGGTGAAGTCCTGCTCCTCGCCGGTGACCGTGAACGTCGCTCGCAGGCCGTCTCCCTTCATGCCCGGCTTGCACGCCGTCACATAGGTGCCGGGCTGCGCCCGCACCACGAGCTGTCGGTTGAGCGCGGGGCCGATGTTCTCGACCTCGCCGACGATCTGCAGGCCGTCCTCGGCGAGGAGGTAGAACTCGGTCACCTGCGAGCCGCCGTTGGTCACGTCGAAGGTGAGCGTGCCGGCCGGCGCCTCGGCGGCCGACAGCTGGCACTCGTCGTCGGTCGACGTGACCGCCACGGTCTGGGGGTTGCTGTCGCCACCGTCCGCCGACGAGGCGGTGGTGTTCTCGGTGCAGGCGGCCAGCAGCGGGACGCCGACGAGGAGGGCGACGACGGCCGGGCCGAGCGCGGGGATTCGCATGGTTCTCCTTGGAACGGGCAGGGACGGGTCAGGCCGAGGTCGAGCTGACCGGGGCCGGGGGGGTCGGGGTGGACTCCCGGCGACGGATCCGCCAGAAGAAGAGGGTCATCGTGGGCACGACGTAGAGCACCCAGGCGAGCGCCTCGAGCTTGGTGGTCGCCGGCGAGAAGTTGAAGATCCCCTTGAGCAGCGTGGCGTACCACGTGGTGGGGTCGATGGTGTCCGACACGTCGAAGGCCAGGTTGTAGAGGCCGGGCAGGAAGCCCGCCTCCTGCAGGTCGTGGACGCCGTAGGACAGCACGCCGGCCGCGACCAGGATCAGGAAGGCCCCGGTCCAGGTGAAGAATCGCGTGAGGTTGATCCGGATGGCGCCCCGGTAGATCAGGTAGCCAAGCACCACTGCCGTCGCAAGGCCGAGGGCCGCACCCACGAGCGGTTCCCAGGTCGGCGTGGTCGTCGCCGTGGCCTCGCGCGTGACCGCCTGGGTCGTCGCCCAGAGGAAGAGCGCCGTCTCGAGGCCCTCACGACCGACGGCCAGCAGCGCGACGACCATCAGCGACCAGCGGTGGCCCTCGGCAGCGTCGTCGATCTTGCTCCGCAACTCGCCCGCGATCCCGCGAGCGGCTCCCGCCATCCAGAACACCATCCACGTCACGAAGCCGACGGCGATGATCGACAGGGTGCCGCCGATGAACTCCTGGGCCTCGAAGGTCAGCCCCCGAGGACCGAACGTGAGAGCGGCGCCGAAGGCGAGGCTCACGGCCACGGCCGCACCGACCCCGACCCAGATCCGCCAGATCAGGTGCCGCCGTTCGGTCTTGACCAGGTAGGCGATGAGGATGCTGACGACCAGCGCGGCCTCCAGCCCTTCGCGCAGCCCGATCAGGTAGTTCGCGAGCACGGCCGTCACTGTACGCCCCGCGGTTAGGTATGCCTAACCTCGCCCCCGGCATTTCGGCGTTCGGTCCGCGCGCGCGACGGCCCCCGGCTCCGCGCTACCCGAACGTGAGGCCGTACTTCTCGATCAGTGGCACGGTCGCCTCGAAGTCGCCGACGCAGCCGTAGGGCTCTACGAGCGGACCGAGGTCGACCTCGTCGCCGGCGGTGCCGATGAGCCGGAAGGCCTCCTCGAGACCTCCGGGGGTGATCAGCTCCAGCACCCGGGCCGGCTCGTCGGCCGCGTTGAAGAACGTGTGCCACTCGCCGCGCGGCTTGACCACGAAGTCGCCGACCGCGGCCACGTGCTCCTCGCCCCCTGCGACATACCAGACCCGGCCCTCGAGGATCAGGCTGAACTCGTCCTCGTGCGTGTGCCGGTGCAGGGGGGCCGCGATCGAACGCGGTGCCAGCAGGTGCTCGACGATCGCGAGCCGTCCGCCCCAGTCCTTGGAGTCCACCAGGAACCGGTCGCGGCAGCCTGCGATCTCGCCGAGGATCTCACCCTCTCCTGCTCTGATGATGCTCGCCATGGGTCCAGGCTGGTGGGTTGCCGGGCTCGGTGGAATGCCGGAAATCTGGTATGCCGGGGCCATGGCGGACTTCGCCCGGCTCTTGGAGCGCCTCGACCACGTCGCGCACTCGGGGACCGACCTGGTGACGCTGTGGCGCGCCAGCGCCGAGGTGCTCGCCGTGGGTGCACCCCACTTCGAGGCACCGTGCTTCTTCACCGTGGATCCGGAGTCCCGGTTGACCACGAGTCACTTCCAGGAGGGGTTGCCGGAGATCCCGGCCGAATGGCTGGGTCGCGAGTACGTGGAGCAGGACTACAACTCCATGAGCGAGGTGCTCGCCTCGCGCCAGGGGTTCGGCACCTTGCATGACGCGACCGGTGGGCGGCCGGAGCTCGCACGGAAGTACCACGAAGAGATGCAGCCCTTCGGCTGCGAACAGGAGTTGGTCGTCGCGCTGCGCACGCGGCAGGGGGAACCGTGGGGAGCCGTGGGGCTGTATCGCGAGAGCGGCCGGCCGCTGTTCGACAGCGACGAGATCGCGTTCGTCCGCGCCGCAGCGCGGCCCCTCGCACACGGAGCCAGGCACGCGCTCCTCGCCGCCCAGGCCGCCGAGCCCGACCTGCCCGATGCGCCAGGCATGGTCGTCCTCGACGAGGCGTTGACCTTGGTCTCGCTCTCACCGACAGCGGGGTCGTGGCTCGCGCGGCTCGACGGCGACGAGCACAACCCGCCGGTGGCGGTGATGTCCGTCGCGGGGAGCGTCTTGGGTCAGAACCGACCCTCGGCCTCGGCCAGACTGCCCACGGCCGACGGCACCTGGCTCTCGGTGCACGGCATCCGCCTCGACGGACCGGCGGGCCCTCAGGCGGCGGTCGTCGTGGAGCATGCCCAGCCCCGGCACCTGGCCGGGATCCTCATGCGCGCACACGGTCTCACCCCCCGCGAGCAGGACGTGACCCGTCTGGTCATCCGAGGCGCCTCCACGACCGTGGCGGCCCGGCAGCTCGACATCGCCGAGGACACGGTGCAGAAGCACCTGCAGAGCGTGTTCGGCAAGACCGGCGCTCGCAGCAGGGGCGAGCTGGTCAGCCTGCTGTTCCGCAACCACTACGAGCCGCGGGTGCGCGACAACGAGCGCCGGACCGCCAGCGACCGGGCTTCACGACACGGGCCGATGGCCTAGGGAACCACTGATCAGTGCATCCCTAGGGGGGCGTCACCTCCGGCGGCTCACGACGTACGGCGGATCAGCACCTCGCCGTGGTGGACGGAGAACCAGCCATCCGGATCTGCCGCCCAGCGACGCCAGGCGAAGGAGATCGCGTCGAGCTCCTCGCGCGTGGCCCGCCGCTCGCGGAGGAGCTGCTCCGCGAGGGCCGAGCCGACGATGCGGTCGGCCCACATCCCGCCCCACCACTCCCGGGTCTCCGGAGTCGCGTAGCACCAGGTCGACGACGACGCGGTGACCTCGGTAAGCCCAGCAGCGTGCGTCCAGGCGAGCAGGCGCCGACCCGCGTCGGGCTCGCCGCCGTTGGCGCGAGCGGCCTCGTCGTACAGCGCCAGCCACCGGTCGAGCTCGGGGAGGCTGGGCCACCACGCGAAGGACCCGTAGTCGGAGTCCCGGGCGGCGACGACCCCGCCCGGCCTGGTGACCCGAGCCATCTCGCGCAGCGCCTTCACCGGATCGACGACGTGCTGGAGCACCTGGTGCGCGTGCACGACGTCGAACTCGCCGTCGGCGAACGGCAGGGCGTGGACGTCGCCGACGCGGACCTTCGCTCCCGGCGCACCGGACCGGGTGATCGCCGCCGCCTCCTCGGAGACCTCCAGCGCGACCACCTCGCCAGGAGCCACGAGACCCACGAGATCGGCGGTGATGGTCCCCGGGCCGGCGCCGACGTCGAGCAGCCGCTGGCCGGGCTCGAGATGCGGAAGCAGGTACGCCGCGGAGTTGGCTGCCGTCCGGGTCCGGTGCGACCGCAGCACCGACTCGGCGTGGCCGTGGGTGTAGGTCACGCGTCCACCCTGACACCGGACAGGGTCTCCAGCAGCAGCGGTTCCACGTCGTGACCCCGGCCCTGGGCTACGAGCTGGTCCCACCTGGAGCCGAGCAAGCGGCGACCCGCCTCGACCGTCGCAGCCGTCTCGGCCTGCTGACTGTCGGGCATCGGCACCTCGTAGCGGGCACGGAGGGCCTGCGCGGCACCCCACAGCAGCGCGGCCGGCTCGACCTGGCCCAGGTCGACCAGGACTCCGACGTAGTCCTCGGCCGCGCTCGGCAGCTGCACCACGGGTGGCGACTCCGCCAGCAGCAGGGGAATGGTCCGGTTCATCTGGTCGAGCGCCTCCTGAGGGCGACCCAGCTCGCGGAGGCTGCAGCCCACGTTCACCTCCAGCACCAGCGCCTGGGTCAGGTCGCCGATGCCGCGAGCCAGCAGGGCCCCCTGCCGTTCCAGCGTCAGCGCCCCTTCGGCATCCCCCATCGCCGCGACCAGTCCGCTCAGCGTGACCATCAGCAGGAGCCGGGTCCCATCGGGGAGCTCACCGGCCAGCAGGGCGTCGAGGTCCGCGCGAGCACCTTCCAGGTCACCCGAGCGCCACTTGGCGACCGCGTCCAGCTCGGCTGCCAGGGCCAGGGTGGCCCGCCCCCGTGGTCCGGACCGCTCCGCCTCGGGCAGGGCGTCGTACAGCTCGCGACCGCGCTCGGTGAGCGAGCCGCTGACCGTGGGATCGGTGCGGGCCAGCTCCCACGCGAGCTGCAGGCACCCTGCGGCCCGGGTGAGAGACGGGGTCCCGCCGTCCGCGTTCACGGCCGCCTCCAACCAGCGACGAGCCTCGGCGAGCTGACCGGGTGCGGCGTACGAGGCGTACGTCGCAGCCAGGGCCACCGCCTCGTCCAGCGCCGCGGGGTCGGGGCGGCCGTCGCGACGGTCGACCAGCCACTCGAGGGCGGCCCGCAGGTTGTCGAGCTCCGCTCGGATGCCCGCCGAGCGGGCCCACTCCGCCGTCGACGACGCGGTCCAGCGTCGCGGATCCTCCACCAGGGCGCGACCCCATCGCGCGAGTGCGCCGTACGCCGCCTCCGCGTCGCCTGATGCGGTCAGCCGCTCCAGGGCGTACGCGCGCGTGGTGTTGAGGAGGCGCACCCGCGGCCCGCCGGCCTCGTCGCGCACCTCGACGAGGGAGGCGTCCGTAAGGGCTTCCAGCGCGACCAGGGAGTCGACCGCCTCGAGCGGGGCGCCCGCCGGGAACACGGCCAGACGACCCAGGAGGCGGCGCTGCTCGTCGGTCAGGAGGTCGTGACTCCACTCGATGGTCGCGCGCAGCGTGCGATGGCGGCCTTCCCGCGAGCGGTCCGCCACGTCGAGCACGTCGTCCAGACGGTCGCGGAGCGCGGCCGGCGTCAGCAGCCGCAGCCGGGCTGCCGCGAGCGAGAGGGCAAGGGGCAGGCAGTCCAGCGACCGGCAGATCGCGAGCACGTCCTCCCGGTTGTTGTCGTCGAGCGCGAACCCCCGGCGCACCAGCCGGGCCTGGCGTACGAACAGGGCCACCGCATCGGGCTCGAGGTCGAGAGGGCCGAGCGCGATCTCCTGCTCGCCCTGGGCATGCACCGGGCCGCGCGACGTGGCCAGGACCCGGAGCTCCGGACAAGCCGCGACGAGCTGCGTCACCACCGCACCTGCGGCCGGGAGCTGCTCCAGGTTGTCGAGCACCAGGAGACAGCGACCGTGGGCGAGCTCGGCGGTGACTCCCGCCGCCACCTGCTCGTCCTCCGGCAGTCCCAGCACGGCGCCGATCGCCGACCACATGCCGTCGCCGTCGGTCACGGTCTCGAGCGGCACGAAGAAGACGCCGCCATCGAACTGGGCCGCCACGCGCTCGGCGACGGCGAGCGCGAGCCGGGTCTTGCCCATTCCGCCCGGTCCGGCGATCGTGACCACGGCCTGGGGACCCTCGCAGACCGCCTCCGCCGCCTCCCGCAGGTCGTCCTCGCGACCGAGGAACTGCGTGGGCAGGCGCGGCAGTCCGGTCACCGATCCGAGCGACCTGACCGGCGGGAACGTGCGCGGCTCGCCGGGACGCTCGGCCTGGTGCAGGCGCTCGGGGTGGGGGAGCTCGCGGAAGCCGTGCGAGCCGAGGTCGCGGAGTCGTACGTCGGGCACGTCGCGCAACAGCGCCGCCGTGGGCTCCGTCACCAGCACCTGGCCCCTGCTCGCTGCCTGGGCCACGCGCGCCGCGCGAGTGGCGTCCATCCCGATCCAGCCGTCCTCATGGGCGGTCGGGGTCCCGGTGTGGACGCCGACCGCGACGTCCCCGGGCAGGGAGAGCGCCGCGATCACGGCTTCCAGCGCGGACGAGTAGACGGATTGGAGGCCCCCGGGCTCCTGGTGGACCAGCGTCAGCGTCCGAGCGCGGACGCCGACCCCGCTGCCGCTCGGGCCGGCGTGCGCCGCGACCGCACGCAGGACCGCCTCCTCGTCGTCGAGGTAGGGACAGTGCCGTCCGTCGAAGGGAGCCGGCAAGTCGTCGATGGCCACGTCCCGGGCCCGCAAGTGCACCAGTGCGCGTCGCTGGCCTCCGCGCCGGGCCTCGGAGTAGACCCACTCCGACCCCACGGACGCCTTCGTCCAGAGCACCAGCACCGCCGCGGCCGCGTTGAGCTCGCGCTCGATGGTGCGCTGGAAGCGCTCGCCCGAGAGGAGGTGCCGGTCCCACCACACGTCGTACCCGGCACGGGTGAGCGTCGTGGCGACCCGCTCGGCGGTCGAGACGTCGGCCGACGCGTAGCTCAGGAACACGTCGGCCACGACCTCACCGCCCCGGAGTCGTCGATCCGGGTACGGCGGACTCGCGCGCGATGCTCACCCGGTCAGCCTCGGGTGGCGGTGCCCTCTTGGTAGTCGTCGTCGTGCGACTTCACCCAGGCCATCAGCTTGCGCAGCTCGCGACCGGTCGCCTCGATCGGGTGCTGCTCGCCCCGGGCGCGCAGCTCCTTGAACTCCGGGCCGCCCGCGTCCTGGTCGTCGATGAAGCGCTGGGCGAAGGAGCCGTCCTGGATCTCGGCCAGGATCTGCTTCATGTTCTCCTTGACGTGCTCGTCGATCACGCGCGGGCCCGACACGTAGTCGCCGTACTCGGCGGTGTCGGAGACCGACCACCGCTGCTTGGCGATGCCGCCCTCGTACATCAGGTCGACGATCAGCTTCAGCTCGTGGAGGCACTCGAAGTAGGCGACCTCCGGCTGGTAGCCGGCCTCGGTGAGCACCTCGAAGCCGTACATGATCAGCTGGCTAGCGCCGCCGCAGAGCACGGCCTGCTCGCCGAACAGGTCGGTCTCGGTCTCCTCGGTGAAGGTCGTCTTGATCCCGCCGGCGCGGAGCCCCCCGATCGCCTTGGCGTAGGAGAGGGCCAGATCCCAGGTCTTGCCGGAGTGGTCCTTCTCGACCGCGACCAGCACGGGGACGCCGCGGCCGTCGACGTACTCGCGGCGGACGAGGTGGCCCGGGCCCTTCGGGGCAACCATGAAGACGTCGACCCCGTCGGGCGGGGTGATGTAGCCGAAGCGGATGTTGAAGCCGTGGCCGAAGACCAGGGTGTCGCCTGCGGTGATGTTGGGCTCGACCGCGTCGGCGTACAGCTTCCGCTGCACGTGGTCGGGGGCGAGGATGACGATCACGTCGGCCTCCTCGACCGCCTCGGCCGGCGAGAGCACCCGCAGGCCCTCGGCCTCGGCCTTGGGGCGAGACGTCGAGCCCTCCGGGAGGCCGACCCGGACGTCGACCCCGGAGTCGCGCAGCGAGAGGGCGTGCGCGTGGCCCTGGCTGCCGTAGCCGAGCACGGCCACGTTCTTGCCCTGGATCAGGGCGAGGTCGGCGTCGTCGTCGTAGAACATCTGGGCCACGGGGGCGCTCCTTCTTCGGGGTGTGGTGCCTGGTGGTGGGACGTGGTCGGTGCTGAGGGGGTGGAACTGGTCGGCCTCTTCCTGAACCTGTCGGCCCTCGCGAGGGCCGACACGTTCAGGGATCACCGGTCAGCCGGGGATTCCTGAAGCCCGGGAGGGCGCCGGGACGGCGACCGGTCGCAACGTGCGCTCCGAGATCGAGCGGGGGCCGCGGCCGATCGCGACCATTCCGGACTGGACGAGCTCGCGGATGCCGAAGGGCTCGAGGAGGCGGCGCAGGTCGGCGAGCTTGTCGGCGTTCCCGACCGCCTGGATGACCAGGGTGTCGGGCGAGACGTCGATGACCTTGGCCTTGAAGAGTTCGACCACGTTGAGGATCTGCCCGCGGCTCTCGGCGTCGGCCCGCACCTTCACGAGGAGGAGCTCGCGGTTGACCGAGGCGGGGCCGTCGAGCTCGACGATCTTGATCACCTCGACCAGCTTGTTCAGCTGCTTGGTCACCTGCTCGAGCGGCGAGTCCTCGACGCTGACCACGATCGTCATGCGGGACACCTCGACGTGCTCGGTCGGGCCGACCGCGAGGGAGTCGATGTTGAACCCGCGACGGCTGAAGAGGCCGGCGATCCGGGCCAGCACTCCCGGCTTGTTCTCCACCAGGACGGAGAGGGTATGGCGGCTCACCGGGCGGTCCTCACAGTTCCGGTCCTCACACGAGGCGTGGTCACAGGTCGTCCTTGTCGAACTCGGGCGCGAGGTCGCGGGCGTACTTGATGTCGTCGTTGCTGGTGCCGGCGGCGACCATCGGCCACACCATCGCGTCGCGGTGCACGCGGAAGTCCACGACCACGGGCTGGTCGTCGATCGCCATCGCCTTCTCGATCGTGGCGTCCACCTGGTCCGGCGATTCGCACGCCAGGCCGACGCAGCCGTAGGCGTCGGCGAGCTTGACGAAGTCGGGGATCCGCTTGCTGTGCAGGTCGGTGTTGGAGTAGCGCTCGTTGTAGAAGAGCGTCTGCCACTGCCGCACCATGCCGAGCGACTCGTTGTTGATCACCGCGACCTTGATCGGGATGTCGTTGATCGCGCAGGTCGCCAGCTCCTGGTTGGTCATCTGGAAGCAGCCGTCACCGTCGATCGACCAGACCGTCGCCTCCGGCCGGCCGACCTTCGCCCCCATCGCGGCCGGCACCGAGAAGCCCATCGTGCCCAGGCCCCCGGAGTTGATCCAGGTTCCCGGGTGCTCGTAGCCGACGAAGTGCGCGGCCCACATCTGGTGCTGGCCCACGCCGGCGACGTAGATGGACTCCGGCCCGGAGATCGCCCCCAGCCGCTCGAGGACGTACTGCGGCGCGAGGGCGCCGTCGTCCGGGGTGTCGTAGGCAAGCGGATAGCGCTTCTTGATCCCGGCGAGGTAGTCGATCCAGGCCTCGTAGTCGCCCTGGTGACCGGCCTCGGCCTCGGCCCGCAGCACGCTGACGAGCTCGGCGATCACCTCGCGGCAGTCGCCGACGATCGGCACGTCCACGGCGCGGTTCTTGCCGATCTCCGCCGGGTCGATGTCGGCGTGGATCACCTTGGCGCCCGGGGCGAAGGAGTCGAGGTTGCCCGTGACGCGGTCGTCGAAGCGCGCCCCGAGGCTGATGATCAGGTCGCTGCGCTGGAGTCCGGCCACCGCCGCGACCGTTCCGTGCATCCCGGGCATCCCCAGGTGCTGCACGTGGCTGTCGGGGAAGGCGCCGCGCGCCATCAGGGTGGTCAGCACCGGCATGCCGGTCAGCTCGGCCAGCTCGCGCAGCTCCCGTGACGCCCCCGCGCGGATGACTCCGCCGCCGACGTACAGCACCGGCCGCTTCGACTCGAGCATCAGGCGGGCCGCCTCGCGCACCTGCTTGGCGTGCGGGCGGGTCACCGGGCGGTAGCCGGGCAGCACCAGCTCGTTCGGCCAGTCGAAGGTGGTCTGGGCCTGGAGGGCGGACTTCGCGACGTCCACCAGCACCGGGCCCGGCCGACCGGTGGCCGCGATGTAGAACGCCTCGGCCACGGTGCGGGGGATCTCGTCCGCGTCGGTGACGAGGAAGTTGTGCTTGGTGACGGGCATCGTGATGCCCCGGATGTCGGCCTCCTGGAAGGCGTCCGTCCCGATCATCGCGGCGCCGACCTGACCGGTGATCGCGACGATCGGCACGGAGTCCATGTGCGCGTCGGCCAGGGGCGTGACCAGGTTGGTGGCTCCCGGGCCCGAGGTCGCCATGCACACCCCGACCCGGCCGGTGGCCACGGCGAAGCCCTGCGCGGCGTGGCCAGCCCCCTGCTCGTGGCGCACGAGGATGTGACGGATCGTGGAGTCCATCAACGGGTCGTACGCCGGGAGGATGGCGCCCCCGGGGATGCCGAAGATGTCGGTCGTGCCGGCCGCCTCCAGCGACTTGATCAAGCTCTGCGCGCCGGTGACCGTCTGACCGGTCGCGGTGCCGCCCTGCTCACCCATGGTCCTGGCTTTCGTCTGTCCGTCGTTGCTGCTGTGTCCATGAAAAAACCCCTCGGCCGGGACGGCAACGAGGGGTGACGCGAGGTCCGGCCCGGATCTGGGCTCAGCCCCCGCGTCGCATGCATACAAGAAGCGTCGTGCGCATGCGCCCACGGTAGCCCGAGGCCTCGGGTACGTCATCCGCGAGCGCGCCGTGTCCCAGCATCCGGGATGGGCGTCCCGGATGCTGGCAGCGCCTCGGACGGGTCAGCTGGCGGCCGACTGCCAGGTGCAGACGCAGACCTGGTTGCCCTCGGGGTCGGCCAGGATCGTGAACGAGGGTGCCTGCGCCTCGCTGACGAGACGGCCACCGGCCGCGAGGGCGGACGCGATGCGCTCAGCGGCCACCTCGGGAGCGACGTGGATATCGGGATGCCAGCGCTGGCGCGGCGGGTCGCCGGCCTCGGTGTCCTGGAACCAGACGGTCGGCATCCGGCCGTCGGGGTCGACCACTTCGAGGTGCTCCTCGTCCCAGTCGTAGCCCAGCACCGCGGCCCAGAACGGGCCGACGGACCCGACATCGGCAGCGTCGAGGGCGTACTCGATGTTGCTGGTCCGTCGCGGGGTGGCCTCGACGCCCAGCTCGGCCGCGATCGCGCTGATCGTCCGCGCCAGCGCGATGTCGCGCTCGGTGACCCCCCGCGAGTCGTGGCTCCAGAGTCGGACGAGCACGGTGGGCCAGGTGAGGGTCACGTCGGGATGGTGGTCGGCCTCCTCGGCCGCCGCACCGATGCGGTCGACGAGCTCGAGGCCGCGCGCGAAGCCCCGTGTCTGGAAGCGAGCCTCGAGGGCGCGCACGATCAGCACCCAGCCGGCCAGCTGCTCCTCGGCGATCTGGGTGGGGGTCAAGACGGGCATCGGCAACTCCTCGAGGTGGGGGTCAGGCAGGTCAGGAGGGTCCGGGTGGCAGCACGGACTGCCCGATCGGGCCGGGGTTGTGGGCGACCTCCCAGCGGAACCCCGCGGGATCGGCGGAGTATCCGGTGTAGCCGCCCCAGTCGCGCGCCTCCGGCTCGCCGACGTGCGGCGCCCCGGCTGCGCGCGCCTCGGCGAGGATCCGGTCGACGTCGCCGGGGGTAGCGACGTTGTGGGCGAGCGTCACGGGAGCCACGCCCTCGCCTCGACGGATCGGGCCGACCTCGCTCTCGAAGCCGGCCTCACTCCAGAGGGAGAGCAGCAAGCGCTCCCCCACCTTGACCATCAGCACTTCGCCAGGGACGTCGAGTTCGGGGACCCAGCCCAGACCGTCGACATAGAAGGCGCGCACAGCATCGAGGTCGGGCACCGCCAGGGTGATGAAGCTGACCCGGGGATCCATGACCTCCACCTTGCCACGCGCCGCCGACAACCCCCTGTGCCGGGACGGGCTCAGGCGCTGCGTGCCGGGCAGGCGAGCCGGGTGCGCTGGCGACCGTCCGCGTCGAAGTTGCCCGGGTCGAGCCAAGCCTCGAGGGCGGCCCGGATGCCCGGCCACTCGCCGTCGCTGATCGAGAACCAGTCGGTGTCGCGGTTGCGGCCGCGATAGACGACGGCCTGACGGAAGCGGCCCTCGTAGGTGAAGCCGAGCCGCGTCGCCGCCCCGCGAGAAGGCTCGTTCAGGGAGTCGCACTTCCACTCGTACCTGCGGTAGCCGAGGTCGTCGAAGGCGTGCCGGGCCAGCAGGTACATCGCCTCGGTCGCCGCCCTGGTGCGCTGCAGGGTGCGAGCCAGGATGATCGACCCGACCTCGACCGTGCCCTGGGCGGGATCGGCCCGCATCAGCGTGGCCAGCCCTTGCGGTCCGGCGGCACCGAGCGGCGTGAGCGCGAACGTCACGTCCGCGGGGTGCGACACCCAGGTGCGCACCAGCGCCGCCATCCCTTCCGAGGACTCGGGCGGTCCCACCGTCCGGTAGGTCCACAGCGGTGCATCGTCCGGACCGGCGAGCGATGCGTGGAGGGCCTCGCTGTCCTCGACCCCCACCGGGGCCACCCCGACATACCGTCCAGCCAGCACGACCGGCCCAGGCGCCACCCGCGGCGTCCAGTCGACCGGCTCGCCGATCGGTTGGCCATGCTCGTTGACGCGGCTCACACGCGCTGCCCGACGAGCTGGTCGTGGACGGCCGCCATCCCGCGATCCACCTCGTCGAGGGACGTCGAGAGCGGCGAGAGCCCGATCCGCAGGCCCCCGGGGTCGCGGTAGTCGGGGATCACGTCGCGCTCCCACAGCGCGGCCGTGACCGCGCGCATCGACGGGTGGTGCAGCGTCACGTGGCCTCCCCGGAGGGCCGGGTCGCGCGGCGAGGCGACGACGACGCCGAGGGGCCCGAGGTGCTCGTCTGCCAGCTCGACGACTCGCTCGGTGAGCACCACCGACTTGGTCCGCACGGCCTCGATCCCGGCTTCGTCGAGGAGTTCCACCATGTCCGCGACCGCCAGCATCCCCACCACCGCCGGGGTCCCGGACAGGAAGCGGCGGATCCCCGCCGACGGCTCGTAGGCGGGCCCCATGAGGAAGGGGTCCCGGGTGCCCATCCAGCCCTGGATCGGCTGGCGCAGCTCGTCGAGGTGGCGCGCCGCGACGTAGCAGAACGCCGGCGAGCCCGGGCCGCCGTTCAGGTACTTGTAGGTGCAGCCGACGGCGAGGTCGACGTCCCAGTCGTCCAGCGCGATCGGGACCGAGCCGACGGAGTGGCACAGGTCCCAGAGCACCAGGCCGCCCGCGTCGTGCACGACGTCCGTGATCGTCGCGGCATCGGCGAGCCAGGCCGACCGGTAGGCGACGTGGCTGAGCACGACGAGAGCGGTCTGCTCTCCGACGACCTCGGCGACCTGGTCGACGGCGACCCCGGCCTCCCGGTCCACCTCGATCCAGCGCAGGGTCAGTCCGCACTCGGCCGCGATCCCCTCCGCGACGTAGCGGTCGGTCGGGAAGTTGTCGCGGTCGACGACCAGCTCGGAGCGCCCCGGCCGGGCCGCCACGGCCGCGCGCATCAGCTTGTAGAGGAGCACGGTGGTGGAATCCCCGACTGCGACCTGTCCCGGGGCAGCGCCCAGGCACACCCGGCCGATCTCGTCGCCGAGCGTGAGCGGCAGGTCGTACCACCGCTCGTCCCACCCCCGGATCAGCCGACCTCCCCACTCGTCCAGCACGAAGTCGCGCAGCCGGTCGGCGGTCGCCCGCAGCGGACGTCCGAGCGAGTTGCCGTCGAAGTAGACGAGGTCGCTCTCGGCACCGACGAAGCGGTCCCGGAAGGCGGCCAGCGGATCGGCGGTCATCGGGTCTCCTGGGGTCGGGCCGGTACGACGTGAGCTCCGGCAAGCCGCTGCAGCAGGGGGTCCGGGCCGTCGGGCACCTCGGTGGCCCGGTCGGGATCCACGGTCGGGAGAGGCCAGGGGTCGGTGAGCGCGCCGAGCAGCGCCTCGTCGTCCAGGCCCGCTTCCTGGAGCAGCGCCAGCTCCCGGAGGTTCAGCCCGACCGGGAGCGGTCCGTTGCCCAGGTCGGTGCCGTAGAGCACCCGACCGCCGGCGGCGTGGAACCGACGTACGTTGTCCAGGGCTCGGTCCTGGTCGGGCGTCGGCTCGCCGTAGCCGTGGATGTCGAGCGTGCTGATCCAGGCCTGGCCCGCCACCACCGCCTCGGCGACCACCTCATCGTCGAGACGATGCGTCCAGGGAGTGTGGGCCAGAGCCTGCACCCCGGCGGCGAGCGCCAGCTCGACCACGCCCGGTCCCTCTGCGTGCACGACCACCGAGAGCCCCGCGACGGCCGCCGTACCGACGAGGGCCGTCAAGGTCGCGTGATCGGGGACCGGACCGGCGTCGCGGTTGAGGGTCACCTTCACCACGGCGGCCCCGAGGTCGGCCTGGTGCCGGATGGCCGCGCCGGCGTCCGCAGGCTCTGCGACCTCGGTGACGCTCCGCGGCGGCGCCCACGGCCGGCCGGAGGGATAGCCGCCGGGCGCGGTGACGAACCTGCCGGCGTACGACGCGGGCACCGGCGCAGCGCCCACGACCGACACGACGTCGTCGCTCCAGCCGAGGTCCACGACGCGGCCGATCCCGGTCGCGGCCAGGCCGGCCAGGTGGTCGGGGTCGTCCGCGCCGACCAGGCCGAGGTGCACGTGGTGGTCGACGAACACGGGATGCCGCACCCCAGCAACCTAGTGGTCGCCGCGGCCACCCAGCGGTGCGGGCGCACTACCCTGCGAGCGTGGAGTGGACCTTCGATGTGCTGGCGGCACGGGTGGGCGACCGGTTCGTCGCACGGTCCGAGCCCGAGGTCGAGCTGGTGCTCCGAGCCGCCGATCCCCACCCGGACGACCACCCCGGCGGCGCGCTGTTGTTCCGCGGCGGCGGCGAGTGGCTGCTCCCGCAAGGCACCTACCCGCTCGCCCACGAGACCCTCGGCGAGGCGCCGCTCTTCATCGTGCCTGTCGGGCGTGACACCGAGGGCCTGGACTACCAGGCGGTCTTCGGCTGAGGCGCACCGGCGAGCGCGTCAGGTGCCGAGCACCTCGTTGACGTACGCCGCCACGTCGGTGCGCTCCAGGACGCCGAGCTGCGGTGGCAGCCCGCGCACGGGGGGCCGACGTGCCACGACCTTGTTGCGACCGGCGCGCACGCGCCGCACCAGCACGGGCGAGGCCGCCTCGCGGGTCCGCGGGTCGACCTTGAGCCGGCCGCGGGCGCCGTCGAGGCCCACCCCGGCGACCGCGTCCGGGAGCTTGCGCCACGGACGCCGACCCAGCCGGCGGGCTCCCGCAGCGAGGACCAGGGCGGCGTCGAAGCCGGCCGCCGCGAAGGGGTCGGCCTGGTGGCCGGTCGCGTCCTGGAAGTTCCGGGCGAAGTCGGCGGCGTCCGACCGGCACCAGGTCGACGCCGAGTAGACGTCCCCGGCCGCGCGCCCGAGGTCGGCCAGGGCGAAGTCCTCGACGCCGAGGCCGTCGACCACCACGTCGGCGCGGACCCCCGCCGCCCGCAGGGCACGCAGGATCTCCCCGACCCGGGCCCCGGTCGCGTGCACGGCCACGGTGCCCGCCCCCGACAGCCGTGCCGCGGCCGCCGCGGCCTTCGCCCCCGTGCCGGTGGCGACGTCGTGCGTCATCGCACGTCCCGAGAAGGCACCTCCGGCGGCCTGGTAGCCGCGGCGGAGCGCGTAGACGGTGTCGTAGCCCGCGTCCGGGGCAGCGACGACCTGGAACAGGCCCCGGCCCAGGTGGCGGGCGGCCCAGCCACCCATCACGAACGCCGACTGCCAGTGCTGCTGACCGCAGTGCACGACGCCGGGGAGGGGGTCGGCGACGACGTGCGCGCCTACGCCGGCGACGACCAGAGAGGCGTCTCGCTCGCGGCACAACGGTGCCAGGCGCTCCGCGACCGGAGCCGTCACGCCCGCGACGAGCACGCGGGCTCCGTCGTCCAGGAGGCGACTGGCGGCTTCGAGGGCTCCCGCGTAGCCGCGGTCCACCTCGGCGCGCCGCACGACCGCCGCGACGTCCGTCTGCCGAGCGAAGCCCAGCCGCAGGCCCTCGACCAGGTGGTCCCCGGCGCGCGCGTGGCTGAGGTGGGCCGGGGCGAGGACACCCACGGCGACCTTCCTCCGCGACGAGGCGCTGGCGAGGGCCGGTGTGGCACCGACCGCGCTCGCGGCCCCGACGACGCCGACGGCCCCGACGAGGCCTCGGCGGTGCAGGGAGAGCGCAGGCTCGGACGTGGTCGGCGGGACGAGGGGCGCGGTCATGACGAGGTCTCCTCGAGGTCGGTACGGCGCGGGTCGAGGACCATCCCGAGGCATCCGGCCGAGGGTCGGCTCGTCATCCGGAAGCCCAGCGACTCGTAGAGGGCGCCCGCAGGGTTGTCGTCCGCGACGGTCAGGGTCAGCAGCCTGCCTTCGGCCGCAGCCCGGTCGCGCCAGCGGGTGAGCGCGTGGGTCGCCACCCCCCGTCCCCGCGCCCCGACGGCGACCGCGAGGTCGACGACGTGGAGGTCCGCGACCCGCCGGGCGACCAGGATCCGGCCGACCGGCCGGGCGTCCTCCTCGAGGATCTCGTCGGCCAGATCGGCGTACGCCGCCCCATAGGCAGCCTCGCGGGCCTCGTGCTGCAGCCTGACCACCTGGTCCGCCAGCTCCGTGGGAAGGCCCGCGAAGTCGGCCGCCCGCGTCTCTGCGTACAGGTCGTGCAGGAACGCCTCGTCCCCCGGACGCACCGCCGTCCGTGACGAAATGGTCGGTGTCGGGGCCCCGCGGACGACCATCTCGTCACAGACGGCGACAGACTGCAGGATCGTCATGACCTCACGCCCTCGGGGGGAAGACGCCCTGCAGGGCGATGCAGTAGTTGAGGGTCAGGTAGGGCTGGAGGTTGTTGTGCGGCAACGACCCTCCGGCGAACTGGAGGGTCTGCGGGGCAAGGACGACATCGGTGCCCGAGCCGTAGGCCTTCGCGCCCGTCGAGTTGCCCAGCACCCGCGTCGGTGTGCCCAGGGACAGGTCGCCGTCGAGGTCGGAGACGCGGAGTGCGTGGCTGTGGGCGGGCATCTCGGACTCGAGCAGGGTGACGGTGTCCGCTCCTCCGGTCTGGCCGAGGAAGTAGTCGCTCAGTCCCGGACCCTGGCCGGGGTGCAGGGGCACCCGGCCCTGGAGGTCCGGAAGCGCGAACGTGCTCTTGCCGTCGCCCCCGTACGTGGTGCCCAACAACGAGAACAGGGCGGTGTTCTGGCTGATCGGCAGCAGTTGCCCGTTGCAGAAGGCCCAGCCCCGCGGGGCGAAGGTGAAGGGGAACAGCCGGATCTCGGCCACGAAGGGATCCATCGCACGTCCTAGGTGGGGCTCGGGAAGATGCCGAAGAGGGAGATGACGAAGCTCACGCCGAGATAGGGCTGACGGTTCTCGTGCGGCTGGCTGCCGCCGGCCGGCACCACCGCGGACGACGACGCGTTCTCCGTCGCGGTCGCCTCGACGTAGAGGTCGAAGCCGGGAGGGGTGGCGAGCACCCGCCCATCACCACGGTCGGCCGTGCCCGGAGCGGAGCTGACGGTCTGCGGGTGGCTGTGCGCGGGGAGCTGCGGGGTCGTCAGCGTGACCTCCTCCACGCCGCCCGTCTCGGCCAGGATGAAGCCGTTGCCCTGGTGCAGCGGCACCCGCCCGCGCAGGTCGGGGAGCGCGAACGTCGTCTCGCCGTCGCCCCCGTAGGTGGTGCCGATCAGCTGGAAGAGGGTCTCGTACTCCGAGATCGGCAGCAGCTGGCCGTCGCAGAACATCCACCCCGCAGGTGCGAAGTTCCCGCCGAAGAGGCGGATCTCGCCGACGTAGGGCTGGGCCATCGCTGTCTCCTCTCGATCGTGCGGCTGGTCGGTCTGGTCTGAAGGTCGGGTCTGGCGTGAGGGTCAGGTCGGACTGGGGAAGATGCCGGTGAGGGCGATGCAGAAGCTCAAGGTCAGGAACGGCTGCATGTTCTGGTGCGCCTGGCTGCCTCCGGTGGGCGTCACCGTCGAAGCGTGGAGCGCCGTCAACGACCGGGAGTTCGCGTAGAGGTCGGGCGCGGTCGCGAGCAGGTTGCCCGCCGCCACGCGGGTCGTTCCCGCCGCCGACCCGGCCCGCACGGCGTGGGTGTGGGTCGGCATCTCGCTGGGCGAGAGCGTGTGGTTCTGCTCCCCACCCCGCTCGCCGAGCTCGTGTCCCGCGCCGCTGTGCATCGGCAGCCGGCCGCGCAGGTCGGGCAGGCCGAAGTTGACCCGCCCGTCGCCGCCGAAGTTCGTGCCGAGCAGCGAGAACAGGGCCTGGTTCTGCGCGATCGGCAGGAGCTGCCCGTTGCACAGCGCCCAGTTCTTCGGCGGGTAGACGAACGAGAACAGGCGGATCTCACTCAGGAAGGGTTCGGCCATGGGCCCGTCCTCTCGAGTCGGGGGGCGTGGTGGTCACGGCTGCGCACAGGCGGACCCCGGTCCCGTGTAGGTGCCGGTGATCGGGTCGGAGGCCTGCACCGTGGCGGTGCCCGGGTTCAGCCCGGCGAGGTAGGTCGCCGCGGCCGCGCCGGACGTGCTGCTGCCGCCGTACCCGGGGAGCGCGAGCCCGCCGTACCGGTGCTGCACGAAGAGCCCCATGGACACGCTGGTGCCGGTCTGGAAGCTGTTCTGGCGTACGTCGAGGCACGACGTGGCCGTGTCGCTCGCCGTCACCCCGACGTTCGCGTAGAAGCCCTGGCGGGTGAGCCCGTTGGGGGCGTCGTGGTCCGCGGGGTTCGTGGTCGTCGTGTTGCCCCGCGCCGTCAGCGCGAGGGTGTTGGCTCCCGCCCCCGTCACGACGTCGATGCCCCGGTCGGCGCACCTGCGGATCACGTTGTTGCTCGCCGTGACCACCGCGGTGCCGGCGCCGTCTCGGGCGACGACCCGGATGCCGCTGCCGTCGCGGGAGCAGGACTTCACGGCGTCGGACGAGCCGATGCTGTTGTTGTCCACGTGGCCGCGGAACTGGCTGCCCGAGCTGGTGCCGACCGCCGACACCACGATCGCGGACGAGGCCGCACCAATGATCAGGTTGTTCGAGACGTTGAAGGTCGCCGAGCCGGTCCACGGGAGTCCGGACGCCGCGACGATGACGCCCTGACCGAGCGCTCCGGCCGTCCCACCCGTCATGGTGTTGTTCGTGACGGTCACCGGGCTGAGGAGCGCCGCGTCGGAGGCCACGATCTGCACGTGGTCGCCCAGGTTGCCCGAGTACGTCGAGCCCGTCGCGGTCACCCCCACCGTGGCGGTGCCGAGGGCTCGCACCTGGAGGCCGTCTTTCGCGGTCGCCGCCGCTCCGGAGCCGGCGTGGGACAGGGTGCTGTCGGTGACGGCGAGAGTCGCCAACCCCGACGCGTTGCCGGCCACGACGTTGCTGTCGTAGGAGCCGGTGACCGTGGTCCGGTCGATCGTGGCGGCCCCGACCCACCCGCTCGGGCTCGAGGCGGTCGACCCGCCGAGGTCGATGCCGTCCTCGTCGGCGGCGTTGCCGTTGCCGGAGAGGTAGGAGTTGCTGATCGTCAGGCCGTTGGTCACGTCGGTAGCCGAGATGCCGTCGGCGCCGGAGCCGGCGATCCGCAAGCGGTTGAGGCCGGGCGCCCGGGTGCGGTCGAGGACGACGGCGCTGCCGGACGTGTTGAGCAGCGCGCCGCCCGTGCAGTCGGCCAGGGTGCCGGTGCCGCAGGCCGTGCCGCTGCTGCCCGTGACGGCGAAGGAGCCGGACGTCCCGGTGTTGCTGAGCCGGATGCCGTTGGTCGCGCCGTTCGCCGAGACCGACCGGAACGTGACGCCGCCCGTGCCGATCGTGGTGTTGACCAGGCTCACGGAGGTCCCGGTCGTGGTGGTCACCGAGTTCGCGGCACCCGTGACGACCAGGGTGCCCCCCGACGTGGCGGTCAGCCCGGCGTCGCCCGTCGCACCGGCGTCGAGGGTGAGCCCTCCGGAGAAGGTGGTGCTGCCGGTGTTGTTCGACAGGGAGACCTGGCGACCGGTGACCGAGCCGGTCAGCGTCACCGAGCCGCTGCGCCCGGAGACGGAGAGGGCCCGTCCTGACGTGATGTTGCCGTTGACCTCGATCGTGCCGCTCCCCCCGCTGATGGCGAGGGCGTAGTCGGCCCCGGTCGCCGCCAGGCGACTTGCGGTGTCGAACGAGGCGTTCGCGACCGAGGTCGCCGTCGCACCGCGGTCGGCAGTGATCCCGAAGACGTCGGCGCCCTCGGCAAGCACCAGGGAAGCGCCGCTGGAGGGGGTGATCGTCGGGTTGGTGCCGGAGGGCGCGACCAGGGTCTGGGTGCCGATCCTGAGGCCGACGGACTGCCCCACGAGCGCTTGGCCGACCTCGAGCGTGAGCGACGTGGCGTAGGGCGACGGGTTGCCGTAGACGAAGATCGTGTCGAGGGAGGCGTCCAGGTCGCCCGGCCCGTTCAACGGCGTCAGCGACGTCAGCGGCGAGACGGAGGTGCCCGCACCCGGGGCAGCGGCCGCCGCGTCGACGTACCAGACGAGGTCTTGTCCGATCGCGACCTGGACCGTCCCGGTGTCGGTGAGGTCGCCGTCGCTCACGGTGTAGGTGAAGGAGTCGGTGAGCGCCACGTCGCCGACGTGCGGCTCGAAGCGGAAGTTGCCGGCGGCGTCGATGGTGACCGACCCGCCCCGGGTCGTCGTGAGGGTGCTCTCCACCACCGCCAGCGCGTCACCGTCCTGGTCGGTGTCGTTGGCCAGCGGCAGGGTGCCCGTGAGGGTGGACTTGGGCCCGGACACCGCCCACGTCCCCGCGACCGCGGTGGTGTTGCCGATCGCTCCGGTGAACGAGTCGTCCCCCGCGACCGGCGGGTCGTTGACGTCGTCGACGTGGACGGTCAGCGCCGTCTCGCTGGTCAGACCGCCGGCGTCGGTGACGCGCACACGGATCGCGTAGGTGTCCTTCGCCTCGAAGTCGAACACCGCAGCGGTGCGCAGCGTGGTCCCGCTGATGGCGAAGCTCGCATTGTCGCCGCCGCCGGCGCCGCCGACGAGCGTGTACGTCGCGGTGTCACCACTGTCGGGATCGGTCGAGGAGAGCGTGCCGACGGTCGTGCCCACCGGCTGGTTCTCGGCGACGTGGTCGCCCGTGAGGGCGGGGCCGCTCGGCGCCTCGTTGACGTCGGTGACGCCGATCGTGAACACCTTCTGGAAGGAGAGGCCGCCAGCGTCCGTGACCTGCGCGCGGATGGAGTAGGTGCTCTTGGTCTCGAAGTCGAAGGCCGCGGCCGTCTCCAGCGTCGAGCCCGTGACCGTGAACGAGCCGTTGTCGGTGTCGCCGGCCCCGGCGACGAGCTCGAAGGTGAAGGGCGGCGCGCCGTCGGCGTCGACCGCGGTGAAGCCGCCGACGGTGGTCCCCGAGGGCTCGTTCTCAGCCACGGTGGTGGCGCTGAGGTCGAGGCCCGTCGGCGCGTCGTTCACGTCGTCGACGGTGATGGTGAGGGGGCTCTCGAAGAACAGCCCGCCGGAGTCGGTGGCGCGGACCCGCACGGTGAGCGTGGGCGTGGTCGCGTGGTCGAGGACTGCGGCGGTCTCGAGCACTCCCCCGTCGATGGCGAACAGTGCGTTGTCGTCGTCACCCGTACCCGACACCAAGGTGAACGTGTGGGTGTCGCCGGCGTCGGGGTCGGTCGCGCCCAGGGTCGCGACCTCGAGGCCGGAGGGCTGGTGCTCGAGGACGGTGGCGCTGCCGGGGCTCAACGCGGTCGGCGCCTCGTTGACGTCGTTCACGGTCACGGTGATCGCCCGCTCGACGCTCAGCCCGCCGGAGTCGGTCGCCCTGACCCGCACGGTGCGCGTCGCGGCGGCCTCGTGGTCGAGGACGGCCGCAGTGACGAGGTGGTTGCCGACGACGAAGAACGCGGCGTTGTCGGCGTCGCCGGCGCCGGCGACCAGCCCGAAGGACAGGGAGTCGCCGGCGTCCTGGTCGTCGGCGGTCAAGGCGGCCACCAGGGAACCGATGGACCTGTTCTCGTCGACGTCGGTCTGGCCGGGCTCGAGGTCGGTGGGTGCGTCGTTGACGTCGTCGGCGTGGATCGTGAACGACGACTCCTGCGCGAGACCGGCTGCGTCGGCGACGCGCACGCGCACGGAGTACGTGTCCTGGTCCTCGAAGTCGAGCACCTCGGCGGTGCGGAGGCTGGAGCCGGACACCGCGAAGGCCGCGTTGTCGTCGCTGCCCGCGCCGCTGGCGAGCGAGAAGGTGAGGGAGTCACCGGGGTCCGGGTCGGTCGCCGACAAGGCGCCGACCACGGTGCCCACCGGAGAGTTCTCGTCGACGTGGTCGTGGCCCAGCGTCGGCGCCGTCGGGGGCCGGTTGTTCTTCACCACCGTGATGGTCTGGGTGCGGTCGACCGACAGTCCGCCGGAGTCCGTCGCGCGCAGCGTCACGTTGACCGTGTCGGTCAGGGCGCTCGAGGTCCACAGCTCGTGGCCTCCCCGGATCTCGAACGGCCCGGAGACCACCGCGTAGCTCAGGTGGTCGCCGGCGTCGGGGTCGGTGGCCGAGACGACACCCACCTTCGCGACCTCGTACGCCGCCACGGTCGCGGGGGTGACGCCGAGCGCCGAAGGCGGCTCGTTGACGTCACGCACGGTGACGGCGAACGCCGTGACCTTCCCGAGCCCGCGCCGGTCGCGGGCCTCGACCCGCACGCGCAGGGTCGGCGTGACCTCGTGGTCGGCCGCCGCGCGCAGCAGGAGGCGCTTGCCGTCGAGGCGGAATCGCGCGTTGTCCTGCGAGCCCGGTCCGCCGACCAGGTGGAACCGCGGCCGGTCGCCGATGTCGGGATCCTTGCTGGCCAGGGTGCCGACCACCGTGTTGGCGGCGGCGTTCTCGTCGACCTGGGCGCTCGAGAGCGTGGGGGCGGTCGGCGGACGGTCGGCGACGACGTACCGCTTCTCCTTCGGCGTGCAGGCGCCCGGCTTGTCGACGAGGCGCAGCAGCCCGGTGTGCGGGGCCGCGCAGAAGGAGAGGGGCTCGACCTTCGGCATCTTCAGCACCCGGCCGGTGCAGGAGCCGGACGGGATCTTGCGCAGCGAGCCGTCGGCGTAAACACAGAACACGTTGCGGCGGTTCATGCGCAGGTTCCACTTGCGCTCGCCCTCGCCGCAGGGCGAGGCCACGCGCACCGAGTCGTCGGCCTTGTCGACGCACACGGCGGTCAACGGCTTCGACTTCGGCGGGGCCGCCGCCTCGAGGGGGACCCACGGCAGCAGGACCGCCACCAGGGTCAGGACGACACCGACCAGCATCCGCGCAGCGCGCAAGGCCTCTCCCAGGGCGTGACTGCGGCCGGGGGCCTGACCGCAGGCGTCACGCTAGTGGCCCCTAGGACCTCTCGGCAGCAGAATCCGGCAATCGCGCGCGGCCCGGGCTTCGCCCTGTCTTGGTTTCCCCGGTCCGCCGGGGAAACCAAGGGTTGACAGGCAAGGTGTTGCCCGTCAGGCCCGAGTTTCGCCCGTCAGGCCAAGGCCCACGATCGGCTCCGATCCTTGGTCCGGTCGAGTTCGGACCCCCAGCCCGAGAGGATCAGCCGCAGATGGCTCCGTGGGCGGCGGACTGCACCACGCGGATGTACTTGCCGAGTACGCCGCGGGTGTAGCGGGGCGGGAGCGGCTCCCAGCCCTCGCGTCGGGCCTCCCAGTCGTCGATGTCGACGCTGAGGGTGCGGTTGGCCACGTCGAGGGTGATCGGGTCGCCGTCCCGGACGAACGCGATCGGACCTCCGTCGACGGCCTCGGGAGCGATGTGGCCCACGCACAGGCCCGTCGTACCGCCCGAGAAGCGCCCGTCGGTGACGAGGAGGACGTCCTTGCCGAGCCCTGCACCCTTGATCGCGCCGGTGATCGCGAGCATCTCGCGCATGCCGGGGCCTCCCTTGGGGCCCTCGTAGCGGATCACCACGACGTCACCGTGCTTGATCTCACCGGCGGCGAGGGCGTCCAGCGCCGCGCGCTCGCGGTCGAAGACGCGGGCGGTGCCGGTGAAGACGTCGTCGTCGAAGCCCGCGCTCTTGACCACGGCGCCCTCGGGGGCGAGCGAGCCGGTGAGGATCGTCAGCCCGCCGCTGCGGTGGATGGGTCGGTCCAGCGGTCGCAGCACCTCGCCGTCGACGGCCGGCGGTGCCAGCTCGTCGAGGTTCTCCGCCAGGGTCTTGCCGGTGACCGTGAGGACGTCCCCGTTCATCAGCCCGGCGTCGAGGAGGGTGCGCATCACCACGGGGATGCCGCCGATCCGGTCCACGTCGTTCATCACGAACCGGCCGAAGGGCTTGAGGTCGCCCAGGTGGGGCACCTTGTCGCCGATGCGATTGAAGTCGTCGAGCTCGAGGTCGACCTCGGCCTCGCGGGCGATGGCCAGCAGGTGCAGCACCGCGTTGGTGGAGCCACCGAGTGCCATCACCACGGCGATGGCGTTCTCGAACGCCGGCCGCGTCATCACCTGCCGGGCGGTGATGCCCTGGCGGAGCATGTCGACGACCGCCTGGCCGGAGCGATGCGCGAAGCCGTCGCGACGGCGGTCGACGGCCGGCGGCGCGGCCGAGCCGGGCAGCGACATCCCGAGTGCCTCACCGACCGCGGCCATCGTGTTCGCGGTGTACATCCCGCCGCAGGCGCCCTCGCCCGGACAGATGGCCCGCTCGATGCGGTCGACCTCGTCGCGGCTGATCTTGCCGGCCAGACACGCGCCGACCGCCTCGAACGCGTCGATGATCGTCACGTCCCGGCCGTCGACGTTGCCCGGCATGATCGATCCGGCGTACAGGAACACCGAGGCCAGGTCGAGCCGGGCCGCGGCCATCAGCATGCCCGGCAGCGACTTGTCGCACCCGGCCAACAGCACCGAGCCGTCCAGCCTCTCGGCCATCATCACCGTCTCCACGGAGTCGGCGATGACCTCGCGGGAGACCAGGGAGAAGTGCATCCCCTCGTGCCCCATCGCGATCCCGTCGGAGACCGAGATGGTGCCGAACTCCAGCGGATAGCCGCCCGCCGCGTGCACGCCGTTCTTGACCGCCTTCGCGAGGCGATCCAGCGAGAGGTTGCACGGGGTGATCTCGTTCCAGGACGACGCGACCCCGATCTGCGGCTTCGCGAAGTCCTCGTCGCCCATCCCCACGGCCCGGAGCATGCCGCGCGCGGCGGCCTTCTCGAGACCGTCGGTGACGTCGCGCGAGCGGGGCTTGAGATCGGGCTGGCCGGGGCCGTTGGTCATGGTGCGGAGCCTACTTCGCCTGGATCCACCGATCGTCGCCGTCGCGAGTCACCAGACGGGTGTGCCGGCAAGGCGGAGCGCCGAAGGCGGGCCGGAGGCCCGTCGAGGTGCGACAACGCCGCCGGCGCGCACGGATGGGGACGCGCAGCAGGCAAGAGATCGGTGGATCCAGGCTGCGGGCCGGCTCGGCGGCCCGCCCGCGTCTCAGCGGGATCGTGCTGTCGGCGGCCGAGTCTAGCGTCGCGTGCGGCATAGGATGCCGAATGCCCGCTCTGGAGGGAGACGACCGTGACTGACGGCACCATCGTGATGATCGGCACGCGGAAGGGACTGTGGATCGGCCGGTCCGACGACGCTCGCGCAGCCTGGACCTTCTCCGGTCCGCACTTCGACATGGAGGAGGTCTACTCCTGCCTGGTCGACGTTCGGGGCGGGCGGCCGCGCCTGCTCGCCGGCGCCTCGTCGAGCTGGCTCGGCCCCCAGGTATGGCGCTCCGACGACCTCGGCGAAACCTGGGACGGCACACCGGGTGGCGCCGTGCGCTTCCCCGAGGACACCGACGCGACCGTCGAACGGGTGTGGCAGCTCACTCCGGGCATCGGCGACGACGTCGTGTACGCCGGCACCGAGCCCGGAGCCGTCTGGCGTTCGGACGACCGGGGTGAGACCTTCACGCTCGAGCGTGCGCTGTGGGACCACTCCGACCGGCCTGAGTGGGGGGCCGGCTTCGGTGGGCAGGCCTTCCACACGATCCTGCCCCACCCGACCGATCCGGACTCGGTCACGGCCGCGATCTCTTCTGGCGGCGTCTACCAGACGACCGACGGCGGCGCCTCGTGGACCGCCCGCAACCACGGCATCCGGGCGGAGTTCCTCCCCGAGGGCGAGCAGTACCCCGAGTTCGGGCAGTGCGTCCACAAGATCACCCGACACCCGTCTCGGCCCGAGCGGCTCTATCTGCAGAACCACGGCGGGGTCTACCGCTCCGACGACGAAGGACTCATCTGGAAGTCGATCGCCGACGGGCTGCCGGGCATCTTCGGCTTCCCGATCGTCGTCCACCCCCACGAGCCCGACACCGTCTACGTCTTCCCGCTCAACGGCAGCGGCCAGCGCTACCCACCGGACGCGAAGGCGCGGGTCTGGCGCTCGAAGGATGCCGGCGAGACCTGGGAGGAGCTCGGCACCGGGCTGCCCGACGACTTCTACGTCGGCGTCATGCGCGATGCGATGTGCGCCGACGACCATGCCGACGCCGGGATCTACTTCGGCGCGCGCAACGGCGCCGTCTGGGCCTCCCCCGACTCGGGGGCCACCTGGCACCAGATCGTCGCCGACCTCCCCGACATCATGGTCGTCCGGGCCGCGGCGCTTCCCGGGGCGGTGTCTTGATGGGCGCGTTCGAGGTCAGTCGGTCGATCAGCGTCGCGGCGTCGCCCGAGACGATCCACGCCCTCATCGACGACTTCCACCAGTGGCGTCAGTGGTCTCCCTGGGAGGACCTCGACCCCGACCTCCAGCGCACCTACTCCGGGGCTGAGGCGGGCATCGGCGCCCACTACGCCTGGAAGGGCAACCGCAAGGCCGGCGAGGGCAGCATGGAGATCGTCGGCTCCGGGCCCGAGGGCGTCGAGGTCGACCTCCGGTTCCTCAAGCCCTTCGCGGCCGACAACCGAGTCCGTCTCTCCCTCGTCCCGACCACCCAGGGCACCGACGTCACCTGGACGATGACGGGTGAGCAGAAGGGTCTGATGGGCCTGTTCGGCAAGCTCGTGCCGATGGACCGCCTCGTCGGCAAGGACTTCGAGAAGGGCCTGGCCCGGCTCAAGGCCGCCGCCGAACGCGCGTCCTCCGGCTGATCGGGGACGCGGCTGAGCCTGCGAAGTCGCGTCCGTCGGTGGTCGAGCAGCGACCACGGCCGAGCTTGCGAGGCCGTGACGGAGCGTGTCGAGACCCGGTGAGCTGCCCGGTCTCCGCTCGCGGGGTCTCGACACGGGCGGCTCGACCACCGAACAGGTCTCGTGACGGTCGCTGCGCGACCTCCTCGACCAGCGCTCCGGACGACCGGCCCTAGATTGGCGCGGTGACCCGACGGCCGATCAACCCGGTGTGGCTGGTGTTGTTCGGCATCGCCTCGGTGCAGGTCGGAGCAGCCGTGGCCAAGCACCTGTTCGGGCGGATCGACCCCACGGCGATGGTGTGGCTGCGCCTGGTGACGAGCGCGGTGGTGTTGATGCTGATCGCGCGGCCCAGCCTGCGCGGTCGGGGGCGCCTCGACTGGGTCACCGTCGTCGCGTTCGGGGTCACGCTCGGTGTGATGAACTGGTCGATCTACCAGGCCTTCGCCCGCATCCCTCTCGGGCTGGCGGTCGCGATCGAGTTCGCGGGGCCGCTGGTGCTGGCCGCGGTGCTGTCTCGCCGAGCCCGCGATCTGGTCTGGGTCGGGCTGGCCGCGCTCGGGGTCGGGCTCCTCGGCTTCGAGCCGACCGACGTCGACCCGGTCGGCGTCGGGTTCGCGCTGCTGGCCGGGGCGGCCTGGGCGGCGTACATCCTGCTCACCGCACAGACCGGTCGGCGTTGGGGCGGTCTCGACGGACTCGGGGTGGCCAGTGTGATCGGTGCCCTGCTGCTGACGCCCTGGGCGCTGCCCGCCGGGGGCGACGCGCTCATCGATCCGACCATCCTCGCGTTGGGTGCGATGGTGGGCCTGCTCAGCTCGGTGGTGCCCTACAGCGTGGAGATGGTCGCGCTGCGCACGATCAAGCCCGACGTCTTCAGCATCCTGATGAGTCTCGAGCCGGCCGCGGCAGCGCTGGCGGGGATGATCGTGCTGCAGGAGTTCCTCACCCCGCTCCAGTGGGTGGCGGTCGCGAGCGTGACCGTCGCCAGCATCGGCGCGACGCGCGGCCAGGCCATGCTCGCCGAGCCTGCACCGGACTGACACGTTAGGGTGCCGCAGGGCGGGGGGACCACCGCCGACGGACCAGTCAGCTCTCGGAGGAAGCACATGCATCGCAGCACCTTGTCCGCCGCAACCGCCGCTCTCGGGCTCACCTTGGTGATCGCCGGCACGGGGACCGCGGTGTCATCGTCCGCCGCCGCACCGCCGAGCGCCGCGACCACTGCCAACGGCCCGAAGGTCATCAAGGTCGACACCGACACTCCCCTGGGCCGCGACCAGGCCTCGCGCCCGGGAGCCCCGATCGCACCCGGGCCGTTCCGGCTCACCCAGCCCGACGGCACCCGGATCACGCTGACCGCCTGGGGCGACTCGGAGGCCCACGGCTACCAGACCGAGGACGGGTACGCCGTCGCCCGGGACGCCGCGGGCGTGTGGCGCTACGCCCTCCGCGCCGACGCCGCGGGTCGGGCCGTGCCGTCGTCCCTCGAAGTCGGCCAGGCGAAGCCGCCGGCCGCCGCCAAGACCCTGCGTGACCGGGTCGCCGCCCGCGCCGCCGCCGCACGCCGCGCGACGCCGGTGCCGGCCCTGCCGAGCCCGGGCACCGGCACGGGCAGCCAGCCCGAGCTGGTCATCCTCGTCTCCTTCCCCGACCAGCCGCCCGTGGGCAGCACCGAGGACCAGTGGGCCGCGGCCTACTTCGGCGCGGGATACACCGTGGCGAGCTACTTCCAGCAGAACAGCTTCGGGAAGTTCGCGCTGACCCCCGCCGCCGAGACCGGCGGAGTGCCGGGCAACGGCGTCGTCGGCTGGCTGCAGCTGCCCTACGCCCATCCCGACTTCGGCGGCAACTACGACGCGCGCGAGACCAAGCTGGCCGTCGACGCGATCAAAGCCGCCAACCCCTACGTCGACTACAAGTCCTTCGACACCAACCACAATGGCGTGCTCAGCCCCAGTGAGCTGCACGTGACGGTCATCGTCGCCGGCTACGAGACGGCGTACGGCGGGCCTGGGAGCGTGTGCGGGAACAGCGTCTGGGGTCACCAGAGCTCGTTGCTGAGCTCGGGCCCCCGCGTCGACGGCACCACCGTCGGCCGCAACGGCTACACCATGTTCGGCGAGTGGGACTGCGCATACTTCGACACGCCCGGCCACATGGCGACGATGGGGATCATGGCCCACGAGCTGGGCCACGACATCGGCTTCCCCGACCTCTACGACATCGACCAGACCAGCGACGGCCTCGGTGAGTGGAGCCTGATGTCCGGCGGCAGCTGGAACACCGTGGGCACCGCTCCGGACGGGGCGGTGCCGGCAGGGCTGGACGCGTTCTCGAAGTCCTACCAGGGCTGGATCACGCCGACCCCGGTCGTCGGGTCGACCGTGGGTGCCTCCCTGCCCGCCGCGACGACCAGTCCCGCGGCGTTCCGGCTGGGCGAGAACCCCCGCGGTGTGGACTGGAAGTTCCAGAGTCACCGCGGCCGCGGTGAGTACTTCCTCGTCGAGAACCGCCAGCTCGCCGGTTTCGACGCGAGCCTCCCGGCCTGTGGCGTGATCGTCTACCACGTCGACGAGCGCGTCACGTCGACCAACGAGGCGAACGCCGACGACGCGCACCGGCTGGTCGACGTGGTCGAGGCCGACGGCCTGAACCAGTTGGACACCTACGGCTACCGCGGGTCGGCCGCCGACGTGTTCCCCGGCTCGAGTGGGCACGTCGACTTCTCGGACGCGACCGTCCCGGCCGCCATCCTCTACTCGGGGAAGCCGTCGGGAGCCTCGCTCCACGTGTCCGGCGGATGTGGCGACCCAGTGGCCGTCAACGTCGCCACGCCGCTGCCCAACGACGCCTTCGCGGCCGCGAAGGGACTGCCCGGCTCCTCGGGCCGCGTGAGCGGAGGCAACAACGGCGCCACGAAGGAGGCCGGGGAGCCCGCCGTCGCCGCGAACCCCGGCGGCGCGTCGGTGTGGTGGACGTTCAAAGCGCCGGCCAACGGCACCCTGCGGTTGAACACGGCCGGCTCGACGTTCGACACCCTGCTCGGCGTCTACCGCGGAGGACAGGTGGCCGCACTGACCGAGATCGCGTCCAACGACAACGCCACGCCGACCGACCCCGCGAGCGCGGTGACCGCCAAGGTGAAGCGCGGCACCACCTATCACGTCGCGGTGGACGGTCAGAACCTGGGCGCCGGCCCCGGACAGGGGGCGATCAGCCTCGGCTACCTGTTCCGTCCCGCCAACGACGCGCTCCGCGACGCCGCCACGCTCAAGGGCAAGCACGGCAAGAAGCGCAGCTCCACTGTCGGTGCCACCAAGGAGCGCAAGGAGCCACGCAAGATCGCGGGCAAGAAGTCCAGCAAGACGGTCTGGTACAAGTACCGCGCCAAGAAGGCTGGTCGGCTCACCCTCGACCTGTCCGGGTCGAAGTTCAACACCCTGATCGCCGTCTACACCGGCAGCAAGATGAAGAAGCTGCACAAGGTCGCGGCCAACGACAACGGTGGCAAGGGGCGCAGCAGTCGCGTGACCGTCCGACTCAAGAAGGGCAAGACGTACCGGATCTGCGTGGCGGGCGTGAAGGGCGCCGACGGGAAGTTCCTGCTCCGCTGGCACCGCTAGTCCTAGTGGCGCGAGCGTGTCGGGCCTTCGACTCCCCTCAGGAGGTGCCGGGCAGCACCGCCCTGCGGGACGCCCGGCGGAGCGTCGTGAGGATCGCGGGGCCGAGCACGACGATCGCCACGGCAGTGGTGATCGCGCGGCCGGTGTCGAAGGTGGCCGTCGAGGTCAAGAGCGTGAAGACCAGGAACCGTCGCAGGTTCTCCTCCAGGGGAGCGCCTGCGACGAAGTCCAGGGCTCCCTCGTGGCCGGGCACTGCGATCCCCAGCACGAACGGCCAGCTCGACAGGTTCATGAGCAGGCCGAAGGCGTAGGCCGACAGCACGCCGTACGCCGCGAGCATGGCGATCTCGGCCCGTCCGGTGACCCGTCGAGGCAGGAGTCCCGCCCCCATCCCGACCCACGCCGAGACCAGCATCTGGTAGGGCAGCCACGGCCCCACCCCGGCGGTCACCAGGGCCGAGGCGAACAGCGAGACGCACCCCAGGGCGAAGCCGAACCCCGGCCCGAACACCCGACCCCCGAGGATCAGGAGGAAGAAGACCAGCTCGATGCCCGCGGTCCCGGCCGACAGTCCCCGCAGCACGGCGTTGCAGGCGCTGAGCACGCCGAGGATGGCGAGGACACGGGGGTCCAGGCCGCCCTCGGTCACCTCGGCCAGCACCACGACGATGACCAGGGGCAGCAGCACGAGGAACAGGAACGGCGGGCCGAGCCGCTCACCCTCGGGCACGCGCACGAGCAGGGGCCAGCACAGCATCGCCAGGCCGGTCAGAGAGGCGATCGCCAGCACCGTCAACGAGCGGCGCGAGAGCGGGACCGCCCGCGCAGGACGGGTGGCCTGGCTCTGGAGAGTCGGGGTCCTCACAGTCGGGCGACCACCTCGTCGACCCGCAGCCAGGGCGACCCGAGCACCTTGGTCACCTGCGGGGCGAAGGCGGGTGACTCCGCGACCACACGGCGTACCGGTCCGGACGACACCACCTCGCCGTCGGCCAGCACGACCACCAGATCGGCGACCTGGGCGACGAACTCGACGTCGTGGGTTGCCACCAGCACCGCTCGCCCGTCCGCGGCGAGCTCACGCAGGGTGATGGCCAGCGCGTGCTTGACGGCATAGTCGAGCCCGCGGGTCGGCTCGTCGAGCAGCAGGACGCCGGGTGCGGTGGCCAGCACGACGGTCAGGGCGAGGGCGAGGCGCTGCCCTTCGGAGAGGTCGCGCGGGTGCTCGCCCAGGGGGATGCCGGGGACGAGCCGCTCGAGGTCCTCAGCGGTCGCGCCGCTCGCAGCGAGCTCCTCGGCGACAGTCTCCAGATAGAGCAGGTCGCTGGCGCTCTGGGGGACCAGGCCGACGAGCTGGCGCCGCTCCGCGTCGTCCAGCAGGGCCGGGTCCCGACCAGCGACGGACACCGATCCCGCGCGTCGGCGCGCTCCACCCTGGAGAGCCCAGAGCAGCGTGGACTTCCCCGAGCCGTTGCGGCCCATGAGCGCGGTCACGGTGCCTGGTCGGAGGGCGAGCGAGACGTCGTGCACGGCCAGGGTCCGACCATGCGTGACGGTCACCCCCCGGGCCTCGACGCCGCCGTCCGCCGCCCCGGCGGTCGCCTCGTCTCCGGGTGCAGGTCCCAGCTTGGTGAGGAGCTCGGAAGCCCGCCGACGTGCGTCGCGGACCGTCAGGGGCAGCGGCTGCCAGCCCGCGGCCCGCCCGAGCTCCACAAGCGGCGGCGCGACCGGTGAGTCGACGAGCAGGGCAGCCGGCGTGCCGCTGCGCAGCGAGCCGTCGCCGGGCAGGCTGACGAGCACGTCGGCGAAGGGCACGACCCTTTCGAGCCGGTGCTCCGCGAGGACCACGGAGACCCCGAGGTCGTGCACGAGCCGCGTCAGGGTCGCGAGCACGTCCTCCGCCCCGGTCGGGTCGAGCGCAGAGGTCGGCTCGTCGAGCACCAGGAGCCTCGGGTGCATCGTGAGCACCGAGCCGATCGCCACCCGCTGCTGCTCCCCGCCCGAGAGCCGACGCAGGTCCCTCCCGCGCAGGCCCGCGATCCCGAGGAGGTCGAGGGTCTCCTCGACCCGGCGGCGCATCGTGTCGGCCGGGAGTCCGAGCTGCTCCATGCCGTAGGCGAGCTCCTCCTCGACGGTGTCGGTGACGAAGCCGGCGGCCGGGTCCTGTCCGACGTACCCGATGACGTGCGCCCGCTCCCGAGGCGGGGTCCGCACGACGTCGACGCCGTCGAGGAGCACCTGGCCGGTGAGCGTGCCGCCGGAGAAGCGCGGCACCAGGCCGGTGAGGACGCCGAGCAAGGTCGACTTGCCCGACCCGGTCGGGCCGGTCACCACGACGAGCTCGCCCTCGTGCACGACCAGGTCCACGCCGTCGAGCACCGCACGGTCGTCATAGGAGAGTCGGATGTTGCGGAGCTCGATCACGACTGACCACTCAGCTCTCGGAGGGGTACGACGGGGATCGCGGGGCCGTCGTCGTCCGGGATCCGGGGCGGTGGGGCGGCCAGCCCACCGGCCAGGGCGATCGCAGCGGCCGCGAGGTGCAGCGGCACGAGCGGGGGCCAGGTCGTCAGCGGCGGGTACGCCGCGAGGGGATCGCCGCGCGAGACCCAGACGGCGAGGGCGGCCGCGATCACTCCCGAGGCCACCACCACCCACTCGGGCAGCAGCCACGGGTCGGGCCGGTAGCGGGTACGGCGCACTCGTCCGCCCGCGCCCGCCAAGCCGAGCAGCGCCGCCAGGATGCCCAGGGCGATCATCGGCAGGGCCAGGATCCGAGGGGCCGTCCGGTCCAGCACGGCGTAGGTGCCGATGCACAGACCGCACAGCCCGACCAGGAGGAGCACACCGGTGACCCGCCGCCGGGCCGAGCTCAGGGCCGTCGTCCGGCCGTAGCCGCGCGTGTCCATGCCGGCGGCGAGGGTGAGCGAACGCTCGAGCGCGTCCTCGAGCACCGGCACCAGCACCCGACGCAACCGGCCCCGAGCGCGCTCATCGCCGCCGCGCAGGCGCTGCGCGGCCCGTACCCGGCGGACGCTCTCGGCCAGCTGGGGCAAGGCCGTGACCGCGACGACCAGCGCGGTGCCGATCTCGTAGAGCGCGGCCGGCATCGAGCGCAGCAGCCGCTTGGGGTTGGCCAGGCTGTTCGCCGCGCCGACGCACACCACGATCGCCGCGAGTCGCAAGCCGTCGTACAGCGCGAAGACGACGGCCTCGAGCGTCACCGGACCGAGGAGATGAACGCCGAGCGCCCAGCCCGGCAGCGGCACCTCGGGCAGCGCGAGCACCACCGTGCCTGCGGAGCCGGAGCCGAAGACGATCCGGAAGAGCACCCGGACCACGACGATAACCGCACCGAGGAGGAGGTAGAGGCGGTAGGACCCGGACCAGGGATGGTCACCTCTGCGAGCGGCCACGACGAGGGCGGTGACGCCGACGACCAGGAGCGGCAGCCACGGGTTGGTCGTCGAGGAGACGGCGACGGCCAGCCCCAGCGCCCAGCACCACCAGGCGACCGGGTGCAGGTCCCGCGGCAGCCGCTCGGTCACGGCGCCGCCCTGGAGCGGCGTACGTAGGCGACTCCGCCGGCGGCGGCCAGCAGGCCGACGACGAGCACGGGCGGGACCCAGCCCGGCAGACCGCCGGAGTCCGAGCCGGCGTCGTCCGGACCGCCCCCCGAGCCGGGAGGGGGTGCGGCGTCGCCGGGGGTCGAGTCGTCGGTCGGTGCTGCCGTCGCGTCGTCGGTGTCACTCGGGCTCGGGGTGGCCGAGGGGCTGGGCTCGCGGGTCTTGGTCGGCTCCGGGGTCGGCGTCGCCTCGGGCGTGGGGCTCTCCGTGGGCGTCGACGGGGCCGACGGGGTGGTGGGCTCGGCGCTCGGGGTCGGCGACTGCGTGGGCGGCTTGGTCGGTGTCGGCGCCTTGGTCGGCGCCTTCGTGGGAGTCGGGGACGGCTCGTCGGGGGGATGCGGGGTCGGGTCCACACCCGGGGGCGACTTCGCCTTCGACCCGTTCCACGAGAACGCGACGTAGCCACCGGGCGGAATGGTGAGCGAATCGACGCCCAACGAGGAGTAGGCCCAGGTCCCCGACTCGCCGTCCGACCACCACAGCGCCCAGTAGGCGTCGGTCGGCGGGGCCTCCACGCAGGGGCTGTCCGCGGGCTTGCCGGACACCTGGCACACCATGCCCGGGAAACGCTGCACGTAGGTGAGCGGGAAGCCCGCAGCCGGGAAGAGCTTGGCCGCGGTCTTGTCGCCACCCTCCGGCTCACACGCCTGCCGGACCCCGCCAGAGAGCTCGTGGAAGTCCACGACCACCGTGACGCCCGAGGCCCCCGGGCAGGGCGCCGCCGCGCTCGCCGGAGCGGGAGCCGGCGCGCTCGCCTGGGCGGGCGCGGGCGCGCCGGCCGCCGCGCCGCCCAGGAGCAGGGCGAGCGCGGCGGCCGAGCGGAGTCGGGTGGGGACGGACACGGACGTGGGGCCGCGGTGGGCCGGCGGTCAGCCGGTGACGCGCACCGGCACGGCGAGCCGCGTGCCGCCCACCCAGACCGAGACGACCTGCTGGCCGGTCGCCTCCGGAGCGGTCACCGTGAGCTTCGACAGGGCCTTGCGACCGGGCACGTACTCCGCGCTCTCGCCGCCGCTGACCACGCAGGCGCGCTGGCCTGGAGCAGCCCCGGTCAGCGTGACCTTGAACGACGACCCCGCGGCCACCGAGGCGGGCCCGGACGCCTTGAGCGCACCGACTCCCTTCGGGGCCCACTGCAGCGCGGGCAGCGCCTGGGCGGACGCGCGCCGCCACTGGTCGGCGTCCTTGGTGCGAATGCCCTTGGTGCGCGCGGTCTCGTAGGCGGTGAGGTCGTAGGCGACCGCACCCACCTGCGTCTTCAGCTTGACCAGGCAGGGGTTCTTGGCCGCCACCTGGTAGGTGCGGAGCCAGGTGGCGGCCTTCGCTGCGCGGGCGTCGTCCCCGGAGACGCCCAGCGCCCAGCCCGCCAGCCCGGTGCTGTTGGCGTTGGGCGCCTCGGTGGAGGTGCCGCCACCGAAGGACCCGTCGGCCTTCTGCTTCTTGCCGAGCCAGGCAACGGCCTGCTTCACGGCCTTCTTGGTCGCGGAGGTGGCCTTGAGCTCGCTGAGGGCGATCACCGCGATGGCGGTGGCGTCCGTGTCGGGCGAGCGGTCGGCCTTGGCCGCGCCGTCGCAGGACTGGTCGGCGGCCGTCTTGTCGGCGTTGAAGCCAAGCCGGAAGAAGCCCGCCTTGCACTGCTGCAGGAGCAGGAACGACGTGGCGGAGGCGGCACGCGGGCTCTTGGCCTGGCTGAGCGCGGCGGCGGCATAGGCCTGCCCGATCACGTTGGCGTAGTCGGCGCCGTACGGGTCGGCGGGGTCGAAGGCGTCCTCCACGCGACCCGAGATCGGTGCCGCGCTGGCGACCCGGCCCTCCAGCCGCTCCAGCAGGTTGACGTCGGAGTAGGTCTTCGGGTCCTTGCCCTGGCCGAGGGCGAAGAAGAGCAGCTTGGCGGTGGCGCCGGCGTAGACACTGGAGCCGAAGCCGGTGTAGGCGCCGCCGTTCTTGGCGAGGGCCTTGGTGATCTGCTTGACCGTGCCCGGCTGCTGGCCGGCGGCATCGAGACCGAGACCCACGTCGATGGTCAGGCCGTAGTCGTCGAAGGAGTACTGGTCGTTGTGGACCAGGCCCTTGGTGGTCTGTCCGGCGATCCAGCTGCCGGCGTCCTTGGCCGGCTGGGGGTCCGCGCTGGCGGCGGCCTGCGCCGGAGCGACGAGCGCCCCCGCGACCAGGGCGGCGCCGGCGGCGACGGTCGTCAGCCCCCGAGCGGTGAGTCCCCGTGCCGTGAGCCGATGTGTCCGGGACATGCGATTCCTTCCCGCTGCTGCGGCGGGTCGGACGCCGGCGGACTGCGCCGGTGAGCCACCCGCTGCGTTCCTCGACAGCGTGTGTTCGGGACGCGCCGCCGTGGGTGCTCCGGCTCACCGCTTCATCGGTGGCCGCCACGGTGCGTGACGGCGTACGACGGGCGGCCTACGGTTGCGGGTCAGCGCCGGACTTCGACCGGCTTCCCCCGCGGGCGGGCGTGTGTGGTTGTCTGCCCCCGGGCGGGGGCGGGCTCACCCTACTCCACCGCCGAGTGGCCCCGGCGTCAGGTGAGCTTCTCGAGGATCAGCTCGCGCACGCGGCCAGCGTCCGCCTGGCCGCGCATCTCCTTCATCACCGCACCGATGAGCGCTCCCGCGGCCGCGACCTTGCCGTCGCGGATCTTCTCGGCGACGTCGGGGTTGGCCGCGATGGCGTGGTCGACGGCCTCCGACAGGGCTCCGTCGTCGGAGACCACGGCCAGCCCGCGGGCGGCCACGATCTCGTCCGGGCTCCCCTCCCCCGCCACGAGCCCGTCGAAGACCTGACGCGCCAGCTTGTCGTTGATCCGGCCCTCGTCGACGAGCTCCTGCACCCTGGCCACCTCGGCCGGGGTGACGCCCAGGGAGGCGAGGTCGGTCTCGGTCTCGTTCGCCCGGCGGGCCAGCTCGGAGAGCCACCACTTGCGGGCGGACTGCGGCGCGGCCCCGGCCGCGATCGTCTCCTCGACCAACCCCAGGGCGCCCGCTCCCACGGTGTCGCGCATCTCGAGGTCGGAGAAGCCCCAGGCCTCCTGCAGTCGGGCACGTCTCACGTGGGGCGGCTCGGGCAGCGTGGAGCGCAGTTGCTCGACCCACTCGCGCGACGGGGCGACCGGCACCAGGTCGGGCTCGGGGAAGTAGCGGTAGTCCTCGGCATCCGACTTCTCCCGGCCGGAGGTGGTGATGCCGGTGTCCTCGTGCCAGTGCCGGGTCTCCTGCAACACGCTCCGCCCGCTGGAGAGGACGGCCGCGTGACGCTGGACCTCGTAGCGCACCGCTCGCTCCACCGAGCGCAGGGAGTTGACGTTCTTGGTCTCCGTGCGCGTCCCCAGCGTGTGGCCCGGAGTGGGACTCTCGGCCCCGGTGTCGCGTGGCGCGAGGGAGAGGTTCACGTCGCAGCGCAGTGAGCCCTGCTCCATCCGGACGTCGCTGACGCCCAGCCCCTGCAGGAGATCGCGCAGTTGCGCGACGTAGGCCCGCGCGACCTGCGGCGCAAGCTCGCGCGTGCCCAGGATCGGCTTGGTGACGATCTCGATGAGCGGGATTCCGGCCCGGTTGTAGTCGACGAGCGAGTAGTCCGCGCCGTGGATGCGGCCGGTCGCACCGCCGACGTGGAGCGACTTCCCGGTGTCCTCCTCCATGTGCGCGCGCTCGATCGCGACGCGGACCGTCTGCGGGCCGTCGGCGCCCTCGACCACGACGTCGGTCCAGCCGTTGAAGGCGATGGGCTCGTCGTACTGCGACGTCTGGAAGTTCTTCGGCATGTCCGGGTAGAAGTAGTTCTTCCGGGCGAAGCGGCACCACTCGGCGATCTCGCAGTTGAGCGCGAGCCCGATCCTGATCGCCGACTCCACCGCGGCCCCGTTGACGACCGGCATCGCGCCGGGCAGGCCGAGGCAGGTGGGGCAGACCTGGGTGTTCGGTTCGGCTCCGAACCCGGTCGGGCAGCCGCAGAACATCTTCGACGCCGTGTTGAGCTCGACGTGCACCTCGAGGCCGAGGGCGGGGTCGAAACGCTCGAGCGCCTCGTCGAAGGACAGCAGGGACTCGGTCATGCCGCGTTCCCTTCCGCACCCAACTCCGGGGCCTGGTCGAGCAGCGCGCCGCCCCACCGCTCCGCGAGCGCGGCCTCGATCGCCGCGCCCACCCGATAGACCCGGTCGTCCTCCGTCGCAGGGGCGAGGATCTGCAGCCCCGCGGGAAGTCCGTCCTCATCGGCCAGGCCGCTCGGCACGGAGATGCCGGGCACCCCGGCGAGGTTGGCCGGGATCGTGGCCAGGTCGTTGAGGTACATCGCGAGCGGGTCGTCGAGCTTCTCGCCCAGCTCGAACGCCGTGGTGGGGGCGGTCGGCGAGAGCAGCACGTCGGCGTGGCCGAAGGCCTGCTCGAAGTCGCGGGTGATCAGGGTGCGCACCTTCTGGGCCTGCCCGTAGTAGGCGTCGTAGTAACCGCTCGACAGCGCGTAGGTGCCCAGGATGATGCGCCGCTTCACCTCGTCGCCGAAGCCCGCCTCGCGCGTCGCACGCATCACGTCCTCGGCGCTGGGGTCGCCAGGAGGCGTCACGCGCAGCCCGTAGCGCATCGCGTCGAACTTCGCGAGGTTGCTGGAGGCCTCGGCCGGCAGGATCAGGTAGTACGTCGCCAGCGCGTGCACGAAGTGTGGGCAGGAGACCTCGACGAGCTCCGCCCCCGCCGCGACCATCAGGTCGACGGCCTCGTGGAACCGGGCCAGCACGCCGGCCTGGTAGCCCTCGCCACCCAGCTCCTTGACGACCCCGACCCGGACTCCCGTGAGGTCGCCCTCCGCACCCCTCTGCGCCGCACCCACCAGATCCGGCAGCGGACGGTCGATCGAGGTCGAGTCGCGCCGGTCGTGGCCGCCGATCACCTCGTGGAGCAGGGCGGCGTCCAGCACGGTCCGACTGACCGGACCGGCCTGGTCGAGCGAGTTGGCCAGCGCCACGAGCCCGTAGCGCGACACCCCGCCGTACGTCGGCTTGACGCCGACCGTGCCGGTGACCGCCGCCGGCTGGCGGATCGAGCCGCCGGTGTCGGTGCCGATCGCGAGCGGAGCCTCGTACGCCGCCACGGCGGCCGCCGACCCGCCCCCGGACCCACCGGGGATCCGTCCGAGGTCCCAGGGGTTGCGGGTCGGGCCGTAGGCGGAGTGCTCGGTGGACGAGCCCATCGCGAACTCGTCCATGTTGGTCTTGCCGAGGATCGGCAGCCCGGCCGCGCGGAGCCGGGCGACCACCGTGGCGTCGTACGGCGGCACCCAGCCCTCGAGGATCCGCGACCCGCACGTCGTGGGCAGCCCGCGGGTGGCGAGCACGTCCTTGACCGCGATCGGCACGCCGTCCAGAGGCGAGAGCGCCCGCCCGCTGGCGCGTCGCCGGTCGGCAGCATCCGCCTCGGCGAGGGCGCCTTCGGCGTCCACGCACAGGAAGGCGTGCACGTCGCCGTCCACCGCGGCGATCCGGTCGAGGTGGGCCTGGGTCGCCTCGACCGACGTGGTCTCGCCAGCGGCGAAGGCAGCGGCCAGGTCGGCGGCGGTCCGGGTGATCACTGCTCGTCCCCCAGGATCCGGGGCACCTTGAAACGCTGCTGCTCCTGCTCCGGCGCGCCTGCGAGCGCCTCCTCGGCGGTGAGCCCGGGGTGCACCACGTCGGGCCGGAAGACGTTGGTCAACGGCAACGCGTGGGAGGTCGGCGGAATGTCGTCGTCCGCCACCCCGCTGATCGAGGCCACGGACTCCAAGATCACCGACAGCTGGGGGGCCAGGTGGTCGAGCTCGGCGTCGCTGAGGTCGATCCGGGCCAGGGTGGCGAGGTGCGCGACCTCGTCCCTGGTGATGACGGGACTGCTTTCGGACATGGTCGTGATCCTAGGCACCGGGACGCGGCAGCGTGGCGGGCGCCCGAACGGCCGCGGCAGCGCGGCGGAGCGAAGCCCGACGCGCTCGCGGCTGGAGGACTGCGCCCGACACGCTCGCGCGATCAAGACGGTCGCGTCGATTTCGCGTGCCCACCGGCGCCATCCCTGGTGAACACTTGCCCCGAGGCGACAGCGCCGGGGGCCGACGGAAGGGAACTGGAATGAAGTACGTGCTCATGTACACCAGCACGGCCGAGCTCGACGCGGCGGTCGACCCCGAGCTCGCGCAGGCGGTCTACCGCCGGGTCTACCAGTGGTTCCAGGACAACGGCGCGGCCTTCGCCGACGGCGGCGCGGAGCTGCACCCGGTGACCACCGCGACCACGGTGCGACACGGCTCCGACGGTCCGGTCGTGGTCGACGGGCCGTTCAACGAGGCGAAGGAGGTCATCGGCGGCTTCAGCGTGGTCGAGCTCCCCGACCTCGACGCGGCGATCGAGCTGGTCAGGTCCTGGCCGCCGCTCGACCTTCCGGGCGTAGCCGTCGAGATCCGCCCGATGGTCGAGGACTACTCGCAGTTCGAGTGATCCGACGTGGCGACGCAGCAGGCCGACCGGATCCTCGCCGAGACCCTGCGCTCGGAGGCCGGCCTGCTGGTCGCGCGCCTGGCCCGCCAGTTCCATGACCTCGATCTCGCCGAGGAGGCCGTCCAGACGGCCATGGTCGAGGCCCTGGAGGCGTGGCGTCGCGACGGACCGCCCGCGAGTCCCGCCGCGTGGCTGCACACGGCCGCGCGGCACAACGCCCTCGACCTGGTCCGGCGCCGCACCCGGCAGGCGGCGCTCGCCGAACGGCTCGCCCCTCCCGACGTCCGCGGCGAGCCATCTCGCGGACCCGCCGGCACGACGTACGACGGCACCGACGAGCGGCTGGGACTGCTCTTCGCCTGCTGTCACCCGGCGCTGGCCCCGGAGGCCCGGCTCGCGCTCACCCTGCGGGCCGTGGTCGGACTCACGACACCCCAGATCGCGCGCGCCTTCCTGGTCGACGAACGCACCCTGGCTCAGCGGATCGTGCGCGCGAAACGCAAGATCGTCACGGCCGGGATCGCGCTCACCGTGCCGCCCGACGAGGTGCTGGCGCAGCGACTGGGAGACGTGCTCGCCGTGATCGCCGTGATGTACAACGAGGGCTTCGTGGCCTCGGACGGGCCAACCCAGGACCGCGACCTCGCGGCAGACGCGGTCTGGCTCGCCGGGGTGGTGGCGACGAGCTTGCCGGCCGAGGCCGAGGCCTGGGGTCTGGCCGCGCTGCTCACCCTCCAGCACGCCCGCGCTGCCGCCCGGTTCTCCGACGACGGCGCCCTGGTGCTGCTCCCCGAACAGGACCGCTCCCGCTGGGACCACGCGGCCATCGCGGCCGCCGACGCCATGATCGGCCGGGCGGCCACCCTGCGCTCGCCCGGCCCCTACCAGCTCCGGGCCGCGATCGCCGCGTGCCATGCGACCGCGCCCTCCTGGGCCGACACGGACTGGCTCCAGATCGTCACGCTGTTCGACCTGCTCACCTCGCACGACTCCTCACCGGTGGTGCGTCTCAACCGCGCCGTGGCGCTCTCCCACCTTGGCGACTCCTATCGGGAGCGTGCCCTGGCCGAGGTCGATGCGCTGGCGCCGAGCCTCGACGGCTATCACCTGTTCCACGCGACCCGCGCCAGCCTGCTCACCGAGGTGGGGCGCGACGACGAGGCCCGCCTCGCCAACGCCCGCGCCCTCGCGCTCACCGCGAACGAGGCCGAGCGCCGACTGCTGACCACCCGCCTGAACCCCTCGGGGTGACCCGGCGCCAGCACCGCTGTCGAGCCGGCGAGCCGCCAGGCTTTTCGGTGGTCGAGCCCTTCGAGACGCCTCGTCCCTCGGCTCCTCAGGAACCACCGCCGCGAGGGACGAGCGGCGTGTCGAGACCGGGCAACCGGTGCCGAGGTCTCGACACGGGCTCGCCTGGCGGCTCGCCCGGCTCGACCGACGAACCCCTCGCCGCCGACCGCGGCCGCTCGCGCCGGATGATCAAAGACCCGCGGGGCCGGAGTGGAGCAGCACGGTGAAGGCGGCCTCGTCGAGGATCGGTCGCCCGAGCTGCTCGGCCTTGTCGGCCTTGGAGCCGGGGTTGTCGCCGACGACCACGTAGTCGGTGTTCGTGGAGACCGACGAGGATGCCTTGCCGCCACGGGACACGATCGCCTCCTTGGCCCCGTCACGGCTGAAGCCGACCAGCGACCCGGTGACCACGATCGTCAGCCCCTCGAGCGTGCGCTCGGTGGACTCGTCCCGGGCGTCGGCCATGGTCACTCCGGCGGTCCGCCACTTCTCGACGATCGCGCGATGCCACCCCCGGTCCGGGCCGTCGAACCACTGCCGCACCGACTCCGCGATCGTGGGCCCGACGCCCTCCGCCGCCGCGAGCGCCGCGACGTCGGCCGCCTCGATGCTCTCCATCGATCCGAACTCGCTCGCGAGGGCGCGGGCCGCGGTCGGGCCCACGTGGCGGATCGACAGCCCGACGAGGACCCGCCACAGCGGCACCTGCTTGGCCCGGTCGAGGTTGGCCAGGAGCCGCTCGCCGTTCGCCGAGAGCACGCGACCCTCGGTGGCGCTCTCGAGCTCGGTCTTCTTGGCCGCGCGCGTGAAGAGGTCGGTGCGCAGCAGCTTGGCGGCGTCGAGGTCGAAGACGTCCCCCTCGTTGGCGATGACCTGCGCCGACCAGAGGGCGTACGCCGCCTCCGAGCCGAGCCCCTCGATGTCGAAGGCTCCGCGCCCGGCCACGTGGAAGATCCGGTCGAGCACCTGGGAGCGGCAGAACTCGTGGTTGGGACAGCGCAGGTCCTTGTCGCCCTCCTTCTCCTGCACCAGGGTCGTGCCGCACGCCGGGCACTCGGTGGGCATCACCCAGGGCGCCAACCCCTCCGGGCGCAGCCCCAGCACCGGTCCCACGATCTCGGGGATCACGTCTCCGGCCTTGCGCAGCACCACGGTGTCGCCGGGACGGACGTCCTTGCGCGCGACCTCGTGGGCGTTGTGCAGGGTCGCCCGCTCGACGGTCGAGCCGGCCACCCGCGTCGGCTCCATCACCCCGAACGGCGTGACCCGCCCCGTCCGGCCGGTGTTGACCTCGATCAAGAGCAGCTTGGCGTTGACCTCCTCGGGCGGGTACTTGAAGGCGATCGCCCAGCGGGGTGCCCGCGACGTCGAGCCCAACCGGCGTTGCAGGGTGACGTCGTCGACCTTGACCACCACCCCGTCGATCTCGTGCTCGACGTCGTGGCGGTGCTCCCCGTAGTGCTCGATGAAGCCGCGCACCTCCCCGAGCGTCGCGAACACCCGCACCCGGTCGCTGGTGGGCAGCCCCCAGGCCCGCAGCGCGTCGTAGGCCGCGGACTGGGTGGCCGGCTCGAAGCCCCGGCGTGCCCCGATGCCGTGGCAGACCATGCCCAGGGCGCGGGTCGCCGTGACCCGCGGGTCCTTCTGTCGCAGCGACCCGGCCGCGGCGTTGCGGGGGTTGGCGAAGACCGGGCGCCCCGCCTCGCTCATCGCCACGTTGAGGCGCTCGAACGCCTCGGTCGGCAAGAAGACCTCCCCGCGCACCTCGACCAAGGACGGCACCGGCAGCTCCGCCGTGCCGGTGAGTCGGTGCGGGACGGAGGCGATGGTCTTGACGTTGGGCGTGACGTCCTCGCCGGTGCGGCCGTCCCCCCGGGTCAGCGCGCGCACCAGGCGGCCGTCCTCATAGAGCAGGTTGATCGCCAACCCGTCCACCTTGAGCTCACAGAGCAGCGCGGGCTCCTCGACGCCCTCCCGACCGAGGCGTGCGTACCAGGCGTCGAGCTCCTCGTCGGTGAAGGCGTTGTCGAGGCTCTCCATCCGCTCGAGGTGGTCGACCGCCGTGAAGTCGGTCGACACCGCACCCCCGACCTTCTGGGTCGGTGAGTCGGGGGTGCGCAGCTCGGGGTACGCCTGCTCCAGGGACTCCAGCTCCCGCAGCCTCACGTCGAAGTCCGCGTCGGACAAGGTCGGGTCGTCGAGCACGTAGTAGCGCCACCGCGCGTCCTCGACCTGCTCGGAGAGCTCCTGATGGCGGGCCCGCGCCTCCGGCGGCGTCGGGGCTGGAACGGTCGCGGGGACGGTCACGGGTCACATCTTGCCCCGCCGCACCGACACCGGGAGCGGCCCACTGGTCTAGACCGGTACGCCGCCATGAAGGGTCGCAGGAATGGCTCCGCGGCCGGCCTGGTTGGACGCCATCGGAACGAAACCGTTTCGTTTCATCCGACGATCGGAGCCGAGCCGTGACCCCCGCTTCGCCCACCGCTCCTTCCCCGGGACGCCCCCGGGTGGCCGGTGACCGCGAGCAGGAGATCTTCGCCGCGACCCTCCGGATCCTCGAGGAGGTGGGCTACGACCGCCTCACCATGGACGCCGTGGCCGCTGCCGCACGCGCGTCCAAGGCCACCCTCTACCGGCGCTGGCAGGGCAAGGCCAGCCTCGTCGTCGATGCCCTCCAGTCCGTCAAGACGCCGACCCAGACCCCCGACACGGGCAGCCTGAGGGACGACCTGCTCCTCACCTTCTGTGGCACAGGGGGCCTCACCGACCACCAGTCGGTCGCCTCCTTCTCGAGCGTGCTGACGGCGATCTTCGTCGACCCCGAGTTCGCCCGGGAGTTCCGCGAGCGGGTGATCGGCCCCAAGTCGGTCCTCGCGCGCGAGATCTTCGAGCGCGCTCGCCGGCGCGGCGAGCTGCGCGACGACGTCGACCTCGACCTGCTGGCGCCGGCTCTCGCCGGGATCGTGCTGCATCGGCTCCACGTGCTCGGTGAGACCCCGGACGCCGACACCATCGCGCGCGTCATCGACCAGATCATCCTCCCCGCGGCCCTTCCGCCGGCGCCCGCGACCCGGCCCACCGACGATGCCGGCTCCACCCCCTGACCTCCCCCGACACCGCACCGCCCACCAGTCCCTTCCGGGCTCCGCCCGGGCCCTGAGCACAGACAGGAAACACGATCTGTATGTCCGACCACGCCCTGGGCACGGTCCCCGAGGACGCAGCCGCCCGACCGGGCCCGCGCCGTCTCGGCTGGGCCCTCGTCCTCATCTCGATCGCCCAGCTGATGGTGGTCCTCGACGCCACCATCGCCAACATCGCGCTGCCCTACATCGGCCGCGACCTCGACATGACCGGAACGAACCTGACCTGGATCGTCACCGGCTACTCCCTCGTCTTCGGTGGCCTGCTGCTGCTGGGCGGGCGACTCGGGGACCTCTACGGCCGCCGCAAGGTGTTCATGGCCGGACTGGCGGTCTTCGCGGTCGCGTCCCTCCTCGGCGGGCTGGCCACCAGTGAGGCCCTGCTCCTCGGCGCCCGGGGCCTCCAGGGCCTCGGCGCCGCCCTGGCCTCTCCGGCCGCGCTGGCGCTGATCACCACCACCTTCCCGGCCGGGCCGCAGCGCAACCGCGCGTTCGCGGTTTACGCGGCGATGTCGGGCGCCGGCGCCGCCGTGGGTCTGATCCTCGGCGGTTGGCTGACCGGGTCCGACTTCTCCTTCCTGGGGTACGACGTCCACGGCTGGCGGCTGACCTTCCTCATCAACGTGCCGATCGGGCTGGTCGCCGCGGCCCTGGCCCCGCGTCTCCTGCCGGAGTCCGAGGCGCACCCCGGCCAGCTCGACATCCCCGGGGCGGTCACCGGCACCGCGGGTCTGCTGGCGCTCGTCTACGGGCTCACCCACGCCGCCAACGCGGCGTACGGCTGGGACGACCGGTGGACCATCACGAGCCTGACGGCCGGCGTGCTCCTGCTCGCCCTGTTCGTGCTGGTGGAGTCGAGGGTCGAGCATCCACTCCTGCCGTTCCGGATCTTCGCCAGCCGCACCCGTGCCGCCAGCTTCGCCGCGATGATGCTGCTGCCGGCGGCGATGTTCGCGATGTTCTTCTTCCTGAGCCTGTTCATCCAGAACGTCATGGGCTACAGCCCGCTCCAGGCGGGCGTCGCCTTCCTGCCGTTCAGCGTCGGCATCGTGATCAGCGCCACCGTGGTGTCCAACCTGGTCAGCCGCATCGACCCGCGCTACATCGCCGGCACCGGCACCCTGGTCGCGGCCACGGCGCTGTACGGCTTCTCCCGCCTGAGCGTCCCCGACTCCGCCCCCGACGTGCTCAAGGCGGTCACGACGGGCGAGTACCTCGGTGCGGACGTGAGCTACTGGACCCAGATCCTGCCGTTCATCGTGCTGATGTCGCTGGGGATGGGGGCGGTGTTCGTGCCGCTCACGCTGTCGGCCGTCCACCATGTGCGCGCCGAGGACTCCGGCATCGGCTCGGGCGTGCTCAACACGATGCAGCAGATCGGCGGCGCCCTCGGCCTGGCGATCCTCAGCACCGTGGCCAGCCACTACACGACGGCGCACGTGAAGGAGATCGCACCCGGGATCGCGCAGGGCCTGACGCACGTCGAGTCGTCGGTTCTCGACCAGCTGATGCGCGTGACGGGCGCCGGCTCGCTCGAGGAGCTCGTCGGACAGTTGGCCTACCTCGGCTCGTTCACCGAGGGCGCCACCGCCGCGTTCCTGGTCGGGGTCTTCATGATGCTCGCGGGCTCCGCCATCGTGTGGCTGTTCCTCGACGTCAAGCACGAGGAGCTGGCCACCGACGCCCCTGACGGCGTCCACGTGGGCTGAGCCTGGAGGCTCACCTCTGCCCAGCCGACCACCCCTGTGGCACCCGGCCCCCGGCTTTCCTACCCGGGGGCCGTGTGCCACACTCGCGGCCGCCGGGTGACTTCGCCCCGTTCGCCCGTCCCGAGAGGAGTGCACGGTTGTCCGCGACCACGAGGATCGCCGCCGCCGTGCTGGCGATCGTGCTCGTCGTCGTGGCCGTGTTCGCCTTCCTCCGGTTCTTCCGCTCGACCGACCAGACGGTGACGGTCACCGTCCTCCCCGGGATCGCCCAGCCCGGGCCCGATCCGGCTGTGGCCAGCGAGGCGGGCCGCGTGGTGGTGGCCACCTTCTCCCCCGCCCGGGAAGGTCGAGAGGCGGTGCTCGAGACGAGCGATGCGGCCGGCTGGACGCAGGTCTCCACGGCACACCAGGACGACGACGGTCGCGTGGAGTTCGTGCTGCCTCACGGGCCCACCGACGGCGCCGCCACGTTCCGCGTCCGGGCCTCCGACTCCGACGGTCTCGACGCCGTGACCAGCACCGCGGTCGAGGCGGACCCCTGGGGGTCTCCTGACTTCGGCGACGAGTTCACGGGACAGGAGATGTCGGCCGAGTGGGTGAACCGAGGTGAGGGCGCCTACAACCCGGAGGGCCTGCGGAAGTGCTCCAAGGGCTCCGCCGACGCGGTCGCCGTACGCGACGGCACGCTCCGGCTGAGCGTGCTCGTCGACCCGGAGCGCCAGGGGGAGACCTGTGTCGCGAAGCGAGCGGACGGGACCACGGCCGGGAGGTTCGACTACCGCCTCAACGGACACGTGATGCCCAACGGGCACTTCTTCCGCTACGGCGTGCTGGCCGCCCGCATCAGGTTCCAACCCCTGCAGGGACAGCACGCCTCCCTCTGGATGCAGCCCGCCGTGTCGGAGAGCACCACCGACTCGGGCAAGGGCGGCGCCGAGGTCGACGTCATCGAGTGGTTCGGCAAGGGCCTCGAGAGCGGCGGACTGGCCAGCTTCATCTACATGCTCACCGAGGACGGGCCGAAGAAGGTCGGCGGCTGGGTGGAGGACCCCGCCCGCTTCCTCGACGGTCCGGACGACGACTGGTACACCGACTACCACGTCTTCTCGGTGGAATGGACCCCCGAGGAGTACATCTTCCGCATCGACGGGCGCGAGACGTGGCGCACGTCCCAGGGCATCTCCCACCAGCCGGAGTTCCCGATCCTGAGCATCCTCAGCTCCGACTACGAGCTGAAGAACCTGGGCGGCGAGGACAACCTCCCCCAGACCATGTCCGTGGACTGGCTACGCTTCTGGCAGTCCGAGCCGCCCCCGGGCACCTGAGCACCCTCGTCAGAGAAGGAAAAGCATGCTGTCCCTGCGCAAGAAGATCGCTGCGTCCATGACGCTGCTGGTGGCAGCCGCCGGCGTCGCGGCCGTCGCCGAGACGACCTCGTCGGCCGCCGCACCGCCTGCTCCGCTGGCCGCTTCCGCCGCCAAGGTCGGCATCACGATCCTGCCCGGCGTCATCGGTCCCGGCAGCGGCGTCGCCGGGTCTGCGAAGGCGAAATGGGCGGTGATCGGCAAGTTCTCCGCTTCGAAGAAGGGCAAGACCGCCAAGCTCCAGCGCCAGTCCGGCACGTCGTGGAAGACAGCGGACAAGGTCAAGATCGGCAAGGACGGCAACGCCATCTTCCCGGTGTCCTACCCCGGTTCGACGCCGGTCACCTACCGCGTCACCGGCCCCGGTGGCACGAGCAGCGCGGTCAGCACCGACGCCTGGGGCACCACCGTGGACTTCGTCGACGAGTTCAGCGGGTCCAAGCTCGGCTCGGCGTGGCAGCACCGCATGGGCGACTACATGCCGCAGTCGATGCGCAAGTGCTCCAAGGGCTCGTCCAAGGCGGTCAAGGTCGGCAAGGGCACGGCGCAGCTCAGCGTGCTGATCGACAAGTCCAAGGGCAGCAAGCGCTGCGCGGCCAAGAAGGCCAACGGCAAGGCCCTCGGCAAGTACAAGTACCGCCTCAACGCGAACATGTCCACGCAGGGCGTCCATGACATCACCTACGGCGTGCTCGCCGCGCGCATCAAGTTCCAGCCGCTGCAGGGCCAGCACGCGTCGCTGTGGATGCAGCCGGTGCACGCTTCGGGCGCCAAGAACGCCAAGGAGGCCGGCACCGAGATCGACGTGATCGAGTGGTTCGGCAAGGACGTCCCCAACGGGGGCCTGACCAGCTTCGTCTACGCCCCGTTCCCGGGCGGCTCCAAGCAGCTCGGCGGCTGGATCAAGAACCCCGACCAGTACCTCACCAACAAGAACGACTCCTGGTACAAGCGCTACCACGTGTTCTCCGTCGAGTGGTCTCCCTCGGCCTACGTCTTCCGCATCGATGGGCAGGAGACCCACCGGATCACCAAGGGCGTCTCGGGCGTGCCGGAGTACCCCATCCTCAGCCTGCTCAGCTCCGACTACGAGCTGCCCAAGCTGCCGAAGGACTCCGACCTGCCGCAGACGATGAACGTCGACTGGATCCGCATGTGGCAGGACCCGGCGCACCTCCCGCCGACCCCCACCCCTGCCCCCTGACGGCCTTCGACCACCACAGGCCCGGCCAGCTCCTGCTGACCGGGCCTGTGCGCGTGTGCGCACCCCCGGGCGCTCCATACCAGTCGCGACCAGTCGGAGCAGATTCCGGTGTTCCGCCCCCAGAAGCGCCTTCCCCGTGCCAGATTGCGGCCACCCCCTCCTCCTGTCCCCCCTCGCACGACCAGGAGAGTCACTGTGTCGTCCCGTCGCCTCGTCGCGGCCTGCCTGGCCGTCCTCACCTCCAGCCTGGCGTTCGCCACCCTCACCCCCTCGTCCGGGGCGGTGTCCGGCCAGGTGACCCTGACCGTGCTGCCCGGCATCGTCCAGCCCGGCAAGGGCGTCGCCAGCCCGGACAAGGCGCTCGCCGCCGTCGTCGCGACCGTCCGACCGCCCCGCAAGGGACACGCCGTCGTCCTCGAGCGTCGGGTCGGCAAGAAGTGGGTGAAGGTCGCCACGGGCGCCCAGGATCGCAAGGGCAAGGTCGAGTTCGCCGCGCCGGTGGGCGCGCCGGGTCACCCGATCACCTATCGTGCGGTCACCACGAAGGGCCGGGCCGCCGGAGTGCTGGCCAGTAGCGCCGTCGCGAGCCAGTCGTGGGGGCCCGCGAGCTTCACCGACGAGTTCAGCGGCACCGCCCTCAGTGCCAACTGGGTGCACCGTGGTGGCGACTACCAGCCCACGTCCATGCGCAACTGCGCCAAGGGCTCCCCGTCCGCGACGCGCGTCGACCACGGCACCCTCAAGGTCATGGTGATCCGTGACCCGGCCCTCCCGGCCGGCTCCTGCACGGCGTACCGGGCGGACGGCTCGGCCATCGGTCAGTTCGACTACCGACTCAACGGTCACGTGTCGACCGAGGACCACCAGTACTTCAGGTACGGCGTGCTCGCCGCCCGCATCAAGTTCCAGGCCCGACAGGGCCAGCACGCGTCTTTGTGGATGCAGCCCCAGAACCCGACGTACATCCCCAACGCCCTCCAGGGCGGGGCCGAGATCGACGTCATCGAGTACTTCGGCGACGGTGTCAAGAACGGCGGGCTGACGAGCTTCGTCTACAACCCGACTCCGGCCGGACCCCAGAAGATCGGCGGTTGGATCAAGAAGCCCCAGCGCTTCCTGAGCGGCAAGAAGGACGGCTGGTCCAAGCGCTACCACGTGTTCTCCGTCGAGTGGTCGCCCTCGGCCTACGTCTTCCGCATCGACGGCCGTGAGACCAGCCGCATCACCAAGGGCATCTCCGGCGTCCCGCAGTTCCCCATCCTCAGCCTCCTCAGCTCCGACTACGAGCTGAGCAAGCTCAAGAGCGAGAAGCACCTGCCGCAGGCGATGACCGTGGACTGGATCCGCTTCTGGCAGGCGCCCGGCGTCACTCCGTAACGGGCGCGGGACTCCCGGTCAGGTTGGCCGCCACCTGTCGCGCGAGCAGCATCGAGCGGCGGACCCACTCCGGCCCTGCGCCCGCCAGCCCGCAGGTCGGCGTCACGACGATCCTCGGACCCGCCTCCTCGGGGTCGAGTCCGAGCTGGTCGAGCCACACCAGGACCCGGTCGGTCAGGCTCCGGTCGGAGGGCGGCACCGCCGGATCGACCGCCGGCACCACGCCCACGGCGACGGTCTCACCGGCCTCGAGCGCCTGCGCCAGCACCTCGTGACCCGCCGCGTCGACCAGGCCCAGGTCGACCGACAGTCCCCGCGCACCCGCGGCCCGGACCAGGTCGAGCGGGGTGTCGGAGGCACACGAGTGCACCCAAGGCTCGGCCCCCTCTGCGGCCGCGGCCAGGACCCAGCCGAGATGCTCGGAGAGCTCGGGTCGGTCCACCGCGCGGTGCTTGCCGAATCCCGAGGCCGTCGGGATCCGCGCCGCCAGCACCGCGCCCAGGACAGGCTCGTCGACCTGGACGACGAGGCGCTCCGCCTGCGCGACGCGCCGGCGTACGTCGGCGAGGTGGGTGCGCAGGCCCTCGGCGAGGGACTGGGCGAGGTCGCGGCGCGCGCCGGCGTCCGCGAGGAGCTTGTCACCGCGGGGGCGCTCCACCGTGGCCGCCAGGGTCCAGGGCCCGGCCACCTGCACCTTGAAGGTGCCCTGGAACCCCTGGAGCTCCTCCTCGAGGTGATCCAGGTCCTGGGCCAGCAGGCTGCGGGCGCGGCGCTGGTCCCGGCCCGGGGTCGTCCCCCCGGTCAGTCGCCAGCCGGCTGGCTGCAGGTCGGCCGCGAGGCCGCTGACCACGGCCAGCGCCCGGCCGGACATCGAGGCCGGCGCCCCGCGCGCGGGAAGCTCGGGCAGGTAGGGCAGGTCGGGCACCTCGCCGACGACGAGGCGGGCCGCTTCGGCCGGGTCCGTCCCGGGGAGGGACCCGACCCCGCTCGCGACACTCATGGTGTGCGCGCGAGGACCCGGCTGGTGGCCTCGATCGTGGCCGAGCCGACGACCCTGGTGCCGTCGTAGATCACCACGCTCTGCCCGGGGGCGATGCCCTGGGCCGGATCGAGGAGCTCGACCTCCACGACCTCGCCACCGGCGTCGGTACGCACCAGGGCGCGGTGCTCAGCCCCGTGGGCCCGCAGCTGGACGGTCACCTGCGGCCCGTCGAGCACCGTGGGGACCCGTCCCGACCAGCGACCGTGCCGCGCGCGGAGACGATCCACGGTGAGCGCCTCGCGCGGACCGACGCGCACCGTGCCGCTGACCGGCTCGATGTCGAGGACGAAACGGGGTCGCCCGTCCGGAGCCGGAGTGCCCAGGCGGAGTCCCTTGCGCTGCCCGACGGTGAAGCCGACGGTGCCCTCATGGCGACCGAGGACGGCGCCCGTGGCGTCGTCGACGATGTCCCCGCCGTCGTTGGGAGCCCGGTCGCCGAGCTGCCGGCGGAGCCAGCCGGCGTTGTCGCCGTCGGCCACGAAGCAGATGTCGTGGGAGTCGGGCTTGGCAGCGACGCGAAGTCCTCGCACCTCGGCCTCCCGGCGCACGTCGGGCTTGGTGGAGCCCCCGAGTGGGAACAGTGAGTGGCGCAGCTGGTCCTGGGTCAGCACCCCGAGGACGTAGGACTGGTCCTTGGCCGCGTCCTCGGCCCGATGCAGCTCCACCACGCCGTCGGGTGCGGTCTCCAGTCGCGCGTAGTGGCCGGTGGCCACCGCGTCGAACCCCAGGCCGAGCGCGCGGTCGAGCACCGCGGCGAACTTGATCTTCTCGTTGCAGCGGAGGCAAGGGTTGGGTGTCCGGCCGGCGGCGTACTCGTCCATGAAGTCGACCACGACGTCCTCGTGGAACCGCTCGCTGAGGTCCCAGACGTAGAAGGGGATCCCGATCACGTCGGCCGCCCGCCGCGCATCGTGGACGTCCTCGAGCGTGCAGCAGCCCCGCGCGCCGGACCGGTACGACGCGGGGTGGCGCGAGAGGGCCAGGTGGATCCCGGTGACGTCGTGCCCGGCGTCCACGGCTCGGGCCGCGGCCACCGCGGAGTCGACGCCGCCCGACATCGCCGCGACGACCCTCACCGCACCACCGGCTGTCGGGACGCCCGGGCGCGGTCGACGCACGGGCCGATCGCGGCCACCAGGGCATCGACGTCCGCCTCGGTGCTCGTGTGACCGAGTGAGAACCTCAGCGAGCTGAGCGCGTCGTCCTCGGCCAGCCCCATCGCCAACAGGACGTGGGACGGCTGGGCGACGCCCGCCGAGCAGGCGGACCCGGTCGAGCACTCGATGTCGCGCGCGTCGAGGAGCATCAGGAGCGAGTCGCCGGCGCAGCGGGGGAAGCGCAGGTGGGCGTTGCCCGGGAGTCGTTCGACCGGGTGGCCGCTGGTGACCGCGTCGGGGACCACGCGCCGGACCTCGCGGACCAGACGGTCGCGCAGGGCGGCCAGCCGCTCGGCATGCTCCGCCTGGGTCTTCACGGCCGCCTCGACCGCGGCCGCGAAGCCGGCGATGGCGGGAGCGTCGAGAGTGCCGCTGCGGATGTCTCGCTCCTGACCGCCGCCGTGCATCATCGCGGTGACCTCGAGCTCGCGGCGTACGACCAAGGCGCCGACGCCGAAGGGTCCGCCGACCTTGTGGCCGGTGAGCGTGAGCAGATCCACGCCCGATGCCGCGAAGTCGACGGGCACCGCGCCGACGGCCTGCACCGCGTCGGTGTGGACGGGGATGCCGTGTGCGGCGGCCTGTTCGACCACGTCGGCGATGGGCTGCAGGGTCCCCACCTCGTTGTTGGCCCACATCACCGAGACCAGGGCGACGTCGCCTGGATCCTGCTCGAGGGAGGCCGCGAAGGCGTCGAGGTCGAGTCGCCCGTCGCCGTCGACCCCGATGAGGTCGACGGTCGCCGCGTCCTCCTCGGCCAGCCACACGAGCGGGTCCAGGACCGCGTGGTGCTCGACCGCCGTCGAGATGATCCTGCTCCGGCGGGGATCGGCGTCCCGGCGCGCCCAGAAGGTGCCCTTGAGCGCGAGGTTGTCGGACTCCGTCCCTCCGGAAGTGAAGACCACGTCGCCGGGCCGGCACCCGAGCGCCTGGGCGATCGTCTCCCGGGACTCCTCCACGACGCGGCGGGCGCGCCGCCCGCTGGCGTGCAGCGAGCTGGGGTTGCCGATGTCCACGAGATGACGGGTCATCGCCTCGACCGCCGCCGGCAGCATCGGCGTCGTCGCGGCGTGGTCGAGGTAGACCGGCCGGGCACCGTCGCCCGCCACCCGCTCGCTCGTCACGTCGTTCATCGCATCCGCAAGCGTACGGCGCGCCTCATCGCCCCCGCGAACGGCACCGCTGGTTGAGGAGCGAGCGCCCGCTGAGCGTCACCAAACCAGCGGAACCAACGAGGCTGCCTCGGTCACCGGGTCTCGACACGAGCTCGCCTGGCGGCTCGCCCGGCTCGACCACCGAACCCGCTGGTTGAGGAGGCGCCGAGGAACGAGGCGCCGACACGTTGCCAGCGGACCCACGGAGCCTGCCTCGGTCTCGGGGTCTCGTGACGGTCACTGCGCGACCTCCTCGACCAGCGCCGGGCTCCCTCAGGCGCAGGTGACCACGCCGTCGACGTACCAGCCGGTGGGACCGCGCGTCACCGAGACCTCGGCCTGCACCTCGCCGGTGTCCGGGTCGACGACCCAGAACCTCGCCGGTCCCTTGCCGGGATCCGGGGCCGCCACGACGTCACCGTCCGGGATGTTGCCGGCCGTCGACTGGCCGATCGCCTCCTCGGGCGTGGCGAAGCCCGGAGGAGCGTTGCGGTAGCCCACCGAAGTCACCGCCCGAGCGTCGCAGCCCGTCGCCGGCCACTGAGCAGGCGGCAGGCCCGGGCCGGAGTCGCTCTCTGGCTGGTCCCCGTCCGCGACGGGTGCCGCCGTCACGATCGTCGCGGGATCGCGCGCGACCTCCGAGCCGGCGGTGGCACAGCCGCTCAGGGCGATCGCGCTGGCGCCGCAGATCAGCAGGCTGGTCAGGCGTCGGTTCATGGTTCCTCCCGGGATGTCGTCCCTAGGACGTCACGCCTCCCCGAGCGGTTCCCCGAGTGGTCAGCAGGCGGGTCAGCCGAGCCGGTCCAGCCAGGGATGCTCGGGATAGAGCCGGCGCACGCCGTCGCGCAGCCAGGCACGTGCCTCGGCGTCCAGCAGCGGCCAGGTCCGCTCCAGGTCCCGGGCGTCCTTCGGTCGGCGTTGCGATGCCTTGTAGAGCAGCACGATCTCGGGTGCGAGATAGCGGATTCCGTCCGGTGCCACCCAGGTCACCTCCTCGACCGGAGCCACGTGGTCGGGGAGCCGCTTGTTGGTCCAGAGCCCGTCGCGGTCGGGGGTGAGCGGGAGGTCGATCACCCACGGAGCGGTCGCCGCTGCCCGCACCCAGATCTGGCTCGCGACGTCGAGCGGCTCGGGGTGACGGTCGTCCAGCGGTCGCAGGGTGCCGCCGTCGTTGCTCCACAGGTGCCATCGGTCTCCCACGTGGGCCCGCAAGGCGGGGACGTGGCAGGCCAGGATCGACAGGTCGACGTCCTCGTGCTCCCGCGGTGCCCCGGTGAACGCCTCGATCGCCCACCCGCCGACGATCCACCACGGGCGGGTGAAGCCGGCCATGAAGTCCCGCAGCCCCGTCGGGTCCAGGGGCTGCCACGCGCCGTACCACCGGACGAACCTGGCCTCCTCGGCCCGCTCCTCCTCGGTCCACGCCAAGGGCTCGCGCCCGGCGGCGTCGGTCACAACAGCACCAGGTCGTCTCGGTGCACGACCTCGCGTTCGTACGCCGCGCCGAGCTCTCGCTTGAGCTCGTGCGACGAGCGACCCAGGAGGGCCGGGATCTCGGCAGCGTCGAAGTTGACCAGACCCCGGGCCACGGGGCGACCGTCGGGATCGGCGAGATCGACCGGGTCCCCCGCCGCGAACGTCCCTTCGACGCCGGTGATGCCCGCGGCCAGCAGGGAGGCCCGCCGCTCAACCACCGCCCGGACCGCGCCGGCGTCCAGGACGAGCCGGCCCCTCGGGTCGGTGGCATGGGCGAGCCAGAGCAGCCGGGTGGGTCGGCGACGACCGGTGGGGTGGAACAGCGTGCCGACCCGCTCGCCTGCGAGCGCAGGGCCGGCCAACGCTGCGGACGTGAGCACCACGGGAATCCCTGCGCCGGTCGCGATCCGGGCCGACTCGACCTTGGTCGTCATCCCCCCCGAGCCGAGGCCGGCCGATCCGGTGGAGCCGATCCGCACGGCGGCGAGGTCGGTCGGCGAGGCGACCTCGCCGACCAGGGTCGCGGCACCCGCGGCGGGGTTGCCGTCGTAGAGGCCGTCGACGTCACTGAGCAACAGGAGCAGGTCGGCATGCACCAGATGGGCCACCAGCGCGGCCAGGCGATCGTTGTCGCCGAAGCGGATCTCCGTGGTGGCGACCGTGTCGTTCTCGTTGACGATCGGCAGCACCCCGAGCTCGAGCAGCTTGGCGAACGTCTGGTGGGCGTTGCGGTAGTGCGAGCGCCGCGTGACGTCGTCGACGGTGAGCAGCACCTGCCCGGTGACGATGTGGTGCCGGGCGAGCTCCTCGGTGTAACGGTGCACGAGGAGGCCCTGTCCGACCGACGCCGCCGCCTGCTGCGAAGCGAGCGCCCGTGGGCGCCGCCGCATCCCCAACGGAGCGAGTCCGGCGGCGATCGCCCCCGAGGAGACCAGCACCACCTCCACCCCTCGCCGGCGCGCCTGCGCGAGGGCGTCGACCAGGGCGCGCAGCCGGTCGGGGTCGATGCCGCCCGCCGCCGTGGTGAGCGACGACGAACCGACCTTGACGACCACGCGGCGCGCCGAGCGGACCGCCGTACGGGTCGTCACGGCTGCTCCGGAGCCCGGTCGGGATCCTCCTCCGAGCCGATCTCGTAGGAGATCGGCCCGTGCCCGGAGTCGATCCGACGGGCGACGTCGGCGCGGGTCTCCGCCTCGGTGCGATCCGGCATCGCCTCCTCGATGGCGCGACGCCGCCGCGCGGCGGGCCGGGAGTCGTCGAAGCGCTGGTCCTCGCCCCGGCGCCCGGGGGCCTGCCCGAGAGCCTCAGCGCCGGCCTGCACGCTGGGCCGGAAGTCGAAGACGACGGCGTCGTCGGGGGGACCGATCAGCACGGTGTCGCCCTCCTCGGCGCCGAGCTCGAGGAGCCTGGTCTCGACACCGAGCCGGTTGAGGCGGTCCGCGAGGTAGCCGACGGCCTCGTCGTTGGTGAAGTCGGTCTGCCGCACCCAGCGCTCGGGCTTCTCGCCACGCACCACCCAACCCTGGTCGGTCGCGGTGACGGCGAACGTGTCCCGCCCGTCGACCGACTCGGGACGCAGCACGATGCGGGTGGGCTCGGCGACCACGCGAGCCGCCCTGGCCACCTGGACCAGGGCCGCCATCGCAAAGGTCAGCTCACGGATGCCCTGACCCGACGCGGCCGACACCGGGTAGACGTCCAGGCCGCGGTCGCGCAGGTCCTCGATCACGAGGTCCGCGATGTCGGCACCGTCCGGGACGTCGACCTTGTTCAGCGCGACCAGGCGGGGCCGGTCGTCCAGTCCGCCATAGCGGCCGAGCTCGCCCTCGATCACGTCGAGATCGTCCACCGGGTTGCGACCCGGCTCCAGGGTCGCGGTGTCGACGACGTGGACGATGGCGGCGCAGCGCTCGATGTGGCGCAGGAAGTCGTGGCCGAGCCCGCGGCCCTCGCTGGCGCCCTCGATGAGGCCGGGGACGTCCGCGACGGTGAAGGTGGTCTCCCCCGCCGTGACCACGCCGAGGTTGGGAACCAGGGTGGTGAAGGGGTAGTCGGCGATCTTGGGCCGCGCGCGGGAGATCGCCGCGATCAGGCTGGACTTCCCCGCGCTCGGGAAGCCGACGAGGCCGATATCGGCCACCACCTTGAGCTCGAGATGGATCTCCAGCTCGTCCCCGGGCTCTCCGAGGAGCGCGAACCCCGGGGCCTTGCGCGTCGGGCTGGCGAGCGCCGCGTTGCCGAGCCCGCCGCGACCTCCCCGGGCGACGACCATCTCGGTGCCCGCCCCGACGAGGTCCGCGAGCACCTGGTCACGTGAGTCGAGGACGACGGTGCCGTCGGGAACGGGAAGAACGAGGTCGTGGCCGTGCGAGCCGTTGCGATGCCCGCCGGCACCGTGTCCGCCGTGCTCCGCCTTGCGGCGCGGGCTGTGGTGGTAGTCCACCAACGTGGTGACGTCGGGGTCGACGCGGAGGATCACCGAGCCACCCGGCCCACCGTTGCCGCCGTCAGGGCCGCCGAGCGGCTTGAACTTCTCCCGGTGCACCGACGCGACGCCGTTGCCGCCGCGCCCGGCGCTGACGTGCAGCGTCACCCGGTCCACGAATGTCGGAACGGGCATCGGTCCAGCCTCTCGGAGATGACGAAGGGCGTCCCGAACCGGCCGGAACGCCCTTGCGCGCGCGTGGGCGCTGGTCTCAGGTCACTCGGCGGGAACGACGTTGACCACGCGACGGCCGCGGCGGGTGCCGAACTGGACGGCGCCGTCGACCAGGGCGAAGAGCGTGTCGTCGCCGCCACGGCCCACGCCCGCACCCGGGTGGAAGTGGGTGCCGCGCTGGCGCACGATGATCTCGCCGGCGTTGACGACCTGGCCGCCGAAGCGCTTGACGCCGAGGCGCTGGGAGTTGGAGTCGCGGCCGTTCTTGGTGGAGGCCGCACCCTTCTTGTGTGCCATCTCGATCAGTCCTTCGGTGAGCTGTGGAGTCTGTGGTGTCGGTGGGGCTGGCGGTTCGAGGCGGGTCCGCACCCGGATTCCAGCGCGGCAGCGCGGCGGACGAAGTCCGACGCGCTCGCGCCATCACACACGGATGTCGGTGACCTTGACCTGGGTGTACTTCTGCCGGTGGCCCTGACGCTTCTTGTAGCCGGTCTTGTTCTTGTACTTCTGGATCACGATCTTGGGGCCCTTGGTGGCGCCGAGGACCTCGACGGTCACGCCGGCCTTGTCCAGGCCCGAGGTGGTGACGCTCTCGCCGTCGACGACCATCAGGACGGGGAGGGTGAGCGTCTCGCCGACCGCCGTCTCGACCTTGTCGATCTCGATGACGTCGCCGACGGCGACCTTGTGCTGAATGGCGCCAGCGCGCACGATCGCGTACACCGCGGTCTCCTTCGTCGTTCCTGCTTCGTCTGGGTGCGGGCGCCGCACGACGGACAGGGCTCCAGGGTGCGCGCTCACGCGGGGTGGGCACGCGTCAGCGCACCGAGGGTCCATACTACGGACCGGTCCGCGCCCCGTGCAAAACGCTGACGCTTCAGCGCTTGCGCGAGCCCCGCCGCTTGATGGGGACGTGCAGGGCTGCGGGAGCGGGTTCGTGGTCGGCCCCACCGTCCTCGGCGGAGGGCGCCTCGGCGAGCGCGACCGCGCCCGGCGGCTGCTCCGCGGCTCGAGGTGTGTCCGACACGTCGGCGGCGGGTGCCGGCGGACCCGCAGGTCGACTGGCCGCGCGACGCCGGGTGCGGGTGAGCACCTTGGGTGGCTCGACGGCCACCGGGGCCTGCTCTGGCGCCTCGACCACCGGCTCCTGCGCGTCGTCGGCGGGGTTCGGTTCCCGCTCGTCCCCGACCTCCGGGCTCGGCTGGGCCCCGTCCGACGTTCCGGCCGCCGAGGTCCCGTCCGACGTTCCGTCGGTCGTCTCTTCCGTCGTCTCGGCCGCGACGGGATCGAGCCCAGCGTCGTGGCGCTCCTCGGGGGCCGACAGCTCGGCCACCGGGTGCTCGAGGATGGTGGCGTCCGCGAGCTCCGCCTCCTCGTCGACCTCCGGGGCCGCCTCGGGATGCGGCTTCGCAACGGCTGCGACGTCGCGCGGGCTCGGGGTCGTCGGCCGCGGCGCCGGGGCGGCGTTCCCGTTGCCGTTGCCCGCGCCGCGGGATCGTCCGCGGCGACCGCGCCGCGAGTCGTCCTCGGTCCGGCGGGCCTCCACCGGAGCGTCCTCGACGATGAGGCCGCGGCCGTGGCACGCCTCGCAGTCGTGGCTGAAGGACTCGAGGAGTCCGGTGCCGATCCTCTTGCGCGTCATCTGGACCAGACCGAGCGAGGTCACCTCGGCCACCTGGTGCCGGGTCCGGTCCCGCCCGAGGCACTCGACGAGGCGGCGGAGCACGAGGTCGCGGTTGGACTCGAGGACCATGTCGATGAAGTCGACGACGATGATCCCGCCGATGTCGCGCAGGCGGAGCTGCCGGACGATCTCCTCCGCGGCTTCGAGGTTGTTCTTGGTCACCGTCTCCTCGAGGTTGCCGCCGGAGCCGGTGAACTTGCCGGTGTTCACGTCGACCACGGTCATCGCCTCGGTGCGGTCGATGATCAGCGAGCCTCCCGAGGGCAGCCAGACCTTGCGGTCCAGGCCCTTGTGGATCTGCTCGTCGATCCGGTACGCCGCGAACACGTCCCGGCCGTCGTGCTCCTCGGCCCGGTAACGCTCGAGGCGCGGCTCGAGGTCCGGCGCGACGTGGGCCACATAGCCCTGCACGGTGTCCCAGGCGTCCTCGCCCTCGATCACCAGACGCGAGAAGTCCTCGGTGAAGAGGTCGCGCACCACCTTGAGCGTCAGGTCGGGCTCGCCGTACAGCAACTGGGCGCTCGCGCCCTTGGTCCCCGCCTTCTTCTCGATGTCCTCCCAGCGGGCCTTGAGGCGCTCGACGTCGCGGGTGAGCTCCTCCTCGCTGGCCCCCTCGGCGGCGGTGCGCACGATCACGCCCGCGCTGTCGGGGACGATCTCCTTGAGCAGCGTCTTGAGGCGGTTGCGCTCGGTGTCGGGGAGCTTGCGCGAGATCCCGCTCGTGGTGCCGTCCGGCACGTAGACGAGGAAGCGTCCGGCGAGGCTCACCTGGCTGGTCAGGCGGGCTCCCTTGTGACCGACCGGGTCCTTGGTGACCTGCACCAGGATCTGCTGGCCCGAGCTGAGCACCGACTCGATCTTGCGGGGCTGGCCCTCGGGGTGGCCCAGGGCGGACCAGTTCACCTCTCCGGCGTAGAGCACGGCGTTGCGGCCCTTGCCGATGTCGACGAACGCCGCCTCCATGGACGGGAGCACGTTCTGCACCCGGCCGAGGTAGACGTTGCCGATCAGCGAGGTCTGCGACTCGCGCGCGACGTAGTGCTCGACGAGCACC
>CAZIVD010000010.1:0-95554 GCA_964542635.1 uncultured Nocardioides sp. | reverse complement strand
GTCTCGACGTCGAGGTCGTTGGTGGGCTCGTCGAGGAGCAGCAGGTTGCCGCCCATCTTGAGGGTGAGCGCCAGGTTCAGCCGGTTGCGCTCCCCGCCGGACAGGACGCCGGCCTTCTTCTGCTGGTCCGGACCCTTGAAGCCGAAGGACGCGACGTACGCACGGGAGTTCATCTCGAAGTTGGCGACCTTGATGAAGTCCAGCCCGTCGGAGACGACCTCCCACACGTTCTTGCTCGGGTCGATGCCGCCGCGGCTCTGGTCGACGTAGGAGATCTTGACCGTCTGCCCGACCTTGAGCTCTCCCTCGTCGGGTTGCTCCGAGCCGATGATCATCCGGAACAGTGTCGTCTTGCCGACGCCGTTGGGACCGATCACGCCGACGATGCCCGCGCGTGGCAGCGTGAAGGACAGGTCGTGGATCAGCGTGCGTCCCTCGAAGCCCTTGCCGAGGTCGTGGGCCTCGAGCACGACGTCGCCGAGCCGGGGACCGGCCGGGATGTTGATCTCGGACGTGTCGATCTTGCGCATCCGGTCGGCCTCGGCCGCCAGCTCCTCGTACCGAGCGAGTCGCGACCGGCTCTTGGTCTGCCTGGCCTTGGCGTTGGAGCGCACCCACTCGAGCTCGCGCTCGAGCATCTTGGCGCGCTTGGCGTCCTTCTGGCCCTCGATCTTGAGCCGTTCCTTCTTGGTCTCGAGGTAGGTCGAGTAGTTGCCCTCGTAGGGATGGGTCTTGCCCCGGTCGAGCTCGAGGATCCACTGGGCGACGTTGTCGAGGAAGTAGCGGTCGTGGGTCACGGCCAGCACGCACCCGGGATACGACGCGAGGTGGCCCTCGAGCCACTGGACGGACTCGGCGTCGAGATGGTTGGTGGGCTCGTCGAGGAGGAGCAGGTCGGGCTGCTGCAACAGCAGCTTGCACAGCGCGACCCGGCGCCGCTCGCCACCCGAGAGGTTGTCGACAAGCACGTCCGGCGGCGGGCAGCGCAGCGCGTCCATCGCCTGGTCGAGGCGGCTGTCGAGGTCCCAGGCGTTGGCGTGGTCGAGATCCGTCTGCAGGTCGCCCATCTCGGCCAGGAGCGTGTCGTAGTCGGCGTCCGGGTCGGCGAGCTCCTCGGAGATCGCGTTGAACCGGTCGAGCTTGGCCTTGATGTCGTGCACGGCCTCCTCGACGTTGTCCAGCACCGTGGTGCCCTCGGTGAGCGGCGGCTCCTGCTGCAGCATCCCGACGGTCGCCCCCGGGTCCAGCAGGGCGTCGCCGTTGTTGGGCTGCTCGAGGCCGGCCATGATCTTGAGCAGGGTGGACTTGCCGGTGCCGTTGGGCCCCACGACGCCGATCTTGGCGCCGTGGAGGAACGACAGCGTGACGTTGTCGAGCACGACCTTGTCACCGTGGGCCTTGCGCACGTTGCGCAGTGTGAACACGTAGTCAGCCATGATCCGCCACCCTACGGGCGGTCCCGAGGTGGCCGGAAATCAACCGCCGCACGGTCCGGGCCTCGTTGAGACCTCGGGCAGCGCCACGGCGTCGATACTGGTGTGCGGCCCGATCGGCGGTCGCGGACGGGACAGGAGAAGGCGCTCGACGATGGCGACTCAGCATCGATCCACCGACGAGGAGTTCTCCGCATTCGTGGCGGCGCGGGCGGACCGCCTCTACCGCCAGGCGTGGCTGCTCACGGGCACTCGCCACGCCGCCGAGGACCTCGTGCAGACCGCCCTGACCAAGACCTACGCCGCGTGGTCGCGCGTGCGAAGGGCCGACGACCCGGTGGCCTACGTGCACGGGGTGCTGCTCAAGGCGTTCCTCAGCGACCGGCGCCGTCGGTCGAGCGGCGAGGTCCCGGTGGCCGAGCCGCGCACCGACGCAGGGGCTATCGCGGACCCAGCCGACAGGCAGGTCGAGCGGCTGGCCCTCGCGGAGGCGCTCGCGGGGCTGAGCCGCACCGACCGTGCGGTCGTGGTGCTCAGGTACTGGGAGGACCGCAGCGTCCTCGACACCGCCCGCGCCCTCGGGCTGAGCGAGGCGGCGGTGAAGAACCGCAGCCTGCGGGCCCTCAGAGCCCTGGCCGACCACCTGTCCGTCCTCGACGAACCCCGGGAGAGCCTGCGATGAACACCCACGAGACCCTGGTCCGCGACCTGTTCCACGACGCCACCGACGGGCTCTCCGCACCGGTGCTGCCGTTGACCGAGGCCGCCACGACCGGCGGCCGACGACTCCGGCGCCGGCGCCGCGCGCTCGTCGCCGTCGGCACGCTGGTGGTCCTGACCACGCTGGGCGTCCCGGTGGCCGCCAGCTTGGGCGGCTCGAGCGATCGCGGCCACGAGGTGGCGGGCGACCCGACGGCGCCCCTCCCCGACCCGCCGCCGGTCACCGGCATCCTGCACTGGTGGGACCGGCCGGCGCCCGCCATGCTCGCCGGCCTCCGGGCGCTGACCCCGGCGCTCGACTACACCGACCTGGTCTTGACCAACGAGGGAGAGAACGCCCCCGGCGAGGACGTGGTCACCTTGCGCGGCTTCCTGCAGGCCGACGTCGTCGTCGAGGGTGAGACGGCCGGTGGGGTCAACGTGATGCTGATGGCCCCGGGCCTGGACACGGACGGACGTTGGACCTGCCCCGGCAACCTGGACGCGCCGGACCGCTGCACCGAGATCACCGAGCCGGGCGGCCTCGTGGGCCGCGTCTCGGTCACCAAGGACGGCGGCGTGATCACCCGCGAGGTCGTGCTCCGCCAGGCCGACGGCGGGCTCGTCTACGTGGCCGCCTCCAACAGCGCCGACGACAAGTGGGGCGAGGGCTCGACGATCGCCGCGCAGCACGTGCCGCTGACGATCGCCCAGCTGCGCACGATCGCTACCGACCCCTCGTGGACCGCCTGGCCCGAGTGACGCGGGAGGGCTGGCGTACGTCGACGAGTCAGCGCAGCGCCGCGGCCAGGCCTGCCTGCACCGTGTCGTAGCGGGTCAGAACCTCGTTCATCGGCGCGACCACGAGCTCCTCGGCGACCTCGTCGATCGCGTGGCGCAGGCGACGGTCCGCAGACCGCGCCCGCGACCGCGCGGTCGCCCCGACCAGCAAGCGGCAGAGCAGCGCGAGCAGGATGCCGAGCACCACCCCGCCGACCAGCAGCAGCACCGGCAGGGGGTAGCCCCAGAGGTCGGGGGTGGCGGGCAGCTCGACGGTGAGGTAGCGCACGGCGAACAGGGCGCCCAGCCAGAGCGCTCCGGCCAGGGCTGCGATCAGGAGCACCCATTGGACGAACCGGACCAGCCCGGCCCACGCGGGCATCCGCTCCACGCCGAGGTCGGTGGCGCCGAGGGCGCGGTCGAGCCGGTCGTTAAGGTCGTGGTGGCGGACCATCGAGGCCTTCCGGACGGCGTTCGCCCACGGCCTGGCCAGGTCGGCGGTCACGTCGTCCGCGAGGTCGCGGACGGCACTGTCGACCCGGGCGCGCTCCACCTCCGTCGCGACCGGCACCGAGGTGCGCGCGCGACCGGTGAGCTCGCGCCCGGCGCTGCCCAGGTCGAGGTGCAGCCGCTTGAGCGGGTCGGGCCGCAGCTTGGAGAACCAGCTCGTCACCGGCCACCCGGTCGCGCGGTTGGCCCGGATCCGGGTCGACGACTCGACGGCGTGGACGACGGTCGGCACGCCGGCCGCATCGGCCAGGGCATCCTCGAGCGAGGAGATCCTGGCGCTGGACAGCTGGGGGGTAGACGCCGAGCCGGTGGCCTCGCGCAGGCCGGTCGCGGCCACGCGTACGTCGGCTTCCAGTCGGGCCCGGGTCGCCTTCTTGGCCGCCACGCGGGATCCGATCAGCTCACGCAGCTCGCTCATCCCCTGCCCCGTGCGGGCACTGGTCACGATGAGCGGGACACCGTCGAGTCCGTCGGCCACGAGCAGCCGGCGGACGTCGGCGATCATCGCCTCCCGCCGCTCGGGCGGCACCGTGTCGATGTGGTTGAGCACGACCAGCATCACGTCGCGGTGGGAGGACATCGGCGCGAGGTAGCGGTCGTGGACCGCGGCGTCGGCGTACTTCTGTGGGTCGAGGATCCAGATCATCAGGTCGGCCAGCCGGACGAGCCGGTCGACCTCGAGGTGGTGGGCCACCTCGGTCGAGTCATGATCGGGCAGATCGAGGAGCACGACGCCGTCGAGCGCGTCCTCCCGGCCCGAGTCGAGCATGGAGTCGCGCACCACCCGGTGCCGCGGCGGGATGCCGAGCCAGTCGAGCAACTCGTCGGCGCCCTGCTGGCCCCAGACGCAGGCGGTGGCCCAGGACGTGGTGGGGCGACGTACGCCGACGGCCGACAGCTCGAGACCGGTCAGCTGGTTGAAGGTCGACGACTTGCCCGAGCCCGTCGCCCCGGCCACCGCGACCACCGTGTGGTCGGCCGACAGCCGCAGCCGGCTCGTCGCTCGGTCGATGACCGCCTGGCACTGGTCGAGGAGCGCGTCCGGCTGGGTGCCCAGGGACGCCGCGATCGCGGTGTCGAGCCCCTCGATCCGCTCTCCGAGGTCGCTGCGCCCGGAGAACAGCCTCTTGGCTCCCTCCAGCAGCGACGTCATGGTGCCTCTCGAGCGATCCAGGGGTCGGCGGTCCGGGCCAGCCTAATCGGCTGCGCGGTCCCCGCCGCGCATCGACTGGTAGCGCAGGTCGTCGATCCGTCGGGCGGCCGCGCGCAGCTGCTCGGGCACCTCGGCCTCGAGCGCCAGGTCGTCGAGCAGGCCGAGATAGCGGGACCGGTCGCCGTCCAGGAGCGCCTCCACGCGCACGTTGAGCGACCGCCTCGCGCGGTCGGCCAGGTCGCGCACGGCCTGGTCGCCGAAGACCGCCTCGAGCAGCTTCTGGCCGAGGACGGCCGAACCCCCGGCGATGCCTGCTTCCGCGCCGGTCAGCCCGGCGGTGTGCGAGAAGACGACCACCATCAGCGCGACCGACAACCCGTTGACGCCGAAGGCGAGGAACCGCGCCGTGCTGCGCTTCTCCGCACCCTCGGAGCGCACCAGCTCGAGGACCTCCTCCTGCCAGTCGCGCACCGATCGCTCGACCTGGCGGCGCAGGTCGCGGGATGCACGGCCGAGGTCCTCTCCGGCCGAGGCGAGCAGCGCCTGGCCGGGTGCCAGCGTCTGCCATGAGGCCTCGGCGCGCTCGGCGGCCGCTTCCGCATGCTCGAGGATCAGGGTCTCCAGACCCGACTCGACGGCGACGGTGACCCGCTCGGCCTGCTGGGGCTTGCCCTTGACCGCGTTCACCAGGCGGTCGCGGACCCAGCCGACCTTGGCCTCGAGCGTGCGCAGGAGCTCGCCGGTGCCGACGAACTCCTGCCAGCGCGCGAGCACCTCGCCCCGCAGCATGCTGCCGTCGGCAGTGGCCTCGACGATGTCGGTGACGGCCCGGTCGTAGGCCCGGTCGGCGTCCTCCCGCAGCCGGGCGGCGGCGTCGAGCTGCTCGGCGGTGGCGTCCGCGACGTCGTGCGTACGCCGGGTCAGGGCCTTGATCGCCCCCTCCAGCGTCTGCCGCACGACCGCCCCCCGGGCGTCGGCGTCCGCGGCCAGCTCGGTCAGCCACCCTCGGATGTCCGCGACGGCCTCCGGAGCCAAGAGTCCCTGCTCGTCGACGGGGCCCTCGGTCACCGTGAAGAGCGGCGAGTCCCGCAGGCCCCGGGCCGCCAGCATCCGGGCCAGGTGCGCGGCGACCGTGTCGAGGGCCTCAGGCGGTGTGCGGTCGAGGACGATCGCGACGGCGGCAGAGCGGTCGGCGGCCTCGCGCAGGAACTCCCACGGCACCTGGTCGGCGTACCGGGCTGCCGACGTGACGAAGATCCAGAGGTCGGCGGCGGCGAGGAGCTGGGTGGCCAGGGCACGGTTGGCCTGCTCGACGGAGTCGACGTCGGGTGCGTCGAGGATCGCCAGTCCCTCGGGCACGGCCTCGGAAGGCACCAGTTGGAGAGCCGACGGGTCGGTCGTCGGCCGGGCGACCCGCTCGAGATCGGGCAGCAGCCGGTCCTGGCCGAACCAGCCGGCGTCCGAGGGGTGGTGCACCAGCACCGGTGAGCGGGTCGTGGGCCGCAGCACGCCCGGCTCGGTGACCCGCGCGCCCACGAGCGAGTTGACCAGGGTCGACTTGCCCGCGCCCGTGGAGCCGCCGACCACCGCGAGGAGGGGCGCGTCGAGCGTCATCACGCGAGGGATGACGTAGTCCTCGAGCTGGTCGACCATCTCGCCGTGGCTGGTCCGCCGCGCGGTGACGCCGGGGAGCTCGAGGGGCAGCCGGACCTTCTGGAGGGCTCCGTGCAGCAGCACGAGAGCCGCGAGCATGGCGGTGCTCTCGTGGTCCGACTGGCCCGCAGGGTGACCCGGTGCGCGCGTCGTGGGATCGCTCATCGGACGGGCACCACCTGACCGGGGAAGCTGACGACGGGTCGGACCGCGGCGATCCGCGCGACGTAGTCGTGCCCGCGGGCCGCGTAGTCGGGCGGCGGCGTGCCACGGAGGTAGCGGTGGTGCAGGAAGCCCAGCTCGATCACGGCCTGCTGGTAGTCGCGCATCGCCTGGAGCCCGTGCTCGCCACCGACCTGCTTGGCGTAGGCGCGACTGCGGCGACGGGCACCCAGGTCGACCACCCAGCCGATGTCGGTGGCCGGGATGAGGCCACGACGTGCTGCGTCGCCCAGGGCGGTGGTGAGCATCCGGCGTTCGGACCGGCGCGCCCAGACGGCGAAGGCCACTGCCAGGAAGAAGGCCGGGGCCATCAGGACAAGGTAGACGAGGAAGAAGTCCTCGGCGCCGTAGATGATCGAGGCGTTCCACACGGCGTGGGCGGTGACCGCGCAGAGGTAGCCGACCACCGGCGCCGCGACGCGCACCGTGCGGGACCTGCTGCCGACCGCGATGCCGACCCCGATCCCGGTGAAGCTGGTGAAGACCGGATGCGCGAAGGGGCTGACGAGGCACCGCACCACGAAGGTCACCGTCAGCGCGGTGGTGCCACCTGGCCCGGTCCCGTCGGTCCCGTTGTAGGCCGCCGCGAGATAGAGGATGTTCTCGACGAAGGCGAACCCGATGCCCACCATGCCTGCGTAGACGATGCCGTCGAGGATGCCGTCGAGCTCGGCGCGCCGCCACCACAGGAGCAGCAGCAGGAACGCCCCCTTGGTCGCCTCCTCCGTGAACGGCGCGACGACGGCGGCGCTCGCGTCGCTGGCGAGCCCGACGAAGAGGCCGCCCACGCCCTGGAGGACGATCGCGGCGGCCGTCGCCACGAAGCCGCCCCACAGGAGGCCGGCCGCCAGCAACCGCCGCGGCTCCGGCTCGTAGCGGTCCAGCCACAGGAAGCAGCCGATCAGCGGCACGACGGGCACCGTGGCCAGGATCGTCGCGAGCAGCATCGTGCCGGGGGCTCCGGAGAGCGCGAGGAGCAGCAGCATCGCCGCGCCGCCGAGCACCACGAGTACCGTCACGACGACCGTGAACACGATCGTCTCTCGACGCTTCCCGGGCATGGCGGGAAGCCTAACGGCTGCCACCGGCCCCTCCGGCGTGCCGAACGCCTGGCGGGAGAGGGTCGGCGGCGGTCGTCACGGCGTACGCTGGGAGCCGTGACCGAGGACCAGGAACTCAAGACCGAGACCCACGACCCTGCGGTGCCCGAGGCCTACTCGGCTTTCATGCGGCAGGGCTGGGGAGACCGCGAGCTGGACCTGCCGCCGCACCCCATCACCCCGTACGCCGAGCAGCGCCGGCGCCGTCTCGCGGAGGCCTTTCCCGGCGAGCGCCTGGTGCTCCCGGCCGGCACCTTCAAGGTGCGCGCCTACGACACCGACTACCGGTTCCGCCCCGACACGGCGCACACCTACTTCTCCGGCAACCAGACCAGCGACGCCGTCCTCGTGATCGAGGACGGCGAGTCGGTGCTGTACGCCCGCCCGCGCTCGGCCCGCGACACCGACGAGTTCTTCCGCGACCGGCAGTACGGCGAGCTCTGGGTGGGCCGACGCCCCTCGCTGCACGAGATCTCCTCCTCGCTCGGGCTCGAGGTGCGGCACATCGACGACCTGGCCACCCGCCTCGCGGGGGGGTCGGCCAAGACCCGCGTCCACCGCGGGGTCTCGGCCGAGGTGGACGGGCTGACGCCTGGGGACGAGACGCTCGACCAGGACTTCGCACGCGTGGTCTCCGAGATGCGGCTGATCAAGGACGAGTGGGAGGTCGGCGAGCTGCAGCAGGCCTGCGACTTCACCACGCTCGGCTTCACCGACTGCGTCGCCGAGTGGGACCGGGTCCTGGAGCTCGGCGAGCGCTGGATCGAGGGCACCTTCCACCGCCGCGCCCGCACCATGGGCAACGACATCGGCTACGACTGCATCGTCGGCGGCGGCAAGCACGCCACGACGCTGCACTGGATCGACAACAGCGGCCCGATCACGCCCGGCGAGCTGGTGCTGCTCGACATGGGGGTCGAGGGGCACAACCTCTACACCGCCGACGTCACCCGCACACTCCCGGTCGACGGGACCTTCACGGCACGTCAGCGGGAGCTCTATCAGCTCGTCTACGACGCCCAAGAGGCCGGCATCGCCGCCGTCCGTCCGGGTGAGCCGTTCTCCTCCTCGCACAATGCGGCGATGCACGTGCTCGCCCACGGGCTCGAGGGGCTCGGCCTGCTGCCGGTCTCGGCGGAGGAGGCGCTCGACCCCGAGTCCAAGGTCTACGCCCGGTGGACCCTGCACGGCGTCAGCCACATGCTGGGCATGGACGTGCACGACTGCGGCCAGGCGTCGCCCGAGTCCTACGCGAAAGGCACCTACGCCGAAGGCATGGTGCTCACGGTCGAGCCGGGCCTGTACTTCCAGGAGGACGACCTGCTGGTGCCCGAAGAGCTGCGCGGCATCGGCATCCGCATCGAGGACGACGTGCTGGTCACCGCGGACGGCGCTGTGAACCTCTCCGCATCCCTGCCCCGCTCGGCCGACGAGGTCGAGTCCTGGATGGCCGCGCAGCGCGGCTGACGCCGCCGTACGACCGCCTCGCCGATGGAGGAACTCGCGACCCCGCCGCTGCCAGCACCGCGGAAGCGGCGGATCAACGGTTGGCTCTGGGCCGTCGCCGTGCTCGCCGTCGTCGTCCTCGTGCTGGCCGCCGTCGCCCTCCGGCAGGCGCACACCACGGGCACGACGGGCGAGCCTGTCGACAGCGTGTGGCCCTATCTCGCCGTCTTCGCCCTGGTCTTCGGCGATGCCATCGTCGCCCTGCTGCCCGGGGAGACCACCCTCAACGTTGCCTCGACGCTGGCCGCGCAGGGGACATTGCACCTGGGCTGGGTGATGGTGGCGGGAGCTGCCGGGGCAGTCGCCGGCGACTCGGGGCTCTACTGGATCGCCCGCGTCATGCGACCTCGGATCCAACGCCAGGTCGACGCGGCCATGAAGAACGGCAAGATCGCCCTGGCGATGCAGGTGATCGGCACCACCGCCCCGCCGCTCCTGGTCTTCGGACGCTACGTCCCGGGGATGAGGTTCGTCGTCAACGCCAGCCTCGGGTTGGCCGGGCACCGCTATCGCGAGTTCGTGACCTGGTCCGCGGTGGGCGGCGTGCTCTGGTCGATCTACTGCTGCTCGGTGGCCTACCTCGTCGGCACGGCCCTCGCCGGCTATCCGCTGGCCTCGGTGATCGTCGCAGCCATGGCGTCCTCGGTGGCGGTCGTGGCCGTGCTCTTCATCGTCGTCCGCCGCAGCCGGGCGATCTCCGCAGAGGACGCGACCGTGCCTGACTCCCGCCCCTGACCCTGCCGGACGCCGCCTTGGGACACAATGAGCACCGCCCAGCCCCCGTAGCTCAGCTGGATAGAGCAGCGGCCTTCTAATCCGCCGGTCGGAGGTTCGAATCCTCCCGGGGGCGCCGCATGACGGTGACGCCGGACGGCGGTCCTTCTCGCGCGGGACTAGCCCAGCATCCACCCGATCATCGCGTCGTGGAAGGGTGACGCCAGCTCCGCGATGAGTGCCACCGCGAACACCACTCCCGTCACCAGAGCAACCCACTCGCGCGTCTGGAGGGATCGTCGGTCACGCCACATGATCATGGCGGCCCACAGCGGCGCGCCGAGGGTGAGGAACGGTCCCACCAGGATGGCGAAAGCCGCGCCGTAGCCCCAGATGACACTGAGCAGGCCTCCGCCCTGGTAGGGCCACACCCCGGATGCGTCATGTGACCCGCCCGCGACCTCGTCCAACGTGAACCGATCCAGGTCGTTGACGTAGTACGGCACGACGAGGAACAGGCCGTACGCCACCGCGCTCACCAACACGAGGACCAGGGGCAGCCAGGCAGTCGACCGCCGCCCACGTGGGACATCCGAGAGCCCCGGCACGGATGCCGGGATGTCGTGATCCAGCGACTGCTGCATCGGGTCACGATCTCACATCGCTGCCTCACATCGTGGCGAGACGGCACCCTCTTCCGCCCCGGTCGGCGCGGGACTAGGTTGCGCTGAACGGCGCGTCGTGGGGTTGCGCCGGGAAGAGAGGTCCTGACATGGCCCGCCGTCCCCGTCTCCTGCTCTCGATCTCGGCAGCGGCGATCGCCGCGGTGGTGGCCGTCACGGGCGTCCAGACCGGGGCGGTGGCCACCGGGAAGAAGCACCATCCCCCCGCAGGGAAGCCGGACAAGGTCGTCATCATCGTCGTCGACTCCTTGAGCAAGGAGATCGTCGACAGGTACCACATGACCCGGGTCCAGGACCTCATGGACGACTACGTCGACAGCCCGCGCAGCTACCTCGGCCACACCGGCTCGGTCACCGTCGTCACTCACAACGTCATCACCTCGGGGCAACTGCCCAAGCACATGGGCTGGACCGACGAGGGGTATCGCGACGTGGCCGGCATCCTCGGCGACCCCGAGCCCACCAACCCGGATCAGCTCTACATCACCAGCAACATGACGACCGACCTGTTCAAGCTCCAGCAGGCGTCGCGCTATCCCAAGCTCGCCGACTACCTGGGCGCGGCTGATCCCACGGCGAAGACCTTCACGATCAGCCCCAAGGGGTACGCCGGATACGCCTTCGGCGGGGCCGGGTCCGACTCGCTGATCACCTTCGGCAGCGGCACCTGCGCCAACGTCCCGGGCTCCTGGCGCAAGCCCTCGGGGATCAACGTGCCGTCGTACATCCTGGGCGAGGAGTGCAGCAGGTTCTGGGTGCACAGCGGCTACCCGGCCTACGCCTACGACACCACCAAGCTCCCGGCCGTGCTGTACCCGCTCGACAGCGACCGCTACGTCACCGGGCACGACCCCGAGCACCCCGGCGGAGACGTGTGGGCGGCCGACATCGCCGTCGAGATCATGCGGCAGGAGCCCAGCTGGAACGGCATCTTCGTGACGCTTCCGGGTGTCGACAAGGCCGCGCACATGTGGGGCGGCGTCCGCGACCCGGGTCCGACCGGCGCCGACGGCGACCCCATGACCCACCTGGCTGCCGCCGCCGCGACCGCGGACGCGCAGGTCGGAAAGATCATCGACGAGCTGGAGGCTCGCGGTGAGCTCGACGACACGCTCGTGGTGCTGACCGCCGATCACGGCTCCGTGGCCGGCAAGAACTTCTACGGCAAGTCCGTCGCAGAGCGAGACTACGGCTACTTCAACTGGTACTACGGCGACCCGGAGAACGACACCGTCACCTACAACCGGCCCCAGGACGCCCTGCTGCCGCTGGTCGCGACCGGCAACGTGGGGCTGTCCTACAGCGACTCGATGTTGCGCGCCTGGCTCAAGGACCAGTCGCCAGCCAAGGTGTCCCAGGCCGTGCAGGTGATGAAGGGACTGCCGGCAGTCACCGCCGTGTGGCGACGCCACGGCAGCCACTACGACCTGGCCACCCCGGTGCGTTGGGACCGGATGGGCTCGATCGGGGAGCGCGTCTGGTTCGCCCAGCATGCCCAGGAGCTCGTCGACACCGAGGCCGCCGCCTACGGACCGGACGTGATCGCCACGTTGCCCGACGACACGACGTACTCCGTCGCGGGCGACCACGGCGGCATCCAGCGGGCGGCCCAGCAGATCCCGATCGTCTTCGCCGGCGCCGGTCTCTCCAGCCGCGACCTGAGGGCCGAGGTCCGGTCGGTGGACATCATGCCCACGATCCTGCGGGCCATGGGCATCCGGCCGACCTTCCGGATGGACGGCCGTGCCTACGAGCTGCCGACGAGGGGCCGTCACCGCTGAGCGCTGCCACCCGGGGGGACGGTGAGGCCAGAATGTCGCTCGTGCTGGGGATCAGGCTCCTCGGAGCCGTGGGGGCCAATGCAGGTGCCGACGAGCTCGCACTCGGGGGTGGCCGACCTCGAGCCGTGCTGGCGATGCTCGCCCTGGCCGCTCCGCGGGCATGCTCCTCGGACCAGCTCGTGGACGGGTTGTGGGGCGACGACCCTCCGCCGTCGGCACGCAACGCGATCCAGGTCAACGTCACGGGGCTTCGCAAGGCCCTCCAGGCCCACGGGGTCACCGTCGAGCGCGTCGGCGATGGCTACGCCCTGCGGGGCCCGGCGTCGGTCGATGCGGCGCAGTTCGAGCAGCTGGTCTCGTCCGGCCGTACAGCGCTCCGTGGCGGAGCCGTCCAGGAGAGCGTCCGGTCGCTGAGCGAGGCACTCGCCCTGTGGGGCGGCCGCCCGCTGGACGGCCTCGGCGAGGCGCCGTTCGTCGAGGAGAGTCGCCGCGCGCTGGAGGCAGTGCGGGTCTCGGCGCTGGTCGACCTGGGAGAGGCCCAACTCCGCGAGGGTGACCCGTCGGCCGCGGCGCGCACCATGGAGGACCTCCTGCACGACCAGCCCTTCGATGAGCGAGGATGGATCGGCCTCGCCACCGCTCACTACTGGGCCGGGCGGCAGGACGAGGCCCTGGCGACCTGCCGACGTGCGCGCGACGTCCTGCTCGACGAGCTGGGGATCGATCCGACGCCGGCCCTGGTCGAGGTCGAGCGGCAGATCCTCCACCATGAGCTCCCCGGCCGGTCGGGGCCTTCGGAGCCGGAGGAATCAGGCCACGCGGCCCCCCATCGGACCCCGCTCCCGGCCCTGCCTCCTCACGTGGTGGGGCGTGAGCAACTGGTCGGCGACGTCGCCGCCCTGATCGAGTCGGGCCAGCGGTTGGTCAGCCTGGTGGGCATCGGCGGCATCGGCAAGACCACGCTCGGGCTCGCCGTAGCCCACCAGACCGACGGTGCCGTGTTCTGCTCGCTGGAGACCGAGGTGGAGGCCGCGTCCGGCTGGGGGCGGGTCTGCAGGACCCTGGGCGTCGACCCGGAAGACGATCCGGTGGCAGCCATCGGTGCCGTCCTCCCCCGGGGCCTGCTGATGCTCGACAACGTCGAGCAGGTAGACGGGATCGGTGCGGCCCTCGACGACCTGTTGGGCCGCGTCCCCGGCCTCACGGTGCTCATCACCACGCGGCGTCCGACCGGCGCGCGACTCGAGCAAGCGATCCAGGTGCCGCCGCTCAACGAGGCCAGTGCCGTGGAGATGTTCCGGGAGCGCGCCGAGCGAGTGCGTCCGGGGATCGGTGGAGTGGACCAGGACGCCGTGTCCGACCTGTGCGCGCTGCTCGACGGCATCCCGCTCGCCCTTGAGCTGGCTGCCGGACGCACGCGCACGCTGACTCCACGACAGCTCCTGACTCGGATCCAGGCCCGGCGCACCTCCGTGTTGGAGGGCTCGGTCGCCGTGTCCGTCCCCGAGCGTCAGGCCAGTCTGTACGGCGTCCTCGAGGAGGCCTGCGACGCCCTCACCGAGCCTGGGCGACGACTCTTCGAGCTGCTCGGATCCGTCGACGGCTCCATCTCCCTGGAGCTGCTCGAGGCGACAGCGAGGGGGTGGGTGGACGACCCGGTGGATGCGCTGGACGAGCTGGTCGGATGCGGACTGGTCGCGCTGGACCTCGACGGGCGGGCGACCATGCGCGGACCAGTCCGGGAGTTCGCCCAAGCGTTGGGCCCCCGGGACGACCTCGACGCGCGGCTCCGCCGCGAGGTCGTCGGCCTGGTCACGGAGGCCGCCCCGCTGCTCTTCGGGGTCGAGACCGGAGCGACGTTGGCCAGACTGCGCCGCGATGACGACACCATCGCCACCGCCGTCGCCCGCGCCGTCGATCGCGGTGACGCGAGGGCGGCGACCATGCTGGCCGTCGGGCTCAACCGCTATTGGCTGCTGACCGGCCGCCTGACCGAGGGTCGTGCGGCCATCGAACGGGCCGCTGCGCTTCCTGACCACACTCCGATCGATGCGACGCGCCTCGCCCTGCTTGCAGGCACCTACGCGAGCTACTTCGACGATCCCGGCACCGCCTCGCGCCTTACCGAGGCGCTCGCGAGCGCTGAAACCGCCGCGCTCCCCGTGGATCGCCTGGTCGTCAACGCCTGGTGCTGCCTGGCCGCGCACACCGCCCACCACCGTGACTTCGCGACGGCCGACCGTGCCGCACGAGCCGCGGCTTCCCTCGCTGAGACGACCGGCGATCCGGCCCTGGTCGCCCTCGCACGAGACATCGACGGCCATGTGGCGTCGTACCTGAAGGATCACGAGCGAGCCCTCGCTGCCAAGTTGAGCGGCCTTGCCGATGCGCGCGCCGCCGGCGACGACTACGACGCGATCAACATCCTGGCCGGCATCAGCGACGACTTGTTGAACCTGGGTCGCACGGACGAGTCCCTTGCCTATGTCGACGAGGCCTTCGACCTCGCCGGCGCCTTCGGCCCCGGCCCCATGATGAGCTCCGTCCTGCTCCACCGAGGCCTTGTCCTCGCCACTGCCGAACGCGTGCCCGCGGCGCGAGGCAACCTCCTCGCGGCCCTGCGGCTGACCTACGACCGACGGCCTGATCCGCTGACGGTGGCGGACATCCTGAGCGGCCTGGCTATCTGTGCCGCCCACGACCTCGCCGACGCCGAGGCCTGTCGCTACTACGGGGCAGCGGACACCCTCTACGCCGAGCACGGCGTGACGGCCGAGGACCGCCAGGCCGCCCCGCTGCTCGAGGTGCGCGACCATCTGCGCGAGCGTCTCGGGTCAGAGCGGTTCGAGACGCTCTCCGCCCTCGGCTCGACCGACGCCACGCGAGCCGTCGAGCTGCTCCTGCTGGAGCAGGAACCCGACTCTTGATGCGCGAGATGCACGACTCAACCCCCACCGGTCGACGCGCGGGCAGGAGCGCGGGGGATCCAGGCTCAGGCGCAACTGCCGGCGATGTTCGCGATGGTGATGTCGTCGCCCGTGACCGATCCGCCCGAGGAGCTCACGGTGTGCACGAAGGCCATGGTCACCATGCCCGTCGTCGTCGCGGTCCAGGTGACGGTCCGGGAGCCTGACGTCACGTTCGAGCTCGTGTCGATGGTGCTGCCGGAGAGCGTGACGCCGTTGACCCGGAGCACCGAGATCATCGGCCGCGGGTTGGCCACGTAGGCCGTCCAGGTGTAGGTGAAGGTGTAGGTCCGGCCCTGGGCGACGCAGATCTGCCGTGAGGCGGTCACGGTCCTGGTCCTGTTGCCGGATCGCGGATCGGCCACGGTGACGAAGGTCCCGTTGACGAACCCGTCGGTGCCACCCCCTGAGGTGCCACCGGCGTCATCCATCGTCCAGCCGTTCCCACTCGTCCCGCTGTTGGGGAACGGGCTCACCGAGAACTCCGGGCAGCTGCACGGCGAGGCCGCGAACGCCGGTGCGGGCGCGGCCAGTGCCACAGCCGGTAGCGTCCAGGCGGCGCCACGCGCGAGCGCGCGCCGCGTCGGACGCGGACCTTCAGTTGATGGATCCACGACGAGTCCCCCCTGCCGACCTCTCACCATCGGCACGCGCAAACTAGCAAGAGCCGGGCAGGTCTCGTGGCGATTCGGACGAACTGTGACGAGCAGCACGCGCCGAGTCCGAGCGGATTCTGGTGCGACGGCTTCGCAAAGCGCATGGCGAAAGCTCACGATCCAGGTTGTCGCGAGCTGTGCCACCATGACTCGCATGAGGCACCCCAAGTCGGCGCGGGCCGAGTCCCAGATCCAGGCCCGCCTGTTGGCCAGTCTGCGTGACGGCGGGTCTCAGTCGCGGGCCCAGCTGGCCGAGCGGTTGTCGGTGTCTCGGACGACGATCGCCGCCGAGGTGGGCCGATTGGGCGAGCTCGGCCTGGTGTCGGAGACCGGACCGGCCGAATCGCGAGGCGGACGCCGATCGACCATGGTCGACCTGGATGCCGGCGTACGGTTCGCCGGCGTCGCGATCGGCGCGACCGGAGTCTCGGTGGCGGTGACCGACGGACGGATCGGGGTCCTGGCCCTGCACCACGAGCCGTGCGACGTCCGCCTCGGCCCCGAGCACGTCCTGGGCATCGCCGCCGACCTCGCGCGCAAGGCGGCCGAGGAGGCCCGGGTCGAGCAGCTCTTCGGCGTCGGTGTCGGGGTGCCCGGACCGGTCGACTTCGACCGCGGCATCCCGGTCTCGCCGCCGATTATGCCCGGCTGGGACGGCTACCCGGTGCGCGAGGTGATGTCACGGGAGTTCGACTGCCCGGCGCTGCTGGACAACGACGTCAACGTGATGGCCCTCGGCGAGCAGCATGCCGGGGTGGCGCGCACGATCGAGGACTTCCTGTTCGTCAAGATCGGCACCGGCATCGGGTGCGGGATCGTCGTCGACGGTTCGCTCTATCGCGGCGTCGACGGCTGTGCCGGCGACATCGGCCACATCCGCGTCGACGATGTCGGACCCACCTGCGCGTGCGGCAATGTCGGCTGCCTCGAGGCGTTCTTCGGTGGCGCCGCTCTCCGCCGCGACGCGACGGCAGCCGCCACGTCCGGCCGGTCGCCGGTGCTGGCCCAGATGCAGGCCCAGATGCAGGAGAGCCACGGCGAGCTCACCGCCGTGCAGGTCGGTGAGGCCGTCGCCCTCGGAGACGCCGTGTCGGTGCAGCTCGTCCGCGACGGCGGCCGACGCGTCGGGGCGGTGCTGGCCAGTCTGGTCTCGTTCTTCAACCCCGGTCTGATCGTGATCGGCGGCGGGGTCAGCACCCTCGGCCACGCCCTGCTGGCGGAGGTCCGGGGGGTCATCTACGGGCGGTCGCTGCCGCTGGCGACCGGCAACCTGCCGATCGTGCTCAGCGAGCTGGGCGACACCGCGGGCGTGGTGGGCGCCGCGCGGCTGATCAGTGACGAGGTCTACTCCGTCGCCCACTGAACCCTCCAGCTGGGGCGTCACAACTTTGCAAAGTTGTTGGACGAAGTATTGACAGTCACTTTTCGCTCCACCTAGGTTCTGGCGCGTCACCTGCGGGTGACCGTCACGGCGGGGCCCCGTCCCGCCGGGCAGCGAAGCCAGGGAGGTGGGCGGTGTCCGACTCCGCGCCCCTCCTGGCCATGGTCGGGATCACCAAGGAGTTCCCCGGCGTCCGCGCGCTCGACGGCGTCGACCTCGACGTGCGGGCCGGCGAGGTGCACTGCCTCCTCGGTCAGAACGGCGCCGGCAAGTCGACGCTGATCAAGGTCCTCTCAGGAGCCCATCAGCCGGACAGCGGCGAGATCCGCTGGGACGGCGCCGAGGTCACCTTGCGCGTCCCCTCGGCGGCGATCGGCCTCGGGATCGCCGCGATCTACCAGGAGCTCGACCTGGTCGACACCCTGACCGTGGCCGAGAACCTCTACCTCGGGCACGAGCAGGCCAGGTTCGGCTACCTCGCTCCCTCCGCCGCTCGGGAGCGGACGGCGCGGGTGCTGGACCGGCTCGGACACCGCGAGATCGACCCGGGGATCGAGGTCGGGCGCCTGGCGCCGGCCGGCAAGCAGATCGTCAGCATCGCCCGCGCGCTCTCGCGCGACGCCCGGCTGATCATCATGGACGAGCCCTCGGCGGTCCTCGACCGCGCGGAGGTCGACAACCTGTTCCGGGTCATCGACGACCTGCGTCGCAGCGGCGTGGCCATCGTCTACATCTCTCACCGCCTCGAGGAGATCCGGCGGATCGGCGACCGGGTCACCGTGCTCAAGGACGGCCGCACGGTGGCCGCCGGCCTCGACGCTCGCACCACGCCGACGCACGAGCTGATCCAGCGGATGACCGGCCGCTCCATCGAGTACGTCTTCCCACCCCGCGGGGAGGTCGCCGCGGACGCGCCGATCGTGCTGGAGGTCGAGGAACTCGCGCTGCCGGGGCACTTCGAGTCCGTCAGCTTCTCGGTCCGGGCAGGCGAGATCGTCGGCCTGGCCGGGCTCGTCGGCGCCGGCCGGTCGGAGATCCTCGAGACCCTGTACGGCGCCCGCAAGCCGTCGCACGGCGAGGTCCGGGTGGACGGCCGTCGGCTCAAGCGCGGCTCGGTGGCGTCCGCCGTACGCTCCGGCGTCGGCCTGGCGCCCGAGGAGCGCAAGAGCCAGGCGCTCTTCCTCGACCACAGCGTCGCGCACAACGTGACCATCTCGTCGCTGGGTCGGTTCGCCAGCCGTGGGTTCCTCAGCTCTCAGCGCGAGCGTGCGGAGACCGAGCAGCTGACCCGCTCGCTGGACCTGCGGCCCGCCGGCGTCGACCGCTCTGCGCGGACGCTGTCCGGCGGCAACCAGCAGAAGGTGGTGCTCGCCCGCTGGCTGATGCGCGAGACCCGGGTCCTGGTGCTCGACGAGCCCACCCGTGGCGTCGACGTGGGCGCGCGGGCCGAGATCTACGCGCTGATCCGCGCCGTGGCGGACCGGGGGGTGGCCGTGGTCGTGGTGTCCTCGGAGGTCGAGGAGGTGCTCGGCCTCGCCGACCAGGTGCTGGTCGTGCGGGAGGGCGAGATCGTCCACCAGGGACCGGCTGCGCAGATCGACGAACACACCGTGCTGGATCTCGTGATGTCAGGGAGAGCCTCGTGACCGACACCCCGCAGACCCCCGTCGATCCGTCCGTCGGCGACGCCCGGCCCCCGGACCCGCCCGGTCAACAGCAGACTCTGGCCTCGGAGGAGGCCTCCGAGGTCCAGCGCACCCGCTCGTTCAGTGCACCCGGGGTGCGCCGCAACCTGGGGCTGGTCGTCGCCCTCGTGGTCCTCTGCATGATCGGCGTGATCACCAGCGGAGAGCAGTTCGCCAGCCTCGACAACGCGCTCACCATCCTGCGGCTGGCCTCGGTGATCGGCGTCGTCAGCGTGGGCATGACCTTCGTGATCACGGGTGGCGGCATCGACCTGTCCGTCGGCGCGATCGTGGCCCTCGCGTCCGTCTGGGCGACCACGCTCTCCACGCAGACGATGGCCGAGGACACCCACTGGCTGCTGATGGTCCTCACCGCGCTGCTGGTCGGCACCGGCTGCGGGCTGGTGAACGGGCTCCTCGTGGCCTACGGACGGGTGGTGCCCTTCATCGCCACGCTGGCCATGCTCGCGGCCGCCCGCGGTCTCGCGGAGATCATCGCCCAGCGTCGCACCCAGATCGTGCGGGTGCAGCCCTTCAAGGACTTCTTCGGCGGCGATGTCATGGGCGTCCCCGTCCTGGTCATCATCTACGCCCTGGTGGCCGCGCTCGGCTGGGTCGTGCTCAACCGCACGACCTTCGGTCGGCGCACGCTCGCGGTCGGCGCGAACCCGGAGGCGGCGCGGCTCGCCGGCGTCCGCGTCGACCGGCACACCGTGCTGCTCTACGTGCTGGTCGGCGTCTGCTGCGGGATCGCCGCGGTGATGATCATGGCGCGCACCGGCACCGGGTCGTCCACCCACGGCCAGCTCTACGAGCTCGACGCGATCGCCGCCGTGGTGATCGGCGGGACCCTCCTCACCGGAGGCCGCGGCACGATCGGGGGCACGGTCCTGGGCGTGCTCATCTTCACCACGCTGTCCAACGTCTTCACCCAGAACAACCTGTCCAGCTCGGTGCAGTCGGTGGCCAAGGGCCTGATCATCGTCGCCGCCGTGCTGCTCCAACAGCGTTTCGCCGAGCGGAGAACCTCGGCCTGACACCCACCTCGTCGCCCCGCTCGGACGGCGAAGAGTCGGCGGCTCCGGCCGCGCCGTTACACCCAACGAGAGATGCACCGAAGGAGAACCATGTCCAGTTCACCCCTCAAGCGACGCCTGGGCGCACTCGTGAACGGCGTCGCAGCAGTCGGCGTCGTCCTCGTGCTGGTCGGCTGCACCAGCAACACGCCCGCCGAGTCCGAGGACGCCGGGTCCGGCTCCGAGGAGACGACCGCCGCCAGCGGCAACGACGAGCCGGGCGAGACCGTCACCATCGCCTTCTCCGGCCCGGCCGCCGACCACGGCTGGCTGGCCGCGATCAACGAGAGCGCCCAGGAGGAGGCCGCGAGGTACTCCGACGTGGACTTCAAGATGGCCGAGGGCACCAACGACGCCAACCAGCAGATCAGCCAGGTGGAGACGTTCATCAACGACGGCGTGGACGCCATCGTGCTGCTGCCGACCGACGGCGCCGCCCTGACCGATGTGGCGATCCAGGCGATGGAGGCCGGCATCCCGGTGATCAACGTGGACCGCGAGTTCTCCTCGCCGTTCGCTGCCCGCACCACGATCCTCGGCGACAACTACGGCATGGGCGTCTCGGCCGGCACCTTCGCCTGCGGGCTGATCGAGGAGAACGACATCGCAGACCCGGTGATCGCCGAGATCGCCGGCATCGACTCCCTCCCGCTGACCCAGGACCGCTCGCAGGGCTTCGCCGACGCGCTCGAGGCGTGCGGCCAGACGGTCGACAACCGGGTCGCCGCCGAGTTCACCGTCGAGTCGGGCGAGGAGCAGGCGTCGAACCTGCTGCAGGCCGAGGACCACATCGACATCATCTGGAACCACGATGACGACCAGGGCGTCGGCGTCAAGCAGGCCTTCGACAACGCCGGCCGCGACGAGTTCTTCTTCATCGGCGGCGCCGGCTCGGCCAACGCCATGCGCTGGATCCAGGACGGTGAGATGGAGGCGACCGTGCTCTACCCGCCCACGCAGGCGGCCGACGGGATCCGCCTGGCCCGACTGATCGCACAGGGCAAGGGCATGACCGACCTCGTGCAGGTCGAAGTGCCGAAGCGGATCGTGCTCAACGCCCCGGTCGTGACCAAGGAGAACGTCGACCAGTACATCGACCAGGCCTTCGAGTCCTGACCCCCCGAGCCCTGCCGGTCGGGCCCACACCCGGCCGGCAGGTGCTCCCCTTCCCAAGGAGTCCTCGGTGAACGACAAGTCCGCCACCCTCCGGGTCGGCATGGTCGGCTACGCCTTCATGGGCGCCGCCCACTCCCAGGCCTGGCGTACGGCGCCCCACGTGTTCGACCTCCCCCTCCAGCCGCGGATGAGCGTCGTCTGCGGGCGCGACGGCGAGCGGGTCGCGACCGCCGCGGCCCGCCTCGGCTGGGAGCAGACCGAGCAGGACTGGCGACGACTGCTCGAGCGCGACGACGTCGACCTCGTCGACGTGTGCACGCCGGGCGACACCCACGCGGAGATCGCGATCGCCGCCCTGGCGGCGGGCAAGCACGTGCTGTGCGAGAAGCCGCTGGCCAACTCGGTCGCCGAGGCCGAGGCGATGGCGGCGGCGGCGGATGCCGCGGCGCTCCAGGGGGTTCGCTCGATGGTGGGGTTCACCTACCGGCGCGTCCCGGCGATCGCGCTGGCCCGGGAGCTGGTCGCCGAGGGCCGGCTCGGCACCCTGCGGCACGTGCGCGCGCAGTACCTCCAGGACTGGCTCGCCGACCCGTCCGCGCCGTACTCGTGGCGGCTGGACCGGACCAAGGCCGGCAGCGGCGCGCTGGGCGACATCGGCGCGCACGTCATCGACCTGTGCCAGCACATCACCGGGGAGACGATCACCACCGTCACCGGCGCCCTGCAGACGTTCGTGGACCGCCGCCCCGTGGTCGGCGACGGACAGGACGCGCTCACGGTGCGCGGTGGCGAGGCGACCGGGGTCCCGACCGCCGAGGTCACCGTCGACGACGCCGTGTCCTTCCTGGCCCGCTTCTCCGGCGGTGCGCTCGGCACGTTCGAGGCGACCCGGATGGCGTCGGGACGCAAGAACGCGATCCGCCTCGAGATCAACGGCGAGCTGGGCAGCGTGGCCTTCGACTTCGAGGACATGAACGTCCTGCACTACTACGACGCCCGCGAGCCGGCCCGCATCGGCGGCTTCCGGAGGATCGTCGTCACCGAGCCCGACCACCCCTACCTCGCCGCCTGGTGGCCCCCCGGCCACGGGCTGGGCTACGAGCACGGGTTCGTCCACGAGGTCGCCGACCTCGTCGTGGCCATCGCCGAGGAGACCGACCCGGCGCCGTCGTTCAGGGACGGACTACAGGTCCAACGCGTGCTGGCCGCGGTCGAGGAGAGTGCCGCCAAGGCCACCTGGCTCGACGTCGGCTGACCGCGGAGCGCATCCTCGGCCCTATCCACCCACCTCAGGAGATCCCGTGACACGACCGATCACGCTGTTCACCGGCCAGTGGGCCGACCTCCCCCTCGAGGAGGTGGCCCGACTCGCCTCCGAGTGGGGGTACGACGGGCTCGAGCTCGCCTGCTGGGGGGACCACCTCGACGTCTGGCGTGCCGCCGAGGACGACGCCTACGTCCGGGACCGCCGCGACCTGCTGGAGCGGCACGGCCTCGGCCTCTGGGCGATCTCCAACCACCTCAAGGGCCAAGCGGTCTGCGACGACCCGATCGACGAGCGACACCGCGGGATCCTCTCCGACCGCGTGTGGGGCGACGGCGACCCCGAGGGCGTCCGCCAGCGAGCCGCGGAGGAGATGACGATGACCGCGCGTGCCGCGCAGCGGCTGGGCGTCGACGTGGTGATCGGCTTCACCGGCTCCTCGATCTGGAAGTACGTCGCGATGTTCCCTCCAGCCAGCGAGGACATGGTCGAGGCCGGCTACCGCGACTTCGCGGACCGCTGGAACCCCATCCTCGACGTGTTCGACGAGTGCGGCGTGCGGTTCGCCCACGAGGTGCACCCCTCCGAGATCGCCTACGACTACTGGACGACCGTGCGCGCCCTCGAGGCGGTCGACCACCGGCCGGCGTTCGGGCTGAACTGGGACCCCAGCCACGTGGTCTGGCAGGGGGTCGACCCGGTCTCGTTCCTGTGGGACTTCCGCGACCGGATCTACCACGTCGACTGCAAGGACACCAAGCTCCAGATGACGAACGGGCGCAACGCCCGCCTGTCCTCGCACCTGCCCTGGGCGGATCCGCGGCGCGGCTGGGACTTCGTGTCGACCGGCCATGGGGACGTGCCCTGGGAGCAGTGCTTCCGGATGCTCAACGCCATCGGGTACGACGGACCGATCTCGGTCGAGTGGGAGGACGCGGGGATGGACCGCCTCGTCGGCGCCCCCGAGGCCTTGGAGTTCGTCCGGCACCTCGCCTTCGACCAGCCGGAGGCAGCCTTCGACGCGGCGTTCAGCACCACCGAGTGAGTCGCTGGACGGCGGCCTTCAGCCTCGCTCCAACGCCGTGACGACGTACTCGGCGATGGCGAGGCTGGAGGTCGCCGCCGGTGACGGTGCGTTGCGCACGCAGGTGATGCCGTCGGCGTGCGTGATCCGGAAGTCGTCGACCAGGCTGCCGTCGCGCTCCAGGGCCTGGGCGCGCACCCCGGCTCCCCCGCGCACCACGTCGTCGGCGCCGATCGCCGGCACGTAGCGCTGGGCGAGCCGCATGTAGGCGCGGCGCGAGAGGGAGCCGCGCACCTCGGTGGCGCCGGTGCGCCAGTGCGTGCGCGCGAGGTGCCAGAAGCCCGGCCAGCTCGCCGTGTCGCGCAGGTCGGCCGCGCTCACGTCGCGTCGGCGGTAGCCCTCCCGGCGCAGCGCCAACACGGCGTTCGGCCCCACTTCGAGACCGCCCCCGACGCGCCGCGTGAAGTGCACACCCAGGAACGGATACCGGGGGTCGGGCACGGGGTAGACCATCCCGCGCACCAGGTCTTGCTTGGCGGCGCTCACGTGCATGTACTCGCCGCGGAACGGCACGATCCGCGGACCGTCCTGCCCGTCGACGAGTCGGGAGAGCCGATCTGCCTGAAGGCCCGCACAGACGACCAGCCCCGCCAGCCGGTGCCGGCCGTGCGGGCTGGTCACCTCGATGCCCCGCCGATGCTCGATGCGGGTGACCGGTGACGACAGGAGCACCTGGCCGCCAGCCTCCTCGACCTCCCTCGCCATCCGCTCCGCCACCGCGACATAGTCGGTGATGGCGGTCTCAGGTGAGTGGAGGGCGGCGAGTCCGTCGGCGTGTGGCTCCACCTCGCGGAGACCCGCCGGATCGAGCCGCCGGAGACCCGGAACGCCGTTCTCCGTCGCGGTCCTCTCGAGGGCGTCGAGGCGGCCGAGCTCGGACGCGTCGACCGCTACCACCACCTTGCCGACGGGATCGTAGGGAAGTCCGTGCTCGGCACAGTAGTCGCGCATCAGCGCCCGACCGCTGGCACAGAGCCTGGCCTTGAGGCTGCCCGGCCGGTAGTAGATGCCCGCGTGCACCACTCCGGAGTTGTGGCCGGTCTGGTGGGCGGCCAGGCGAGCCTCCTTCTCGAAGACCAGCACCGGCGTACCCGGCCGTCGCCGGACCAGCTCGCGCGCGACGGCGAGCCCGACGATGCCGCCGCCGACGACACCTACGACCCCCTCGGGCTCCCCCACCGGCTCCACCACCTCGGCCCCTCTCTCCTGAGAGGAACCTACTGGCGGCAGCGCCGGGGTCCGCCGGCAGGCTCAGTCGGCCTCGGGGAGGTCCACCGTGGCGGTGTTGTCGCTCGGGTCGGTGTCGACGAAGGGAGGCAAGGGACTGACGACGGCCGTGAGTCGGCCACCGCCACGGAAGTCGAGGCCGAGCCCCAGCATCTGCAGGGTCGGGCCCGCTCGGCCACTCTCCGGCAACGTGCACACCAGGGTCGTCCGATCGTCCGCGGCCGCAGTGAACTCGTCGACACGCGCACAGGACCAGGAGCCGAACGGCGCACGGCGCAGGATCTCGACGCCGGTCAGCCCGTCGACGGTGACGACGATCTCGAGGGCTGCCGTCCGCGAGGTCATGACGGGGATCCCGACTTCGGCCCGATGGCTCTGCCCCGCCCACCACAGCAGAGGGCCGACCGCGACGTCCACCTGGTCGGGATCGCTCGTCGGGCTCGAGGTCGGAGAGGTGGTGGGACTGAAACCGGGACTCGCCGAGCCGGAGGGCTCCAAGGTCGCGAGCGTGGGCGAGGGGGTCGGCGTGGGCCGGGGCGACCCGGGAGTCGGGGAAAGGGTCGGGGTGGGTGAGGGGGTCGGCCCCCGGGTCGGGGTGGTGGTGGGCAGGGCCGTCATCGTCGAGGTCGGGGTGGGGGATGCCGGGACGGTCGAGGGACCTGTGGAGGGTCCCGTGGTGGGCCCTGTGGTCGGCGCCGTGGTGGGGCCGGCCGACCCCGTGGACGGCATCGAGGTCGGCGCCTCGGCGCCGGACGAGGAGACGGTGGCGCCGCGGGGCCGCGAAGGTCCGACTGGGTCGGGCGCTCCCTCCGAGGCCGTCTCGTCAGTGATGGCGATGCTGGCGGCGAGCGCCGGAGGCTCGGCGGCCTGTCGCCCGGAGGGTCCCCAACCGACGGCGAGAGCGACGCCGGTCACGATCGCCCCGGTCGCGACCGCCGTACCCGCGCCCAAGGCCAGCCCGCCCACCTGACCGAGCCCCGCGAGCGCGGTCTGGAGAAGCGACCCGCCAGCCTGCGTGGTGGCGGCCCCGGCCGACGCCGTTCCGCTCGCCGCGCCGGCCGCCGAGCCGCTCGCTGATCCGCTCGTGGCGCCGCCGACGCCGGCGACGGTCGTCGCGCCGCTGGCGGCGGCACCTCCGCTTCCAAGCGCCTGGAGGTACGCCGGGGCGGCCGCTCCGAGCACCAGCGGCGCCAACAAGGCTCCGAGCCGGGAGCCGATCGCCTCCAGCTCGATGACCGCCTCGCGGCAGTGATCGCAGATGTCGATGTGCGCGGCCACCCGGCGGCGCTGGATCTCGCTGAGCCCGCCCTGAACCTCACCCGCCAGCAACGGCCAGACGTCGGCGCACGCGTCGGTCGGCGCGTCACCGAGGTGGGCGCCCAGGTAGGCACGGCGGAGCCCGTCGCGGGCGCGATAGCCGAGCGCCGAGACCCCGCCCGGGTTGATCCCGAGGATCCGGGCGATCTCGGCGCGGTCGGCCCCTTCGACGCACGACAGCCACAAGAAGGTCTGCCAGCGCTCCGGGAGCCGGGCGAACGCGCGAGCGAGCGTCGTCTTCTCGTAGACGGTGTCGAAGAGCGAGTCGTCGGCCACCGCACTGCCCCCGGCACTGAGCTCGGGGTCCTCGACGACGACCAGCCGTCGGGACCGCCGCGCGTGGTCGACGGCCACCGTGCGCACCGTCTGGAGCAGGTAGGGCCGGAACGCCGAGTCGGGACCGCCACCGGCACGGATCCGCTGCAACAGCTTCTCGAAGGCTTCGGCCACGACGTCCTCGGCCGTCGAGCGGTCGGTAATGGTGCGCGCGAGAGCGACGGCGGAGCTGTAGTGGCGGGAGAAGAGCTCGGCGAACGCCTCGCCACGCCCCTCGCGGACGCGCTCCACCAGGGCAGCGTCGCTGAGGCGGGAGGGCTCGAAGACGTTGTCCATCACGATCAGACGGATGCAGAGGGCCCCGGATGACGCGACTTCGCGAGATTTCTTTCGCGCCGGCGAGCAGCCGCGCCGGTGCGACAGCCACCGTCGGTGCGACCGAAACGGTGGCCCACCCACCGCCGAGCTGCCAGCGCTGGCCGGCGATCAGCGCCGACACGCTCGCCCAGAACAAGAAGGTGGCCGCCTCCCGCATCGTGAGAGGTGATGCGGGAGGCGGCCGTCGGCCATGTGGCAACATCCCCCCGACGTTGCTCACATCTGCCAGTCGATGCCGTCAACGCCCGGGGGGGTCGTGGGGCGGCACCGCCGCCGGGAGACGGGGTGTTTGTCGCCCGGCACCAGAAAGACGACGCGGACCGCGGGTCGATGACGCGGTGATCGCAGAATTTCTCGGATTTCTTCCCGAGCGCCCCGAGTCCCCGCTGATGCAGTCTCCGACACGCCAGGGAAATCCCGGGTCGGGCTGCTCGGCCGGGATACAACAGACATGGCCCCGCCAGGTATGAGCTTGCGGGGCCTTAGCCTGCCCGGAACGACCCGGTCCCGGCCCACCCCTGGGGTCGAGAGCCCTCACCGGGGCCATCGGCCGCCCAAGGGTGAGGCCCCGGAAAGTATGAGTTTCCGGGGCCTCGGACGTCTTCCGGACCGAAGTCCTTCCGACAGGTCCGTTCTACTCCAGGTGGGCCTTCTGGCGCAAGGGGTCTCCCGAGGATGGCAGCGCAGTCGCGTCGATCTCGCCGAGCACACGAGTCTTGACCTCCTCCGGTGCGAAGGAGGCCCGCACCGCGGCCCGCGCCAGGTCGGCGACGCCGGCCGCGTCGAGGTCGAGCAGGTCGGCGGCGACGGCGTACTCCTCGTTGAGGCTGGTGCCGAACATCGGTGGGTCGTCGGAGTTCACCGTCACGCCGACCCCCGCCGACACGAAGGTCGGGAGGGGATGCTCGGCGAGCCCCGCCACCGCACGGGTCGCGACGTTGGAGGACGGGCAGACCTCGAGCACGATCCCGGCCTCGGCGAGGTGGGCGAGCAGGTCCGGGTCCTGGGCGGAGGAGGTGCCGTGTCCGATCCGCTCCGCGCCGAGCAACCGGAGGGCGTCCCAGATCGTCTCCGGTCCGGTGGTCTCGCCTGCGTGCGGCACGCTGTGCAGTCCGGCTGCCCGGGCCGCCTCGAAGTGCGGCACGAACTGTTCGCGCGGGACGCCGATCTCCGGACCGCCCAGGCCGAACCCCACCAGGGAGTCGGGCCCGTGGTTGAGGGCATAGTCGAGGGTGGCGTCGGCGGCCGGCAGGCCGCTCTCGCCGGGGATGTCATAGATCCACCGGAGCACCAGTCCGAAGTCGCGCTCGGCGGCCACGCGAGCGTCCTCGATCGCCTCGGTGTAGGCCTCGATCGGGATGCCCCGCATCGTCGAGGTGTACGGCGTGCATGTGAGCTCGGCGTACCTGAGCTGCTGCCCCTGCGCCATCTCGCGGGCGACCTCGTAGGTCAGCAGCCGCACGTCCTCGGGCGTGCGGATCAGGTCGACCACCGACAGGTAGACCTCGATGAAGTGCGCGAAGTCGCGGAACTCGAAGAACGTCCGCAGCTCGTCCAGGTCACTGGGGACCACACCGGGATGGCGTTCGGCCAGCTCGGCGACGATCCGGGCCGATGCGGAGCCCACGTGGTGCACGTGCAGCTCCGCCTTCGGAAGTCGGGCGATGAAGTCGGTCAGTTCGGAGGTCGGCTCGCTCACCCGCCGGAGTCTGTCACCCCAGCGTGGCGAGCACCGCTTCGATGGCGTCCTGCGGGTTGCCGTCGACCTTCTCGCCGTCGATGAAGACCGTGGGGGTGCCGTTGACGCCGTCCTTGGACATCTGGTCGGTCGCGTTCACGATCCACTGCTCGTAGATCTTGTCCTCGATGCCCGGTCGGACGGCTGCCTCGTCGGCGCCGGCCTCGACCGCCATCGCGATCAGCTCGTCGTCCTCGGGTCCGGCCGTGCCCTCGGCGGGCTGGTTGGCGTAGAGCGCCTCGTGGTACTTCGCGAACACCTCGGGACCTGAGGCGTCGGCGACGACGTAGAGCGCGTTGGCCGCGCGGGAGGAGTAGTCGTTGTCCGACTGGCCGTCGAGGAAGGAGACGATGTGGTATTCGACCTTGACCTCGCCTGCGGCGATCGCGTCGCTCACCTGCGCGCCGACCTGGCTCTCGAACGCCTGGCAGATCGGGCATTGCGGGTCCTCGTAGAACGCCATCGTGACAGGGGCGTCGGCCTCGCCCACGACGACGGAGTAGCCCTCGGTGTTGGAGGGCACCGCGTCGGCCGCCTCGCCCGAGCTGTCGCCTCGGCTGATGCCCCACCAGGCGAGTCCCCCGATGATGACGAGCACCGCGACCACGGCACCGACGATGACGAACTGACGACGCCTCTCGCTCGCCTGCTGCTCACGCAGCGCTGCCGCTGCGCGCTCAGCTGTGGACGTGGGCCTGGGGTTCGACATCGGGGGTCCTTTCACGGGGTGGTGGGAAGAGCAGGGAGTCGAGGGCGAAGCGGGTGCGCGGCCACCGGACCAGCCAGAGCGAGGCGAGCAGGAGCCCCACGTCGCGGGCGATCTCCCAGGGGTACTTGGAGGCGGCGTCGGCGTCAGGGCCACCGTCGCCGAAGCAGCCGCAGCTGATCTCGAGACCGCGGGCCCAGGCCGAGGCGATGCCGATGATGAACGCGACCAGCAGTACGGCGGACACGAGCCCCGCGACTCGGGTGAAGACACCGGCGATCAGGGCCAGCCCCAGGACGATCTCGAGGGCGGGCAGCACGTGACCGACGGTGGGCACGATCGACTCGGGGAGCAGGTCGTAGGCACGTACGGCGCGCACGCTTGCGGCGCCGTCGGTGATCTTGAGGAGGCCGGCCGCCAGCCACACGCCACCCACGACCAGGCGCGCGAGGGTGCCGACCCACTCCTTCATGGCTCGACCATAAGTCAGCAGGCTGAGCGGAGTCTGAGGAACCCCGGGATCGAGGACCCTGGGTAGGGTGAGCGCTCGTGAGCGAGCGGCTGGTGTGGATCGACTGCGAGATGACGGGACTCTCGCTCACCGCCGATGCTCTCATCGAGGTGGCCGCTCTGGTGACCGACTTCGACCTCGAGGTCCTGGGCGAGGGGGTCGACATCGTCGTCAAGCCACCGCCCGAGGCCCTGGAGCAGATGGATCCCTACGTGCGCACGATGCACGAGCGGTCCGGGCTGCTCGACCAGCTCGACGCGGGCACCACGCTCGCGGACGCGCAGGCCGAGGTGCTGGCCTACGTGAGAGAGCACTGCGCGGAGGGCAGCCGACCTCCGCTGGCGGGCAACACGGTGGCCACCGACCGCTCGTTCCTGGCTCGAGACATGCCGGACCTCGAGGCCTTCCTCCACTACCGGATCGTCGACGTCTCCTCCATCAAGGAGCTGTCCCGGCGCTGGTTCCCCCGCGCGTACTTCCACGCCCCGGCCAAGGTGGGCAACCATCGGGCCCTGGCCGACATCCAGGAGAGCATCGAGGAGCTGCGCTACTACCGCGACGCCGTCTTCGTGCCGCCGCCCGGGCCGGACACCGACACGGCCAAGTCCCTGGCCAGCAAGTACGGCGCCTCGCTGACGGGACGCGCCACTCCCCCGCTGTCCGAGGGCGTCCCGGATTCCGGCAACGGCGACGGCTCCGTCTAGACTTCTTCCGGCCTCGGGAGCTCCCGGGGCCGCATGGTGGGTGTAGCTCAGCTGGTAGAGCACCTGGTTGTGGTCCAGGTGGTCGCGGGTTCGAGTCCCGTCACTCACCCCAGGAGAGCGGCAGGTCAGGACAGGTGTCCCGGCCTGCCGCTCGCTCATGTGCACTCTCGGCCCTTGCTACCCTCCGCCGGTGGAGTCGTCGGATCGGTCAGCGCAAGCCTGGGACCGGCGTCTCCAGGACCAGGCCGAGAGGTTCGACCTGCGCAACCACGGCCGCTATCGCTCGACGTGGCTCTTGGACGAGCTGTTCCACGATCTCGTGGCGATCGTGGAACCGAGTCTCTTCATCGAGGCCGGCGCCTTCGACGCGGCCACGTCCCGGCGGGTCAAGCAGCACCATCCCGGCGCTCAGGTGGTGGCCTTCGAGGCGAGTCCGGCCACCTACGAGCGGTTCCGCGTGGCGAACGAGGCCGCCGGTGTCGACTACCGGAACCTGGCCCTGACCGACACGCCTGGCCCGGTCCGGTTCCACGTCAACCAGGGGTCCGACGGCGCGATGGGCGCAAGCTCCTTGATGGTGCGCGACACCGACGTCGATGCCTGGACGCCGGGCCCCGCGGGAGACGTCGAGGTGAGGGGATGTCCTCTCGATCTCGCCGTCGACCAGACGTTCAAGGGCCGAGTGTGCCTGTGGATCGATGTCGAGGGAGCCGCTCAGCACGTGCTCGGTGGCGCGGACCGGACCCTGGGAGTCACCGACATCGTGAAGATCGAGGTCGAGACGCTCCCCTTCTGGAAGGGGCAGTGGACCGCCCTCGACGTCTTGACCAGCTTCCTCGACCGTTCCTTCGTGCCCCTGGCCCGGGACGCGCAAGGCGCCCACCAGTTCAACCTCGTCCTCGCGAGTGCCCGGGTCGCCGAGGACCCCCGCGTCCAGGCCCGATTGGACACGTTCCTGCGCCAGGCGTCGAGGCGGGAACTGCCCGGCCCTCTGGGCCGGCTCCGTCGCAACACTGCGCTGCGTCGGCTCGCCGCAGGGGCACGCGCGGCCGCACGACGACCGTTCGCCTGATCGCCGCGCAGCCGTCCAGCTCGGCAGGCCCTCAGTGTGCGGGGATGTGTCCGAAGTGGCCCTTCTGGAAGTCCTCATAGGCCGCGAGCACCTCGGCCTTGGTGTTCATCACGAACGGCCCGGCCCAGGCCAGCGGCTCGCGGATCGGGCGTCCACCGACGACGATCACCTCGAGCGCCGGCGTACGGCTCTCCTGACGGACGTCTCCGGCCAGCGTCAAGTAGTCGCCGCTTCCCAGCACCGCCGCCCGGCCCATCCGGATCGGCCGGCCGTCGGTGCCGACCGTGCCGGCGCCGGCCAGGACGTAGACCAGCGCGTTGTAGTCCTGCTGCCACGGCAGGTCGAGCCGGGCGCCGGGCTCGACGGTCGCGTGCACGAGGGTCATCGGGGTGTGCGTCGAGCCCGGGCCGCGATGTCCGCCGACCTCGCCGGCGATGACGCGGACCAGCGAACCGCCGTCCGGCGAGGCCAGGAGCCGGACCTGACCCGAGCCGATGTCCTGGTACGCCGGCTTGGCCAGCTTGTCGGTGCGCGGGAGGTTCACCCAAAGCTGGATCCCGTGGAAGAGACCGCCCTGCTGGACCAGCCACTCGGGCGGCGTCTCGATGTGGAGGATGCCGCTGCCGGCCGTCATCCACTGGGTGTCTCCGTTGGTGATCGACCCGCCGCCGCCGTGGGAGTCCTGGTGGTCGAAGACGCCGTCGATGATGTAGGTGACCGTCTCGAAGCCGCGGTGCGGGTGCCACGGGGTGCCCTTCGGCTCTCCTGGCGCGTAGTCCACCTCGCCCATCTGGTCCATCATGATGAAGGGGTCGAGGAGGGCCAGGTCGATGCCCGCGAACGCGCGGCGGACCGGGAATCCCTCGCCCTCGAAACCGTTTGGTGCGGTGGTGACCTGCCAGACCGGTCGCGGCTGGTCGCCGAGGCCGGGCGCCTGGAGGCGGGGCAGGGTGGTGACGTCGTCGACGGTGACGGCAGGCATGGGGGTACCTCCTCGGGTGCCGCGGGATGCGGTTCACCACGCCCAACACTAGTTGAAGATTGAACATTCCCGCCACCTGAGAGCACGACGTCGCGGGGACGGCTCTCAGGAGGTGCCCGCGGGGGCCTGGCCGCCCTACGATGCGGCCGTGACGTGGGGTGGCGTCTCGGGGGGGTCTACGGCGGCCGCGAGTGGCTGACGTCTTCATCAGCTATGCCTCGGCCGACCGCGGTTCGCCGACGGCGCTCGAGAGCTCGCTGCGGGCGGCCGGCTTCACCGTCTGGTGGGACCGCGAACTGCTGGCCGGTCGGCCCTACCAGGAGGCGATCGTCACCGAGCTCAACGCCGCCGCCGCCGTGATCGTGGTGTGGAGCCCGAAGTCGGTCGAGTCGGACTGGGTCTACTCCGAGGCGCGCCGGGGCAGCGACCAGGACAAGCTGGTCCAGGTCCGCACCCCGGAGGTCCGGATCGACGACCTGCCGGCCCCCTTCGACGCCTTCCACTGCCCGCTCGTGGACGACGTCGACGCCGTGCTGCGTGCGGTCTCGGCGCTCGTCAACGGGCTCGTCCACAGGGGCGCGTCGAGTGAGAGCCACGAGCACGGCGCACGACGGGCGCCGGCTGCCGCCGGCACTCTCCCGCGCGGCACGGTGACCCTGCTGCGCGCCGACGCCGAGCACGACCCCCAGCACGCCAGAGAATTCGGCGACGTCTGGCTCGAGGGGTTGACGAGGTTGCGGGCGTGCGTCCGGCAGGTGCTCGCCACACACCACGGGCTGGCCCTGCCGGCCGACCACGGCTCGGCGTTCGTCGCCTTCGCCCGGGCGGAGAGTGCCGTGACCGCGGCAGCCGACCTCCAGCGGGCGCTGAGCGGCCCTCGTGCGCAAGACGCGACCTCTCCCGTCCAGGTGCGCGTCGGGGTGCACACCGGCGCGCCGCTGCTGCACGGGGACGGCTATGCCGGGCTCGACGTCGACCGCACGCTCGGCATCGCCGCCGCCGCGAACCCGGGGCAGGTGCTGCTCTCGGAAGCCACGGTCGCACTGGCCGGCGACCTCCGGACGCGGGACCTCGGCGAGCACCAGCTGCACGACCTCCCGGGGCGCATCGGGCTGCACCAGCTCATCGACCCGGACCTGCCCGCCGACTTTCCCCCGATCCGCACCTTGGGCGCTGCTGGCAGCCTCCCGACGAACCTGGCCCCCATCGTGGGCCGCGACGAGGAGACAGCAGAGCTGGCCGCCCTCCTGGCCGGAGGCGACCGGCTGGTCACCCTGGTCGGGCCGGGTGGGACCGGCAAGACCCGGCTCGCCGTTGCCCTGGCGGGCCAGGTCGCCTCTCGCTATCCCGACGGGGTCTTCTTCGTCCCGCTCTCCTCCGTCACGGCCGCCACCGACACTTGGAGCGCCATGGCCGCCGTGCTCGAGCTGCCGCCCGACCGGCACGGATCCAAGGGGTTCCTGGAGCACGTGGCCGGGCAGCGGCTCCTCCTGGTGCTCGACAACCTCGAGCAGATGGACGACACCACCGCGGTCGTGCGCGCCGTGCTCGACGCCGGGCGCGGCATCGACGTGGTCGCCACCTCGAGACGCCCCCTGCATGTCACTGGTGAGCGGGAGTACACCGTCGCCCCCTTGGCTCTTCCCCGGGACCGGACTCCTGAGTCGGTGGCCCGCTCGGCAGCGGTCCGGATGTTCGTCGAGGCCGCGGGTCGGGTGCGCCGGGGCTTCACGCTGACCGAGGCGAACGCCGCCGAGATCGCCGACCTGTGCGCGGCCCTGGACTGCCGCTCGCGATCGAGCTGACGGCCGCGCGCACCAAGCTGCTCTCTCCCGCGGCGATCCTGGCTCGCATCGGGCAGGCCCTCGACCACGCGAGCAGTGACCGTTCCCGCGAGGCTCGGCACGTCTCGTTGCGAAGCACGATCGCCTGGAGCGTCGATCTGCTCAACCAGGAGCAGCGAACGGTGCTCGAGGCGCTGGGCGTCTTCGAGGGAGGCGCCTCGTTCGCCGCGGTCGAGGCCGTGATACCCGACGGCGGGATCGGCTCCGACGTCGCCGACGTGCTCTTCGACCTCGTGGACGCGTCTCTCGTCCAGGCCGCCGAGGGACCCGACGGTGAGCCGCGCGTCGACCTCCTCCAGACCGTCCGCCGGTTCGTGCGCGAGCGCGCGTACGCCGAGGGCACCTTGCTCGGCACCGAGCAGCGGCACGGCCAGTGGTGCTACGACCTCGCCGCCTCGCACTGGGCCGAGCGCGAGGACGCCGGGGCGTCGCTGCGCCACGCCGTACTGGCAGAGCTGGACAACTTCCGCGCCGTCACCGAGCGCTCGCCGGCGGTCCACGACCCTCAGTGGTACGGCGGCGCGCGGGTGCCGCCCCTCCACGTCGTGGTCCTCCTGGCCGCGCACGCGTTCGCCGTCCGCCGCTATCGCGACGCCATCGGCTGGCTCGAGTCCGCGCTGGCGGACCCGGCCCACGAGGGCGACGTGGCCGGACGGGCCGGAGCGTTGAGCCTGCTCGCCCAGGTCCGGAGATGGGGAAGCGACTTCGAACGAACGGCCCGCGACGCCGAGCGCGCCCTCGCGGTCGTCGACCAGGTCCCGACCGACGCCGCGCTGCCTCCGTGGGTCGCACCGGACGCCGTACGGCTGCTGGGCCTCTACAACCTCGGCTCGGCCAGCTTCGTCCTCGGCGACCCCCAGCGCGGGCTGGCGACGATCGACGCGATGAAGGCGATGAGCCGCGAGCCGGGCGACGACGCCCACCAGTCCGCGCTCGAGGGTCAGATCTTCGTGGGCGTGCGCACCGGCAACTATGCGGCGGCGCGGGAGGCCCTCCTCGAACTCTCGGCCGTATCCGGAGGGGACGTCGGCTGGCGGCGTTCGATGGTGGCGAACTCGTTGGCCGACCTCGACGTCCGCGAGGGCGACTACGTGGCCGCCCAGGTCCGGCTCGCCCGGGAGTCCGAGACCACCCTCGCATGGGGCGACATCGAGCACGTGCTGATCCAGTGCGAGACGTTGGCCGAGGCGGTCGGCCTCCGGCATCCGTTGGCGTACGCCCGCGTGCAGGGCAGCGCCGCCGCCACCCGCGAACGAGAGGGCCTGACCAGCACCCACGAGCCCGAGGCCGAGCTGGCCGTCCTGGACACCAGGATCAGGGCCCTGGTCCCTCTCTCGGACTTCGCGGCCGCCGAGAAGCAGGGCCGTCAGGAGTCGATCGTCGACCTGTTCCGCGAGCTCGCAGCGCTCCCCGCCGAGTGACGTCGCCTCCGCCCGAGGCCGCTGGGCGTCGGGGCTGGCGGATTTCAGTCTCGGCTCGGGGCAGGGGTAGACTTCACGACGCTTCACCGACCTCTGACGCCTCGGCGTCACACGCGCCATTAGCTCAATTGGCAGAGCAGCTGACTCTTAATCAGCGGGTTCGGGGTTCGAGTCCCTGATGGCGTACCGCAAGGGCTTCTCAACTGTGTGCCTTCGCCTGAGTGGTGACACTCCCGTATGAGGGAGTTGAGCGTGGCGGAGCAGCGGTATCAGGCGGTGCTGGCGGTGATCGGTGACGGCGAGTCGGTCACGGACGTGCCGGCCCGGTTCGGGGTCTCGCGCAAGACGGTGCGCAGCTGGTTGGCCAAGGACGAGGCCGGCGGGCTGGAGAACCTCAAGGACGGGTCCCATCGACCCAGGTCATGTCCGCACCAGACGAACTGCGCGGTCGAAGTCGAGCTGGCGGTGCTGCGGCGGCGACGTCCCTCGTGGGGGCCGCGGTGCCTGGCTCATGAGCTGGCCCATGCGGTGATTGGTCCGGTCCCCTCGGAGTCGGCGGTCTGCCGGGCGCTGGTCCGGTTGAGCCTGATCGATCCCGAGGCTCGTCGGCCGCGGCACCGCAAGTTCAAGCGGTGAAAACGTGGAGAGCCGATGGAGCTGTGGCAGATGGATGTGGTCGGCAGGTTTCTGTTCGCGGACGGTCGTCGGGCCAAGGGCGCTGACCGGGGTGGTAGAGGCGTGGCGAAGAACTGACCAAGACTTTGTCCGTTGACTGATATACAACATACCTGTACGTTTGGTTTGTGCTCCACGACTTGCGGACGACGGCCCGATGAACGACCTCGACGCGCTCACCCGGGGTCTACGCGCACTCGAGGACAAGTGGGAACTACGTCAACTGGTGGACCGATACGCGGTGGCGGTCGACTCACAGGACGTGGATCGGATCATGGAACTATTCACCGACGCCCCCGCTGTTAGTCGCGGACTCGCGCACCACTTGGGGTACGACGAGGTGCGGGCGTCCTTCGACGGCCTCGGTGAACGCAACCGGTTCAGCCTGCACAGCAACCACAGCCAGATCATTGACGAGCTCGGGGACCACGACGCGACAGCACGAGTCTTCGGGCACGCCGAAGTGCAGATCGGTCCGGTCACGATGACCGTGGCCTATCGCTACAGCGACACCTACAGGCGCACCTCACGAGGGTGGCGAATCCACAGCCGCCGAATCGACCTCATGTACGCGCTGCCGAGGGAGTCGCCGGCGCTCGACGACGAACTGCGAGTGCGTTGGCCCGGTGCCGAACCGGCCCGCGCCGACTTCCCGTGAGCCCGCGGCGGCTCGCGACGCCCTCGTACTCCCATTGAAGAAAGTTGGTCTCCGTGCGCCCGACCCTCCATATCGTCGATGTGCAGGTGATCCCTTTCGAGGTCCCCTACGAGCACGTCTTCCGCTTCTCGACCGGTTCGCACGCAAGCGCCGAGCATGTGCTCGTCTCAGTGACCGCGAGTGATGGGAGCACGGGCCACGCCGAGGCCATCCCGCGCGTGGCGATCTATGGCGAGACGCAGGCCTCCCTGACGCACATGCTCCGGCACGGCCTCGCCCAGCGCGTCGTGGGCACTGAGCTGTGGGAACCCGCCCTAAGGGAGCGGTTGAGCCGCGGGATCGCGCACAACCATTCGGCGATCTCGTCGCTTGAGTTGGCCATCTGGCAGTGCCGGGCAGAGAACCAGCATCTCCCGCTGCGGACCCTGCTTGGCGGTGGGCCCGACCGTCTTCCGGTTACCTGGATGACCGGGCTGGGCACGACAGCGGATGACGTCGCCGACGAGGCCGGAGCCGCGATCGAGCGCGGACACCGGCGTATCAAGATGAAGGGCGGCGGAGACCTCGCCAAGGACATCGCCACCTTTCAAGCGATCGCCAACGCACATCCCGGCGTGGACGTGTACATCGACGGGAACCAGGCGTACTCCTGGGACGACTGCCTCACGCTCGATCGGGAGCTCTCACCGTTTGGGCTGCGATGGCTCGAAGAGCCGATGGATATTCGTGACCCGGCGCGGGCTCTTCTGGGACAGCGCACCTCGCTGCGGGTCCTGGGCGACGAGTCGGTGGCCACCAGCTGGGATCTGATGGCGCAGATACGCCTCGGTGCGATCCAAGCTGTCAGCATCAAGATTGGCCGGAGCGGGGTCACCGAGGCCAGGCAGGTGGCCGCTCTGGCGAGGGCCCATCACCTGCCGGTCGTGATCGGGACCATGGGCGAGACGAGCCTCGGAACGTTCGGTGCCGGCGACGTGGCCGCCCACCTCGCCGCTGAGCTCCCGAACGCGACGACCGAGCTCATGCACCATCGGGTGATTGCCGATCGCATCACCTTTGAGGACCCGGTGATCGAGGACGGCTACCTGGAGCTCGAGAGCTCCCAGCCGGCAATCGACCCAGAGCGCCTGGCGAAGTACGCGCTCGACAGGCCCGTGAGCCGAGTCTGACGACGATGGCAACGACGGTTGGCTTCGTCGGCGTCGGCGACATGGGCGCGTCGATGGCCGAACGAGCCCTGAAGTCGAATGCAGAGGTCTGGGTGTACGACATCAACCCGACCGCGGTGGCGGACCTGGTGTCGCGTGGGGCACACGCAGCGGACAGCCTGGCCGCCCTGTGCGCCAGGACGGATCAGGTGCACATCGTCGTGGTGACCGACAGCCAGCTGCGCTCAGTGTGCGCCGAGCTGGTCGCCGTGGCCCGTCCGGGCACGCGTCTGGTCGTGCACAGCACCGTGCACCCAGACACGTGTCGCAGCCTGGCCGAGGACTGTGTCGCCCACGGTCTGGCGCTGCTGGACGCACCGGTCAGCGGGTCCACGGCCAAGTCCCATGGGTCGGGCGGCAGCCTGGTGGCCTTCGTCGGTGCGGATCGGCGGGACCTGGAGGCATCCACCCCTGGCCTAGAGACATTCGTGACAAAGATCTTCCACGTTGGTCAGGTGGGGAACGGCCAGCTCGTGAAGTTGGCCAACAACCTCGTCGCGATAACCAACAGCGTCGTCCTCAAGGAGGGTGTGCGGCTCGCCTCCCTCGCCGGCCTGGACGCAGCCGACTTCATCGGGTTGATCAAGGACGCCGCTGGCGACAGCTGGGCGGCCGAGCACGGCTTCGCGTCTCGCGTCTGGCGGGGTCTGGCGGACCCTGCGACGTACTCCACCGGGAAGTCAGGCTTCACGGCGGTCCTGCAGAAGGACCTCGGACTCGCCCTCCAGGTGGGCACCGAGGCGGGGCTGGAGCTGCCCGTCCTCGCAACGTCGATCGACAACCTGCCGACCCTGCTCGACTGAGCCCGGCATCCCCGAAGGAGAACCACCTTGCAGCTCGAGGGCAAGCGCATCATCGTCACTGGGGGCAGTCAGGGCATGGGCGCAGCCACTGTGCGCGCCTATGCCCAAGCGGGTGCGGCGGTCGCCGTCGTTGACGTGAATGAGGAAGCTGCCCGCGCCCGCATCGCAGAGCTCGACGTACCGGTGAAGCCGGTGTTCTGCCGCGCGGACATCAGCAAGCGCGCCGAGGTCGACGTGGCGTTCGACCAAGCCGCCGCAACGCTGGGTGGCCTGGACGTGCTGGCCAATGTCGCCGGTGTCCAGCGCGGCATGGCGGCCGAAGACTTCGATGACGACGACTTGGAGTTCCTCCTCGGCATCAACCTGCGCGGCACGATCCTGACCAATCAGGCTGCTCATCGGCACATGCGGCACAACGGCTACGGCAGCATCCTCAACTTCGGTTCCGACGCCGCCCTGCTGCCGTTGGGAGGGGCCGGCGCCTACGCCGCGAGCAAGGGGGGCGTGATGGCCTGGACGCGAGCCGTGGCCGTCGAGTGGGGGCCGCTCGGTATCCGTGTCAACTCGATCGTGCCGGCGATCGTCACGCCGATGACCGACGCTGCGCGTGAAGTGCGGGCAGACCTGTTCGCCGGAATCCCCTTGGGTGGCCTCGGCGATCCCGACCAGGACTACGCGCCCGTCATGGTCTTCATGGCGAGCGAGAACGCGCGGTTCATCACCGGTCAGATCATCTGCTGCAACGGCGGGATGGGCATGGTGCGCTGACCCGTCCTCACGTGTGCCGAACTAGCCGGCCACCAGCACCAGTGACACGGGACCACGGGTGCCGGCATTGCCCCCGTAGTCCACGGGCCGGGCGAGTGACCAGTCCGGCACCCGTGCGAGCAGGCGGGTGAGCAGGATCTGCACCTCTAGGCGGGCCAGGTTCTGACCGAGGCAGCTGTGCATGCCGAAGCCGAAGCCAAGGTGCTGCTTCCTCTCCCGGGTGAAGTCGAGCCGACTCGGATCCTCCCAGCGCTCCGGGTCGCGGTTGGCGGCCAGCAACAGCGGCGTGATGGCCTGGCCGACCTCGAGCCGGTGGCCGTGCACGACGGCTTCCGGGCTGATGACCGTCCGAAAGGCGCCCACCGCCGCGGGGCTGCTGTAGCGCACGAGTTCGTCGATGGCGTCGACGACCAGGCTCGGATCTTCCGCGAGCAGCCGCCGCTGGTCGGGGTGCTGCGCGAGCGCCGCAACGCACAGTCCCATGAGCTTGCCGGTGGTGTCGTTGCCGGCGAAGAGAAGGTGGCAGCAGGTCGCGATCTTCTCCCGATGAGTCATGTGCTCCAGCCCCACTGCTGAGACGAGGAGTAGGCCAATGAGGTCTGTCCGCTCGATGCCGACGGCCATCCGCTCGCGCAGCTCCTCGTCGACGAGCTCGTTGAGCCGAGTCCCCGCCTCGTTGGCCCGACGGACGATCTCCCGCCCTCGCGGTGTCGGGTCAGCCATCCCCTCGCGCCACTCGGACATCACGTGGGCGCAGGCGACGAACTCGTCGAAGCGCGCCTCGTTGATGCCCATCATGTGCGCGATCACGGCTGCCGGGATGAGGCGTAGACGCGGTGCGACGTCCACTTCCTCGCCCGCGATGAGCTGCGGTACGAACTCGTCCAACCCTCGGTCGATCATCTCGTGCACGGCGGTCGTACGTCGGGCAGCCAACTCGTCGCGGGTGAACTCATCGGCCCAGATGCCACGGAGGACGTCGTGCATCTCGTTGTCGATCGCCTGGAACACGATCGCGCCGAACCGGTCGATGAAGAAGTCCCTGGACTGCTGGTAGAAGCGGTGGTTGCCCATGACCCGCTGACAGGTCTTGAAGTCAGTGAGGAGATACCCCGCCGGTCGGCCGATGTTCATCACCAGCGGGCCGGCCGCGCGCACTTGCTCGAGCAGCGGGAAGGGATCTGCGGTCGCCTCGACTGACTCCAGGTCGATATTGACAACCGGAACGCCATCCACCGGGGCGACGGCGGCGGTCTGCGACGGGCTGGCGGAGTTCATGTCGTGGGCCTCCTCAGATGGCCTGGATGATCTCGATGCAGTTGGCCGACGGGTCGTATGTGTACATCTGCAGAAAGCCCTCGTAGGCGATGATCTTGGGCTCGGTGGCGTAGACGTCCAGTGCGTCGAGCCGCGCCTTCACCGTGCCGGCGTCTTCCACCTCGATGGCCAAGTGGCCCCGCAGCGACGGGTTGAGGTGCACGCCATGATTGATCCCGAAGTTGGCCGATGGCGGCGAGAGGTGGACGAGCGTCGTACCGTCGCCGGGTTCGAACCACCCGACCTGGCGCCGGTGGATGTGGTTGTCGATGAAGCGAGGCTCGGAGTTGCGCATGCCAAAGACCCGCTCGAAGTAGGCGATCGAGACGGAAAGGTCGTACGCCGGGAGGGCGACGTGCTGCACGTTCCAGGCCATGGCCGGTCACCCTCGCTCGGGAATGCAGTCGGCCCCGGCGTCGAACGCGTCCAGAGCTGCCTGACAGCAGACCAAGTCCTGGTCCGCCGAGCCGCCGCTGATGCCGATGGCACCGATCACCTGACCGTCGCGGGCGATCGGTAGGCCGCCCTTGATGAACGTCAGCCGCGTGTCGACCTGGCTGATCTGGATCGCGTAGTCGATCGAGCCGAGCCGCTCGGCCATCGCGTGGGTGGGGACGCGGAAGTTGACCGCCGTGAACGCCTTGGCGTGCGCGATCGTGGGAGCTGAGAAGTAGGCGTCGTGGTGACGCCGGGTGACCAGCACGTGACCGCTGGCGTCCAGCAGGACGATCGCGACACGGATGTCGTGCTCTTCCGCCACCCGCGCCGCCGCCCGGACCAGTGACTCTGCCTGGTCGATCGATAGCGGGGTCACTCGCCGACCGCCGGCTGGGGCGCGGCGCTCTTGAGCTCCAGACGTGCGACCATCCGGTCGCCCGCAGCCCTAATGTGCTCCTCGGCGAGGGACCGGGCGAGCGCATTGTCGCCGCTGGCGATCGCGTCGACGAGCGCGCGGTGCTCACACACGCTGACCTCGGCCTGCTCCGGGATCATCTCGAAATAGCCGTCCGGCATCGTGCGACTGAGCTGGCTGATCATCGCGATCAGGCGCTCGGAACCGCACGCCTTGTTGATCGCGCGGTGGAACTGCCAGTTCTCGACGACGAGCCTCTCGGACTGCGGATGCGGCTCGAGCGCGCCCTCGAAGCGGCGCAGGCAGGGGACCAGATCGGGATCGGCCCGCCTGGTGGCCCAGTCGGCGGCCAATCCGAAGAGCCCGCCGAAGACGTCGAAGTTGTCGCGGATCGTGTCGATCGACATCCCCCTGACCCGGATGCCGCGCCGGGGCAGGATCTCCACGAGGCCATCGTGGGACAGCTGAATCAGCGCCTCCCGTACCGGTGTGCGGCTGCTTCCGAACTGTTCGGCCAGCGCGTCGAGGTCGATGCGGGAGTCGTCGGCGAGATCACCGCTGAGGATCTGCGTGCGGATGAGCTGCGCGATGCGGTCGCGAAGGGTCGCCGCCAACGGGATGGAGTCGCTCATGGCACGCCCGTCAACAGTTGATTCCACGAGATATATTGTACACCAATTTACGCCCGGCTGGCGGCAGCGATCGACAGTTCGCGGACGTCTGGTACTCCCGCCAGACCACGCAGCATGTCCAGGAGCGCCCGACCACCGTCGGCGGGCGGGTTCGCAGCGCGCTCGAGGCAGTCCCGCCACTTGGTCGTCTGACCGGCGTCGTCCAGCGGGCGCAAGGGGTGACCGAGCGCCCGGTCGACGTATACCTCCGTGACGGAACCGTCCTTGAACGTTGCCCGGACCTTGCCCGGCTCGATGGTCCCGTACTTCTCCTGGCTGTGGTCGAGAGTCCAGCGGATCCGCTCGGCCGCCTGGCGCACAGTCGGATCGGCGATCGCGGCCTCCTCGAATGTGGACATAGACAGCCCGTCGTGACTAAGCAGCGCCCCGAGCACGAACGGCAGGTGGCACAGGGCATCGGCCCTGCTCTCGGGCCACACCTTCTCGAAAAGCCGACGGTTCCCGTCACCCACGAAGACCTCCAGATCGACCACATCCGCGCCCCTGCGTCCTGTTCGCTCGAGAACGTCGAGGACGCCCGTGATCGTCGCGTGGGTGTGGCGACAAGACGGCCACGGCTTGAGCGACACACCCCGGCCTTCGAAGCGATCGCCCAGCCCCTCGACCAGTTGCACCCGGTCGTACTCGCCGCGGAAGTACGCGGCGTACAACCCATACGGGCCGTCGAACACCCGACGATCACCCCTGACCCCCGACTGGGCCAGGCGGGCCGCAAGGACGCCGTCGCGGTAGGCAAGACCGTCCCGGATGGTGCGCACCATCGAGGAGTGCCCGATCACCGACTCGAGTGTCCCCGCAGCCTGCGGCAGAGCGAGGCCCAGGGCCGCGTGCATCCGGTCGGCATCGAGTCCGAGCACCACGCCGGCCGCCGCAGACGCACCAAATACCCCCACGACTGGCGCGCGCACCCAAGGGTAGGCCCACAGGTCACCCTCGATGGCCAGGGCGAGCCGACAGGAGAGGTCGCTGCCCGCGGCCACGGCGGCAATCAGTCGTTGGCCATCGATGCCGCCCTCCGCCTCAGCGACTGCCAACGCGGCGTTGAGAGAGGCTGACGTCGGATGGCAGACAGCGGTGTCATGCGTGTCATCGAAGTCGTGCTGGTGCGCCGCCGCGGCATTGACCAACACGGCCGACGTGTCCGGGACACGGTCTACATGACCCCAGACCGAAGCATGCGGTGCCCCGCCGATGCGACGTGCCTCGGCCAGCACTCGCCCCATCACCTCGGTCCCGCTCCCCGCCATCATGACCGCGACCGTGTCGACGATGCTACGGATCGCAGCCGCGCGTGCGTCCTCGGGAACCTTGTCGTAGGTCACGCCCGCAAGGTGCTCAGCGATCTCAAACGAGGAGTCGGAGGGGTTCACCGTGCCCCCCGGCCCTCGGCACGGTCCAGCACACGCTGAGCAATGCGCACGTGCGGAGCGTCGATCATCTGGTCGCCGAGACGCGTTGCCGCGCCGTTGGCGATCTGCGCCCTGCGCAGCACGTCACGAGCATGCTCAACCTCCGCGTCAGAGGGAGTGAAGGCGCGGTCTATGACATCGACGTGCGCCGGATGTATCGCCTGCATGCCGGTGAACCCACCACGGAAGCTGCGCGTCGCCTCAACGGTGAGGCCCTCGAGGTCGGTGATTGCGAGCCACGGAGTGTCGACAGCCGCCACTCCGGCAACCCGGCAAGCAATGAGGAACGCGCCCCGCACGTAGGCCAGCGTCTCGTCGAGCCGTCCTGCGACGCGCGGCGCAGCTAGTCCGAGGTCCGCCGCCAGGTCCTCGGTGCCCCAGAACGCGGCGATGACCCGCGACGAGACGGCCATCGTGTCCCGCATGGCGACGACTCCTGCTGCCTCTTCGGTCACGATCGGCGCGAGCAGCGTCTCCGCGCCTGTCCGGTCGAGCTCCCCGGCAACCGCCTCGACGATCGCCGGATCACTGGCCTTGGGGATCACGAGTCCGGTCACCTGGGGGATCGCGGCTACGCGGACGTCGGCAACCCAGTCCACGGCCGAGCGTGGTGGGTTCACGCGGACCCACACCTGAAGGGGACGCCACCGCGGCGTCGACAAGGCCTCAACAAGCGTGGCCCGGGCCTCGTCCTTGGCGTCGGGCGCCACGGCGTCCTCGAGGTCAAGGATCACCGCGTCCGCGACGAGCTCGGACGCCTTGCGCAGCTTGTGCACGTCGCTGGCCGGCACGTAGAGCCACGACCGGGGTGCTCGCCAGGACGATGGGGGGATCGCCATCAGGAGGCAGGCTCCTTGGGGCGCGAGATCATCAGCCCCTGTCGAATGCAGGACAAGACGACGTCGCCATGTTGGTTGCGTGCCCGGTGCTCGAACTCGACGATGCCAGCGCCCGGCCGCGAACGGGAGGCACGGCAGGACCGCACCTCCGACTCTGCAGTGATCGTGTCACCGGCGAAGACCGGTCTCAGGTACTTGATCTCACCGAAACCCAGGTTGCCGAGTGTGGTCCCGAGGCTGAGGTCGTGCACGCTCAGGCCGAGAGTGAGAGCGAGGGTGAACATGCCGTTGACCACCGGTCGCCGGTGTTCGGTCGTGGCCGCGAACTCTGCGTCGAGGTGCAAGGGTTGCGGATTCATGCTCAGCGCGCAGAACATGACGTTGTCTGTCTCCGTGACTGTGCGCGAGGGCGTGTGTACGAACACCTCGCCGACGACGATCTCGTCGAAGTAGCGTCCCGTCATGACCCGTCTCCCATCTCGGCGCCCAGCACGGCGGCATCGCTGGCAGGCTTTCCCCTGGTCAGGAACGCCTCGAGGGCGTTGCGGTGGCCGTCGGTGCCGAACATGTAGGACTGCCCGAGCAACTCGCTCAGCAGGATCTCCTCCATGCTCGACTCGAACGAGCGGTTGAGGATGGCCTTGATGACCGCCAAGGTGTGCCTAGGCTTCGAAGCGAGTTCGACGGCGGCCGCCCGGGCCTGATCTCTCAGCGTGGCGTGCGGGACCACACGGTTGACGATGCCGAGCTCGGCAGCCTCGTCAGCGGTCAACAGTTCTCCGAAGAAGCACAGCTCCTTGGCCCGCCGGATCCCGACCACACGCGGCAGCAGGAAGAGCCCGCCCAGGTCGGGGATCAGGCCAACCTTCACGAATGTCTCGCCGAACCGTGCGCGGTCCGAGGCGATCGCGAGGTCGGTGGCCAGGACGAGGTTGGCACCCCCACCGGCAGCAGTGCCGTTGACGACAGCGATCGTGGGCTGAGGCAGCATCCATAGCGCCCGGAACCATCGGTGGCTGCGGCGCTGCATCAGGTCGTGCAGGTCCTCGGCTGGGGTGCCGTTGAAGTCGTTCACGTCGCCGCCCGCGCAGAAGGCCTCCCCTGCCCCGGTGATCATCACGACCAGCACGTCGGGGGACGCACCCAACTCATCAAAGCACTCGGCGAGCTCCTCGCGCATCGTGAGGTCCATGACGTTGAGACGGTCCGGACGGTTGAGCGTCACGAGAGCAACCCCGTCGCTCACCTCGACCAGGAGTCGCTGGAACTTCCTCGCACTCATGAGAGGCCCTCCCGAGTCGTCAGCGCGTTCCTCACGGCGGATCTCTGCACCTTGCCCGTGGTGGTGCGCGGCAGCTCCACCACATAGTCGATCGAGCGCGGGACCTCGTACGCCGCCAGTCGCGACCGAACCCGCGCCTGCAACTCCGCAGTCAGCGCCTCCGAGCCGACACCGTCCTTGGGGACTACGGTGGCGTGCACAACCTGCCCACGCTGGGCGTCAGGCAGTCCGACGACGGCGGCCTCGAGGACGGAGGGATGCCCGGCCAGACACTCCTCGATCTCGGCTGGCCCGATCCGATACCCCGAGCTGAGAATCACGTCGTCGCCTCGTGCGAGGAACCACAGATATCCGTCCTCGTCGATGCGGCCGACGTCCCCGGTGCGCAGCCAACCGTCGACGATCTTGCGGTCGGTGGCCTCCTGGTTGCGCCAGTAGCCGAGCATCACCGCGGGGCTGTCGGCGCGGACCACCACTTCTCCGTTGCCGGTCGGCGCGACGTCGCCATCGGCCTGCAGGACGCCGATCGTGGCGCCGGGGTAGGCGACTCCGGAGGACCCAGGCCGCACCGGCAGGAACTTCTGGGAGTTGCCGACGATCATCGATGCCTCTGTCTGGCCGTAGACTTCGTTGGGGACCAGGCCGAGTTCCTGGCGCGACCATTCGACGAGCCCGGCGCCCACGGGCTCGCCGCCAGTCATCAGGCTGCGAAGACTGACCCTGGACCGCAGGTCGATGTCTGCGTGCATCAGCAGACGCAGCGCTGTGGCCGGGAGGAAGGTGTTGCGCACCTGATGGGTCTCGAGCATCTCGACCACGTGGTGGGGGTCGAACCTGCGGGCCCGCCAGGCGACGATCGGGATCCCGGCGTGCCACGCGGAGAGCAGACAGTCGACAAGCCCCCCGGCCCACGCCCAGTCAGCCGGGCTCCACAGTAGGTCACCCGCTTGCGGGAACCCGTCGTGAGCCATGTGGATCGCGGGCGCGTGCGCGGCCACCACTCGCTGTGCATGGACGACACCCTTCGGAGGACCGGTGGTTCCAGACGTGTAGACGATCACGCAGGGCGTCTCGGCGCCGGACGGGTGCTCGACCAGATCGGCGGAGGAGTGCGTGACCAGGTCCTCGAACGAGGTCCACCCGCCGTTGGTGGCGAGACCTTGTGGGTCGGAGACAACCCAGCGAACAGCGGAACCGTTCTCGCCCTTCAGCCGCTCCCAGCGTTCGACGTCCGAGACGACCACGCGTGTCTCGCTGTCACCGACCCGGTCTCCGATCGCGGCGGGTCCGTGCATGGTGCTCAGCGGGAGTGCAATGGCCCCGAGCCGATAGACGGCGAGGTGGGTCACTGCTGCTTGCACACCCTGGGGGAGCAGGATGCCGACCCGGTCGCCGGGTCCGACGCCGAGGACGCGCAATCCGTTCGCCAGCCGCCGCGAGGCATCGGCCACCTCGGAGAAGGTCCACCACCGCGGTTGCGAGCTGTTCAGGTCGAGCAGTGCACGCCGACCAGGATCAGCTGCCCAGCGGTCGCACGCCGCCCAGGGAATCCGGTAGTCGGCCGGAACGGGGTGGGTCACGGAGTCGCGCTCAGAACGGTAGCTGTCGAGGCTCGGTGCGCGCACCCCACGTTCAGATGCGGCGGTCATGACCCCTCCAGTAGCTCTCGCGGATCTCACGTTTCAAGACCTTCCCGTACGCACTCTTCGGCAGGTCGCTGGAAAGCTCGATCTGCCGAGGGATCTTGTAGCCGCTGAGCTTCTCGCGGCAGTGGCTGACGATCTGAGTCGTCAAGTCGTCGAAGTCGACGCCATCACGTTCCGCATCTGGAGTCAGGGACAGGACGGCAACCACGCGCTCCCCCCATTCGGCGTCCGGGGCCCCGACAACAGCGGCCTCGCGGACCGCGGGATGCAGCAGCAGGACCTCTTCGACCTCGCGCGGGTAGATGTTCGCCCCACCGCTGATGATCACGTCCTTGTTGCGGTCCATCATGAACACGTAGCCGCGCTCGTCGACACGACCGACGTCGCCGGTGTGCAACCACCCGCCGGCGAAGGCGGTTGCAGTCGCCTCGGGGTTCTCCCAGTAGCCCTTCATCACGACATCGCCGCGGACCACGATCTCGCCGATGCCGTCAGCAACAGGCTGGCCGGAACCATCGTCGACGCGGACATCGACGACGGTGTAGGGCCTGCCTGCGGACACCAGGAGATCAGGATCCGATTCCAGTGCCCGGACGTGCTCGGCTGCCGTCAGCCTGGATATCGTCACCGGTGCTTCGGCCTGGCCGTAGATCTGGGTGAGCACCCCACCCAGAACGTCGAGTGCACGCTCGATGTCGTCGCGGTACATCGGCGCGCCGCCGTAGACGATGTCCAGCAGTGTTCCGATGTCTCGAGGGCGCTCCCGCTGCGACTCCGCGACGCGGTTCAGCATGGTCGGCGCCAAGAAGGCGACGCCGCTCAGCCGGTGGCGCTCGATCGCATCGAGCAGCTCATCAGGGTCGAAGCTCGCCGACGTCGTGATCACCTGCCGAACGCCGCGGGCAAGGGGCGGCAGGGCGTAGAGACCCGACCCGTGAGTCAAGGGCGCTGCGTGCACGACGCCGGCGCCCGGACCGTAGTCCCGAATGTCGCTGAGGAACGACTGCGTCATCGACAACAGATTGCGGTGGGTGAGTGTCGCACCCTTCATCCGCCCAGTGGTGCCGGAGGTGTAGAACAGCCAGGCCGGGTCGTCTGCGGCGACCTCCGCCGCCGCTGCGGCGGTCGACCGCACGAGGAGCTGATCGAACTCGTGCTCACCCTCCCGATGCCCCACCCCGACCCGGATGGCGTCGAGGCCGTCGATGTGCTCGACGTACTCGGGGCCATGCAGCCAGACCCGCGGCATCGAGTCCGAGGCGATGTCTTTCAGCTCGTAGGGCGTGGATCTGGCGTTGATCGGGACCGCGACAAACCCGCCGTGCAAGGCGGCGAGCAAGGACTCGACAAGTCGGGGACCGTTGCGTTGCACGATGCCGACTCGGTCTCCGGGCGTCAGGCCGAGCGAGCGCAGCCCGCCGGCAAGGCGGGAAACCCTCTCCGCGAGCGCGGCGTACGACAGCGTCTCGTCCCCATGGATGAGGGCGGGCGCGTCCGGCGTCTGCCGTGCGGACCTTGTGAGCAGTCCGGCGATGTTGAAGCCGGGCAGGGACGGATTCATCGCGACATCACCATCACCACGCAGGCGTTTCCGTCCAGCCCGCTCACTCCCCCGCCCATCGTCTCGACCAATCCGACCTGAGGGTCAAGCACCTGACGCCCCTCGGCCGTCCTGCGGAGCTGCTCCACGACCTCGACCACCTGGGCCACACCCGTGGCGCCGAGCGGGTGCCCGCGGCCGATGAGACCGCCCGACGGGTTGGTCGGCCGCTTCCCATCGATCGCAGTCTCGCCGCTCGCAGTCAGTTCGCCCCCTGAGCCCACGTCGGCGAAGCCGAGCGCTTCCAGGGTCTCGATCTCACCGATCGTGAATGCGTCGTGGCACTCAACGACGTCGATGTCGCTCGGGCCGAGCCCAGCACGCTCATAGACCACACGGGCGCAGTCCCGCACGATCTGGAACCCCCATGGGTGAGGGGATTCGCTGCCCCAGTGGCCCCCCGAGATCAGGTGCGACGCGAGCACCTTCACGTGGTCTGCTCCCCCATCTGAACTCCCGAGCACCACGGCCGCCGCACCGTCGGCGACGCCCGAGCACTGCAACCGGGTGAACGGCGTGGCGATCATCCGGGATGAGCGCACCTCGTCGGCGGTGACCGCTCTGTCGGCCAGTGCCCGCGGGTTCAGCGTCGCGTTGGTGCGGTTCTTGACCGCTACCGCCACGAGCTGGTCCTCCGTCACCAGGCCTCGCTCGAGGTAGCGGGTCGCCGTCATCGCGTACAAGGCAGGCAGAACCAGTCCGGCCCGGCCGTGGGGATCGTTCTCCTCGGTGGGCAGCGGTCCGTTGAACAGTGACGTCATGTGGTCGAGTCCCAAGGCAAGCACGCGGCCCGCGCGCCCGGATTCCAGCGCAGAGATCCCCTCATGCACGGCAGTGGTGCCACTCGCGCAGGCGTTCTCGACCCGGATGATCGGCACACCATCGAGACCGAAGGGCCGCAGCGCCCTCTGGGCCACACCCATGCTGCCGTACACCGAGCCTACGTACACCGAGTCGATGTGTCCGGAGCCTGCATCCTGCAAGGCCTCAGCGACAGCGGTCCAGGCCAACTCCTCGCCCGACGTGTTCGGCTGCCGGCCGAAGGCACTGGAACCGACGCCCAGCACAGCCACTGTCATGGCGCCTCCTCCGCGTGCGCAACGATGTCGCCGTTGAGATCCGTGTGGGTGATCACAGCGCGCCTGCCGACAGCGGCTTGTTCGTTCAGCAGCACGAGGATCCGTGGGCCGTCGTCGAGGTCGAGGTAGGCCAGGGTGTGCCCCGGCTCCCGGCCGCCGACAGCAAGGTGGACCGTGGTCCACGACCACACGGTGCCGCCCGGCCCGAACTCCTCGGGCTCGATCACGCCGCCGCAGCGCGGGCAGCCCGGGAGCCGCTCGGCAGTCGGTAGCGCGCAGAGCACGCAGCGCGAGCCCACCACGACAGCGTGGCCGCCGGTCGAGCGCAGTCGTGGCCGAGCGTCGATGCGGGTCCGTGTGTCCGTCAACCGGCACCTCCGGAAGCGCGATCTCGGATCCGCTCGAGAGCCCGCAACGTGGGGGGCAGCGAACCGAAGACGAGCTCGCGGGTCATTCGCCCCGAAGGGGCGAACTCACAGACGGCGGCCGCCCACCACTCGACGGGCTGATGCGCAGGGACACCGTGCCAGTCCAGCTTGGGCACGGCTGTGACGTGGACCTGGAGCCAGGCGCGCTGCCCGGCCTCGTCCCCGACGACGTCCAGCAGGTCGATGTCGTAGGACGCGAAGACCTCGTAAAGGTCACGCCACATCTGCAGATAGGTCTCAGCGCCCACGAAGTGCCCGTAGGGCTCTGGGTCGCCGGACAGCAAGGGCGTCATGATGTCGTACACGACCCCCGGGGTGAGCGTCTCGTCGAGCGCGTGCAGATCCTGGCTGGCCTCGGCGCCGATGTGTTCGCGCACGGCGTCCTCGAGTTCGATCCTTGTCAATGCCATCTCAACTCCTTCCCGCGAGGCCGAAGGCACCGAGGGTCAGACCGCCGTCGACCGTCAGCACCGTTCCGGTCGTCCATTCGGAGGTCAACAGGTACTCGGCGGCATCCGCCAGGTCGTCGGTCTTCCCAGGCGCCGGCAAGGCTTGGAGGTCGACCAACGCTGCCAGCCGCTTCTCCACCTCGGCATCGTTGAGTCCAGACCGGGACAGGATCTCGGTCGCGACCCCGCCAGGGCGCAGACAGTTCACCCGCACGCCCAGGGTCCCCAGCTCCACGGCGAGACTGCGGGTCACCGTCTCAAGGGCGCCCTTGGACGCGGAGTACGCCGTCGAGCCGGCGAACGCCCGCGCAGCGTGCGCTGAGCTTACGAAGACCACCGATCCCCGTGCTCGTGCGAGATCGGGCACCAACTCGGAGGTCAGCATGAGTGGCCCCACCAGGTTGTTGGCCAACTGTCCGACGAGGACTTCTTGGGTCAACTGCGTGAACGGGCCACTGACGAGGTCTCCCGCGCAGTGCACGACGGCCCCCACCCCGCCGCCATGCTCGCGGGCTGCCGCCAGCAGTGTCATGCGGTCCTGGGCGACGCCTACATCGGCGCGCACGGCACGGCAGGCGGAGCCGAGTTCGTCGGCTCGTTCGCGCAGGACGTGCTCGCGACGACCCGCGATCGTCACGATTGCACCGCGTTCGAGACAGCGCCGGGCGACGGCCAGGCCGATCCCACTGGCGCCCCCGGTCACCACGACCGAGGCTCCCGCGAGCTTCACTGATTCCACTTTCCTCCCGTGAAGGTGGGCTGGCCCGAGCCAGCGCACCGTGTGGACCGGACTACTGCTTGGTGGGCACCGGGTCGCCAGCGCTGGCGGGAGCCCCGGCAGCCGTGTCCCACATCATCACGCCCATCATTTGCAGACCGCTGTGCTGCTCCACGGTGAACTCCTGCGGGCCGTACGCCATGTCGTTGGGCACCATGACCGGGCCCATGGTGTTGATCTGGTCGATCAACTCGGAGGGCGAGCACTTGGTTTCACCGCACTTGTCCATCGCGGACCACAGCACGAAGGCGTTGACGTAGCCAGCGGCGAAGTAGGGATTCGCCACGTGCTCGGAAAAGCCCAGCTCGTCGGCCACTTGCGCAACACTGGAGTCCGGAGTGGCGGCCTTGACATCGGTAACGGCGCTGAAGTTGTCTGCCGCGATCGCCTCAAGTGTCGCCGGCTGGGCGCCGGCTGTGTTGCCGACGATCGGTCCGGTGAACCCGGCTCCGTTGAGACCGTTCACTACGACGGGGAATGCGCCCACCTGGAACGCGACGACCGCGTCGGGCTTGGCGTCGACGATCTTGGCCGCCTGGCCACCGTACGACGCGATGGTGAGGTCGTTGCGTTCGAGGGCGACGATCTCGAATCCGTCGGTCTCGGCTCGTTCCTCGAAGTACGTTGTCCAGGCGTCGAAGGCTGCCGTCTTGGCCGACGCCAGCGCGAGCTTCTTGCCCTCGATCGAGCCGCCGAGGTTGCGGGCCACGACGTTGAGGATGGCGGTCACCTGGTCCGACTCAGTGCCGCCTGTGGCGAAGAACCACGGCTGGGGCTCGGGATACATCAGGTCCGGCGAGTAGCTGGCTGAGATCACGGGAATCTCCGCGTCCTGCATGACCGGAAGGGACGCGGCAAGCGAGGTGCTGATCTGGAAGGACAAGATGCCGTCCGGATTCATGTCGCGAGCTTGCCGGAACCGAGCCTGCGTTCCTTGCGGCGTGCTTTGGCTGTCGAGCACGTCGACGACCTCTACGTCATGACCTCCCGCGGAGGTGTAGCCCTCGGTCTTCAGGAAGGTCTGCGCTCCGGCGGCGTATGCGGAGGACGGGGCGGCGAAGTCGCCGGTCTGGTCCGCAATCACGACGACCCGGTACGTGCCGTCGTCGCCGCCTCCGCCAGAACCCCCTTCGGCTTCCTGTTGACAGGCGGCGCTTGCGACGGCGAGGGCGAGCAGGCTGGCGGCTAGGCCGAACTGCCTGCGAATGGTACTCCTGGTGTGCACTGCTGTTCCCTTCTGCCTGGAGCGAGACCGCTCACGGACGATGACCCACCGCCTGGTTGATGGGTCGGCTACCGCTGTTCCGAGCCTGTGACCTTCGAGCCCCCGCCTGACTTGACGCGGTTCGATCTGGAGAGTCGCCCAACCCGTAGGCGCGCCTTGCGCAGCCATCCGACGACTCCATCGGGCGAACGGGTGACGAAGTAGATGATGAAAGAGCCGTAGACGATCGAACTGACCGGCGCAGCGATCGAGGTCGCCGTGGCGTCCGACAGGAACGGCGCGAGCAACTCGGGAGTGAGGTACGGGAGAGTGACGACGATGCCGGCGCCGATCACGGAGCCCAGGATCGAGTCTCGCCCACCGATAAGCGTCATCGCGATGTACTGCACGGCCAAGAGGAACGTGAACGGGTCGGTCGACACGGAACTCGTGAAATGCGCGGTCAGGCCGCCCTGGACACCGATCAGGGCCGATGTGGCTGTGAAGATGCCGAGCTTGTAGCGAACGGCTGGGATACCCAAGGGACCCGCGATGGACTCCTGGTCCCTGATGATCCGCATGGCCCGGCCTGACTGACCGCGCATCAGCCGGCCGACGATCCAGATCGTCGGGAGCACGGCCGCCGCGATGACGATCATCCAGTACCACTGGGACTCCAACTGGCTGGCACCGGGAAAGAGCGGTTCCAAGAAGAACCCGCCTGAACCCGCTTCTGCCGACTGGTAGCGCAGGGCGAGGTAGAGCACGATGAAGTGCGCGGCGAGCGTCGACAGTGCGAGGTAGTGGCCGCGCAACCGCAGGGCCGGGAGACCCACGAGGAACCCGAGGGCGGCACAGACCAGTCCGGCGGCCAGCACGTCGAACGGCATCGGGATTCCCGCACGGGTGAAGAACACCGTGGAGAATGCGCCCGCCGCCAGGAACGCTGCGTTGCCGATCGACACCTGCCCCGCGGTGCCCATCAGGAGGTTCAACGACGCCGCGCCGATGATGGCGAGCAGTGCGCTGTTGAAGATGAACATGTTGAACGACGACAGGTTCCCTGCAGCCAAGCCACACATGGCCAGGAGCACCAGCATCCCGCCCGGCAGCGTCCGGAAGAACGCGGTCCAAGAGCGCTTCCCCCGCTCCGGTTCACCAATGGCGGCCACGTTGCTGTTGCTCACCACGTCGATGCTCATCAAACCCTCGCCACGGTTCGGGTGCCGAACAGCCCTTGCGGCAAGCACAGAAGGACCACGAGAAGGCATGAGTAGGTGACCAGGTTGACGACCGAGCCGTCCCAGAAGGTGACGGTGACGGCTTGGATCAGGCCGACCAGCATGCCGCCCGCGATGGCACCCCAGATGCTGTCGAGGCCGCCGATGATGATCGCTGGGAAGGCCATCAGGGCCAGGCTCAGCATCGAGGCGTTCACCACGGTCGTCGAGCCGTAGACGATGCCTGCTACGGCTGCCAACGCGGCCGCGACGAACCAGGTGCCGGCATACACGCGGTGTACGTTGATCCCGCTCTGGCTGGCCAAGACTGGGTCTTGACCCGCAGCCCTGAGCTTGCGCCCCAAGTGCGTCCGCGACAGCGTCAACGCGACCGCGACTGCCAGCGCAAGTGCTCCGAGCGACAAGACGACCGCACGTTCGGAGATGCGCGCTCCACCGATCTCGACGTAGCCCATCGGCACCCCGGGGATCGTGATGACGAACTCCTCGGAGCCGAACTGCAAGGCCATGGCGCCGTCGATGATCGTGGCGAGGCCGAGGGTCGCGATGATCGGCATGAAGTACGGGAGACCCACCGTTTTGCGCAGCACGAACCAGTGGAAGAGCGCAGCGATAACCCCGACAACGAGAATGCCGAGGAGCGCTGCACGGAGGAAGGGGCCACCCGACGCCTGCGCGCTGCCAACAATGAATGCCGGAAGCACCATGAACTGGCCGTGAGCGAAGTTGAAGACGTCGGTCGCCCGGAATGCCAGCACCAACCCCAGCCCGACCAGGGCGAAGGTGCTGCCCAGCGTCAACCACTCGACCACCATCACCACGAGGCGTGAGACGTCCATCAGCGCACCCTCTTCCCTGTCGCCCGCTCCGGCGTTGCCACGTCGTCTGCCACTTCAACCAGTGAAGGACGCGCGCAGCGCGTCGGAGTTGAGGACTTCGTCGGGAGTGCCCGCCATCAGCACCTGTCCGGCCTGTAGGGCCACGACCCGATCCGCGACGGCACGCACCAGGTCCATGTGGTGCTCGACGAGCAGGATCGCCGCCCCACCGATGAGCCGCTCGCTGCGCAGCACCTCACCGACCATGCGGCGCTCGCCCGAGTCCAGGCCGGAGCTCGGCTCGTCGAGCAGGAGCACTCGCGGCGGGACAACCAGTGCCCGGAGGATGTCGACAAGTTTGCGGTGTCCGTACGGCAGCTCCGAGATCGGCGCCAGCATGAGGTCGACGAGGCCGACCTCGGAGAGCAGCTCGCGCACTCGTTCGGTGCGCCGGGCCTCGGACCGGCGGTAGCGGCGAGTGTTCATCAGTTGGTCGAGCGGCGTGTACTCCGGCGCGACGTAGCCACCAGCAAGGAGGTTCTCCACGACGTTCTGGGTCTCGATCAGCTGCGGATGCTGGAAGCTGCGGTGGAGGCCGCGGCGCGTCCGTCGCCACGCGACCTTCTCCAACTGCTCGCCGTGCAGGCTCACCTCGGTGGCTCGGTAGTCGACGAGTCCCGACACGGCGTTGAGCAACGTTGTCTTGCCCGCGCCGTTGGGACCGATCAGCGCGACCACGCTGCCGGGCTCGACCTCGAGACTCACGTCACGTAGGGCGTGCACGCCGCCGAACTCGACCTCCAGGCCGCGGACGACGAGGGCCGGGGTTCGCTGGCCCGCACTCGGCACGGCCACAGTCCCGTCAGCCATCGGCGAGTCCGAGGTATCCGGCGGTGAGCAGATCAGAGTCGCGGTAGACCTCCGGCGGGCCTTCGCTGACCAGCTCGCCGTTGTTCATCACATAGACGTACTTCGCCACCTCGAGCGCGAAGTTGACGCTCTCGTCCACGAGCAGCACGCCCGTGCCGGTTGCCGCGATCTCCGCTGCTTTCTCGAACAGCATGGGCCGGAGGCTCGCGTGCAGTCCAAGCGTCATCTCGTCGATGACGAGGTACTTGGGATCGCGCATGAGCGCACGACCGATGGCCAGCATCTGCTGCTGACCACCGCTGAGCCTGCCGGCCTGCTCATTCCTTCGTTCCGCGAGCATGGGGAACAAGGCCGTGACCCGGTCGAGTGCTTCGGTGCGCTTGGCCCTCGACGACCTCGGGTCGTGGGTCTCAAGGTTCTCGCGGACGGTGAGGTTGGCAAAGATCTTGCGCCGCTCGGGGATGAACGCGACACCCCTGTGCGCGAAGGTGTGCGCTTCCTTGTTCGTCATCGGGACGCCATCGAGCGTCACCGTCCCGGAGACGATCCTGGCGCCCTCTGTCCGGAGGAAGCCCGTGAGCGCCCGCACGGTGGTTGTCTTGCCAGCGCCGTTGGCGCCGAGCATCGCCACCACAGCGTTGGGCTCTACCTTCACAGAAGAGTTGAGGACTCCGAACGCGCCGTTGCGGTAGCGCACGCTGATCCCCTCTCCTGTCAGCATCGGCACCCCTCGAAAGGCTGGAGCGGCGCGGTCATCGGACAGCCACCTCATCAGTCCAGGTGGGCAGCGTCTCCGGGTACTCCGCGACAGCGGGTGGCCGACCAGGCCACCGGAGGCGTTCGAGGTCTCCGGTCAGCGCTGGGTCCTGCCGAGGGGCGACGTACATGAAGACCACTTCACGCCGGGCCAGCTTCCAACCCGTTGGCGTACGGACATACCGGTCGTGGTAGCGGAAGGCGTTCTGGAGCGACACCTGCCCGGTCACCACCTCGGAGTGCCCGGCAACCAGGCCCCGGGCGTGGTCGTCGTCCTCCCAGTCGATGAGGTGGTGATGGTGGGAGTGGATGGAGAGTCGGTTGACGCGGCGCACCTCCTCATACGACGTGCGCAAGGCCTGGTGGCCGACGGCGTGAACCTCACCGCGGACCAGCTCGCCGTCTTCGGCGAAGCTTGCGACGACCGAGTCGATGTCGCGATCGTCGATGGCGATGGCGTATCGACCGACCAAGGACCTGATGCTCATTTCGTCCTCGATCCGCCGAACACGGCGCTCGATGTCGGGTTCTGACGTCATGTTCGTCCTCGCGTGCTATGTGTCACATATCGTATATCAGGGATCCGAAACGGTCAATGGGCGGTTTCAGGCCGATGACGCCCGTGCAACAGCGAGGAGATCCGAGCGGTAGCTGCGGAAGGCGCGCGGCGCGTTCCATCCCACGACCCCCTCCAGCGCCGCACCAGCCATCTGCAGGTCGACGAAGGCACCCCGGGCGTGGTCCTCCTCCACCACCTGGCTGACGAGCCCGGGCCGCAGGAAGCCGGCAACCTGGACACGGACGCCGAACTGCTCGGTCCAATAGAACGGAACCGGGGAGTAGGGCGAGCCTTCGCCCATGATGTCGGCCGCTACTGCATCACCCTGGTCCCATGCACACTGCCGATGCTCGAGTCGGAGATGCTCACCCAGGGCGGGGTGCAGCCAGCGCGCAACGTCACCGGCCGCCCAGACCCCCGCGCCAGCGCGACAGTATTCGTCGCAGACCAGACCATCCTCGACGAGAAGCGACGTACCCGCCAGCCAGTCCAGCTCGGGAGTCGCCCCCACCGCGGCGAGCACGACGTCGACCTTGACTTCGCCGCCACCGGACAGGCGCGCGACGCTCACACGTCCGTCCGGCTCGGTCTCGAACTCCGCGACGTGCTGCCCGCCGACGATACGCACTCCGCGCTCTCGGTGCAGTGCCGCGAGCCTCGTGGCCGCGATGGCCCCGATCTTGTGCGCGAGAGACTCTGGGAACGGCTCAACCACCGTCACGCGGCAACCAAGCGATGCGGCGGTCGCGGCCGCCTCGAGGCCGAGGAACCCTCCGCCCACCACGAGGAGTCGGGCCGAAGGCACGAGGAACCCGCCAAGACGACGCGAGTCGGCCAGGGTACGCAGCGTCAGCACGTTCGAGTGCCCGCCCTCACCGATCGTGCGGGCGCGGAGCCCCGTGGCCACCACGAGCGCGTCGTACGGCTCGGTACCGCCGGTGGAGGTGAGCACCGTCCGCGCCGTGTCGTCCACCCCGACGGCACGGTGGCCGCTGAGGAAGCGTGCACCGAGAGCGGCAAAACGCGCGTCGGTGAACAACGTCGCCCGCTCAGGCGCCCACGACCCATCGAGCACATGCTTGGACAGCGGCGGCCGATCGTACGGCGGATGCCTCTCGGCGCCGATCAGCGTCAGCCTTCCGGTGTAGCCCCGGCGTCGCAGGCCTTCCGCCGCAGACACTCCAGCCACGCCAGCGCCCACGATCACGACCGAACTCACGCTCACCCGTCGAGCTCCTCAATGGACGCCGCCAGGTGCTCATCAGGGATCGCATAGCCATGGGCGACGACGCAATGCTCCCGAGCGAGCTCCATGACGACCGTCGCTTCGGCCGCCTCGACAAGGCCACCGCAGGCCGGGCACACGATGGCCTTCATCGCCCCGGTGCTCACTGCCGGATGGACAGCACAGCGGCCGGACATGCCCGCACCGCTTCCGAGACCTCGGTGGGCACGTCGCTTGCTCCCTCGTCCAGGTCACGCAGCAAGACCACAATGCCGTCGTCGTCCTGGTCGAAGTGCTGGGGTGCCGCGAGCACGCAGGCGCCGCTGGCGATGCACTTGTCCTCGTCGATCTCGATGTGCATGGGTTCTCCTCCTCGGGTGGCTGGTTGATATCGGCGGACCGGGCTGAGCTCAGATCGAGGTGAGGAAGATCTGCTGTGGGCCACGGACTGTGAAGTCGACGCCATAATCGACCGGACCATCGAGGGCCCACTCAGGGGCGCGGTCGAGCAGGGTGCTGAGGAACGATACGACCTCGAGCCGAGCCAGGTTCTGGCCTAGACAGCTGTGCATGCCGAACCCGAATCCGAGGTGCCGTTGGCGTGGACGGGTCACGCAGAACTCGTCGGGACTCTCCCACCGCCCGGGGTCACGGTTCGCTGCGGCCATCAACGGCATGATCTTTGTCCCGGGCTGGAGGGCCAGACCGTCGAGCGTGGCGCCCGACGCGGCGACCTCACGAGCCGGCCCGGCCTGCACGGGGCCGATGTAGCGAATCAGCTCCTCGATGGCCGGATCGAGGAGCGTCCGGTCATCGCGCACTAGGCGTCGCTGGTCGGGGTGACCGGCTAAGACAACAAGCGCGTGGGCCATCAACTTCGCGCTGGTCTCACTTCCCGCAAACACCAGCTGGCTGCAGGTCGCCACCAGGTCACGTTTGCTCATGGTCGCCGCGACGTCCGACGTCACCATCCGGCTGATCAGGTCGTCGCCGGGCTGGATGCGGCGACGTTCGATCTCCTCGTCCATCAACTGGTTCAGGCGAGCTGTCGACTCACGCGCCTGGCTCACGAGGCGCTCGCCCTCGCTGCCTTCGGTGACGAGACCGGCATGGAGCTTGGCCATCCCCCGGGCTGACCGGATCAGTTCCCTCGCCTCGTCGCCCCCCAGCCCGAGCATCTCCGCCATCACGAGTCCCGGGATCTCGAAAGTCAACTCGGAGACCGCGTCCACGCGTTCACCGGACCGGACGCGCTCCAGATAGTGCGAGATCGCTCTCTCCACGACGTCGGCTACCACCTGGCCTTGGTCGCGGTCGAGATCCTCTCGGCGGAACTGGTCGGCCCAGACACCCCGGATCAGGTCGTGCTCAGGAGAGTCGATCGCCTCGAAGACCACCCCGCCGAACAGGTCGGTCAGGTACTCCGGCAGGGAGTGGAAGTCGTTGACCCGGCCGAGCACGCGCTGGCAAGCCGCGAACCCCGTGGCCAGGTAGATATCCGGTCTCCCGGTGTTGAGGACCACCGGCGCGGTGGCCTGCATGGCGGCCAGGATCGGCCACGGGTCCCGGACGAAGGCAGGGTCGCCGAAGTCCAGGTGGAACTCCGGAGGAGCACTCGGCTCGATCGAGGCAGACATGGGACGTCAGGTGGCCTGGATGATCTCGATGCCATTGCCGGCCGGATCCAGCGAGTACATCTGCAGATGCCCCTCGACCGCGAACGGCTGGGGCGGCGATGCGTAGATGCCCAACGCGTCGAGTTGGGCCTTGGCGCGGTGGATGTCATCGACCTGGATGGCGACGTGTCCGCCGATCGTCGGGTTGACGTGGATGCCATGCTTCGCAGCGAAGTTCGGGTCCGGCGGCGAAAGGTGGACCTGCGTCGTCCCCGGACCGTTGTCGAACCATCCCACCCGGCGGCGGTAGGTGTAGTGCTCCCCGTACGGCGGCTCGACGTTCTCCATGCCGAACACCTGGTCGAAGAACGCGATGGACTTGTCGAGATCGAACGTCATGAGGTTGACGTGGTGCACGAACCAGCTCATCTGGGTGACGCCTCATTTCCTTGTGTTGTTGGCTCAGTCGAAGACTCGTCCGCCGTCGACGTTGACAGACTGACCGGTGATGTTGCGGGCCGCGTCCGAGACGAGGAAAGACACCGCGGCGGCGATGTCCGCCGGGGAGTTGATGCGGTGGGTCGGGATGCTGCGCTCAACGGCGGCGAGCGTCTCCTCGAGGGGAAGGCGTCGACTCTCCGAACGCTGGGCCATCACGTTGCGCATCAACTCTGTGTCGGTGACTCCCGGGCAGACGGCATTCACCGTGATGCCGTGTGGTGCGAGCCGCTGGGAGGCCATCCGCGTCAGGTTCAGGACCGCCGCCTTCGAAGCGGCGTACGCCGGGTTAGACGCGCCGCCCCACCCCTTGGCCGCTACGGAGCTGATGTTCACGATCCGCCCGAACCCTTGCTGGACCATGGCGCGCGCCGCCGCTCGCAGCGCGAAGAACGTGCCTCTCGCGTTGACGGCAAAGATCTCGTCCCACGCCTGCTCGTCGACATCGAACAGATCCAGTGCCCGGCTCACCCCCGCGTTGTTGACCCAGGCGTCGAGACGGCCGTGGTGGGCCATGACGCCCTCGACCAGCTCCGCCACCGCCGCCGGGTCGGCGACGTCCAAGGGTTCGAAGGTGGAGGTCCGGCCACACGCGTTGATGGCCGCCGCGACGGACTCTCCGTCGGGGCTCACATCGGTGACCACGACGTGGAAGTCGTCATCGGCAAGCGCGACGCAGATCGCTTCACCGATCCCGTGAGCGCCGCCGGTCACGACCGCGACCCGCCTCATCCATACCGCCTCACTTCCTACTGACCTTTTTTATATCAGATGTCAGATGCGGTCAAGCGGGACCTCCGTCGCGTTGCCTGCGGCCGTGACGAGGCCGTCCGCCGCCGCGACAGTCGATGAGTGAGTGCCTCCAGCACTGCACCTACCCCTACTATCCCGAGCGGATGAGTCGGCCTTCGGCCGTCTGCGAAGTCGCGGCCCGAGTCACCAACGGCGGTCGTCGCTACATCGAGAGGTGGTGCGATTCCGTGGTTGGTCCCGTATCACAGCATTGCTGTTGATATAGCACTCCTACTACAATCTCGGCGTGCCCAGATCTGGATCCGATGCACCAGTGGTGGTCGCGGTGCGCGACCTGCGGATGCGGTACGGCGAGGCTGACGTGCTGACCGGCGTGGACTTCGACATCCACGCCGGCGAGGTGCTCTGCCTGCTAGGCCCCAACGGTGCCGGGAAGACGACCACGATCGAGATCCTGGAGGGCTTCCGGATCCGGTCGACCGGCGACGTCACCGTCCTCGAGGAGGATCCGGCTCGAGCCTCCGAGGGTTGGCGGGCGCGCACCGGCGTGGTCCTCCAATCATGGCGAGACCACCCGCGGTGGTCACCCCGGCGGCTGCTCGCGCAGCTCGGGGGCTACTACGCGCCGTACTCCACCCCGGATCGGCCCCGGCCGTGGGACGTCGACGAGCTGCTCGACCTGGTCGGACTGACCGACCTGGCGGATCGCAAGATCGCCACGCTGTCCGGTGGTCAGCGGCGCCGTCTCGATGTCGCCGTCGGCATCGTCGGGCGTCCGGAGCTGTTGTTCCTCGACGAGCCGACCGCCGGCTTCGATCCGCAGGCCCGTCGCGACTTCCACACTCTCGTCCACCGGCTCTCCGACCTGGAGCAGACGACGATCCTGCTCACCACGCACGACCTGGACGAGGCCGAGAAGCTGGCCGACCGAGTGCTCATCTTGGCCGGCGGCCGGATCGTCGCCGACGACAGCGCTGAGGGGCTGGCGCTCCGGGTTGCCGGCGAGGCGGAGGTGAAGTGGACGCGGGCGGGAGAGCGTTTCGTGCACGCGACGGCCGATGCGACCGGGTTCGTTCGTGAGCTGTTCGCCCAGTACGGCGAGGACATCGAGGACCTGGAGGTCCGCCGCGCCAGCCTCGAGGACGCCTACATGGCTCTGGTCCAGCAACACGAGGCAGGCCGTCCCGACGCGGCTGCGCAGACCTTCGCGGAGGTGGCCCGGTGAACGCGCACCTGTACGCCGTCCGACTCGGTCTGCAGCGGGGCCGGACGGAGTTCGTGCAGAGTGTCCGCAGCACCCAGGACCAGTGGTTCTACCTGTTCACGGCCGCCCTCGTGGTGGGCTACCTGTGGATCCGACGCGACACCCCGGTGGAGGGGACGGATCTGCTCCTGCCCTCGGTGGCGCTGCCCAGCATCCTCGGCGCCCTCATCGCCTTCGGCGTCGTCGTCGGCCCGGCGTACGCACTGGCCATGGAGAAGGAGGACGGCACCCTGCTCCGTGCGAAGGCGGTGCCGAACGGGCTGGTGGGGTACTTCACCGGACAGCTGTTGTTCCAGAGCATGAGCCTGATGCCGCAGATGGTGGTCATCCTGGTGCCGAGCTTCCTGCTGTTCGACGGGCTGATGGCCGATCCGAGCGGGTGGTGGACCGTCGCCTGGGTGCTGGTGCTGGGCATGCTCGCGGCGCTGCCTATCGGCATGGTGATCGGGGCGCTGGTGCCCGGGGTCCAGAAGGTGGGCATGTGGGGCATGCTGCCGGTCATGGTGCTGGCCGGGATCTCCGGCATCTTCTATCCGGTCCAGCAGCTGTGGGGCTGGGTCCAGGTGGTGGCCCAGGTGTTCCCGATGTACTGGCTCGCACTCGGCATGCGATCCGCCTTCCTGCCCGACGCCGCGGCAGCCCTGGAGATCGGTGGCTCCTGGCGCACCGCCGAGACCGTCCTGGTCCTGGGCGCGTGGGCGGTGGTCGGAGCGCTGGTCACCCCGCGGATCCTGCGTCGCATGGCCCGCCGACAGACCGGCTCGCAGGTCCAGGCTGCCCGCGACGCGGCCGTCCAATGGGTGCGATGAGCCCGCACGCCGACTCGGTGCACAACCGCATCGCGCTGCTGCGCAACGAGCAGGGCGTGAGCCGCCGCGCCCTCGCTGACGCCATGGGCGTGCACTACCAGACGATCGGCTACCTCGAGCGCGGCGAGTACAACCCGAGCCTGCACCTCGCGCTGCGCCTCGCGGAGTACTTCGGCGTGCCGGTCGAGGTGATCTTCTCGACCACCCCGTTCCCGCGCGTGAGCGACCAGAGCCACATCGCCTGAGCGCGGCTCACTTGGCGCTTCGGGGCTGGCGCCGGTCGTCGCTGGCTGGGTCGCGTCGGCACGGACGACGGTGTGGGCGGCGAGTGCCCAGCCCCACATCAAGGGCAGCATGGCGTTGCCCTCGGTCCACGGCGTGTAGTAGTCGCCGGCGACCGACACCGCGAGCACGCCGTACGCCGTCAGCTGGACCGCCCAGGCGGCCTTCTCCAGACCACGTGGCTGGCGGCGCTGGAAGACCAGGCAGGCCGCCGCCGAGAAGGCCAGCACGATCGGCAGCCAGATCTTGCCGTAGGTCCAGTAGACGAACGTCGGGTCCGCCCACGTCAGCAGCGGTTGGACGGCATCCATCGCGGGCACCGCCCAGGCTCGCGTCAGTGGCAGCTCCAGGTCCTCCGGGTGGTCGGCGATCCGCGAGAGCGCGTGCAGCTCGCCGGCAATCGTCCCGAAGGCCGCCATGGCCCAGGCGATGAGGCTGATCCGTCGGGCTGAGGTCGGGGAGATCTCCGAGGGGATGATGCGCATGCCAGGCTCCTTCATGGCGAGTGACGGGGTGCCGGGCCAGGTGGTGGTCCAGCAGTTGGCCGGCGACGCCCTCGAGATCGGTTCGTCGCCGCATCGACGGTAGGAAGCGGGTGGGGCCCGTCGCGTCGTGCCTCGGCACGAACTCCGGTGGACTCCAGGAGGATCCCGCGCGTCCTCCTCGAGCAGGACGCGTCGGCCCGACCGCGACGAGTACCTTCGGGCCGTGAGTCGTCGCGCCTGGTCCTTCGACATCGCGGTGGCCTCCGTCGTGTTCGTGCTCGGCCAGCTGGAGGCCTGGCACGGCATCGGCGCCACGCACCAGCAAGGTCCCACGTGGGCTCAGTCAGCCCTCTATGCCGTCACCGCTCTGCTGCTGGTGTTCCGCAGGCGCAAGCCCCTCCTCGTCTTGGTGACGATGGTGACCGTCCACGTGGCCGCCTTCGCCGCATTCGGAGCGCCCGAGGGCAACGCAGTGGCGCTGGCGCCGATGATCGCGGTCTACACGGTCGCGAGATACCTGGAGCCTCGTCGTTCGCTGCTCGACCTGCTCCTCGGCGCCGTCCTCTGGTTCGCCTGGGTGGTCTTCGACCCCCTCAACGACTCGTGGTCCGATCGCGCCGACGCGGGTGTGTGGATGGGGCCGTACGTGATCGCGTGGCTCCTCGGCTCGCTCGTTCGCGTGACGGGGATGTACGGCGATCAGCGGCGCGCAGCTCGAGAGCAGCGCGCCTCCCGGGCAGTGGCCGAGGAGCGGACCCGCATCGCGCGCGAGCTCCACGACGTCGTCGGGCACAGCGTCTCGGTGATGACCGTCCAGGCCGGCGCGGTGCGGCGTCGGCTGCTGCCCGGGCAGGCGGTCGAGCGAGAGGCCCTCGCGACGGTGGAGAGCGTGGGTCGTGAGGCGCTGGCGGAGATGCGGCGCATGGTCGCCGTGCTCCGCGACGGGGACGAGGCGACGGCGGTCGACCGGGAGCCGCCGCCCGGCCTCGGGCACATCGAGCGGCTCGCAGACAAGTTCCGCGAGGCGGGCCTACCGGTGTCGGTGTCGGTCAGCGGATCGTTCCGGGAGTTGGCGCCGGGGCTCGACCTGACGGCGTACCGGATCGTCCAGGAGAGTCTGACGAACACCCTGCGCCACGCGACGGGACCGCGGTCGGCCGAGGTCGCGAGCGGGTCGCCGTGTACGGCGGGTCGTTGGTGGCTCGGCCCCGACCCGGGGGCGGTGGGTTCGAGCTGCTCGCCAGCCTGCCTCTGGAGCAGGCGTGACGGAGAAGGCGACGGAGTCGAACATCCGCGTCCTGATCGCCGACGACCAGGCGCTGGTCCGCGCCGGCTTCCGCATGATCCTGGAGATCGAGCCGGACCTGGAGGTCGTCGGAGAAGCCGCAGACGGAGAACAGGCCGTATCCCTGGCTCGCGAGATCGCGCCCGACGTGGTGCTGATGGATGTCCGCATGACCGGGGTCGACGGCATCGAGGCGACCCGCCGACTCCTCTCGGAACCGGACTGCCGGACGCGTGTGATCGTGCTGACCACCTTCGACCTCGACGAGTACGTGTACGACACGTTGCGGGCGGGCGCGAGCGGATTCCTGCTCAAGGACTCCCAGCCAGAACTGCTCGTCGCCGGCATCCGGGCTGTGCACGGAGGCGAGTCGCTCCTGGCGCCGACGATCACGCGCCGGATGATCGTGACGTTCCTCGAGCGGCGCGCGGCGACCGACCCCGCCGCCGGCGATCAGGCCGCGACCCTGACGGCGCGCGAGCTGGAAGTGCTCCGTCTGGTCGCGCGGGGCCTCAGCAACGGCGAGATCGCCACCGAGCTGTACGTCTCCGAGACGACGGTGAAGACCCACGTCGGTCGCATGCTCATGAAGCTCGGGCTGCGCGACCGCGTCCAGGCCGTGATCTTCGCCTACCAGAGCGGCCTGGTGACCTGACCTTGTGAGGCGCGCCTCACCTCACCCGTAGGCGGTGATGTGGGAACGGCGAGCGGGAGCCATCGTGGGCAGGTCAGGCAGGAGGCTCACCATGGCGCAGTACCAGTTCATCATCGCTGGGCAGGCCTCCGAGCTCGTGGCGAGCGCCTTCCCCGACCTCACGTTGACCTACGTGCCCGAGCCTCCGGGGACCCGCCTGGACGGGTCGTTCGCCGACCAGGCCGAGGTGCTCGCTGTGGTGGCCAGGCTCGACGACCTCGGCCTTCGGCTGCTCGAGTTGCGCCAGGTGCCCGACTGACGCGGCCCGGACTCGCGGTGTGAGATCGTCGGGGGGTGCCCTGGCGCCGAAGCCCCCTGCGGATGCGCGTGCGTCCACCGGTCCTGGGAGGGGCTACTGTCTGGCGGCCCGAGCTCGTGACGCACCCCGCGTGGGATGCGCCGGTCGTGCTCCTGTCGGGGCCGGCCGGATCGGGCAAGACCACGCTGCTGGCCCAGCGCGTGCACCGGGTGCGCGACGACGGCCGCGCGGTCGCCTGGCTGACGCTGGAGGCCGACGGCGACGGGTTCACCAGCCTCTGGACCGGTGTGCTGCACGCCGTCGCCCTGGCCTGGAACGAGCTGGGCCACCGTGAGGCGGCCGACGCGATCGGCACCCTGCGAGCCACGGCCCAGGCTCGCGAGGGACTCGGTGAGGCGTTCTCCGAGATGCTGGAGGCTGTCCCGATCCGCACCACCCTCGTGCTGGACGGCACCCACCTGCTCACACCGGCCTCGGGGGTGGACGCGATCGTCCAGCTCGCGAGGTCCAACCCGGGTCACTTCGACCTGGTGCTCGCAGGCCGCTGGCACCCGCTCGTGAACGTCGCCCAGCTCCTGCTCGACGGGACCGCCGCCGAGCTGCAGGGCCGCGACCTGCTCTTCGGGGTCGACGACGCGGCAGAGCTCTTCAAGGGTCACGGCGTGGTGCTCGACGACGTGCAGCTGTCGACGACGGTGGAGCTCACCGAGGGGTGGGCGGCAGGTCTGCAGCTCGCCGCGATCACGATGTCGCGGCTCGCGGACCCCGCGCACCACGGTGACTTCCTCGACTCGTTCACCGGCGATGCGAGGCCGGTCGCGGAGTTCCTGGTGTCCGAGGTGCTCGAGGGTCTGGAGCCCGAAGTCCGCGACCTGATGACCGCCACGGCGCTCCCGGCGCAGATCAGCGTCGACCTGGCCGTCGAGCTCACCGGGCGCGCGAACGCCGGCGCCGTCTTGGACCGGCTGGCCGAGGCGAACGCCCTGGTGTCCAGGATCGACGGCCCCGAACCGGCGTACCGGTATCACTCTCTGCTCCGCGGCTACCTGCTGGCACTCGGCTCTCGCCGTGACCGGCCCGGGCAAGTACGGCGCCACCGCAGGGTCGCCGACTGGGCCGAGCGGCACGGACTCGTCGAGGAGGCGATCCGGCACCGGCTCGCGGCCGAGGACTGGGCGGGGCTGGCGGCGACCCTCGACGCCCACGGAGTCGACCTGGTCCTCCGCGGTCAGGGCGACGCGGTCCGCCAGGCCCTGGCTGCCATGCCCGCTGCGCGCCGCACCGAACCCGACCTGTTGCTGGTCGCCGCCATGCACGCCGCCATGGAGGGGCGTGCCGAGGACCTGGCCGGGGACCTGGCGCTGCTGGGCACGCACGACCAGCTCGACTCCGATCCCGTCGCAGGCGCGCTGTTGTGGGTGGCTCGCACCACGGACGCGCTCCTCCGTGGCGACCTCGAGGTGTGCCAACGGCTGGCCGCAGTCAACGCACCGCTGACCCCGGAGGCCGGTCCTTCGGTGCATGCCCTCGTCCAGGCGGCCCAGGGCAAGCTCTCCGCCTACTGCAACGACTACGCCGGCGCTGAGCCCTCCCTGGCCGAGGCCTGGCGGATCGCCTTCAGCGAGGACTACGACCTGCTGGCGCTCGAGTGCCTGTCCCACCTCGTCGTCGTCAGTGCCGGACGCGGGCGCTACGCCGAGCTCCGCGAGCGTGCCACCGAGGCCATGCGCTTCGCCCGCGCCCGCGGCTGGACCACTTCCCCGTTGATGGCCGGCACCTACGGCGTCGGCGCCTGGGGCGCCTGGATCGCCCTCGACGAGCCACTCGTCCAGGAGCTCAACCACCTGGCCGGCCGCATCGAGGGCGCCGTGCAACCGCACGCCGTACTCGGCCGAGAGCTCCACGCGGCGTACCAGGAGTTCGCCGGGTTCCCCGACTTCTCCCTGGTACGCAAGCGCACCCAACGCGCGTGGGAGCGACTGGACCCCGCCCTGATGGCTCCGCAGGCGTACGCCGTCTACGCCGTCTTCGAGCTCGGCCTGGCGCTCGAGGTCCGTCAGCGCGCCTGGGTGCACGAGATCCTCGAGCGCTCGGCCCTCGTGCTCGGACCTGACGACCAGGCCGTCCTCCACGCAGCGGTCGACCTGGCGAGCGGCAGGCCCTCGACGGCGCTCCAGCTCCCGGTGACGGGCGGCTCGATCCCGCCGATGACGGACTATGTGAGCCTGTGGGGGCGGCTGGTGCGCGCGGCTGCCCTCACCCAGCGCGGCAACCAGGTGCTCGCCCACGAGGCCGTCCAAGACGCACTCGACGTCGCCGAGCCGCTGGACGCCCGACGTCCCTTCGTCGACGCGCCGCCAGCAGCTCGTGCCTTCCTGCTTCAGTACGCGGGGCGGCTGCGCGTCAGCAGCGCCTTCCTCCAGCCGATCCTGGCGCACCTGCAGCAGCCCGCGGGTCGCTCGGCGACGCCGTTCACCCAGCGCGAGCTGGACGTGCTCGCCGAGCTGCGGTCCCGGCTGACGGTGTCGGAGATCGCCGCGAACCTCGGGATCTCCGAGAACACCGTCCGCACGCACCTGAAGAGCATCTACCGCAAGCTCAGCGTCACCCAGCGACGCGAGGCGATCGCGGAGGCCGAACACCTCGGCCTGCTCCAGCGCTGACCCAGCCCGACGAGGCGTCTCAAAGGGCTCGACCACCGACAGGAGGGGGTCAGCGGCGGGCGAGGTCGGCGTAGCTCTTGAGGAAGAGCGCCTCCACGTAGGCCATGTGCTCGATCTCGGACGGGTCGACGCTCTCGTTGGGCGCGTGGATCAGGCAGAGCGGCTCCTCGACCCCGAGCAGCATGATCTCGGCGTCCGGGAACGTTTCCTGGAAGACGTTGCACAGCGGGATGGACCCGCCCTGGCCCGTGGTGGTCGCGTCCACGCCGTACGCCTGCCGCATCGCGTCCGACATCGCCTGCACGCCGGGGCCGTCGAGCGCCCCCGTGAACGGCTCGCCGTCCGCCTCGAGGTTGAACTCCAGCTGGACGTGCCAGGGGGCGACGGCCTTCAGGTGGTCCACGAGGGCCTGCTGGGCGTGCTTGGCGTTCATGCCCGGCGGCACGCGCAGGTTGATGCGAGCCCGTGCCTCGGGCTGGATCGCGGCCGAGGAGCCCACGACGGGAGGGCAGTCGATGCCGAGCACGGTGGCCGCCGGACGGGCCCACACCATGTCGGAGACCCGCCCGTTGCCGACCAGGTCGACCCCGGGCAGCACGTTGGCGTCGGCCCTGAAGGCGTCGGTCGGATAGTCGGCGCCGTCCCAGGTCTGGGTGTTGTCCAGGCCCGCGATGGTGGTGTTGCCCTCGCCGTCCCGGAGCGTCGCGAGCATGTGGATCAACGCCGCGAGCGCGTCGGGGGCGGCGCCGCCGAACATCCCGGAGTGCATCGCGCTGCTCAGCGAGCGGACGGTGACCCACACGTTCGCCAACCCGCGCAGGGTCGTGGTGAGGCTCGGCTGCCCGACCGCGAAGTTGCCGGCGTCGCACACCAAGATGGCGTCGGCGCGCAACAGGTCGGCGTTCTGCGGGACGAACGCCTCGAGCCCTCCGGTGCCCTGCTCCTCGGAGCCCTCGCCGACGATCTTGATGTTCACGGGCAGCTCGCGACCAAGTGCGCGCAAGGCCGTCAGATGCATGGCGATGTTGCCCTTGCAGTCGGCCGCACCGCGGCCGTACCAGCGGCCGTCGCGATCGGTCAGCTCCCAGACCGGAGTCTCCCAGGCGTCATCGTCGAGGGGCGGCTGGACGTCGTGGTGGAAGTAGAGCAGCACCGTCGGCGCGTCGTCCGGTCCGGCGATGCTGCCGCAGACCGCCTGGCTGCCGTCCGGGGTCTCGTGGCCCGCCGCGTCGCCGGCCCCGAGTGCGGCGAACGCCTCGACGGTGAAGTCGACCATGTCCTGACAGCCTTGCCGTGGGAACTGCGTCTCGTCGTGCACGGACTTGAAGCCGACCATCCGCGCCAGGTCGTCGCGAGCCTGCGGCATCAGCGACCGCACCTTCTCGCGCAGCTCGTCACTCATCGGGGGCTCCTTCCTTGCTGGGTGCCGGCGACGCCCCGGCAGGGCGCGGCCAGAGGAACATCACCGCGACGACCGCCAGCAGAGACAGGACGCCGACCGCGACCATGGCGTCCCCGACTCCGGAGGAGAACGCGTCGACCACGGCCTGGGTCACCTTGTCGCGGGCGCCAGCCGGCAACGACTTGATGGCCTCGTCGAACGAGCTGGAGTTGACCAGGGCCTCCTGGGCCTGCTGGATCTGGTCCGGACTCAAGCCCTCCGCAGCGGCCGCGTCCTGCCACTCGCGGGCACTCAGTCCCCGACCGAGGGCGGTGATCACGGCGACACCGATCGCGCCGCCCACCATGCTCGACATCTTGAACACCCCGGCGGCGGTGCCCGCCAGGTCCTCCTGTACGTCGCCCACGGCGGTGTTCGAGATGGGTGTCGACAGGAGTCCGAGCCCCAGACCGATGACCACGAGTGCCAGACCCATCTGCCACAACGGGGAGTCCGTCGAGATCAGGCCGAGCAGGAGCAGCCCGGCCGCCATCACCACCAGGCCGACCAGCACCGGGCGGCGCGCACCGACCCGCTCGTTCAGTCGTCCGCCGAGCGGGATGAAGGCGAAGATGCCGACGGTCGAGGGCAGCATCAGCAGGCCCGCCTCGACGGCGCTGTAGCCACGCACGTTCTGCAGCCACAGCACGAGCAGATAGCTCAGGCCGGCGAACGCGAGGTTCATCGTGAGGTTCGCCGTGAGGGCCCCGTCGAAGGCGCGGAGCCGGAACAGCCGGAAGTCGACGAGGGGCTCGCGCACCCGGAGCTCGATGACACACCAGCACACCGCAAGCAGCACCGCGCCCACGAGCATGCCGACCACGACGGGACTCCCCCACCCGGCGCTCGGCCCGTCGGTCAAGGCATACAGCAGCGCGAAGACCGCGAGTCCGATCGTCACGAGGCCGGGCCAGTCGACCTTGCTGGAGGCCCCGTCGTCCTTCGACTCAGGCGTGAAGGCCCGGATCGTGACGTACGCCGCCGCGGCGAGCGGGACGTTCAACCAGAACAACCACTGCCACCCGAGCCCGTCGGTGATCGCGCCGCCGATCGCCGGCCCGACCGCCTGGCCTCCCCAGGCGACCGCCTGCCAGACCCCGAAGGCGGTCAGCGCAGCGCGACCCGAGAACTGCGGCGGGATCAGCGCCAGGGTGGCCGGCAGGATCAGCGCTGCTCCGATGCCCATCAGGGCGCGGCCGGCGATCAGACCGGTGATCCCCTGGGCCAGCGCGGCCACGACCGAGAAGACGGCGAAGGTCAGCACCCCGATGAGCAGGATCCGCCGTCGTCCGAAGACGTCGGAGAACTTGCCCGCGGCGATCACCAAGGCCCCGGTCACGAGGCTGAACGCGTTGTTGGCCCACTGCAGGGCCCCCATGTCGGCGTTCAGGTCGTCGGCGATGGTCGGGATCGCGACGCCGAGGTCGGCGAAGGCGAGCCACACCATGCCGGCAGACGCGCAGATCCCCGCGAGGGAGATCCAAGCCCGCGACGAGACGGTGGTTCCGGTGTCGCTCACGGGCTATCCACGCACGACGCTGGCGAAGCGCAGCGCGTCGTACAGATCCTGCGCGTCGGGCAGGTTCTCGGGGCAGTACACCTCGGCCACGAGCACGAGTCCCTTGATCGTGTTGCGGTCCACGCGGGTCGGCCGGAAGTAGAACTCCCCGCCGACCCCGAGGCGGGTCTTGAGGTAGCCGATGGCCCGGTGGTCGCCGATGGCCGAGCAGACCGCACCGCCGTCGTCCCCGAGTACCTCCGCCAAGGAGTCCGCTGGCAACGGCGTGGCGAGTCCGGCGGCCTCGTAGGCAGCGATCAGCTCCTCGGCCTTCTGCTGCGCCTCGGTGTTGGCCTTGTCGTAGTTGTAGGAGATCAGCATCACGACCAGCAGGAGCGCCAGTCCGCCGCCGACGATCCAGTACAGGATCTTGTGGTCGCTCACGACGCCACCTCCGAGCCGCTGTCGGGCACCCTCCAGGTCGGTTTGCGGAACTTGATGAGGGCCCAGGGAATGAGCAGACCCAGCAGGAGGATCCCGCCGCCGACGATGGCGACGAACGCGCCCGCCCCGCCGTCCCCGAACTGCGAGGGCGGCACGAAGCTGATCAGGATGGCAGCGAGCGACGACACGAAGCCCACCCCGCACAACAGCGGCAGGGCCGGGGCGCGGTAGCCGCGCGGGTGGTCGGGCTGCAGCTTGCGCAGCCGGTACGCCGCGACGAACAACGAGAGGTACAGCAGCAGGTAGACCGACGTGGTGATGGTCATGAAGATCCAGTAGGCGTTCGACACTGCAGGCACCAGGGCGAACAACACCGCGAGGACGGTGGTCACACCACCCTGCACGACCAGGATGTTCTCCTGCACGCCGGCCTTGTTCGTCCGCTGGAAGAACGGCGGCAGGTATCCGCCGTCCTTGGCGACGAGCAGGAGGCTGCGCGACGGCCCGGACAGCCAGGTCATGAACCCGGCCAGCGAGGCGATCACGATCGCGAGGCCGATGATCGGCGTCAGCCAGCCCATCGAGAAGTGTCCGAGGATCGCCGAGAACGCCTGCATGATGCCCGCCGTGAGGCTGACGTCCTCCGCCGGCACCACCCAGCTGATCGCGAGGGGCGGCAGGATCAGGATCAGCAGGACGAGGATCACGGCGAGGAACATCGCGCGCGGGAACTGCGAGCTGGGCTTCTCGAGCTCGTTGACGTGGACGGCGTTCATCTCCATGCCGGAATAGGCGCCGAAGTTGCTGACGATCAGCACGATGCTGGCGATGCCGGTCCACGCCGGCAGCAGGTGGTCTGCATCCATCGGCGCGGCCGAGCTGTTGCCCTGCAGCAGGTAGGCGACGCCGAGGATCACCAGCAGCGCACCGGGGATGAGGGTGCCGATGAGGACACCGCTCGAGGCCAGCTTGGCGATCACGCCGATGCCCCCGCGCAGGGCCAACATCACGCCGAGCCAGTAGACGACGATGATCACGACGGCGGTGTAGACCCCGTTGGACGCCAGGTCAGGGTTGATGACGTAGGCGAGCGTGCTCGCGACGAAGGAGAGCAGCGTCGGGTAGTAGAAGATCGTCATCGCGAACTGGTGCCACGCCGCTGCGAACCCCATGTTGGGCGAGATCCCCTCGCTCACCCACCGGTAGACGCCGCCGGACCAGCCGGAGGCGAGCTCCGCGGAGACGAGGGCCGTCGGAATGAGGAAGACGATCGCCGGCAGGACGTAGAGGAACACGCAGGCGAGGCCGTAGACCGCCATGGTCGGGGCCGGTCGCAGGCTCGCCACGGAGGAGACCGTCATCAGCGCCAGGGCGGTCCAGGAGATGAACGACGCCCGCGACACCGCGGCGGCCTTCGCACCGCTCTGGGGCACTCCGTCGCCTGCGCCTGCCTCTGCAGCGGACATCCTGGCTCCTCCTGGTCGCAGCACACCTACGTTGCGGCGGACACGTCAGTTCCGCTTCCGAGCGAGCGGACGCAGGTCCGTCCCGAGCGTGCTCCACCCAGGACGTGGCGGCCTCACCCGCACCGGGTGAACACCGCCCGGGTCACCCGCCGGGGGTGAGGCACCTCGCGCAGCCGTCTCGGAGGATGAACGGGCTGCGGGAGGAGCCGTCCATGAGCCAGGAGTTCACCCAGTCCGAGCCGCCGAAGCCGTTCACCACGGCCGACTACACCGCTCGCCAACATCGCGCCGTCGCCGAGGCGGTCGAGGCCGGGCTGGACGGACTCCTCGTCACCCCCGGCCCCGACCTGGTCTGGCTCACGGGCTACCAGCCGACCGCGATCACCGAGCGGCTCACCCTGCTCGCACTCTTGCCGGACCAGGAGGCGACCCTCCTCGTCCCCACCCTCGAGCGTCCCGACGCCGAGTCCTCCGCCGGTGCCCCCGCCCTGCGGATGACGGACTGGTCGGACGGCACCGACCCGTACGCCGCCGCGGCACCCCTGCTCGGTGCCGGCGGACGCTTCGGCATCTCCGACTCCGCGTGGGCACTGCATCTGCTGGGCCTGCAGGCGGCGCTGCCCTCGTCGGCGTACTCGTCGCTCACGGAGAGCCTGCCGATGCTGCGGGCCGTCAAGGACGACGCGGAGCTGATGCGCCTGGCCGCGGCCGGGGCCTCGGCCGATCAGGCCTACGAGGCGATCCTGGGGGTCCGGTTCTCCGGTCGCCGCGAGACCGAGGTCGCCGCCGACCTCGCGGGACTGCTCCGCGACTTCGGCCACGAGCAGGTCGACTTCACCATCGTCGCGTCCGGTCCCAACGGGGCCAACCCGCACCACGAGGCCGCCGACCGGGTGATCGAGGTGGGTGACATGGTCGTCCTCGACTTCGGTGGCCTGCGCTTCGGCTACGGCTCCGACACCTCCCGAACCGTCTGCGTCGGCGAGCCGACCCCGCTCGGCCGTGAGGTGCACGAGATCGTCGAGCGGGCGCAGCGCGCCGGCGTCGAGGCGGTCCGACCGGGCATCGCCTGCCAGGAGGTGGACCGGGCGGCGCGCACGGTGATCGCCGACGCGGGCTACGGGCCGCAGTTCATCCACCGCACGGGGCACGGCATCGGGGTGACCACGCACGAGCCGCCGTACATGGTGGAGGGTGAGGAGCACCTCCTCGTGCCCGGGATGTGCTTCTCGGTGGAGCCCGGGATCTACCTGGCCGGCAACCTGGGCGTCCGGATCGAGGACATCGTCACGGTGACCGAGGGCGGTGGACGCAGCTTCAACAACACCGACCACGGGCTCCGGCTCGTTGAGTAGCCGCTCGTCCCCCGGGCCACGCCGTCCGGGATCACTGGCCCGCTGGGCGGGCGGGGTGGGGCGGCGCGCGCGGGCCGGTCTGACCCGGCTCGCCGGCGCGCCCGCCGCGGCCCACGAGCCTCCGGAGCCGGTGCCCACCGTCCCCGAGGAGCTGTTGGACCTCCTCCGCGAGCTCGGGATCGCCATGTGTCAGGCCGGGGACGGCGCCGACCGGGTGACCACGATCCTCAACGACGTGGCCCGGGCGTACGCCGCACCCGGGGTCCGCTTCTTCGTGTTCCCCACGGGCGTGTTCGTCAGCATCGACGTCGGGTCGACCAGCAAGGTCGACTTCGCGCCGGGCGATGCCCGAGCGCTGCGGCTGGACCAGGTCGACGAGCTCTACCGGATCGTCGACGACATCCGCCACCACCACCTCGAGGTGGCCCAGGCGCGACGTCGGCTGACCGCGATGTACGACTCGCGCCCTCGGTTCGGCCCGGTCCTGGTCATCCTGGCCTCGGGCGTCCTCACCCTCGGCCTCGGCATGATGCTCAATCCGACAGTGGCCGCCCTTCCCGCCTATCTGGTGATCGGGCTCCTCGTCGGGGTGCTCCGCTGGGTCGGTGAGCGTGACCCGGCGCTCGAGCCGGTGCTGCCGGTGCTCGTCGCGTTCGGGGTGACCTGGTTCTGCTTCGAGTTCGCCGGCCGGCTGCTGGCGGCCTCACCGCTGGACCTGGTCATCCCGGCGCTGGTCACCTTCCTCCCCGGCGCCGCGCTCACGATGGCGACCGTCGAGCTGTCCTCGGGGTCGATGATCGCCGGCTCGTCGCGCCTGGTGTACGGCCTGGAGCGACTGCTGCTGCTCTCCTTCGGGATCGCGATGGGGGTAGGCGTCGCCGGGCTGCCGAGCGAGCCGGTGGAGCCGGGTGAGCCGGTCGGCACGTGGGTGCCCTGGCTCGGGGTGCTGGTCTTCGCGATCGGGCAGTACGTCGCGCTGTCGGCGCCGCGCCGCTCGCTCCCCTGGCTGCTCGTGGTCCTCTACACGGCGTACGTCGCGCAGGTGGGCGCCGGCCAGTTCCTCGGCTCGCTCGGAGGGAGCTTCGTGGCGGGTGCCGTCGTGCTGCCGATGGCCTACGCCGTGCAGGCCCGGCGGAGCGGCCCGCCCGCGATGGTCACCTTCCTCCCGGCGTTCTGGCTCCTCGTACCGGGAGCCCTCGGGCTGCAGGGCGTCACCGAGATCGTGGGCGCCGACGCCGCCGCCGGCCTCGGCGACTTCGTCAACGCCCTGATGTCGATCGCGGCCATCGCCGTCGGCGTGCTCGTGGGCGCCGGGTCGGCCGAGCGTCTCGGCCGGACCACCGGTGGCTGGCGGGGGGTCTAGCGCGCCGCCCTTCCCGCTGGTCGAGGATCTCGGTGGTCGAGCCGCCGCGAGGAACGAGCCTGTTCGGTGGTCGAGCCGCCGCGAGGAACGAGCCTGTTCGGTGGTCGACCAACGAAGACCGCCGGGTCGAGGACCTCAGGGCTCGCTCGGAGCTGTCGCAGCGGCAGCGCGGCGCTTGAGCGCCGCGTTGGTCAGCCAGGCGGCGACGACCGCGACGACCGCAGCAGGGATGGCGTCCATCCCGTTGCTGCCGGCCAGCAGGCCACTGAACAGCACGGCGCTGAACACCATGCCCGTGCCGGCGGTCATGCCGGCCGCAGCGCCCACCGCGACGGCCCACGTGATCGAGGTGTCGAGCACGACGCACGCGATGCTGGCGATCGCGACCCCGATGAAGATCGCCGGGAACACCGGGCCTCCCCGGAAGCCGCACCCCAGGCAGATCGCGTAGCCGATCCCCTTCGCGACGATGAGGACGAGGAGGAGACCCACGCTGCCCTCGGCGAGCACCTCCGGCAGGGACGCCTGGCCCGAGAACAACACGGCCTGCGAGTCCGCGCCCAGCCACCTGGCGGCCTGCGCGGTCACACCGACCAGGAGGCCGCCGAGCACCAGGACGCCGTAGGTGCGCCCGGTCGACCCGGTGGCCGCCCGGTCGACAGCAGTGGCGCCCCGGCGGATCAGGGACACCAGCAGGCTGGTCACGATCCCGACGACCACGGCCAGGGCGAGGTCGCCGGGGTGCAGACCGGTGTACTCGGGCAGGTCCGGCACCGCCAACGCCGTGGAGCTCAGGCCACCCCAGTCGCCGAACCCCACGAAGAGCACATAGCCGATGGCCGCCGCCGTGAGCCCAGGGAGCAGGGCGGGGATCAAGGCGGTCCCCGCAGCGAGGCCGCCCTCGAGCAGCAGCATGCCGGCCACCAGCGGCCCGCCGAACAAGGCGGAGACGGCGGAGAACGAGCCGGCCGTGGCGAGCGTCGTACGGCCGGGGCCCTGCACCCGGAACGCGGAGACCGCGATCATCCCGACCACTGAGCCCAGGGCGATCAGCGGCGCCTCCGGGCCGAGCACCGCCCCGAAGGCGAGGGTGCCGAACGCCGCGAGCGCGATGCCCGGGCCGTACTGCCACGGGGTCGGGCCACCACCGATGCCGTCCATCGGTGAGTGTCCCCCGTCTCCCGGCAGGAACCGCCGCGCCACGGCCACGATGAGGGCGCCGACCACCGGCAGTCCGATCACCAGGTACGCAGGGGGCGCCGGCTCGCCCAGCCACTCCGGCAGGTCGGTCCACAGCAGGTCCTCCGACCAGTGGACCAGGGCGAGGAAGAACGCCGCCATGAGTGCTGCCGGGATGCCGATCAGGGCACCGATCAGGATCAGCCGCAGGTAGCCCAGCGCCTGGGCGCGGTCGGGATGCAGGGCTGCCGACTCGCCCGTGGCGGGCGGCAGCGGCGGGGAGCTCTCGCCCGGTTGTCCCGGTGGGGTCTTGCCGTCCGTCGCCATCGCCGTCCTCAGCCAACTCTGGTCGGTGTGCGGTTCGGACACTAGCGGTGCGGGCGGTCGCGGGGCCTCACCCGGCGCGGGCGAGGAGGGGCGGGCGCCCCTACCGCTCGATCACCGCGATGATCTCGGGGCGCAGCCGGGAGGCGGGGATCACCGCGTCGACGGAGCCGACCTCGACGGCACGGTAGATGTCGTGGATGCCGTCGAACTCGGCGGCGACCTCGTTGATCTTCTCCGCGCGGACGGCGGCCCGCACCTCGGCCAGCTCGACCACGAGCTGGCTGCGCTCGGCGCCCGACGCCTCGCGGACCCGCTCCTCGAGGCTCTGGACCGCCGGGCTGGCGGCTGCTCGCTTCTCGACCTCGTTGGTGAAGACCACGGCGGCCGCCGGCGCGCCCCCGATGACCGAGGCGAACGATCCTTCGAGGGCCAGCACGGTCATCTGCGGGTTGAGCGCCTTGGAGAAGACCACGAAGGCGCCGCCGTGGTAGCGCGAGATCACGCAGAACACGATCGGGCCGCGGAAGTTCACGATGGCCCGGCCGATCTCCGCGCCGTACTCCAGCTGCAGGTTGCGCATCGAGTCCGGAGATCCGTCGAAGCCCGACAGGTTGGCCAACACGACGAGCGGCCGGTTGCCGCTGGCCGCGTTGATCGCGCGGGCCGCCTTCTTCGACGACCGCGGGAACAAGGTGCCGGCCGTGTAGGTGTCCGGGCCGTCCGTGGGCGGGAACCCGTGACGGCGGACGGGCTTGGACTCGATCCCGAGCAGGCACACCGAGTGGCCGCCGATGTAGGCGTCCTGGACGACCGCGGTGTCGGCGTCCGCCATACCGGCCCAGCGCTCCAGCGTCGGCAGGTCCTGGTCGCTGACCGCCCGCATGACGGTCCGGATGTCGAAGGCCTTCTTGCGGTCCGGGTTGGTGACGGGGGAGAAGATCTCGCCGACCGTCGTGAAGTCGCTGCCGTCGGCCCGGTGCGGGTACGGCGAGACGTCGCGGTCGGCCGGGTCCCCGGTGGCAGCGTGCCTCGGGCCGGCCTCACCCGGGGCGACGTAGGTGTGCTCGTAGTGGGCCATCAGCACCCGGAAGGCCCCGGCGAGGTCCGGCGCCCAGTACTGCGCCTGTCCGTTGGGCCCCATCACGCGGTCGTAGCCGCCGATGCCGAAGTTGTCCTCGGCCGACACGCCCCCGGAGAAGTCCAGGGACTGCTTGCCGGTCAGCACCATCGCGCTGTCCGGAGTCATCACCAGGATGCCGCGGGTGTGCATGAGCATCGTGGCCTCGGCGTTCCAGTAGGGCTGGGCTCCGACGTTGATGCCCGCCACGACGACGTTGATCTCGCCGCCGGCCTGGGTGAACTCCACGATCCTGCGCAGCGCGGCGGCCACCCAGTCCATGTTCTCGGTGCCGGAGTCCATCGAGATACGAGCGCCTGCCGACAGGGCGAACCACTCGACCGGCACCTGCAGCTGCTCGGCGAGGTCGAGCGCTGCGATGATCCTCCGGCACTCGGCCTCGGCGACCGAGCCGAGCGACATCGTCGGGTCACCGCACAGGACGACCCGGGTGACCCCCTCGGGGTGCAGCGGGGTCGGCGTCCGCACGACCGCCACGATGATCCCCGCCGTGTTCTGGCCGCGCGGGCGCTCGACCGGCACGAGGGCGCCGGACTCGTCGAGGTCGTGCTCGACGATGGTGCCGCCGGGACCGATCAGCACCGGCTCCAGCTCGTAGGGATAGACCAGCCCCCGGCGCCGCGCGCGCAGCACCTTGGCGGCGTAGTCGTCGAGAGGCTTGAGCACCTCGGTGGGGGCCTCCTCGACCGAGCTCACCACGCCAGCGCCCGGCTGGGCTCCGAACCGCACGCACACCGGCACCGGCATGCCGTCGGGTCCGAGAACCCGCCCCTGGGCCAGCACCTCCTCGATCCCGGCCCCGTCGGTGAGCGGCCGGATCTTGTTGCCGAGCGCCGCCAGCCCGTCGGAGTCGATCTCGACGACCGGCCAGACCTGCACCCAGACGTGGTTCATGTCGAGCCGGCTGCCGGCCGCGCCTCGCGCGACGCGGGCCCGGCGGATCGCCTCGAGGCAGTTCTCCACCGCGCGCTCCGCGTGCGGGAGCCCGGTCACCCGCCCCTCGTCGTCGCGGATCACCGCCAGCTGCCGCACCTGGGCCAGGGCGACGAGACGGCGGTCGGCTGGGTTCTCCCGGGCCACGCACTCGTAGAGCAGCACGTCCTCGGGCGCCTCGATCCGGGTGACGTGGAACTCCCGCAGCCGCCAGAGGTTCAGCCGGCGGCCGACCATGGGGTGCACGCCCCGGGTGAGGGTGTCCTCGGCGACCTCGCCCGCGCCGTCGGGTCGGAAGGCGTAGTAGCCGACGGGTCGCTCGGCTCCTGCGCAGACCGCCACGCTCAGTCGCCGTACGGCGTGCGCGAACGGCAGCGCGCCCACCAAGGGCCGCAGTGCGGCGCTGACCTCGTCGGCGTCGTCGGGCGCCTCGGGCCAGTGCAGGTAGAGATCCACGACCGCCTGGCGCTGCTCGCCCGGCCCGGGCAGGTGGGACGCGATCACGGTGGCGAGGCTGCCCCCGGGTTCGGCCAGCTCGGCGTGGGTGCCGATCGTGGAGACCAGGCGCGTCGGGCGGTCGTCGAGGGTGTAGTCGGCCACCACGCACGGGCGGCCGTCGCCCTCGGTGGTGCGGAGGTCGTGCAGGTCGTACTCGCGGTAGTGACGTCGCGCGAGCACCTCCAGCATCGGCTCGCGCTCCGTGAGCCCCTCGGCCATCCGCCCGGCGAGGAACTGCACGATCTGCTCGGGGATGAGGGCGAGCGACTCGATGCGAGTCGCCCGGTCGGAGAGCCCGCCGTTCGCCGCGAGCGCGTCCAGCTCGTCGCGCACCCCTGCCAGGACGTCGGTGCGCTCGGCGTCGACCTGGGGCTGGTCGAACCAGCGGAAGCGGACGCTCCGCGCCAGGTCGCCGATCACGGGGAACCGCAGCTGGGTCGCGCGGCCCAGACGCTCGAGGAGCTGCCGCGCCGGCCCGGCCAGGTCACCCGCGGGCGCGGGCTCGGCGATCCAGCACCCGAGCAGGGCCGTGGCGATCGCCACCTCGGGGGCGGACCGCTGCTGGGCGAGGAAGATCCGGAAGACCGCCTCTTCCAGCTGTGGGCTCGGCTCGAGCTCCAGGACGCCGTAGTGACGCAGGACCCTCGCGAGGCGGTCGCTGAAGTGCGCCGGCAATCCGCCCCGCTCGACGTCGAGACTCTGGAGATAGGTGTGGAAGTGCTCGCGCGAGCTGTGCACGCGCAGCTCGGTCTGACGCTCCTCGTCGGCGGGGCGGTTGCGACTGAGCTCCGCGAGATCGGCGAAGGTGCCGAGGAGCTCGAGCTCGTCGGTCAGGACCTGCGTGCCCTGGGCCCCGGCCTCCTGGCGAACGGCGAGATAGCGCGACAGCGCGTCGTCCTGGGCCACGGGCGGCACGTCGAAGCCGAGGATCACCGCGGCGAGATCGGACCGCGCGCCGGAGAGGCGGTCGGCCAGCGGCCGCTCGTCCGGGGTCGAGGGCAGCTCGAACTCCGATCCGGCGACCGTCTCGTCCACGGTCGCATCCGCCTCGCCGAGCTGTTCCAGCCGCACCACCGGTGCGCCGGTCTCGACCTGGCTGCCGGCCACGGCCATCAGCTCCCTGACCCGGGCGGCGAAGGGCGCGTGGAGGACCGTCTCCATCTTCATCGACTCCAGCACGACGACCGGCGCTCCGGCCTCGACCTCGTCGCCCACGCTGACCGGCGTGGCCACCACGAGCGCCGGTGCCGGTGAGCGCAGCACGCCGCCCTCGTCGCGGGTCACGCGGTGGGCGACGCCGTCCACCTCGACGAGGGTCGTCGGCCCGTGGGTGGCCGTGACCAGGCTGTGCCGGCGGCCGCCGACGGTCAGCCTGCGGTGGTAGTCGTCGATCCTGTCGAGGACCGCGTCGACCGTCTGCTCCCGCCCGCCGGCCGCGACGGTCACCTGGTAGCGGGACGGACCGGTGTTGAGCGTGGTGACCTGGTAGAGAGTGCCGCGCAGCTTGAGCTCGACCGGTCGACCGACCTTGTGCTGGACCTGCGGTCGTCCGCCGTGGGCGGTCTCCAGCAGGCGCGCGACCTCGAGCTCGACCTGGTCGGCGTAGGCCTCGATGCCCGCCGCGACGATCGCGACCCCTTCGTGGGCCTGGGCGACGAGGCGGCCCTCGGCGCGGACCCGGTCGATCCAGCCGGTGTCGGCCCACTCTCCGGCCCACTCACCGGTCCCGCCGACGACCTCCGGCTGCGCCAGCAGGTCCAGCACGAAGCTCTTGTTGCAGGCGCCGCCCTCGATGACGACGGTGGTCTCCCGCATCGCCCGCCGCAGGCGCGCCAGGGCCTCGTCGCGGTCGCGGCCGAAGGCGATGATCTTGGCGATCATCGAGTCGAAGTCGGGTGGGATGCTGTCGCCCTCTGCGACTCCGGTGTCGACCCGGACCCCTGGCCCCGCCGGCAGGTCCAGTCGCACGATCCGGCCCGGCGCCGGTGCGAAGTCCCGGTCGGGGTCCTCGGCGTTGAGCCGCGCCTCGATCGCGTGACCGGACTCGGCCGGCTTGGCGGCGTACAGGTCGGTGAGGCTTCCTCCGGCAGCGACGAAGATCTGCGCCTTGACGAGGTCGGCGTCGGTCGTGACCTCCGTGACCGAGTGCTCGACCTGCAGGCGGGTGTTCACCTCGAGGAACGCGAACGACTTCTCCTCCGGGTGGTAGAGGAACTCGACGGTGCCCGCGCCGACGTACCCCACCGCCAGCGCGAGCCGCTCGGCCGAGGCCTTGAGCTCGTCGGTCTGGGTCGGACTCAGGAGAGGCGAGGCGGACTCCTCGATCACCTTCTGGTTGCGCCGCTGGACCGAGCAGTCGCGCACACCGAGCGCCCAGGCGTGGTCGTGGCCGTCGGCGATCAGCTGCACCTCGACGTGCCGGGCCCCGGTCACCAGCCGCTCCAGGAAGACCGTGCCGTTGCCGAACGCGCGGAGCGCCTCGTCGCTGGTGCGCTGGTAGGCGTCCGAGAGGTCCGCGGCCGAGGCCACCATCCGGATCCCGCGTCCCCCGCCTCCCGCGGTCGCCTTCAGCATCAGCGGGTAGCCGATCTCTTCGGCCGAGGCCAGCGCGCCCTCGAGGGTGTCGACCGCCCCGCGACTCCACGGGGCCACCGGCACGCCGACCTCCTCGGCGATCAGCTTCGAGCCGATCTTGTCCCCCAGCCGGCGCATCGCCTCGGCGCTGGGACCGATGAAGGTCACCCCGATCCGGTCGCACAGGTCGACGAACGCCGGGTCCTCCGCGACGAAGCCCCAACCGGGCCACACCGCGTCCGCGCCCGTCTCCGTCAGGGCACGCTCGAGCACGGCGAGGTCGAGATAGGGCCGCGCCGACGCCGGACCCAGGTCGTAGGACAGGTCGGCCTCGCGGACGAACATCGCCCGGCTCTCGCCCTCGGTGTGCAGGGCCACCGTCTGGATCGGCCCCTCGCCGCCGGCGTTGAGGTCCCGGACGGCGTGGATCAGGCGCATCGCCGCCTCGCCGCGGTTCGCGATCGCAATGCGCGAGAACACTCAGCACCTCCGGGCGGGGGACTTGCAGGACTCTGTCGTGACGGGGTCCGACGAGCCGCGTCAGACATCCACCCTGAACCTGCCACGCGCGGCCGGTTACGGGCTAGTCACATCGCTCCCGGGCGCGCCGGGCCGCCCGTTGCCGACCCGCCGTGGCGGATCGCTGGTCGAGCCCGCGAGCCCCAGCGAGCGGTGTCGAGACCCGGTGACCAGCGCGCGGCCGGAATGCGTGCGCTCTGGCCCGTATCAGGCGGAATGCGTCATGCTCCTGTGAGGGGTGATGACTGTGCGGGAGACCGAGGACCCGGCATCGGTCTGGGATGTGGCGGCGGCATCGTTCACGCGATGGCGCGCCGGGGACGCCGCTGCCCTCGACGACCTGGTCCGAGCCATGAGCCCGGTGCTGTGGCACGTCGTGCGCGCGACGGGGCTCGATCGCGAGCAGGCTGAAGACACCGTCCAGACCGCGTGGCTCGCCCTGGTGCGCTCCGCCGACTCGGTCGGCGACCCCCAGGCCGTGGCCAGGTGGCTGTGCACGACGGCGCGGCGCGAGGCCTGGCGAGTGCGCAAGACCTCCGGACGGACCACCGCGGTGGAGGACGACGCGCTGGAGTGGCGGATGCCCCACGAGGGCTCGCCGGAGTCGCAGGTCGTGCTCAACGACGAGCAGGCGAGGCTGTGGGAGTCGCTCGGCCGGTTGTCCGAGCGCTGCCAGCGGCTGCTGCGCATCGTGGCGGCCGAGCCGCGCCCCGACTACTCCCGCATCGCAGCCGACCTCGGCATGCCGATCGGCAGCATCGGCCCCACCCGCGGTCGCTGCCTCGACAAGCTGCGCAACGAACTCGAACGAACGGGGACAGGACGATGAACGTGACACCCGACGACACCCACCTCCTCCGTGACATCAGCCGTCTCTGGGAGACCCTCGACCCGCCGCCGCCGGACCTCGCCGACGGCGTCCTCGCGGCGATCGCCGCGATCGACCTGGAGTTCGAGTTCGAGCTCCTCACCCTCGTCGAGAGCCACGACTCGCTCGCCGGCACCCGCTCGGCCACCGCGCAGGCAGCCGAGGTCGGCTCCTGGTCGCTGGAGTTCGCCGGACCCGACTTCCGCGTGCTCATCCGCGTGAGCACGGTGGACGACCGCCGGCGCGTGGACGGCTGGGTGCTGCCCCGCCTGCCGATGCGGATCCAGGTGGCCGGGTCGGCGGCCGGCCGCCCGGCGTACGACGGCGTCGAGGTCGACGCCCACGGCCGGTTCGAGATCACCAACGTCACGCCCGGGCTCTCCCGCCTCTGGTTCCTCCCGGAGCCCGGCAGCAGCGCCGGCGACACCCGGCTCCCGGTCGCGACGCCTCCGTTCTGGATCTGAGGTCTCTCGGACTCCCTGCCGAGTTCGCGTGGTCTAGCACAGCCACACGCCATCCTTGACTCACCCGTACCTGCGGACGAACCTTCCCGACTGTGCCCGGCCCTCGGATGATGGTGTTGATTCTGCTCCCAGCACTGGTCGCAGGTCTTGTTCTCTTCTCTAGCCGTCGAGTCATACCGCGCATCCATATTCGGTGGTGGGGCTTGGTCGCGGTACCCGCTGCTTTGAGTTTCGCCTTCTCGCAGAAGTTCTACCCCACATCGATCGGTCGAGAAGACGCCGTTCGGATTCTTGTGGCCCTTTCCTCTGTCGCGATTCTGACCATCTGCGCCAAGAACTGGCGGCGAAGCGGCCGCATGGCGCGGTCAGGCATTGTCATGCTGGCCTTCGGGACTGTCGCCAACGCTCTGCCGCAGTTGATCTACGGCGCGATGCCCTTCCTGACCTCCAGCGCTCTGCAAGCGGGGTTCTCGGAAGTGGACGTGCGGGCGGTGGGACGCCACGTCCCCGTTACAGATCAGCCATCATGGATCGTTGCGCTCTCGGACGTGGTTCCAATCCCGGGCATCATGAAGGTCGTGAGCGTTGGCGACGTCGCCATCATTGCCGGCCTCATCCTCGTCTTGGTGGGTCTAGTCCGCGAGCCCGATCGCTCGCTTGCAATCCATCACACTTCTGCATTGGACCCCTCCGCTGTTGGGCCCCCTGACGCTCGGCCCCCTGCAAGGCGCTGACTCGTGAGGCAGTCTCGCTCGCGCCTTCCGCGAACTCAACTCAGTCTTGAGGGGTGCCGGTCGCATTCTGAAGGGCGTCCGCCGCCAGCCCGTCGCCACCAGTCCGGGTGGCCACAAGCAATGGAAGGAGGTGCTTCATCAGGTGAAGAGACTCATCGACACACACCGCTCGCGCGTGTACGTCACCACCGCCGCTTTCGTCACCACGGCGTTGACCGTCTACGCCCTCGCCGCTCCGTACCACGAAACGAACTGACACACCGCTCGGATGGTTGACGCACCGAGACATCACCGTCGCGCCGTGCTCGGGCACGGCTCGACGGTGCTTCACGTCGGGCCCGAAACAACAATGCCCACGGCCTCGGCTCAACACCTGCGAGCGTGAACCTCTGTTGGTGAGATGCTGGTCGGACACCAAGCACCGATCGATGAGGAAGACGATGGCCGACTCCCCCAAGCCGAAGCCCAAGCCCAAGCCCAAGCCGCCTCAGCCAATCGGCCCGCCGTCGCCGCGGCCGTTCGACGATCCGCACTAGCAGCAGGGCCACTCGCCACGTCTCAACAGCTTGAAGGGAGACTCCCTTGCAGGACGAAAGCCGATCGGGCCGACAGTCTGCGCTGTCGTCCTCCAGGGATCCCCGCGTGCCACCGCGCCACGTGCTCGAACGCATCAATGGCAGGGTCCTCGACCCTGCGACCGCGCTCACGATCAAGGGGGTGCAGCCGCGCGCGACCGTCTACGTCGGGCCTCGCCTCCTCGTGACACGCGGCCCGCGCGATGAGGAATCCATCTCTGCGCTGGAACGCGAAGCTGCGGCGCTGGGATGGGAGGTCACCGTCAGCAAGGCGCGCACCGTCCTTCGTGGCCGGGAGAAGGACGTCGCCGATATCGAGTGGATCCCGGTCAAGCGCAACGCGGCGGGAAGATACTTCGATGAAGGCGAGACCACATCCATGGTCCGCGTCGACCTCAGCGTCAGGGGCAAGGAGGCTGCCAGCGCCCCAGATGGTTGGGTTCTGCTGCAGCGCGTCCGGGCTCAAGCGCCCGAGTTGGCCGACGTCAGGCACACAGGTCTTGAGCATGTAGTTGCCGTCCGCACAGTTTCACCGAATCCCTTCGAGGACCCGCATCCGTTCGAGGACCCGCATCCGTTCGAGGATCCGCACCCGTTCGAGGACCCACACCCCGTCGCGGGCAGTTCCTCCGCCGTCGCCTCCTATGCGCGGCCCGGTAGTGGCGGACGCCAGCCGGTCGCCTACGTCGGGCCAAGGCCACCGCGGCGCGACGCGGTCGTGGGACGACGACCGGTCGTGGCCACCTTGGACACCGGATGCGGGGCCCATCCCTGGCTCGACGGCGTGGTGCGCACCGACGTCCTGTTGGGCACGCAACCGATCGGCTATGTCGACGACGCGACCGACCCGGAGAAGTGGTTCGACCAGTTCGGCGCGCTCGATGGCGCGATCGACCCGCTCGCCGGGCACGGGACCTTCATCGCTGGCCTGATCCACCAAGCCTGCGCCGACGCCGACATCGTCGCCTGGCGGATCGTCGGTGCAGACGGGCTGGTTGAGGAGAGCAACCTGGTCAAGGCCTTGGAGGACATCGCGGAACTCGCCCGCCGGCATCGCGACGGCGAACCCGGCGGGTATCCGATCGACGTCCTCAGCTTGTCCCTCGGCTATTACCACGAGACCCCTGAGGACGAACTCTTCGACCCCACGATGTACGGGATCTTGCGCAGGCTCGGTGAGTGCGGAGTCGCTGTGGTCTGTTCCGCCGGGAACGATGCGACCGCGCGACCGACCTTCCCGGCGGCGTTCACGCCGTGGCTCGACGACGTCGGCGCGGTGCACGCGGAACACGACGTCGTGCCCATTGTGTCGGTGGGAGCACTCAACCCCAACGGCGCCAGTGACGCGCTCTTCAGCAACACTGGCACCTGGGTGCGTACCTATGCCAGCGGAGCAGCCGTGATGAGTACCATCCCGCCGACGTTCCAAGGCGGATTCAACCCCGTCGCGAGCACGGAGGCCTACCAGCGAAAGCGAGCCTCGATCGATCCCGATGACTACGGCAGCGGGTTCGCGCTTTGGAGCGGCACGTCGTTCTCGGCTCCGTTCTTCGCCGGCCTCGTGGCCCGTGAGTTGCTTGACTCGATCGACCCGGATGACGATGGCCGCGGCGCCGCGGTCGAACGCTCCTGGGCAGCGGTAGCCAATCTGACAACGCTGGAGCGACCCGCATAACGGGATAGGCCATGATGGCCGCGTGCCCTCCGCCGCTGAGTTGCATCGCAGCGCCATGGCGAAGGTGCGTGCCGGACGGTTCTCCCAAGGTCGCGAGCAATTGGAACGGGCGCGGTTGACTGCGAACGAACCGAATCTCGCGGCCCGGATCGATCTGTCTCTCGCGTACATCGACGCCGAGACTGGCAGCGTCGACGCGGGAGTTGCGCGGTGCCTGGCACTCGCGCGCGAGACACGGTTGGCTGACGCGACGAGAGGGCTGGCGTGGGCGCAACTCGCTCTCATTCGTCAACGCACCGGACACGTCGAGGAGGCCCTCGATGCGTTCTCAACGGCCGTTTCGCTGCTCGCCGATGAGCCCGAGGAAGCCGGGCGCGCATTGTTGAATCGTGGCAGCCTCCACCTTCGTCGTGGTCATCCGCAGGCTGCCATCGCAGATCTCACGGAGGCCGACCGGGAGTTCCGCCGGGCGGGGCTGGACGTTCAGCGGGCCAAGGCCGAGCACAATCTCGGCTTCGCGCAGCTCTTGACGGGCGATCTGGTCGGCGCGCTGCGGACCATGGACTCCGCTCGTGAGGTGCTCGCACCACTCTCTGCCGTATCCCGAGCAGTGTGCGAACAGGACCGGGCCGAGGCTCTCACAGCGGCTGGAAGGGCAGGAGATGCCATCCATGCCCTCGAGGCAGCCGCATCGGCGTACGGTTCCCGCCGTCTGCGGTCCTTCCAAGCACAGTGCGAGCTCACCCTCGCCTGGTCTCTGCTCCGCGAGGATCCATCGCGTGCGCGAGTCGTCGCTCGACGAGCCGGTCGTCACTTCCGAAGCCAGGAAAGTCCGGTGCTTGCGACCCGTGCCGAAGCGGTCGAAGTCGTCGCCGAGGTCGCGATGGAACGCCGTACGCCCGCCCTGATCCGACGTGCAGACGCCGTGGTCGCCGAGTTGAAACTGCACGGTCACCGACGAGAAGCTGCTGTGGTCGCGCTGCAGTCTGCACGGCTCGCTGTACGACGTGGCGAGTTGTCCGAAGCCCGCGAGCGCATCGCCAGAGTCCGAATCACCGAGGACTCACCGGTGGCAACCCGGCTGCTCTGGCGCGAGGTGCGGTCCGAGCTCGCCGCTGCCCGGGGGGACAGTCGACACGCGCGCCACCACGTGAGCGCCGGGCTCGCGGACCTGCACCGGTGGCAGTCGTCGTTCGGGAGTCTGGACCTGCAGAGCACCCTGGTCGGGCACGGCCAGGCCCTGGCCTTGCAGGGTCTGCGGCTGGCCCTCGGTGACGGCTCTCCGGCGCTCGCGTACGAGTGGTCCGAACGCGCCCGCGCCCTGGTGGCGCGCGTGGCGCCGGTGCGGCCCCCGTCAGACGAGCGGCTGGCCACCGAGCTGACCGAGCTCCGCGTGCTGTATGCCGCAGACCCCTCGCCGCACTCCGCTGAGGGCCGTCGTCTCGACGAGCTGCGCGATCGGATCCGCGAGCAGAGCTGGTACGGCGACGGCGGCGGGCAGGTCGGCGAGCCCGCCGCCTTGGCCGAGGTGCAGGCCGAGCTCGCCGCCACCGATGCCTGTCTGGTCGCGCACGTCTCGGTCGATGGTGAGCTGACCGCCGTCGTCGTGACCGGAACCGAGGCCCAGGTCGTACCGCTCGGAGGCTCGGCACCCGTGCGGGACGAGCTCGACCGGGTGGCCGCCGACCTCGACATGGCGGCGTCGCAGCTCGCCGGCCCGTTCGCCGCGGCCATCCGCGGATCGCTCCAGGAGCGGCTCGGGCTTGTCGCCGACGTGCTGGTCCGGCCGGTCCTGGGGCTCATCGGGGATCGCCGCGTCGTGCTCACTCCCGCGGGGCTGCTGGCGGGGGCCCCGTGGACGCTGTTGCCCGGCTTGGCAGGACGGCCGTTGACCGTGCCCCCGTCCGCGACGCGGTGGCTGGAGCTGCGCAGAATGTCCCGCGTCCCGCATCGAACCCGGGTGGGGCTGGTGGCCGGACCCGGTGTCGATCGCGCCGAGGAGGAGATCCGCCGTGCCGCGGCCGCCTGGGCGTCCGCAACGGTCGTCACGGGCACCCAGGCGGTCGCCGACCGGGTGGCCGAGCTCGCCGCCCACGTCGACGTCCTCCACCTGGCCGGTCACGGTCACCACACCGGCGACAATCCCCTCTTCTCCGCGGTCGACCTGACCGACGGCCCGTGGTTCGGCTACGACATCGACCAGCTCCCGCGCACTCCCACGACGGTGGTGCTGTCGTCGTGCGAGCTGGGCGCGGTGTCGGTGCGCTCGGGGGAGGAGGTCGTGGGGATGACCGCCGCCTGGCTGCACGCCGGCGCGCGCCACGTGATCTCCTCGCCGACGCTGGTCGCGGACGACGTCGCCTGCGAGGTGCTGGCGGGATGGCACCAGCGCGTCGCCGCCGGAGCCGGCCCTGCCGTCGCGCTGGCCGAGGCCGCCGCAGCCCTGGACGCCTCCGCCCCGCCGTCGCCGTTCGTGTCCTTCGGCGCCGGTTGGTGAGGTCGGGCGCCCTCCGAGAAATCGACGTCGCCACCTGTATCAGGCGCGACCCTGCCTCCTCTTGTGTGGTCAGGGGGGACACACCGCCGGCGGGCGTGTCGGAATCGGGGGATCCGACACGCCCCCATGCTTCGGAGCGGACCAGCGATGCGTGATCGCTGGTCCGCTCCGTCATGCCCGGTGTGCCGGGCTCGGCCGCTCCCCCTACGTGACTGAGCACCGCGGCCTTTACCTGTAACTCTACCAATATACTAGAGTTTGCACAGGAGGCCCCCATGCCACGAGCTTCGCGACCCGACTTCCTCATCATCGGCGCACCCAAGGCGGGCACGACCGCGCTGCACGCGGCGCTGACCCAGCACCCGGACGTCTTCATGAGCACCCCCAAGGAGCCGAAGTACTGGATGTGCGACGACGCTCCCCCGCCCCACTGGCGCGGGCCGGGCGACCAGCACAGCCAGCAAGAGTGGGTCTGGCGACGCGGCGACTACGAGCGGCTCTTCGTGGCGGCGCCGCCGCACGCCGTACGCGGTGAGAGCACGCCGTTCTACCTGTGGCACCGGGCGGCGCAGCGGCGGATCGCGGAGCACCTCCCCGAGGCCAGGCTCATTGCCGTGGTGCGCGACCCGATCGACCGCGCGTACAGCAACTGGATGCACCTCTGGTCGGACGGGCTGGAGCCGGTGCCGGACTTCGAGGCCGCCTTCGCCCTGCAGTACGAGCGGATCGCCAAGGGCTGGGCGCCCTTCTGGCGGTACGGCGAGCTGGGGCGCTACGGCGAGCAACTCGCCCACCTCTTCAGCTACATCGACCGGTCCCGGGTGCTGGTGCTGCGCTACCGGACGATCGTGGACGACCCGGCGGGAGCGGTCGACCGCGCGTGCGAGTTCCTCGGCATCGCGACCGGCCAGGTGTCCTCGATCCCGCACGACAACTCCCGTGCCTACGTGCGACCCGGCCCTCGGGCGCAGGCGGCGGGTCGCGTGGTCCGGGGTGGGGCCTGGCTCGGGCAGTTCGCCCCGCCCCAGGTCTGGCGGCGCCTGCACCTGCCGCTCGTCGCGCGCCTGTCCGGCGGTGGCCAGGCGGCCCGTCCCCGGCTGAGTGCCGAGGCGCGGGCGCGGCTGCTGCCGGGGTTCGCCGACGACATCCGGCTGCTCTCACAGCTCACCGGCGAGAGCTTCGACGACTGGCTCTCCACCGAGAGCCGCGGCTCCTTCAAGGAGCGCAGCGCCGACGCTCCGGCGCGTGCCGGCGTCAGGGTCAGCGCACGAACGTGACGAGGTCGTGGGCGCCGTCGGGGCGGGCGGCCTCGACGTAGTAGCGGATCCGGCCGTCCGGCAACGGCACGGCCGTGGCGTAGCGGAAGGCCCTGTCGGAGTGCGGAGACCGGATCGGCGCGACGCTGGGCTCGGGTACCAGCCGGGCGCCGTCCCAGACGGCGACACCGGAGGTCTCGAACCAGTTCGACGCGGCGTCGGCGCGGCCGTCGTACAGCACGGTCAGGGGGTCGTGTCCGATCACCGTGGTCACCCGCGCTCCGCGGGCGTCCCACTCCCCCGCGCGCCCCGCGAGCACCTCGCCCCGATCGGTCCAGGTCAGCCCGTCGGGGCTGGTGAGGTGACGCGTGGTCATCCGGTCCTCGTGACCGGGCTCGTCGAGGGGATGGCAGCACAGCCACATGTCCCAGTGCGCGCCGTCGCAGGTGATGACGGGGTCCTTGACGCCGACGCCCTGGTCACCGGCGACGACGATCCGCCGGCTTCCCTGCGCCAGCGACTCGACCGTCGGCGCGGTCAGGGAGTCGACCCACCAGTGCTTGGAGCCGGGGGTGGCGCAGGAGAGGTAGAGCCGCCAGCCGCCGTCGGGCAGCGGCAGCACCACCGGCCGCTCGAACGACTCCGCGCCGAACGCCTCGCGGTCGACCTCGGCCACCTTCTCGAAGTGCTCGCCGTCCTCGGAGCGGGCCACCGCGACCGACACCCCCCGCCCGTCGGTGAGCGGACGGCGGTCGCGCCAGGTGAGCCAGAAGACGCCGTCGACGAGCACCGCGCTGGCCGCGCCCGCCCAGTTGCCTGCTCCCGGCCCGGGGGCGGGCACGACGACACGCGCGTCGGGGCCGTAGGAGGGCAGGGCGGCCACGGTGGTCGTCGTCACCGGGCCAGGTTACTCGACCGATCCCCTAGACAATGACATTGGCCTTGACGCGGCGCTACAGATAGAGGCCGGTGGCCTCGGTGTCGCCCAGGCGCTCGGCGGCGACGGCGTGGACGTCGCGCTCGCGCATCACGACGTACAGCTCGCCCTGGACCTCGACCTCGGCCTTGTCGTCGGGGTCGAAGAGCACCCGGTCGCCGATCTCGATCGAGCGTGCGTGCGGCCCGCGCGCGACCACACGGGACCAGACGAGTCGACGAGCGCCCATCGCCGCCGTCGCGGGGATCACGATCCCGCCCGAGGAGCGCCGTTCGCCGGACTCGCGGTCGACCTCGACCAGCAGCCGGTCGTGCAGCATCTTGATCGGGGCCTTGTCGGTCATGGTGCGCGCAGGGGAGGTCAGCGCACGACGCGGCGGATCAGCGAGAGGACCACCAGGGTCCCCACCACGCCGCCGGCGACCTTCAGGATGTTGTCGGTGCGGGGCGCACCGGACGCGGGGTCGACGAAGTAGGCCTTCACCGAGCTGACCTCGCGCCGGATGATCGTCTTGGGGTGCGCGCGGTAGACCAGCTCGTCGATGGTGGCGGCCAGGCGGTCGCGGGTCTGTTCGATCTCGTTCTCGAGCGAGGAGGTCTCGATGGTCACCTTGGAAGGCTACCAACGCCCCGGCTCCGGGCGGTGAGGCGTGGTCCGGACGCCCGACAACCCGCGGCTAGGGTGCTGGGGTGACTGAGACGCGACTCTCCGTAGGCGATCCGGCCCCCGACTTCACGCTGACCTCCGACACCGGTGAGACCGTGACCCTCTCCGGCCTGCGCGGTCGCAAGGTGATCGTCTACTTCTATCCGGCCGCGATGACGCCCGGCTGCACCAAGCAGGCGTGCGACTTCACCGACTCCCTGTCCTCACTGCAGGCGGCGGGCTACGACGTCCTCGGCATCTCCCCGGACTCACCGGCCAAGTTGGCGAAGTTCCGCGAGAAGGACGGGCTGACGATCACGCTGCTGTCCGACCCCGGCAAGGACGTGCTCCGGGCCTATGGCGCGTACGGCGACAAGTCGCTGTACGGCAAGATCGTCCAGGGTGTGATCCGGTCGACGTTCGTCGTCGACGAGGCCGGGGCCATCTCCCTCGCGCAGTACAACGTCAAGGCCACCGGCCACGTCGCCAAGCTGCGCAAGGACCTCGGCCTGGCCTCCTGAGCTCCCACTAGGCTGAGCCCGCCGTCCGGGCCGGAGTGGTGGAACTGGCAGACACGCAGGTTTTAGGTACCTGTGCCTTCGGGTGTGCGGGTTCGAGTCCCGCCTCCGGCACCGTGCCGCCAGGACAGCCTGTCGGCCTCTTCCTGAGCCTGTCGGCCCTCGCGAGGGCCGACAAGTTCAGGGATCACCGGGTGACCGGGGATTCCTCGCCCGGGCAGCCCCAGCGGCCGAGCGGCGCCGGGTCAGCGCAGGGCGGCGGCCACGAGGGGGGCGATCTCGCGCAGCGCCTTGCCGCGGTGGGAGATGGCGTCCTTGTCGTCGGGGTCGAGCTCGGCAGTGGTGTGATCAGGCCGCTCGTCGGCGCAGAACAGCACGTCGTAGCCGAAGCCGCCGCTGCCCCTCGTCTCGCGGATCACCCGCCCCCGCATCTCGCCGCGGACGACGAGCTCGGTGCCGTCGGGATGGCAGAAGGCCACCGCGCAGGCGAAGTGGGCGCCGCGGCGCTCGTCGGGTACGTCGGCCAGCTGGCCGAGGAGCAGCTGGTTGTTGCGCGCGTCGGACTTGGGCGGCCCGGACCAGCGTGCGGAGAGCACCCCCGGCATGCCGTTGAGCGCGTCGACGCACAGACCACTGTCGTCGGCCACCGTGGCGAGTCCGGTGGCCTCGAGCCCCGCGCGCGCCTTGAGCAGCGCGTTGCCCTCGAACGTCGGCCGGTCCTCCACCGGCTCGTCGTACTCCGGCACGTCGTCCAGGCCGACCACCTCCACCTCGGGAGCTGCGGCCACGAGCAGCCGTTGCATCTCGGCCAGCTTGCCCGGGTTGCGGGACGCGACGAAGAGCCTGGTCATGGCGACGGCGTCACGGCGCGGGAGTCGCGAGGGCCTCGGCCTGGAGCCGGGTGAGCTCGGCGCACCCACGCTCGGCCAGCCCGAGGAGCGCGTCGAGCTCGCCGCGGTCGAACGGCGCGCCCTCGGCCGTGCCCTGCACCTCGACGAACCGCCCGTCGCCGGTCATCACGACGTTCATGTCGGTCTCGGCGCGCACGTCGTCGTCGTAGTGGAGGTCGAGGCGCGGCACCCCGTCGACGATGCCCACGCTGACCGCCGCCACCGACCCGGTGAGCGGCTCGCCGGGGAGCGCCCCGACACCGCGCAGGTGGGCGACCGCATCGGCCAGCGCGACGTAGGCGCCGGTGATCGCCGCCGTGCGCGTGCCGCCGTCGGCCTGGAGCACGTCGCAGTCGA
>CAZIVD010000009.1:39084-103441 GCA_964542635.1 uncultured Nocardioides sp. | reverse complement strand
CGCCTCACCACCCACACAGACCCAAGCCGCTTGACATAGGAGCTTCGGGCTCGCCCAGGGGCTCGCCCGGCTCGACCAGCGAGGGGCGGGCTCGACCAGCGCGTGAGGCGGCTCGACCGGCGAGCAGGACGGCTCGATAGCCTGACGCCGTGCTGGACACCGTCGGCCTGGCCGAGAAGGACCCCGACCGCGAGCAGCCGTGGGCCGAGCTGGGCCTCAAGGCCGACGAGTACGCGCGGATCCGCGAGATCCTCGATCGTCGTCCCACCAGCAGCGAGCTCGCGATGTACTCCGTGATGTGGAGCGAGCACTGCTCCTACAAGTCCTCCAAGGTGCACCTGCGCCAGTTCGCCGAGATCCCCCAGCAGACGCCCTTGCCTGACGGCCTCGGCGGCGTCGGCGCGGGCAAGATGCTGGCCGGCATCGGCGAGAACGCCGGGGTGGTCGACATCGGCCAGGGCTACGCCGTGACGTTCAAGATCGAGTCGCACAACCACCCGTCGTACGTCGAGCCCTACCAGGGCGCGGCCACCGGCGTCGGTGGCATCGTCCGGGACATCCTCGCCATGGGCGCCCGCCCGGTCGCGGTGATGGACCCGCTGCGGTTCGGCCCGCTCTCCGAGGCCGACACCCATCGCGTGCTGCCGGGGATCGTGGCGGGGGTCGGCGGCTACGGCAACTGCCTCGGCCTCCCCAACATCGGCGGCGAGGCCGTCTTCGACGCCAGCTATCTCGGCAACCCGCTCGTCAACGCGCTGTGCGTCGGCGTGCTGCGGCACGAGGACCTCCATCTCGCCAAGGCGACCGGGGTCGGCAACCAGGTCGTCCTGTACGGCGCCCGCACCGGTGGCGACGGGATCGGCGGGGTCTCGGTGCTGGCGTCGGAGACCTTCACCGACGCGGGTCCCACGAAGCGGCCGAGCGTCCAGGTCGGCGACCCGTTCATGGAGAAGCTGCTCATCGAGTGCACGCTCGAGCTGTTCGCCGCGGGGGTCGTCACCGGGATCCAGGACCTCGGCGGCGCCGGGCTGTCCTGCGCGACCTCGGAGCTCGCCAGCGCGGGCGACGGCGGCATGCACGTCGAGCTCGACCGGGTGCCGCTGCGGGACTCCTCGCTCGCGCCCGAGGAGATCTTGATGAGCGAGTCGCAGGAGCGGATGATGGCCGTGGTCGCCCCCGGCGACGTGGACGCGCTGATGGCGATCTGCCGCAAGTGGGACGTCGAGGCGGTGGTGATCGGCGAGGTCACCTCCACTGGAAGGCTGCAGATCGACTGGCACGGCGAGCGCGTGGTGGACGTGCCGCCGCGTTCGGTGGCACACGACGGACCGACGTACGAACGGCCGTTCGCGCGCCCCGAGTGGCAGGACGCCCTGCAAGCCGATCCTGCCGAGGCCCTCCCGCGACCGGTCACGGGCGAGGAGCTGCGTGACACCCTGCTGCGCCTGGTCTCGAGCGAGAACCTCTGCGACAAGTCCTGGATCACCGACCAGTACGACCGGTACGTCCGCGGCGACACCGTGCTCGCGCAGCCCAGCGACAGCGGCATGGTGCGCGTCGATGAGGAGACGGGGCTGGGGGTGGCCCTGGCGACCGACTCGAACGGCCGGTACGCCAAGCTCGATCCGTACGCCGGCGCGCAGCTGGCGCTCGCCGAGGCCTACCGCAACGTCGCGACCGGCGGCGCCGTGCCCCTGGCGGTCAGCGACTGCCTCAACTTCGGCTCACCGGAGGACCCGGCCGTGATGTGGCAGTTCGCCGAGGCCTGTCGGGGGCTCAAGGAAGGCTGCCTCGAGCTCGGCATCCCCGTCACCGGGGGCAACGTCTCGCTCTACAACCAGACCGGGGCGACGGCCATCCTGCCCACGCCCGTGGTCGCCGTGCTCGGCGTGGTCGAGGACGTCCGACGCCGCACCCCGTCGTCGTTCGGGCGCGAGGGCGAGGTGGTCTACCTGCTCGGGGAGACCCACGAGGAGTTGTCCGGCTCGGAGTGGGCGCACGTCGTCCACGGGCACCTGGGCGGGCTGCCACCGCGCGTCGACCTCGCGGCCGAGCAGGCCCTGGCGACCCTGCTGCACGACGCCGTCGGCCTGCTCGGCTCGGCCCACGACCTCTCGGAGGGCGGCCTCGCGCAGGCGCTGACCGAGGCGACCTTGCGGCATGGGGTCGGGGCGCGCGTGAGCGTGGGCGAGGACCCGTTCGTCGACCTGTTCTCGGAGTCCGCAGCGCGGTGCCTGGTCGCGGTGGCGGCCCACGACACGGCGTCCCTGGAGGCGATGGCCGGCGCCCTCGGCGTACCCCTACGCCGCCTCGGCACCACCGGCGGCGACTCCCTCGTCGTCGAGGGCTCCTTCGACCTCCCCCTCGCCGAGCTCCGCTCGGCTTGGGCCGCCACTCTCCCCGCCGCCTTGGCATAGTCCCTGACGTTCGGGTCCGGTTCAGGCCGGATTTGGAACCCGAACGTCAGGGACTATGCCGTCGGCATCCACAACCTCGGCCTCCAGCATCGCCCGCCAGACGACCGGGCGGGGGACGGTGCGGATGGAGGGGGTCAGGGTGGGGATCAGGGCGACCAGGGCCACCAGCCCGCCGAGTACGGCGATCGTCGCCGGCCCGCCGGCAGCCGCGAGCAGCGCACCGCCGAGCAGCGGTGCCAGCCACACCACCGAGAGGTTCAGGAACTGCGAGGCGGACTGCGCGCGACCCTGCAGGTGTGCCGGGGTGTGCGCGATCCGGTAGCTGCTGCCGCCTGCGTTCGCCGCCGGGTTGAGCAACAGCCCGAGCCCGAGGGAGAGCCCGACGACGACGGGGTGGTTCCAGACCACCATGGGCACGGCGAGCGGCACGAAGGACCAGGCGACGAGGACGACGAGCACCCCGGTCGGCACCCGGTCGATGATCCACGGCGCCACGACGGCCCCGAGGATCCCGCCCAGGCCTGCGGCGGTCGACACCAGGCCGATGGCGACCGGGTCCACGCCGTCTTGCACCAGGCGCAGGATGGCTACGAAGAACATCGCGTTGACCAGCAGGTTCACCAGGGCGCCGTAGCAGGCGAGCGCCCGGAAGTAGGGCCACGACAAGATGAAGCGGAAGCCCTCCGCGATGTCTTGTCGAGGGCGCCGCCGCGGACCGGCGATGCGCGGCGCGGACAGGTCGGCACGGATCCGGCCCAGCAGCAGCCAGGAGATGGCGAACGTGACGGCGTCGAAGGCGAACGGCAGCCAGCGGGTCACGCCGTACAGGAGACCGCCGAGCGGGCCGCCGATCAGGGACGCGACGTGCTGGCGGGCCTGGTTCTGGCTGAGGGCGGTGGGCAACTCGTCGGTAGGTACGACGGTGCGCACGGCGGCGATCTCGGCCGGGCCGAAGAGCCCACTGGCGATGCCGGTGAGCAGCGCGGCGCCCACCAGGTGCGGGATCGTCAGGACGTCGAGGACGCCCGCCACCGCGAGCGAGGCGTAGAGCGCCAGGCCGGACCCGCTGGCCACCCGCATCACCCGACGCCGGTCGACCCTGTCGGCCAGCAGGCCGGCCGGGAGCAACGCGCCGCACAGCCCGAACAGGAACGCCGCCTCCGCCACGGCCGCCCAGAGCGCGGAGCCGGTCAGGCCGAAGGTGACCAGGGGGAAGACGAACGCGCTGACCTGGCTGCCCAGGTCGCTGATCGTCTGGCCGGTCCACAAGATCGTGAAGTCACGGTTGTGGGAGAGGGCGCGGTAGCTCGACATATCCGCACCATAGCTTGCGCAAGACTATGTGCGCAATAGTGCGTGCGGAATTTGGTAGGGTGGGGTGCATGCCCCGCGACCTGCCCAAGCTCTCCGATCCGCGAATGCTGCGCGGGATCGCGCATCCGATGCGCAACCGGATCCTCGAGGAGATGGAGGCCGGCGGCCCGATGCGCGCCGCCGACATCGCGGACCGCCTGGGCATCCCGGCCAACCAGGCCTCCTTCCACCTGCGGCAGTTGGCCAAGTACGGGCTCGTGGTCGAAGCCCCCGAGCTCGCCCGAGACGGCCGCGACCGGGTCTGGCGGGCGCTCCACGAGAGCGGGATGAGCGTCAACCTGCAGGAGCTGGCAGAGGAGGAGGGCGGCAAGGCCGCGGTCGCCGTGTTCCGGAAGACTTGGCTGGCCGAGGCGCACGACATGATCGACCGCGCCGACCGCCCCGAGCAGCAGAAGGGCGCCGTCGTCGCGGTCAGCCAGACGGCCCTGCGGCTGACCAAGAACGACGCCCGAGAGCTCGCCGAGGCGCTCAACGATCTCGTCGAGACCTGGCGGGTCCGGGGCCAGGCCCGGAAGTCGGCCCGGACCTACGAGGTGCTCTGGGTGCTCGAGCCGGCGCGGAACCCCGAGTCCTAGTCTGGTCCCGTGCCCGCTCGTCTGCGCCCCGCGTCGGCGCAGGACGTCGCCGCTGCCCTCGCCGCGGCGGATCGTGGCGAGGAGGAGACCCGGCTGCTCGTGAAGCACTTCCTGGCCGTGCTCGCCCAGCGGGCGCCCGGCCGTTCGGTCGAGGTGCGGGTCCCGCCGTACGCCGCGGTGCAGGTGGTCGCGGGCGTGCGACACACCCGGGGCACGCCTCCTGCGGTGGTGGAGACCGACGCCGACACCTGGCTGGAGCTCGCGACCGGACAGCTCGAGTGGGCGGAGGCCGAGGCCGGCGGACGGGTGCGCGCCAGTGGCGAGCGGGCCGACCTCGCGCCGTACCTCCCGCTGACGGAGGCGTCGTGATCGTCAGCCTGCCGACCCCTGAACTGCTGGCCGCGGTGGGTTCGGTCGAGGGCGTGGAGTACGTCGTGTGGGACGGCCGCGAGCAGCCGCCGCGCCTCGACCTCGAGTTCCTGGTGCCCGACTACCGGCACACCGCCCGGACGCTCGCGTGGACAGACCGGCTCGCGGGGCTGCGCGTCGTCCAGACCCAGACCGCCGGCGTGGACGGACTGGTCGAGCTGGTGCCCGACGGCGTCGTCCTGGCCAACGCCCGGGGCGTCCACGACGACGCGACGGCCGAGCTGGCGCTCGGTCTGCTCATCACCGCGCTGCGCGGCATCGACCAGGCGGTGCGCGAGCACGGCCACTGGGATCCCGACCTGCAGGAGGGCGGTCGGGTGCGCAGCCTCGCGGACAGCAACGTGGCGATCCTGGGCTACGGCTCGATCGGTCGCGCGCTCGCCGCCCGGCTGCTGGCATGCCGAGCCCGGGTCACGGGGGTGGCGCGGGCCCCGCGCACCGACGACCTCGTGGGCGAGGTCGTCACGGCGGCCGAGGTGGACTGGGCCTCGCAGCACGCAGTGGTGGTGGTGCTGCCGTTGAGCGAGGCGACTCGGCACGTGGTCGACGCACCGTTCCTGGCCGCGCTCGCCGACGGCTGCGTGGTGGTCAACGTCGGACGCGGGCCGCTGCTGGACACCGAGGCGGTGATCGCTGAGGCCGGACGGCTGCGGTTCGCCCTCGACGTGACCGACCCCGAGCCGTTGCCCGACGGGCACCCGCTGTGGTCGGCCCCCGGAGTGATCATCACCCCGCACATCGGCGGAGGCACCACCGCGATGCTGCCGCGGATGGCCGCGCTGGTGCGCGACCAGTTGACGGCGTACGTCGCTGGCCGGCCGCTGCGCAACGTCGTGCGCTGATCGCTGCCAGCGCCTGGTCGCCAGGTGCCAGGCAGGTCCGAGGCCTCCCGACCCTTGGTCGTGGGCCGGTGTGCCCTACCGGTCGTCTCCGGGCAGCGAGACGGTGGGACGGCGGGAGTGACACTCAGCATCGGAGCACGCTCGCCGTTCCATCGCACGCGGCTGAAAGGAGGGTCGCGATGCTGTCAGCATCCAGGGCCGACAACCCCACCGCGGCCACCGTGGCCGGGAGGTGGCAACGCCGTGCGACGTCACCTGGGGACACCCCGCGAGGCGACCGATGGAGGCTCGCGGCAGCGATGCTCCTGCCCCTCACCTGGGCCTTGGTGTCCGGGTGGTGGATGCCGCGTGGGCCGACGTCTACCTCGGAGTCGCTGGCCTGCCTTGCCATCGGACTGCTCGTGGGGCTCGGCGCTGGGTGGGTGTCCGGCTCGCGGTGGTCGATGCTGCTCGCGCCGGTCGTCTTCGTCCTGGTCTACGAGCTGGCCCGGTGGCGGGTCGACGGGCCGACCGTGGACGGCTTCCACCTCTCCACCTATGGCGTCGTCGCCTTCCTGACCGGACGGGTGTTCCATGGCCTGGTCACCCTGTTGCCCATGGCCTGGGGTGCCGCCACCGGCGCGGCAGTACGCCGCCGCCGGCCGCGAGTCACCTCGGCCCCGGCCCGCAGGGCGCTCCTCGTGCTGACCGGCGCTCTGCTGCTGGCCCTGACGGCGCTCGTGGCCCGGCCGGCCTCCACACCGGCCATCACGGGTGCTGACGGAAGGCCGGTTCCGGGAAGCATCGCGGAGCTGAGCTTCGTCACGGTCGACGGACACGACCTCGGGCTGATGATCCGCGGCCACGACCGATCCAACCCCGTCCTGCTGTTCCTGGCCGGCGGCCCCGGCGGCAGCGAGCTGGGCGCCATGCGGCGCCACCTCTCCTCCCTCGAGGAGCACTTCACCGTCGTGACCTGGGACCAGCGCGGCACCGGTCGCAGTTACGGCGAGCTCGACCCCCTCGACACGCTCACCCTGGACAGGGCGGTCGCTGACACCCTCGCGGTGACGGACTATCTGCGTGCCCGCTTCGACCAGGATCGTGTCTACCTGGTCGGACAGTCGTGGGGCACCACGCTCGGCGTCCTGGCCGCCCGAGCGGCCCCTGACCGCTACCAGGCCTTCGTCGGGGTCGGCCAGATGGTCAGCCCACTCGCCACCGACCGGATCTTCTACGACGACACCCTCGCCTGGGCCGAGGAGACCGGGCAGGACGACCTCGCGGCCCAGTTGCGCAAGATCGGCGAGCCGCCGTACGACGACCCTCGCGACTACGAGACCGCCCTGTCGCACGAGATGGAGATGTACCCCTACGACCACAGCGCCAACAGCGAGGGTGCGGGGCAGATGTCAGAGAACCTGTTCGTCTCCGAGTACTCCTTCACCGAGCAGGTGCGGGTCCTCGCGGGCACCCTGGACACCTTTGCCGCGCTGTACCCGCAGGTGCAGGGCATCGACTTCCGCGAGACCGCCACCGACTTCGACATCCCTGTCTTCTTCGTCCAAGGCGCCCACGAGGCGCCGGGGCGGGCGGACCTCTTCGAGGAGTGGTACCCCCTCATCGAGGCTCCCGCCAAGGACCTCGTCGTCCTCGACACCTCCGGGCACCGTCCGCTGTTCGAGCAGCCCGACGAGTTCGTCGACTACCTCACCCACGTGGTCGTGCCTCGCGCGACCGACGCCAACCCATCATGACCGCCGCGCGCTGAGAGGAGCACCGCCATGACCCAGTCGCCGTACCCCACCACCCCCACGCCTCCGGGCCAGGACCCCACGGGTCAGGACCGCACTGGCGGGAACCGCACGGGCCGGAGCCGTCCGGTGCCGATCGTCATCGGCGTCCTGCTCGCCCTCGTCGGCCTCCCACTCTTGCTGGCGGGCCTCGGACTCGGCTGGGCGCTCGGCACCCAGCGTGACGACGAGGGCTTCTTCTCCTCCCCGACCGAGCGATTCACCACCCCGACCGTCGCGTTGACCGGCACGCAGATCACCTCCGAAGAGATCGGACTCGACGGCTGGTGGGCGGACCGCGACCTCGCGAGGCTGAGGCTGAGTGCTCACTCGACGGACTCCGAGGTCTTCCTCGGAGTGGGACGGAGCGAGGACGTCGAGGCATACCTCGGTGCGGCCGGCTACGACGAGATCAGCGAGCTCACCGCGCGTCCGTTCTCCGCCACCTTCACCAGGCACGGCAGCGGGGGAGATCTCAGCGGGCCCCCGACCGATCAGGCGTTGTGGATCGCCCAGGCGAGCGGCGCCGGCACCCAGACTCTCACCTGGGATCTGCGACCCGGCACCTACATCGTCGTGGTGATGAACGCCGACGGCTCGCCTGGCGTCACCGCCGACCTGACCGCCGCGGGACGCCTCGACCTACTCGTTCCCATCGCGTGGACGGTGGGGATCCTCGGCACGCTGCTGATCGTCGGGGGTGCGCTGCTGATCGTTCACGGCGCACGTCCCCACGCCCCGCGCGGCGCGATGCCGACCCAGCCCGGCGTCGGTGGTGCCGCCGAGCACCCGCTCGTGGCACACGTCGGCGGCGAGCCGCCGTCGCCGGTGCGGCTCACCGGTCGTCAGGACGCCCGGCTGAGCCGCTGGCTGTGGCTGGTGAAGTGGGCGCTCGCCATTCCACACTTCCTCGTCCTGGCCATGCTGTGGCTGGTGTTCGTCATCCTGACGGTGGTCGCGTTCTTCGCGATCCTGATCACGGCCCGCTACCCGCGGGGGCTGTTCGACCTCAACGTCGGGATCCTGCGCTGGACGTGGCGGGTGGAGTTCTACGCCACCAACGTGATCGGCACCGACCGCTACCCGCCGTTCACCCTCGCCCACGCCGACTACCCCGCAGACCTCGACATCGACTACCCGGAGCGGCTCTCGCGAGGTCTGGTGCTGGTCAAGTCCTGGCTGCTGGCCATCCCGCACCTCATCGTGCTCGCCGTCCTCGCCGGCACCTGGCGATTCGACAACGACAACGGGACCGCTTTCGCCGTCGGCGGGCTGATCGGGGCCCTGACGCTGGCCGCTGGTCTGATCCTGCTCTTCGCGGGCCGCTACCCGCCTGCGCTGTTCGACTTCCTCGTCGGTCTCAACCGCTGGGTCTACCGGGTGATCGCGTACGTCGCGCTGATGACCGACACCTACCCGCCCTTCCGGCTGGACCAGGGACCGACCGAGCCGGACCTGCCGACCGACCCGGCCCCGCCGCAGGGTCCGGCCGGCCACACCGGTCGCCCGATCACGGAAGACCGCCCAGTGGTCGGATCGGACCTCTAGGAGAGGGTGAGCAGTCGAGCGGTCAGGCGCTGAAGGACTCCATCACGGCGCGGAAGGCGGCGACCAGGACGTCCATGTCGTCCTCGCTCGCGACGAGCGGCGGTGCGAGCCGCACGGTCTGGCCGTGGGCCTCCTTGGCCAGCACGCCGTGGGCGAGCAGGGCCTCGGTCACCTGACGGCCGGTGGCCACGCCCTCCGTGATGTCGATGCCGCACCACAGGCCACGGATCCGGACGGCGTCGAAGCCCTGGCCCACCAGCGGGGCCAGGCCGGCCTCCAGGCGGGCGCCGAGCTCGACGGCGCGCTGCTGGTACTCGCCGGTCTGCAGCATCGCCACGACCTCACGGCCGATCGCCGCCGCCAGTGGGTTGCCGCCGAACGTCGAGCCGTGGCTGCCCGGCGTGATCACGTCGAGGACGCGGTGGTCGGCCGCGATGGCCGAGACGGGATAGAGCCCGCCTCCCAGCGCCTTGCCGAGGATGTAGATGTCCGGGACGACCCCCTCGTGGTCGCACGCGAACGTCGTCCCCGAGCGGCCGAGGCCGGACTGGATCTCGTCAGCGACCATGAGCACGTCGTGCTCGTCGCATACGACGCGTACCTCGCGGAGGAAGCCCTCCGGCGGGATGATCACGCCGCCCTCGCCCTGGATCGGCTCGAGCAGCACCGCGACGGTCGTCGAGTCGATCGCCGCGCGCACCGCTGCGATGTCGCCGTAGGGGACCATGCGGAAGCCGGGGGTGTACGGCGCGTAGCCGCTGGTCGCGTCGGCGTCGCTGCTGAAGCTCACGATGGTTGTGGTGCGACCGTGGAAGTTGCCCTCCATCACCACGATCGACGCCTGCGCCTCGGGGACGCCCTTGACGTCGTACCCCCAGCGGCGGCTCACCTTGATGGCGGTCTCGACAGCCTCTGCGCCGGAGTTCATCGGCAGGATCAGGTCCTTGCCGGTGAGGGCGGCGAGGTCGCGGGCGAACGGGCCGAGCTGGTCGTTGTAGAACGCGCGGCTGGTGAGGGTGAGCCGGTCGAGCTGCTCGTGCGCGCGGGCCAGGAGTCGCGGGTGGCCGTGCCCGAAGTTGAGCGCGGAGTAGCCCGCCAGGCAGTCGAGGTAGCGCCGTCCGTCGACGTCGGTGACCCAGGCGCCGTGCCCCTCGGCCAGCACCACCGGCAGCGGATGGTAGTTGTGCGCGGCGTAGGTCTCGGTGAGGTCGATGTGGGCCTGGGTGTCGAGGTGTCCGCTCGTCGCTGCGCCGGCAGTGGACGGGGTGGTGCTGGTGGTCATGCCCCATGGTCGCTCATGAGGAGCCGGAATGCCAATTATTGTCAGACAATCTGGTCCCGCCGGTCGAGCGCGGCAGCGTGGCGCGGAGCGACACGCTCGCGCCATTCAGAGCAGCACCGGTCAGCCGGGGATTCCTGAAGGGGGCGCCGTAGGGTCCCCCCATGGCGACGACCCCGACCACCGACCAGCTCCGCAGCCGAGTGCAGGAGGTGTTGCCGGGCATCAGGCGGGATTTGGAGGCGCTGGTCCGGATCGAGTCGGTGAGCGCGGACCCGGAGCGGGCGGCCGAGGTACGCCGGAGCGCGGAGGCGGTGGCGGCGCTGCTCGGGGCCGAGGGGTGCACGGTGCGGATCACGCACGCCGAGGGGGGCGGGCCGGCGGTGATCGCGCACAAGGCCGGTCCCGCCGGAGCGCCGACGGTGTTGCTCTACGCCCACCACGACGTGCAGCCCGAGAACGACCACGCCGACTGGGACAGCCCGCCGTTCGAGCCGACCGAGCGCGGCGACCGGCTCTACGCGCGCGGCGCGGCCGACGACAAGGCCGGGATCGCGACCCACCTGGCGGCGCTGCGGATCTTTGGCGACGAGCTGCCCGTCAGCGTGGTGCTGTTCATCGAGGGGGAGGAGGAGGTCGGCTCCGAGACCCTGCCTGCCCTCCTGCGGGACAACGTCGAGGAGCTGCGTGCCGACGTCATCGTCATCGCCGACTCGGGCAACTGGGATATCGGCGTCCCGGCGCTCACCACCAGCCTGCGCGGCCTGGTCCGCATGGACGTCGAGGTGCGCACCCTGACCCACGCCGTGCATTCCGGCATGTGGGGCGGTCTGGTGCCCGACGCGTTGATGACCCTCGCGCGCCTGATCGCCACCCTCCACGACGACCGGGGCAACGTCGCGGTGGCCGGCCTGCACTCCGGCCCGGCGGCGGACGTCGACTACCCGGAGGAGAGGTTGCGCGCGGAGTCCGGGGCCAACCCCGGCGTCGAGTGGATCGGCGACGGCACGGCGGTCGAGCGGCTCTGGACCAAGCCGTCGCTGTCCATCACCGGCCTGGACGCGCCCAAGGTCGCGGGCGCCAGCAACACCCTGGTCCCGGCTGCCCGCACCCGCATCTCCTTGCGGGTGGCACCCGGTGACACGACCGCCAACGCCGCCGACTGCCTGCGGAGCCACCTCGAGCAGCACGTTCCGTGGGGGGCGGAGCTGACCGCCACGCTCGTCGACACGGGTGAGGCGACCCAGATCGACGCCACCGGTCCGGCGTACGACGCCGCTCGCGAAGCGTTCGCCGAGGCCTGGGACGGCACCGCCCCGATCGACATGGGCGTCGGCGGGTCGATCCCGTTCATCGCCGAGTTCCTCGACACCTTCCCCGATGCCAGCGTCCTCGTCACCGGTGTCGAGGATCCCGACACCCGGGCGCACGGCGCGAACGAGGGACTGCACCTAGCCGAGTTCGAGAAGGTGCTGCTCGCCGAGGCTCTGCTCCTCCGCAACCTGGGGCGACGCGCCTAGACTGACCGACGTGCCCCACCCCTCGAGCCGATCGGTGTCACGCCGGGGCGGCGACGGACGGCTGACCGCGGCGCTCGACCCCCACGACCAGGGCCCCCAGGACCACTGCGGCGTGTTCGGAGTCTGGGCGCCGGGCGAGGACGTCGCGAAGCTGACGTACTTCGGTCTCTACGCCCTCCAGCACCGCGGCCAGGAGTCCGCGGGCATCGCCGTCAGCAACGGCCGCCAGATCCTGGTCTACAAGGACATGGGGTTGGTCTCGCAGGTCTTCGACGAGTCCACCTTGTCCTCGCTCGTGGGGCACATCGCCGTCGGACACTGTCGCTACTCGACCACGGGCGCCAGCACGTGGAAGAACGCCCAGCCCACCTTCCGGCCCACCCCCGACGGCTCGATCGCTCTGGGCCACAACGGCAACCTGATCAACACCCACGAGCTGAAGAGCATGGTGGAGAACCTGCCGGAGGCCTCCGACGAGCTCGATCTCCACCTGCGCAGTCTTGAGCCGTCGACCAACGACACCGGCCTGGTCACCGCGCTGCTCGCGCATCACCCCGACACGAGCCTGGAGCAGCGGGCGCTCGAGGTGCTGCCCCAGCTGCGCGGAGCGTTCTCCTTCGTGTGGATGAACGAGGAGACTCTGTACGCCGCCCGTGACCCGCAGGGGATCCGGCCCCTGGTCCTCGGCCGGCTCGCGCGGGGGTGGGTCGTCGCCAGCGAGGACGCCGCCTTGGCGACCATCGGTGCCAGCGTGGTCCGCGAGGTGGAGCCGGGCGAGCTGATCGTCATCGACGAGAACGGCCTGCGCTCCCACCAGTTCGCGGCGGCGGCGCCCAAGGGCTGTGTCTTCGAGTACGTCTACCTCGCCCGTCCGGACGCCACGATCAGCGGTCGCAACGTCCACGAGGCGCGGGTCGAGATGGGCCGGCGTCTCGCGCGCGAGCACCCGGTCGACGCCGATCTCGTCATCCCCGTCCCGGAGTCGGGCACCCCGGCCGCCACGGGCTTCGCCGAGGAGGCCGGCATCCCGTTCGGCCAGGGCTTCGTCAAGAACGCCTACGTCGGTCGCACCTTCATCCAACCCAGCCAGACCCTGCGCCAGCTCGGCATCCGGCTCAAGCTCAACGCGCTCGACCACATGATCCGCGGCCGCCGCGTGATTGTGGTCGACGACTCGATCGTCCGCGGCAACACCCAGCGCGCCCAGGTGCGGATGCTGCGCGAGGCCGGTGCCACCGAGGTGCACGTGCGAATCTCCTCCCCGCCGGTGAAGTGGCCGTGCTTCTACGGCATCGACTTCGCCACGCGGGCCGAGCTGATCGCCAACGGGCTCGACGTCGACGAGATCGCGGCCAGCGTGGGGGCCGACTCGCTCGGCTACATCTCGCTGGAGGGGATGATCGAGGCGACCGGGCAGGCCGAGCAACGCCTCTGCCAGGCCTGCTTCACCGGTCTGTACCCGATCGAGCTGCCCGACGAACGGCTCCTCGGCAAGCACCTCCTCGAGCCGACGTACGCCGCTGCCCTTCCCGTGCTCAACAACCCGTGAGATCGCCCGCGACGACCTGTCCCGCACGTCGCTGCCGGTTCCGCGGACGCGGTCACCACCGCGCACCTATGATTCGCCCGTGTCCGTCCCCCCGGAGCGCACCCGCTCTCGTCTCCCCGCGCCCACCCGCCGGACGCTCGTCCGCTCCACGGCGTGGACCGTCCCGCTCGTGGCTACCGGAGTCGCGGCGCCCGCGTTCGCCGCTTCGCCGTGCCCCGCGATCCCCTTCCAGGCCCATTGGGTGAGGCTGTCGCCCGCGACAGGATCGCTGGACGCGAACACGAATGGCTTCGTGACCCAGGCCGGAGTGCAGCGGTTCCAGAGCGTCGACGACAACCTGAGCTACACGAACGACGCCACGGTCACGCTCACGAACGGCTCGCTGGCCGTCGTCAGCGGGCGCACCTACACGTTCACGATCTCGGTGAGCGCCGCCTACGGGAGCTCCCCGACCGCCTTCTCCATCAAGCAGCTGCTCGACGTCCAGATCGGCGGAGTCTCCCTTCTCCGACTCGCGACCCGCGCCACCGCGGGCTACACCACCTTGTCGATGAGCACGTCAGGGCCGACTGTCTCCACCTACTCGTTCAACTACACCGCCACCACCACGGGCAACGTGACCTACCGGTATCTGTTCACCCTTCCCGACCTCGACATCCCGGCTTTCGCCCAGGACGACATCGCGGTCTCCGCACCCGACATCACCGGCTGCTGAGTCGACGGGGTCACGCTTGTAGGGTGCGAGGGTGACCCCGGCCGAGCGCCCAGAGTCGAGCGACGCGTACGCCGCCGCCGGCGTCTCCATCGAGGCCGGCGACAAGGCGGTCGAGCTGATGCGCACGTGGGTCGAGAAGGCCCGGCGGCCGGAGATGATCGGCGGCATCGGGGGCTTCGCGGGGCTCTTCGACGCGAGCGCTCTCAAGCACTACGAGCGCCCCCTCCTGGCCACGTCCGCCGACGGCGTAGGGACCAAGGTGGCCATCGCGCAGGCGATGGACCGCCACGACACGATCGGCTTCGACCTGGTCGGGATGCTCGTCGACGACCTGGTGGTCTGCGGGGCCGAGCCGCTGTTCCTCACCGACTACATCGCCACCGGTCGGGTCTACCCCGAGCGGATCGCGGCCATCGTCAAGGGCATCGCCGAGGCCTGCGTCGAAGCGGGCTGTGCGCTCATCGGCGGCGAGACGGCCGAGCACCCGGGTCTCCTCGGGCCCGACGAGTACGACGTCGCGGGCGCGACCACAGGCGTGGTCGAGGCGTCCCGCCTGCTGGCACCCGGGCGGGTCCGTCCGGGCGACGTCGTGGTGGCGATGGCCTCCAGTGGCCTGCACTCCAACGGGTACTCCCTCGTGAGGCACGTGCTGCTCGAGCAGGCCGGTTGGGCCCTGGACCGCGACGTGCCGGATCTCGGCCGAGCGCTGGGCGAGGAGCTGCTGGAACCCACCCGGATCTATGCCAAGGCCTGCCTCGATCTCGCCGACAGCACCGAGACGCACGCGATGTCGCACATCACGGGCGGCGGGCTGGCCGCGAACCTCGCGCGGGTGCTGCCCGTCGAGGTGACCGCGACGGTCGACCGCGCCACCTGGACCCCGCCCCCGATCTTCGAGCTGGTCAGGGACGTCGGCGCCGTCCCCCACCCCGACCTGGAGCTCACCCTCAACTGCGGGGTCGGCATGGTGGCGCTGGTCGCCCCCGACGACGCCGACCGCGCCATCGCGGTGCTCGCCCGGCACGACGTGCACGCGTGGGTCGCGGGGGAGGTCGCCCTCGCCGCCGACGAGGCTGATGGGACGGGTGGCACCGTCCAGCTGGTCGGCCAACACCCCGACTGGTGATCGCCGAGTCGGCGCCAGTTCGCATCAAGACTTCACTGAGTCGGCGCCAGTTCTCACCCTGAAGTGAGAGGTGACGCCGACTGGGGGTACGTCGGGTGAGAGGTCACGCCGACTGGGGGTAGGTCGGGTGAGAGGTCACGCCGACTCGGATTCGGACCACCGCGTGCAGGAACAGCCAGGCACCGGGTAGCGTTGCCCCCACGACGGACTGACCAATCAGACCGGGTGCCGCCGCCACCGGCCGCGAGCCCCGGCCAAGTGTGCGAGGGGGTCGACCCTATGGGGCGCGGCCGAGCCAAGGCGAAGCAGACGAAGGTCGCCCGCGACCTGAAGTACCGCACCTACGAGACGGACTTCGGGGCGTTGGCGCGCGAGCTGCACGGCGACGAAGAGAACACCGACGAGCCGACCGACGAGGTCGACCTCGCCAACTGGTCCGACTACGCGGACCCCCAGCGCGACTGACGGCGGCACCGGCCGCTGGTCCTCAAGGCTCAGCCGAGGTAGAGCCCGCGCAGACGACCCACGTCGTGGATGCGCCGTTCGGCGAGCCGGTCCGCGGCGATGGCCGGCGGCACCCCGTCTGCGCGGGCCGTCTCGAACACCCGACGGGTGGTCTCGAAGATGCCCGCAGCCCGCTGGTGCGCGCGCTCGAAGGAGAACCCGTCGAGCTCGTCGGCCACCTGGATGACGCCACCGGAGTTCACGCAGTAGTCGGGGGCGTAGAGGATGCCGCGCTCCTCGAGGCGCTTCTCGACGCCCCCGTGGGCCAGCTGGTTGTTCGCGCCACCGCAGACGATCCGCGCCGTGAGCGTCTCGACGACCTCGTCGGTCAGCGCCCCGCCCAGCGCGTTCGGGGAGTAGACCTCGATCGGCTCGGCCACCAGTGCGTCAGTGGAGGCGACCAGTCGTACGCCGGGGTGCTCGTCGCGCACCCGCTCGACCGCCGTCAGGTCGACGTCGGTGACGACCACGTCGGCGCCGTCCTCGACCAGGTGCCGGACCAGGTGTCGGCCCACCTTGCCCACGCCCGCCACGCCGACCGTGCGGCCCGCCAGCGTGGGCTCGCCCCAGACCGCCTCGGCCGCCGCGCGCATGCCCTGGAAGACGCCGTACGCCGTGAGCACCGAGGAGTCCCCCGCGCCCCCGTGTGCGACGGTGCGGCCGGTGACGAACGTGCTCTCCCGTGCGATGACGTCCATGTCCAGCGAGTTGGTCCCGACGTCGCAGGCGGTGAAGTAGCGACCGTTGAGCGACTGGACGAACCGGCCGTAGGCCCGCAGCAGCGGCTCGGTCTTGACCGTCCGAGGGTCGCCCATGATGACGGCCTTGCCGCCTCCGAGGTCGAGCCCGGCCAGGGCGTTCTTGTAGGTCATGCCGCGCGAGAGGTTCAGCACGTCACGGAGCGCGGCCTCGGTCGACGGATACGGATAGCACCGCGTGCCGCCCAGACCAGGGCCGAGGGCGGTGGAGTGGAGGGCGATGATCGCCCGCAGGCCGGAGGCGGGTTCGTGGCAGAAGACGACCTGCTCGTGCTCGGCGCCCAGCTCGAAGACGTCGGTCATGGGGACCACTTTCTCAGGAGGCCGCGATGGGTGGGCGGCCGATCGGACGTGGCGCTCGCCGTGCCTGGATCGCAGGTTTGGCGAGGTGGGACGAGGCCTCCCACGCTACTGCAGCGTCGGCGTCGGGCTCACGACAACAGGGAGACCACGGCGTACGAGGCGCCGAACCCGACGGCGGCCACGACGAGACAGGCCAGGACGAGCAGCAGCACCGACCGGGTGGGCGTGCCGGCCCCGGCGGACCGCTCCGGCGGCGGATCGACGTTCTCGGGCGAGGGCTGCCTCCCGCCCTCGCCGGCCTCGTGCAGGGCGGCCTCGTTCAGGGCCATCACGAACGACCCGACGTCGGGCCACCGGTCCTCCCGGTCGGGCTCGAGCCCGCGCAGGATGGCGCGGTCCACCTCAGCAGAGACAGGCAGGAAGACGGACGGCGCAGGCGGCAGCGTCGCATGGGTGAGCGCCGCCGGGCCGCCGTCCCGGGCCACGTGTCCCGTCAGCAGGTGGTAGGCGACCGCGGCGAGTCCGTGGACGTCGGCGCGCTCGTCGACGCCGCCTCCGATCGCCTGTTCGGGTGCCATGTAGGCCGGGGTGCCCACCACGTCGGTCAGCCCGCTGGCATGCACCAGTGCCTTCGCGACGCCCAGATCGGCCACCATGACGCGTTCCCGGCCAAGTCCGTCGCTGGTGAGGAGCAGGTTCTGCGGCTTGATGTCGCGGTGCACGACGCCCCGGCCGTGCAGCACCGCCAGGCCGTCGCCCGCCTGGTTCACGAGTGAGACGACCCGGTCGAGCGGGACCCGCCCCTCCCGCAGGAGGTCGGCCGCTGTGCCGCGGTCGGCGTAGGTCATCACGAAGTACGGCGTGCCCTCGACCTCGCCGAGGTCGTAGACGCGCACGACGTGGTCGGAGTCGGCGGCCCGGAGGATGCGGGCCTCCTCGAGGAAGCGCTCACGGACGTCCAGCCGCTGGGCCCAGTTCTCGGCCAGGGCCTTGACCGCCACGTCCGAGCGCAGCTCGTCGTCGCGGTAGAGCCAGACCGTCGAGAACGCCCCGACGCCGAGTCGCTCGACACGACGCAGTCGGCCGAGACGTTCGGGCAGGGTCACGGTGGGTATTGTGCCCACAGTCCATTGCGGCCAACCCCCCCGGAGACTCGTGGTGCCAGCCGATCGTCGCGACGGGGAACTGGTCCCCGCCGTGGACACGCTCGACCTCGACGCCCTCGCCGTCCGCGCGGCGGGCGGCGATGCCGTCGCGCTCGAGGACCTCCTGGCGGCGATCCAGCCGCGGGTGCGGCGGATCTGCGGACGGATGCTGCTGCATCCCCAGGACGCCGAGGAGGCCTGCCAGGACGCCCTGCTCCTGGTCGCGACCAAGATCGGCACGTTCCGGGGCAACAGCCGGTTCACCACCTGGCTGCACGCCGTGGCCTCCAACAGTGCTCGCTCGACGTACCGGTCGCTGAAGCGCCGCTCCGCGGAGCTGCCGAGCGAGGAGCTGCCGTCCAGTGTCGACCCGCGGACGACGAGTGTGATCGCCGGGAGCCGGCTCGACCTGCTCGACGCGCTCGAGGTGCTCTCCGACAGCCACCCCCTGCTGGTCGACGCGCTCGTGCTGCGCGACATCCAGGAGCTGGACTACAACGAGATCGCCGAGGTGCTCGATCTCCCGCTGGGCACGGTCAAGTCGAGGATCCACCAGGCCCGCAAGATCATCCAGCCTCTCCTGGTCGCCCGGTTGTAGCGACGACGAGATCCCCGTGGGTGCCATAGCCCACCAGGCCACCGGTGGACGGGGTGCCGTCGAAGGTGACCATCGCCCAGCCGTCGTCGGTCTCGACGAGCGTCGGCCAGGGGATGTTCGTGGGGTACGGCGCCCAGAGCCGGTCGATCTCCTTCAGAGAGAGGTCGAAGACCGGGAACCCACGGCGTCGGCCGCGGGGTCCCTGGCGCCCGTCGCTGGCGAGCACCACCCGTCGCCCGCCGCAGTCGACGAGGGTGGTGCCCTCGGTCGCGGTGCGCCCGGGGTCGGCACCGACGAGGATCAGCCGGTCGAGGTCCGGACCGGTGGCGAGCACCGGGTGGAAGCGGAAGAACCGCGAGGCACTGACGTAGCCGACGTGCCACTCGCCGTCCCAGCGCACCAGGTGTGGGTCCCACACGCCGACCGAGCGCAGGCCCTCCGTCGGCAGTCCGAGCCACCGGGTGTCGAGGACGTGACGGCCGGACAGCAGGTCCGACGTGGTCTCGGCGAGGGTCACGGCCACGCTGGCACCCCGCCTGGCCTTGTCGAAGTCGCCCCAGGTGCTGGTGGCGACCAGCCACCGGTCCCCGTCGCGGACGAGGTGGGTGGCGTGGTCGCCGTACACCCCTGTCCGGTCCGGTCGGCGGAAGAACAGATCGGCCACGTGCGTGGGCTCCCACCCGTCGGGGTCGATCGTCCAGACGCCCGTGTGGGCGGCGTCGAAGAAGCCCGGCCCCGCGTGGGTGGCGCTCAGCAGCAGGCGCCGTCCCTCCCGGACGGGGGTGCCGTCGGCCTCGGTGACGAGCCTGACGTCACGGAGCCCGACCTGGCCGAAGGCACCCGCGACCACCCGACCCACGGCGCCGCCGGCGGCTGCGGTCAGGCCGGCGAGGAACGAGGGCTCCCGGGTCGCGAGCCGTTCGCGCAGGTCGTAGCGGGACCGCGCCACCCAGCGACCCCGCTCGCGGGTGAAGCCCGTGAGCTGGGTGCCGGTGAGGCTGAGCGCGATCTCTCGCGGTGGTGCCGACGGCTCCAGTCGCCCGAACCGCCGGCTGTGGTGATGGGTGCGCCGGCCCGCGGCCTCGACGTGGAGCCCGAACAGGCCGTCGTGGAGCCGGCACTCGAGCCTGGCCCCGGAGCTCTCGAGCGCGAGGACCGCGGTGTCGCCCACCAACTCGGCCGTGATCGCGACGTACGGCGCGGGCTGCGGCATCGCCCAAGCGTCCGGCCCCTCCGCGTGAAACGCCTCGAAGCGCGGCGCCACGAGGTGGAACGGCCGCCGCCGGGCCACGATCTCGAACGGTCCGGGCAGTCCGGGCACGTTAGGCAGTCCGGGCGGTCCAGCGGGCACGCCCGTCAGTGTCCCAGGACTTGATGCGTCAGATGGCTCGCGCTGACGGGGGTCGGGCTCAACTGACCGGCGCGGACCCTTCCACGTGCTCCGCGGCGGCGAGGCGGGCCAGCACCTCGCGGATGATCGCGATCGTGTCGGCCTGGTCGTGGCTGAAGTCGTGGAGGAAGGCCGTCATGCCCTGGCGGACCGTCTCCATCTCCTGGTCCGTGAGGTGCACCGTGTACGTGCCTTCACCATGGGTCGTCATCTCATCCTCCTCAAGAGAGCCGGGATTCCTCGGACGCGAGGCCGACGGCGGGGACCACGACGACCGGGCACCGCGCTTGGCGCAGCACCGCCAGCGTCACGGGTCCCGGCTGGTGCTGGGTGCCCGGCGCGGGGGCGGCGAGCACGACCAGGTCGGCGTCCTTCGCCTCGCGCACCAGGAGGTCGGCGGCGCCGTCCTCCTGCACGACGGTCTGGTGCGCGATCCCCGTGCAGGTCTTCTCGACGAGCTCGTGGACGCGCTGCTCCAACGCGGCGGAGAGGTCCGACTCGGCCCGTGCGGGTCGGTGGTCGAGGACCGGCGGGAAGTGCCAGGCCGTGACGACCCTGACCATCGCGCCGATCGTCCTGGCGTAGTCACTGGCCCATTCGAGGGCCTCGGCGGACCGGTCGGATCCGTCGATCCCCACGACGAGGGTCGGTGTGCGTGTTGATGACCCTGATGACATGACGCCCTCCTTCCACCAGGGAACTCCTGCCTCCACTCTTCGCCGCGGCGCCCGCAGGTGGCAGGGGCCAACGTCCCTAGGGAGATGTCCTTTCGAGAGTCGTTGGCCTCTACGCCCGGGAGTGGTTCCTGACGATCGTGGAGTGGGGGTGTGTCATGCCTCCACCACATCGTCGAGAAGGGGTTGCCATGTCCGATCTGCGCTTCGTCCGAGACTTCTCCGAGATCGACGCCGGCGACGTGGGCCTGGTCGGGGGCAAGAACGCGTCGCTCGGCGAGATGTACCAGCGACTGACCGGCGCCGGCCTCCGCGTCCCCCGGGGTTTCGCCGTGACGTCCGACGCCTACTGGGAGACGCTGGGGGCCAGCGGTGCCCTCGAGGCCTTGCACGAGGCACTCGACGGGCTCGAGGGCGACGACGTCGCCGACCTGGCGCGGCGCGGCCACCGCGCCCGAGAGATCGTGCAGGGTGCCCCGCTGCCGGCCGAGGTCGTCGAGCAGGTGCTCGCGTCGTACCGCGGGCTCCTCGCCGACTGTGGCGAGCACACCGCGGTCGCGGTCCGCAGCTCGGCGACCGCCGAGGACCTGCCGGATGCCAGCTTCGCGGGGCAGCACGAGACGTTCTTGAACGTGCGGGGCGAGCACAACCTGCTCGACGCCGTACGCCGGTGCTTCGCGAGTCTCTTCACCGACCGCGCCATCCACTACCGGATGGACCAGGGGTTCGACCACTTCAAGGTCGCCCTGTCGGTCGGCGTGATGCAGATGGTCCGCAGCGACGTCGGGGCGTCAGGCGTGATCTTCACCCTGGACACGGAGTCGGGCTTCCGGGACGTGGTGTTCGTGACCTCTGCCTACGGGCTCGGCGAGAACGTCGTGCAGGGCACGGTCGGCCCCGACGAGTTCTACGTGCACAAGCCGACGTTCCGCACCGGGCACCGCGGCGTGCTCCGGCGCAGGCTGGGCGACAAGGCGGTCAAGATGATCCTGTCGGAAGGCGGCACCCGCGTGACCACGCGCAACGTGCCGACCCCGAAGGCCGACCGTGAGCGGTTCTCCATCTCCGACGCCGACGTGCTGGAACTGGCCGGCGCCGCGCTGCTGATCGAGGACCACTACGGCGTCCCGATGGACGTCGAGTGGGCCAAGGACGGGCTCGACGGCCTGCTCTACATCGTGCAGGCCCGGCCCGAGACGGCGGCCTCCCAGACATCGGTGTCGGTCCTCGAGAGCTTCGTGGTGGACCAGCACGGACCGACGCTCTGCGAGGGCCGTTCCGTCGGCGCCCGGGTCGCCTCCGGGGCCGTGCGCGTCGTCAAGGACCTCACCGAGCTAGCGGCGTTCCGTCCCGGCGAGGTGCTCGTGGCCGACACGACCACTCCCGACTGGGAGCCGGTGATGAAGGGCGCTGCGGCGGTCGTCACCAACCGCGGCGGGCGCACCTGTCACGCGGCCATCGTCGCCCGGGAGCTCGGCATCCCCGCGGTGGTGGGCACGGGTGACGCGACCACGACCCTGGCCACCGGGACGGCGGTGACGGTCTCCTGCGCCGAGGGCGACACCGGCCGCATCTACGCCGGGGAGGCGACCTACCACGTCGACTCGACCGACGTGACCGACCTGGCGCGCCCCGCGACCAGGATCATGGTCAACCTGGGGAACCCCGACCTCGCGTTCCGCACGGCCCTGCTGCCGAGCGACGGGGTAGGCCTGGCCCGCATGGAGTTCGTGATCAGCGAGTCGATCAAGGCCCATCCGATGGCGCTGGTGCACCCCGAGCGGGTCACGGACCCGCAGGTGCGCGAGCAGGTGACCCGCTTGATCACGGGGTACCCCGACGGGAGCGCGTTCTTCGTGGAGCGGCTCTCGGAGGGTCTGGGCACCATCGCCGCTGCCTTCTACCCACGGCCCGTCGTGGTGCGCATGTCGGACTTCAAGACCAACGAGTACGCCAGTCTCCTGGGCGGAGCGGACTTCGAGCCTCGCGAGGAGAACCCGATGCTCGGCTTCCGCGGCGCGTCGCGCTACGCGCACGAGGCGTACACCGAGGGCTTCGCGCTCGAGTGCCGCGCGCTGCGCCGCGTCCGCGAGGACCTGGGGCTGGACAACGTCGTGGTGATGCTGCCGTTCGTACGCCGGGTGGCGGAGGCCGACCTGGTGCTCGACCGGATGGCCGAGCTCGGGCTGAAGCGCGGGGAGAACGGGCTGAAGGTCTACGCGATGTGCGAGATCCCGAACAACGTCATCCTGATCGACCAGTTCGCCGAGCGCTTCGACGGCTTCTCGATCGGCTCCAACGACCTGACCCAGCTCACGCTCGGCGTCGACCGGGACAGCGCCCTGGTCGCCTTCGACTACGACGAGCGCGACCCCGGCGTCAAGGAGATGATCCGGCTGGCGGTCGAGGGCTGCCGACGCAACGACGTGCACTCGGGCCTGTGCGGCCAGGCGCCGTCGGACTACCCCGACATGGCGGAGTTCCTCGTCGAGATCGGCATCGACTCGATCAGCCTCAACCCCGACAGCGTGCTGCCCACCACCCAGGCCGTGCTTCGTCTCGAGGAGCGGCTGGGGCGGGTTCCCCGCGCTGCCTCCTGACCGCGGAGCAGGTGCGGGGTCTAGCGAGCGTCACGAAACCAGCGTGAAAGCAGAAGCGGCGGCCCACCCCACGCGGGGTGAGGCGCGACCACCCTGGGCGTCACGACGATCGAGTTGTCACAACGACCACGTGGAGGCAGCCATGCCCTTCAACCTCCGGAACCGGAGTTTCGTCAAGGAGCTCGACTTCACGCCTGCGGAGCTCAGATTCCTGCTCAAGCTGTCGGCGGACCTGAAGGCCGCAAAGTACGGCGGCTATGAGCAACCCCGGCTCCAGGGCAAGAACATCGCGCTGATCTTCGAGAAGACCTCGACCCGCACCAGGACCGCGTTCGAGGTGGCCGCGAAGGACCAGGGCGCCCACGTGACCTACCTCGAGCCGGGCGGGTCCCAGATCGGCCACAAGGAGTCGATGAAGGACACCGCACGCGTGCTCGGGCGGACCTTCGACGGCATCGAGTACCGGGGCTTCTCGCAGGCGACGGTGGAGGAGCTCGCGGCGTACGCCGGCGTACCGGTGTGGAACGGCCTGACCGACGAGTTCCACCCCACGCAGATCCTGGCGGACGTGCTCACGATGACCGAGCACAGCGACAAGCACCTCGGCGAGATCGCCTACTGCTACCTCGGGGACGCCCGCAACAACATGGGCAACTCCCTGATGGTCGGCGGCTGCAAGCTGGGCATGGACGTCCGGCTCTGCGCACCCCAGCACCTGTGGCCCCACGAGGACCTGGTGTCGACGTGCCGGGAGATCGCGGAGGAGACCGGGGCCCGGCTCACCCTGACCGCGGACGTCGACGAGGGCGTGTCCGCCGCCGACTACCTCTACACCGACGTGTGGGTGTCGATGGGCGAGGACAAGAGCGTCTGGCAGGAGCGGATCCGGCTGCTGACCCCCTACCAGGTGAACGCCGACGTGGTGGCCCGCACGGGCAATCCGCAGGTGAAGTTCATGCACTGCCTCCCGGCCTTCCACAACCGCGAGACCAAGGTCGGCGAGGACATCTTCGAGCAGTACGGCATGGAGGGGCTCGAGGTGACCGACGAGGTGTTCGAGTCCGACCGCTCGATCGTGTTCGACCAGGCGGAGAACCGACTGCACACGATCAAGGCGGTGATGGTCGCCACGCTCGGCGACTAGGCACACGGACCCGGACGAGGAGGAGAGATGCGCGTCGTCGTCGCGTTGGGAGGCAACGCCCTCCTCAAGCGTGGTGAGCCGATGACCGCCGAGAACCAGCGGTCCAACGTGCGGGCTGCCGCGCCGGCCCTCGCCTCCGTCGCCGACGAGCACCAGCTCGTCCTCTCCCACGGCAACGGCCCGCAGGTCGGCCTCCTCGCGCTGCAGGCCGCGGCGTACACCGAGGTCGATCCCTATCCGCTCGACATCCTCGGCGCGCAGACGGAGGGGATGATCGGCTACGTCCTGGAGCAGGAGCTCGGCAACGCGATGCCACCGGACGCTCCGCTGGCCACGATGCTGACGATGGTCCAGGTCGACCCGGGCGACCCGGCCTTCGGGAACCCGACCAAGTTCGTCGGGCCCATCTATCCCCGGGAGGCCGCCGACGAGCTCGCGACTCGGAAGGGGTGGGTCTTCAAGCCGGACGGCGACAGCTGGCGCCGGGTGGTGCCCTCGCCCGAGCCGCGGCACATCTTCGAGATCCGACCGATCCGCTGGCTCCTGGAGCACGGGGTCGTGCTCATCTGCGCCGGGGGCGGTGGGGTGCCCACGATGTTCCTGCCGTCGGCGGAGACGACCCTGGTGGGCGTCGAGGCGGTCATCGACAAGGACTTGGCCAGCGAGCTGTTGGCCCGCGAGGTGGACGCGGACCTGTTCGTGATGGTCACGGACGTCGACGCGGTGTACGTCGACTGGGGGACGCCCGAGCAGCGCGCGCTCGGCCGGGTCACGCCCGCGGAGCTGCGCTCCGAGTCGTTCCCCGCGGGCTCGATGGGCCCGAAGGTCGACGCCGCCTGCCGGTTCGTGGAAGCCACGGGACGCCGGGCCGCCATCGGCTCGCTGAACCAGATCCGCCAGATCGTCGAGGGAGAGGCCGGCACGCAGGTGGTGGCCGGGACGGAGGAGCTATGACGTTCGGAGTCCACTCGGAGGTGGGCCGGCTGCGCAAGGTGATGGTGCACCGGCCGGAGCTGAGCCTGCAGCGGCTGACGCCGTCCAATCACGACGACCTGCTCTTCGACGATGTGCTGTGGGTCGAGCGGGCGCAGTACGAGCACGACCAGTTCGTCGCGAAGATGCGCGATCGCGGGGTCGAGGTCTTCTTGTTGCAGACCCTGCTGGGTGAGGCGCTCGCGGCCAGCGACGAGGGGCGGCGCCGATTGATCGAGGTCACGGCGTCGGAGTTCACCGTGGGCCTGTCCCTGGTCGACGAGGTCCGGGCGGCGCTGTGGGCGATGGAGCCGGCGACCCTGGCCACCCATCTCATCGGGGGACTCACGGTCGCCGAGTCGGGACTGGACGTCCGGGCGCTGAGCTCGAGTTCGGTGATCGCGGCGGCCGTCGACGACGAGAGCATGTTCGTGCTGCCGCCGTTGCCGAACACGCTGTTCACCCGTGACTCGTCGTGCTGGATCTACGGCGGGGTGTCGATCAACCCGATGTTCTGGCCGGCGCGTCGACTGGAGGCCCACAACGTGGCCGCCATCTACCGCTACCACCCGATGTTCGCCGATGCCGACTTCGACTACTGGTACCCGGAGCTCGGGGACGACGGTCGATTCCACGCCGTGGACTTCGGGCGGGCGTCCCTCGAGGGAGGCGACGTGCAGCCGATCGGCAACGGCACCGTCTTGATCGGGATGAGCGAGCGCTCGCAGGCGCGGATGATCGAGCAGGTCGCTCGTGCGCTCTTCGCCAAGGGCGCTGCCGAACGGGTCGTCGCGGTGGTGATGACCAAGGACCGGGCGCACATGCACCTCGACACCGTGTTCACGATGCTCGACCGCGACGCCGTGACGGTCTACCCGCGGGTGATGGACCAGGTGCGGGCGATCAGTCTGCGGCCAGGGGTCAACGGTGCGCAGTTCCACGTCACCGAGGAGGAGGGCTTCCTGTCCACGGTGGCCGATGCGCTGGGAGTCGCGGACCTCCGGGTCGTCGAGACGGGAGGCGACGTCTACCAGCAGGAGCGCGAGCAGTGGGACGACGGCAACAACGTCGTGGCCCTCGAGCCCGGCGTCGTCGTGGCCTACGAGCGCAACACCCACACGATCGAGAAGATGCGCCGCGCGGGCATCGAGGTGATCACGATCGAGGGCTTCGAGCTCGGCAAGGGCCGTGGTGGCGGGCATTGCATGACCTGCCCGCTCGAGCGGGACGCGTTGTGAGCGGGGCGACGATGAGGACGACGAGCCGTTGGGTGATCGCGCTCCTGGCCGCGGCCGCGATCGTCGGTCTGCTCGTGTGGGCGCGCGGGGACGTCCACCACCGTGGCGACGACGTGGGCACCTTCGGCATCGGCGGGACCGCCGTCCGCCTCTGAGAACCGGACATGACCGCGACCCTTCATCCCCCCGAGCGCCGCCGTGCCGGGCCCCGGGCCCCGAGCCTGCTCGACGCGCTGGCCCCGATCGTCGTCCTGATCCTGCTGCTCGCCCTGACGATCGTGCTGTTCGGCGTGGCGGCAACCGACGGCCCGCTCCAGGTGGCGCTGCTCCTGAGCGCGGCCTTCGCCAGCCTGGTCGCCTTCAAGAACGGCTACACCGTCGAGACGGTGGCGGAGGCGGCGGTCACGGGCGTGACCGCCGCGATGGGCGCCGTGTTCATCCTGCTGGCGGTCGGCGCCCTGATCGGGACCTGGAACATGGCCGGCACCATCCCGACGGTCGTCGACCTGGGGCTGCGGCTGGTCAGCCCTGCCTGGTTCTACGTCGCGGCGGCCGCGGTCTGCGCCGTCGTCGGCCTGGTGACGGGCAGCTCGTGGACGACCGCGGGCACCCTCGGCGTGGCCTTCGTCGGCATGAGCAACGTCCTCGGTCTCAACGAGGCGATCGCCGCCGGTGCCGTGATCAGCGGCGCCTACTTCGGCGACAAGATGACGCCGCTGTCGGAGACCACCGTGCTCGTCCCGCGTCTGGTCGGAGGGGGCCTCACGGTCGGACAACACGTGCGCAACATGATCTGGACCGCGGGTCCGGCGCTCGCGGTCAGTCTGGTGATCTTCTTCTTCCTCGGCCGCGCGGCCGACCCCGACGCGGACGTGAGCACGGACCAGGCGCGGGCGGCGCTGGCGTCCGCGTTCGACGTCTCGGCTCTCTGCCTGCTGCCCCTGGCCCTGCTGGTGGTGTTCGCCGCGCTCAGGATGCCGCCGTTCCTGTCGATCCTGGGGTCGGCGGTCAGCGCGGCGATCCTGGCGCCGTTCCTGCAGTGGGAGGCGGTCGCGGCGTTCGTGGACGACCCGTCGCTCGGCAAGCTGGCCACCAGCATCAAGGCGGCGTACGCCGCCATGGCCACCGGGTTCCAGAGCAACTCGGGCCTCGAGCCCATCGACGACCTCTTCAGCAGGGGTGGCATGGCCAGCATGCTCACGACCATCTGGCTGGTGCTCGGGGCCCTGTCGTTCGCCGCGATCATGGAGCGCGCGGGCTTCCTCCAGCGTCTGCTGGACCCGATCGTCAGGCGGACGCGCAGCCGTGGCTCGCTGATCGCCGCGGTCACCGGGAGCGGGATCGGGCTCAACGTCGTCGCCGGCGACCAGTACGTCGCCGACGTCCTGCCGGCCCGCACCTTCCGCAGGGAGTTCGCGCGACGTGGCCTGGCCCCCCAGGTGCTCAGTCGTGCCGTCGAGGACTCCGGCACGGTGACGTCGGTGCTCGTGCCCTGGAACACCTGCGGCGCCTACATCTCGGGGGTCCTGGGCGTGTCGACCGTGGCCTACCTGCCGTTCGCCTTCTTCAACCTGATGAGCCCGCTGCTCGACGTCCTCTTCGGCTTCATCGGCTTCAAGGTCCCCCAGGCCGAGAGGCCGTGGGAGGACGACGCCACCACGATCCCGGCCATCCGCGAAGGAGACCCGAATGTCTGAGGCCACCGCGACCACGCCATCTCCGCCACCTGCCGAGGCCGGCCCGAGGTTCAGGCTCCCGTCCGCCTACACGATCCTCTTCGCCCTCATCGTGCTGATGGCGCTCGCGACCTGGTTCGTCCCCGCCGGCACGTACGACCTCGACGAGGGGGGCAGCCCGGTCCCGGGCACCTACCATCAGGTCGACTCCCAGCCGGCCCGGGTCCTCGTCGACTCGCTCACCGCGCCGATCAACGGCCTCTACGGCATCGAGAACGCCGAGGGCAACATCAACTACTACAACGAGGGCACCCTCTTCGGGGCCATCGACGTCGCCTTGTTCATCATCGTGATCGGTGGCTTCCTGGGCGTGACCATGCAGACAGGCGCGATCCAGACCGGGATCGCCCGACTCGTCGCGCGGCTGAAGGGTCGCGAGCGATGGATGATCCCGATCCTGATGACGGTCTTCGCGCTCGGCGGCACGACGTACGGCATGGCGGAGGAGAGCCTGGCCTTCTACGTGCTCGTCATCACCGTGATGATCGCGGCCGGCTACGACGCCTTGACCGGGGCCGCCGTCGTGCTCCTGGGATGCGGCATCGGGACCTTCGCCTCGACGATCAACCCCTTCGCGACGGGGATCGCGTCCGGGTTCGCGGGGGTCTCCATCAGCGACGGGTTCGTCCTGAGGCTGGCCATCCTGGTCGTCGGCCTCGCCCTCGGCATCTTCTTCGTGATGCGGTACGCCGACCGAGTCAAGGCCGACCCGTCGCGCTCGCTCGTCGCGAGCATGCGGGAGGAGAACGAACGGCACTTCAGTGCCGGCTCAGCAGGCGGCGAGGTGGTGCTGACGGGGCGTCAGAAGGCGATCCTGGTCGTCTTCGGCACCGCGTTCGTGGTGATGATGTACGGCGTCATCCCGTGGGAGGATCTCAACGTCCCGTTCCCCACGCTGTGGTGGTGGTTCCCGGAGATGACGGCGTCGTTCATCCTCTTCAGCATCGTCATCGGGCTGATCGGCAAGATGCCCGAGGGCACCCTCACCGACTCCTTCGTCGACGGTGCCCGCGACCTGCTCGGCGTGGCGCTGATCATCGGCATCGCGCGCGGGATCACCGTCATCATGAACAACGGCCAGATCACCGACACCGTGCTCAACTGGGCCGAGCAGGCGCTCGGCGACGTCGGCCAGGCGGGCTTCGCGGTCGTGATGTTCGCCCTGTTCCTGCCGCTGTCCTTCCTGATCCCCTCCTCGTCGGGGCTGGCGACCGTCGCGATGCCGATCATGGCGCCGCTGGCGGGATTCGCCGAGGTTCCCGCGGACCTGGTCGTCACGGCGTACCAGAGTGCGTCGGGGATCATGAACCTCTTCATCCCGACCTCGGCAGTCGTGATGGGCGGCCTCGCGATCGCGAGAGTGCCCTACGGCACCTACCTGCGGTGGGTCTGGCCGCTGCTCGCGATGCTCACCGCACTCAGTGTGCTCGCCCTGGCCGTGGGCGCGTTCGTCGCATGAGGTCGAGCGGAGGCCGGCGCGGCCTGGCCGCGCCCGCCCTGACCGCTGCGCTCCTGTCGGCCGTGGTCCTGTCGGCCTGCGGCGAGGACGGCGCCAGCGACGTCGAGCGCGCGCAGGCTCAGGTGGACCTCAAGAAGAAGGCGGTGCAGGAGGCCGAGTCGGCGGCCGCTGCGGCGCAGCGCGCGTTCTGCGGAGCCAGCGGCGACTACATCGCCGCCCTGGACCGGTACGGCGACGTCCTCCACGCGACGGCACCCACGGTCGGCGACGTGGTGGACGCCGGAGCCGACCTCGAGGCGCCTCGTGACGACGCGGTCGACAGTGCGGAGGCCGCCGTCGAAGCGCAGCAGCAACTGGCGCAGGCCCGGCAGGAGTTGGCCGAGGCCAAGGACGCGCTCGCGGCCGTCAAGGCCGGGTCGACGCCCCCGGCGGGCGGGGAGTCGCCCGCCCCGTCGCCCGAGCCCTTGGTGCCCGCTGCCACCGTGAACCGGGTCAAGGAGGCCGAGGCCGATCTCGAGTCCGCTCGTGGCGGCATCACCGACGAGACCCCGCTGGCCCAGGCGGCACAGCAGTTCAACGCGGCCGCGGTCGCCTTGGAGATGTCGTGGCTCGCCCTCTTCGGCGACGCGGGGTGCCTGACCGATGAGCAACAGCAGCAGGCGTCGTCCACGGTGCGCGCGTACACCACGACCCTGCAGCAGTCCCTCGCCACGGCGGGGTACTACGACGGCGAGGTGGACGGGGTGTACGGCCCGGCCACGGTCGACGCGGTCGGGGCGCTGCAGAAGGCGCATGGCCTGCCGGTGACCGGGACCGTGGACAGTGCCACCGCGGCCGCTCTGCAGGCCGACGTGCTCGCCGAGGGTGGGGCCGAGGCGCAGCAGGCCGTCGCGTCGACCGCGGCGCTGCAGCAGACCTTGGCGCTCGCCGGCTTCTGGGACGGTCCGGTGGACGGGAACTGGACCCCCGCGCTCACCGATGCCCTGAAGGAGCTCCAGACCGCCCTCGACGTCGAGCCCACCGGCACGGTCGACGCGGCCACCGTCGCGGCGTTCCACGAGGCGATCGCCCAGCTCGCGGAGCCCGCCCCCTCCGCCACCCCCTCGCCGACCTCGTCCCCCTCGGCCTCCCCGTCACCCGAGGACACGCCGTCCGCCCCCGCCCCGACCGACACCCCGACTGGCTGAGGAGCGAGCGCCAGCCAGCGAGCGGCGTCGAGACCCGGCAACCGATCGGCGTCCCGCCTGCGGGGTCTCGACACGTCGCTCGTCCCTCGTGGCGGCGAGGATTCGGTGGTCGAGCCCTTCGAGACGCTCGCTCCGCTCGCTCCTCAGGAACCACCGGGCGAGCAGCTAGGTGAGCCCGCGTCGAGACCCCCCGAGCGGGGGGCCGACCGGGCGAACGAGGTTGTCCACATCCTCTCTGTTCGTGTGGTTATTCGTATCTCTGTTCGGTGTCATGCGAGCATGGATCTCGGGCCTGTCGACGACCTCGACGCCACCGCGACCGTGGCGGCGGCCCGGTTCGCGGTGCGCGCCCGCCGGGCTGCGGACGTGCAGGACCTGCTGGTGCCCGCGCACTGTGAACCGCCCCATCGACCCCGACACGGGCCACACCGCCATCAACACCCCCGGCCCAACCCACCCCGGAGTCTGGCCGCTCTGCACACCAAACCCGGACTGAGCAGCCCGGACTGAGCAGCCCGGACTGAGTGCGGGACAGCCCGATCAGGCCTCGCAGTCAACGACGACCTCGAAGTTGCGGCAGGTGTCGTTTCCGGGTCCTGCGTGCGCTCGGTCCTCGCCCTGGCCGCCGTTCATCACGTCGTCGCCCCAGCTGCCGAAGAACACGTCGTCGCCGCTGCGGAGGTTGCCGATGGCACGGCCCCCGTCGAGGACGGTCACCCGGTCCTTGCCGCTGCTGCCCCGGACCTGCCAGGTGGGTGGATCGGATGGTGCGAAGCCGGGCAGGAGCTCGAGGACCTCGACGTCGATCCAGCCGCACGTCCCGACACTCGCGCCGAGATCGACGGTGACCACGGGTGCGGCGACGTCCTCGGGGGGCCGCAGGCGCAGCCGGTCCCTGCCGTGGCCGCCGACGGCACCGGGACAACCGCGGCCGGCCTCGTCGTACTGGAGCGAGTCCGAGCCGCTCCCGCCCCACATGGAGCCGCGCCGGCCGCTCTGGAGCCAGTCGGTGCCCGGACCCCCACGGAGCGTGTCGCGACCCTGCCCACCCGCGATCCGGTCTGCTCCGTGACCTCCGAGGATCCGGTCGTTGCTGGCCGGCGGCTGCCAGACGAGGTCGTCGGTGAGCACGTCGTCGCCGCCCAGACCGCGGATCACGTCGTCCCCTGCGCCGCCGGTGACCTCGTCGTCGTACGGCGTGCCCCAGATGCGGTCTGGTCCCGGCGAGCCGAGGACCGCGAGCGCCTCAGCACCCACGATCCGGTCCCGCCCGTGACCGATCGCGATGCTCGTCTCGCCGGGGACGGCGAGGTGGACCGTCGTGCCGCGGACCCCGCTGAGCTGCAGCGTGTCGCGGGACTCGCGCCCGTGCTCGGTGTCGCTGTCGAGGCCCAGGTCGATGCGGTCGTCACCGGCGCCTCCCTCGAGGTGGTCGCCGACGAGGACGTAGTAGACGGCGCCGCCGTTCGACTCCCGCTCGGCCAGCCCGTCGGCCCCGCCGTAGAGACGGTCGTCACCGGGGCCTCCGGCGATCTGGTCGGCACCGGCGTCACCGCAGATGAGGTCGTCGCCTCCACGGCCCTCGATCCGGTCGTCGCCCTCGAGTCCCGCGATGACGTCCGGACCCGGGGTGCCGGTGAGAACGTCCGCCGCCGGGGTCCCCACGATGGTGGCCGCCTGACCCCGACACGTGGCCGCGTCCGCCCCTGCCGCGGCGGCCCCGATGGGGACGAGCGCCGCCCCCACTGTCGCCGTCACGGTGGCCGTCACGGTCGTCGTCACGGCCACCAGCACTCGCGAGCTCCCGCGCACTCCGCACCCCTGTCTCGGACACCGCGCGGTGCCCACCGGACCGTCTGACGTGGAGATCCTGAGGGAAGTTCGCGCAGATCCTCGAATTCTGGGCGTCCCTCGAAGCGGCGGTGCCTGCAGGGTCTCGTGACGGTTGCTGCGCAACCTCCTCGACCACCGGGGTGCGCCGGTGGTCGAGGAGCGAGCGTCAGGGTGCGGCGACGGTGAACGCCGTGAGGAGCGTCTCGACGAGGCGCCCGCCCTGCCGGTCGCTGGCCGTCGTCTGGAGGCTCACCTCGGTGCCCGCGGCCAGGGCCGGGATGCGCGCCAGCACGCTCCCGCCCGGGCCGCTGGTGAGGGTGGCCCGCCGCCACGTGGCGCCGTGGTCGAGCGAGTACCTCAGCGAGTCGATCGCCGCGCGCCCACCACCGGTGGACCCGACCGCGTGCGCGGCCGTGAGCGTGATCTGGAACGGCGCGCCGGCGGCGACGGACTGGTGCAGGTCGACGGGCACGTCGTACCTGACGTCGAGCAGCGGCAGGGCGGTCGGCCGGTCGGGCGCGTGGCCCATCCGGAACCTCCACTCGGCGCGCACCTCGGTCGACAGCGGCCAGGTGGCGTGAGTCCGACGTCCCTGCATCTCCAGGCGGTACCAGTCCTTGCCTCGCGGCAGACCCTCGACACGCAGGCGTCCGACAGCGTCGTTGGTGCCCACGACCCGGCGGCCCTGGCGGAGCACGACGGAGCCCGTGTCGATGCCGGCCGTGTTGCCCGTCGTGTGACCGGCGGCGTCGGCCCAGAAGGGCAGGCCGATCCGGAACTCGTCACCGGTCCGGAAGGCGTAGGGCACCGGGTTGCCCTGCACGTCGGCACCCACCCCCGACAGCGACGGGTTGAACGGCGCCCGCAGGAACGACTCCGAGCTCTGCTGACCGGCCGCGTACGTCGTGGCCCGACTGTCCATCCAGCCGAACGGGATGCTCTCGTTGATGAGCAGGTGGGTGATGGAGTTCTGCCAGGACACGCCCGGCGTGTAGCCCACGCGGACCTCGCCGGGGATGGTCAGCGTCATCCCGGAGGCGATGAGCAGACCCTCGAGGTCGGCCACCGCCGCGAAGTAGTTGCGGTAGGAGTCGTTGCCCAGCGCGGGCAGCGTCGTGGTGACGTGCGCCAGGTCGGCGTCGGCGACCCGGAAGTCGGCGCCGTCGGGCAGACGGTCCTTGCGGAGGCCGGTGAGGAACGCCGCCTCCTCCGGGAAGGTCCGGCCCGTGAGCTCCACTGGCAGCGGCCCGGCAGCCAGCCGCTCCACCAGGGTCGGGAGCTGGCGCGAGTCGATGGTGAACAGCGGCAGCGACTCGTCGGTGACGGCGGCGAGGCCGAGGATCACGCCCTGCACGCCGGCGTTCGCGAGGGCCTGCATCCGCGCGTTGCGCTCGGCCAGGGGCACCTCGTAGGGGAACGTCACCAGCGCGATCGCGCCGTCGAGGTCGAGGGCCGCGAGCTGCTCTGGCGAGGCCTGCCCGGCATCGACCAGAGGCCCGGACATGGTCCCGGTCCAGGCGACCGGGGTGGCGCTGTCGAGATAGAGGCTCATCGGATCGGCCCCCACGATCTGGGCAGTGATCAGCGGCGAGGCCAGCGAGCCGGTGTACAGGAAGTCGACCCCGGGAATGTAGGCGGACTGCTTCACGTAGACCTGGTGCAGCGGCCCGGAGATCGGCGCGAGGAGACCGGTCCCGACCGCGCCCGGAGGCCGCGACACCACGCCGGTGGTGGTGGCCAGCTCGGGCTGCAGATCGCGATCGGAGACGCCGGTCAGCACCGGCTTCGCGCCCGCGACGTCGACGGTCAGGCTCTCGTCGCCGTCCACGATCAGCCGCGTCGCGAAGTGCGTCGAGTCGGACGTCGAGACCTGCCCGGAGGGCGAGAGGATCTGGTTGATGATGTGCCCGAAGACGCGGTAGGTGCCCTCCGGGAGGGTGAGAGTGCGCGGCTGGTTGCCGACCGTCAGCAGGCTGGCGTCGCCGGTCTCCTCGTTCTGCACCATCGTGTATTGGAACGACGTCGACACCCCGGCGGGCCGGGCGGGGCGGGTCAGCGTCACCTGGTGGGTCGGCGCCTGGACGACCACGGAGATCGGGGTACGCACCTCGACGTCCTTGCCGGTGGCGACGGCCCAACCGGCGTACTTGCCGGGGGCGATCGCGTCCACGTCGACCTCGAGCCCGGCCTCTGCGGAGCCGCGCGCGGGGATCACGAGCCTCGGCTGGTCCGCGGTGACCAGGCCTTGTGGGGCGGCCTTGCCGGTCACGACGTCGGCCAGCGTGATGTCGAGCGAGAGCTTGCTCTGCTTGGAGGAGAGGTTGAGGTAGCCGAGGTCCCACGAGATCGGACCGGTGGTCGGCAGGACCGCCGTCAGCGGTCGGGCGGTGGTCGCGACGACGGGGCTCTTCACGGCCTCGGCGACGTCGAGCTCACCTGCCCCCTGGGCGTACGGCGAGGTGTCGTTGTTGTGGTCCGCCGCGCCCACGAGGGCCGCCTTGAGCTGGCGGGCCGTCCACGACGGGTGGGCCTGGGCGAGGAGAGCCGCGGCGCCGGCCACGTGCGGGGAGGCCATCGAGGTACCGCTGAGGCTGGAGTAGTAGGCGTTGATCGCCGCCTGGGGGTAGGTCCCCGCCGCACGAGCGGCGACGATGTCGCTTCCGGGCGCCACGATCTCGGGCTTGATCGCGAGGTCGGTCGACCGCGGGCCCTGGCTGGAGAAGTAGGACAGCTCGCCCTGCTTGGTCACCGAGCCGACGGTGAGGGCCTCCTCGGCGGCGCCGGGACTGCCGATGGTCATGCTGTCGCCGTCGTTGCCCGCGGAGACCACGAACAGAGTCCCCGACTCGATGCTGAGCTGGTTGAGGGCCACGGACAGGGGGTCGGACCCGGCGTTGGCCACTGCGGACCCGAGGCTCATGTTGACGATGTCCACGCCCTGGTCCACGGCCCACTCCATGCCCTGGAGCACGCTGCCGTCGGTGCCCGATCCGAAGCGGTTGAGCACCTTCCCCTCGTAGAGGCGCACATCGGGGGCCATGCCCCGGTAGCGGCCGCCGGAGGCCTTGCCGGTGCCGGCGATCGTGGAGGAGACGTGAGTGCCGTGCCCGTTGCCGTCGTCGACGGTGCCCTCGCCGACGAAGTCGGCCCCGGCCGCGACCAGGCCCCGGAGATCGGGGTGCTCCAGGTCGTAGCCCGTGTCGAGCACGGCCACCTTGACGCCCTTGCCGGTGAAGCCGGACTTCCAGACCTGCGGGGCGCCCGTGCGCGGAACGCTCTCGTCGAGGGTCGCATGCACGCGTCCGTCCAGCCAGATGCGCCGCACCTGACCACTGCGGGCGGCGAGACAGCAGCCCCCGCCACACGTGCGCCGCCTTGGTCTTGGTGACCTCGGCGACCGTCATGCCGAGGTCGTCCAGACGCTTCTGTCGACGCAGGCCAGGGGCCTTGACCGAGGTCGTCGTGCCCTTGAGCACCAGCGGCACCGAGTCGGTGACCGCGTCGCCGTAGCCGTCCGCGATCAGACCGGAGACGTCGAAGAGCCGCTGGTCGAGGCGACCCTGCGCCAGCAGGGGTGCTGCGTCGGACGGGATCAGGACCTCGTGGCCGTTGACCCGCGCCCGGCTGAAGATCACGTCCTCCCGGCCGGGTGCCGGGCGGACCGCTGCGATCTGAAGGTCCGCCCCGGTGCCCAGCGTCGTCACGACGTCACCGGTGAGCAGAGTCAGCGTCGGACCCGCCTGGCGGGCGGTGGCGGCCGTCGGCCGGGGCGCGGCGGGACTTGCGGAGGCGGTGATCGCGGGAGCGACGCCGGCGGCGACCGCGAGCGCGAGGCCGGCGATCAGGACACGGGAGGGGAGGGGGCGGGTCATGGGGCTGACTCCTGAACGAGACGAGAACGAACGAGCCCGGATGGTAGGCGGGATTTGTCACCACTGTCAATGGTGACAGTAGGATGGGGCCATGGACCCCCACGCCCTGACCGCCCTCGGACTGAGCCGTTACGAGGCGAAGGCCTACCTCGCGCTGGTGCGCCGCAACCGGGCCACGCCCGCCGAGGTGGCCCAGCTGTCCGGATTGCCCCGCCAGCGCGTCTACGACGTGCTCAAGGCCCTGGACGAGCGCAGCCTGGTGGAGGCCGAGCGGTCGGGCGGCACCCTGCGCTACAGCGCCGTCCCGCCGGACGTGGTCGCGGCCCGGCTGACCGACGAACGCCGGGTCGCGCTGGCGAACGCCGAGGAGTCGGCCAGCCGCTGGGCCGCCGATCTCCTTCCCGTGTGGCTGCAGAGCAGAGACGACGACCAGCACCCGCCGCTGCGCTACATCGAGGTGCTCCGCGACCGGGACGCCGCGTCGGCGCGGGTCGGCAAGATCTACGAAGAGGTCGAGGAGGAGTTCCTGGTCGTGGTGCGGCCGCCCTACTTCGGGGTGCCCGACGCCGACGAGGACCCGTCGGTGCCGCACCGGCTGCGGGCCATCTACGACCGGTCGGCCCTCGACGTGCCCGGCCTCGGCGATTACATCCGTCGCGAGGCCGCGACCGAGGCCGAGGTGCGGATCGGCACCCACCTACCGGTGAAGCTCGCCATCGCCGACCGGCGTTTCGTGATCATCCACCTGCCCGACCCGGTGGCGGGGGAGGACTCGTTCACCACGCTCGTGATCGAGCACCCCGACATGGCGGCCCTGGCTGTCCTGGCCTTCGAGGCGACCTGGCGGGACGCCGTACCGCTGGACTGAGCCGATGCGCTACGTCTCGTCGGCCTGGAGGACGAAGTCGTAGTGCGCGACAAGGAACGGCCGGTCGAGCTCCTCGTCGGTCGGCGCGCGGCCCTCGTGCTGCTCGAACCTCACGATCAGGGCGTCCTTCACCCCGAAGACGACGTCGGAGTCGAGGTAGGGCGTGCCCTCCTCGAACAGGTGCGTGATCAACCGGCGATAGCCGGGCACCTCGAGCAGGAAGTGGACGTGGGCGGGGCGGTACTCGCTGATGGACGTGCGCCGCATCAGGTGCCCGACGGGTCCGTCCATGGGGATCGTGTAGCCGAGCGGCGCGATCGTGCGCACGCAGTAGGAGCCGTCGTCGCCGGCCTGGTACTTGGCCCGCAGGCGCGCCTCGTCGATCTCCGCGATCTGGGCCTCGTAGAGGCCGTCGGAGTCGGCCTGCCACACGTCGAGGAGTGCGCCCGGCACGGGTTGCCCGTCGGTGTCGGTCACCCGCCCGGTGATGAAGAGAGGGGTGCCGGGCAGGCCGTCGGACATGTCGGCGCCGAAGGCAGCAGGCGGGGAGCCGTCGATGTGGAACGGCCCGAGCACGGTGGCCGGCGTCGCCTCGGGACCGAAGCGGTTGTTGAGCTGGACCACCAGCATCGAGAGGCCGAGCACGTCGGAGGCCAAGATCAGCTCCTGACGCTTCTCGTCGCTGATCTGGCCCGCGGCCACGAGCCACTGGATGCCGGCCATCCACTCGTCCTCGCTCAGCTCCACCTCGCGGGCGAAGTCGTGGAGGTGGCGCACCAGCGACTCCATCAGCACCGAGAGCCGCTCGGGCCGCGCCGTCGCCCATCGGGCGGCGGCGAGGTCGGTGATGTTCTCCTCGTTGACGAAGGCCATGTGTCCTCCTGATGGTGATGGCCAGTCGTGACGGCCAGTGGTGACGGCCAGTGGTGACGGCCGGTGGTGGCTGCCGGTGGTGACCACTAGGCCTCGGCCTGCGTCGGCTCGTCCGACCGGGCGCGGGCCGCCCTGGGATCCTGCACCTCGACGTGCGGCCGCGACTGCCACAGCGCCCAGTCGGCGCTGACCTCGCCGGCCGTCCGGAGCAGCTGTGGGAGGTGCTCGTCGAGCAGCGTCTCGGCGGTCGTCTCGGCCGCGTGCACGGTGACGTTCATGGCGGCCCGCACCGCGCCGCTCCCGTCGCGCACGGGCACGGCGACCGAACGGACTCCCGGCGCCAGCTCCTCGTCGGCCAGCGCCCAACCACGGGCGCGCACCTGGGCGAGCTCGTCGAGCAGCTGCTCGGTGCTCGTGCCGATGTAGGGCGGGAGTCCGGACCTGCTGGGGCGGGCCAGGACGTCCGGCACCTCGTCGGGTGGCAGCGCCGCGAGCAGCACCTTGCCCTGCGACGTCTGCGCCGCGGGGAAGCGCGTGCCGATCTCGACCCGGAGGGCGATGATCTTCGGCACGCTGACGCGCGCGACGTAGACGATGTCGCTGCCGTCGAGCTGGGCCATCGACGAGGACTCCCCGGTCGTGCCGACGAGCTGCTCGAGGTGCGGGCGGGCGAGGTCCCAGAGGCCCAGCGACCCGACGTACGCCGTGCCGAGCCGCAGCACTTGCGGCGTCAAGGAGTACGCCCCTTCGCTCAGCCGCACGTAGCCCAGCTCCTGGAGCGTCAGGAGCAGCCGGCGCGCGGTCGGGCGGGCCAGGTCGGCCGAGGCGGCCACCTCCGCGAGCGTCAGCGCCCCCCCGGGGTGCCCGAGGGCCTCGATGACATCCAGCCCCCGCGCCAGGGACTCCACGAAGTCCGGTCCGGTGCCGCGCCCCGCCACCTACTCGCCCTCGTCCTTGCCGGAGCCGGGCTCGCCGAAGATCGTGCCCCGCGCCTCGCGGGTCGAGTCGGACTTGAAGTCGGTGTACTGGTAGGGGTTGTCGAGGACCTCCTGGTTGGGGAGGTCGGGGTTCATCCCCGCGCGCCAGACGTCGGCGCCCATCTCGCCGACGAGGTAGGCCACCGTGCCCTCGACCGCGCTGCGCACCGACGCCAGGTCGGCGCCGACGAGCCGGCCCTCACTCTTCACGACGCGACCGTCGACGACGACCGTGTGGACGTCGCCGCGCTGGGCTTGGAAGGCCACGTGGCCGTAGGGGTTGAGGACCGGGAAGGAGAACGCCGAGTGGTCGTTCTTGAGCAGGATGACGTCGGCCTTCTTGCCCGGCGACAGCTCGCCCAGGTCGTCGCGGTGGAGGGCCCGAGCGCCGCCGCGAGTCGCCCAGTCGACGACCTGCTCGGCTCGCAGGGAGGAGTGGGTGACGGTGTCGCCGTTGGCGTGCGCCTCGAGGTGCTCGCGGGAGCGGTCGGCCCCGAGAGTGGTGCGCATCGCGCTGAACAGGTCGCTGCTCCACCACACGCTGGTGTCGTGGGACAGCGAGACGGGGATGTCGTGCCGGCGGACCTGCCAGGTGGGCGGATAGCCCTGCCCTGCGCTCTGCTCGGACTCGGTGGACACCGAGACCGAGCCGCCGCTCGCGGCGATCCGGTGGTAGCTGTCCGCGGTCAGGGTGGCGGCGTGGACGTAGATGTTCGTCTCACCCATGAAGCCGTGCTCGTGCATCAGCCGGATGCCGTTGTCGTTGGTGGCGCCCCACACGCCGGCGTGGGTCGTGTGCGGGAGGCCCAGCTCGCGTGCGAACTCGAACGCCGGTCCCTCCGGGAACGACTCCTCGCCGAGCACGTCGAAGGCGAGCTGGAAGCCGAGCAGGTCGTCGTCGGAGCGGCGGCGGTCGAAGAACGCCTTGACGGCCGGATCGGCCGTCCACTCCCAGGGCGCGGCCTGGATGTTGCCGTAGGCCAGGACGAACCGGCCGGGCACCGACTGAAGCGCGTCGACCGCGGCGTCGGCGTGGTCGACCGTCTGGAGACCGTGCGACCAGTCCACGGTGGTGGTGACTCCGGACTCCAGAGCGTCCCAAGCCGAGAGCACGTTGCCGGCATGGATGTCGTCGGGACGGAACAGCCGGCCGTGCTCGAGGTAGTACCAGACGAAGTACTGGGTCAGCGTCCAGTCCGCGCCGTAGGCGCGCATCGCGGTCTGCCACATGTGACGGTGCGTGTCGATCATGCCCGGCATCACGATGCCGCCCGAGGCGTCGACCTCCTGGGTGCCGTCGGGCACGTCCAGGGCCGGCCCGACAGCGGCGATCCGGTCGCCCACGACGAGCACGTCCCCTCCGTCGAGCACTGTGTGGTCGTCATCCATCGTCAGCACCGTGCCGCCGCGGAAGACGAGGGGGCGCTGTCCTGCGGTGTCTGCCATGGTCCCTCCCCGGGCAGGCATCGGACAATCGTCCGTATGCCGGTTGGTGATGCGTTCACTCTCTGTGCCACTCTGTATCACTCTCCGGGCCGCCTTGACGGGCTGTCAAGAGCCACCGCAGACTGACCGTGCAGACTCACCCTGTCCACGCCCGCGGACAGATGTCCGACAAGCGAACGCGAGGATTGCCTGTGCCTCCGAGCGGCCCGTTGGCCGGCCTGCTGGTCGCCGACTTCTCGCGGATCCTGGCCGGGCCCTACGCCACCATGCTGCTCGCAGACCTGGGGGCCGAGGTGGTCAAGGTCGAGTCACCGGCGGGCGACGACACCCGGACCTGGTCGCCCCCCGTGCGCGACGGCGTCTCGACGTACTACCTGGGCGTCAACCGCAACAAGCGCTCGGTCGCCCTGGACCTCAAGGACCCCGGCGACCTCGCCGTCGCCCAGGAGCTCGCGCGGCGGGCCGACGTGCTGGTCGAGAACTTCAAGCCCGGCGGGCTCGACCGGCTCGGCCTCGGCTACGCGAGCGTCTCGGCGACCAACCCGGGAGTCGTCTACGCGTCGATCAGCGGCTTCGGCAGTGGAGAGCAGGGCCGCGACCTCCCGGGGTACGACCTCATCGTGCAGGCGATGTCGGGGCTGATGAGCTTGACCGGCGACGCCGAGGGCGAGCCCTTCCGCGCGGGTATCTCGGTCTTCGACGTGATGGCCGGGCTGCACGCCACCATCGGAGTGCTGGCCGCCCTCCACGTGCGGCACGACACCGGTCGCGGTCAGCGCGTGGAGGTGAACCTGATGTCGTCGGCGCTGTCGGGGATGGTCAACCAGACCAGTGCGTACGTCGCCGGAGGCGTGGTCCCGGTCCGCATGGGTAACAACCACCCCAGCCTGTTCCCCTACTCGCCCCTGCCGTGCGCCGACGGCGACCTCATCATCGCGGCCGGGAACAACGCCCAGTTCCGCAAGCTGGTCGAGGTCCTCGGCGTGCCCGAGCTGGCCGACGACCCGAGGTTCGGTCGCAACGAGGACCGCACCGCCCGCCGCGACGAGCTCCGGCCGCTCCTCGTGGAGCGGCTGCGCACCCGCCCGCGCGCCGAGTGGTTCGCCGCGATCGTCGCAGCGGGGGTCCCGTGCGGACCGATCAACGCCGTCGACGACGGGGTGCGGTTCGCCGAGCAGATCGGCCTGGAGCCGGTCGTGGCGGTGGGACCCGACGCCGTGCCGTCCGTCCGCAACCCGATCAGGTTCTCCGAGACCCCGCCCGACTACCGCTTGCCGCCGCCGGGGCTCGACGAGCACGGTGAGGAGATCCGGCGATGGCTCGAGACCCAGGAGGCGTCATGAACGAGTGGGACTTCCCGACCTCGTTGGGCACCTCGACCAGCGACCGGATCCACCTCCTCGGACAGGACCTCACCGCCGACCTGATGGGCTCGGTGGGCTTCGGCGAGCTGGCCTTCTGGCTGGTGGCGATGAGGCGGCCCACGCCGTCCGAGGTGCGCGTCTTCGAGGCGGCGCTGGTCGCGCTCGCGGACCACGGGTTCACCCCGACCGCGATCGCTGCGCGGCTCACCTACCTCTCGGCGCCAGACTCCCTGCAGGGTGCGCTCGCAGCGGGCCTGCTCGGTGGAGGGTCGCGATTCCTGGGCGTCACCGAGGACTGCGGCGGCTACCTGCACGAGGCCCTCGCATCCGTGGACGGTGACCTGCCCACTGACGACGAGGGCTGGGACGACCTGGCTCGCGAGGTGGTCGTCAGGACCCGCGAGGAGGGTCGCTTCGTGCCCGGCCTCGGGCACCCGGTGCACAAGGAGCGCGACCCGCGGACGGCTGTGCTCGTCGGCATCGCCGAGGAGGAGGGCCTGAAGGGTCCGCATCTGCAGCTGTTCGAGGCGATCGGGCGGGTCCATCCCGAGGTGCTGGGCCGGCGGCTGCCGCTCAACGGCGCCGGCGTGTGCGGAGCGGCGCTCGCCGACCTGGGCCTGCCGGTCGAGATGCTGCGCGGCTTCGCGCTTCTGGCGAGGGCCGCCGGACTGCTCGGCCATCTCGCGGAGGAGCGACGGCGGCCGATCGCCATGGACGCCTACCTCGCCGTCGACCGGAACGCCACCTACGTCGACCCCTACGTCGACCCGGAGGCCTGACATGCACGCCGCTCTCGTCCACACGCCCGGGGAAGCCCCGTCGTACGGCGAGCACCCGGACCCGGAGCCACGAGCCGGCCAGACCCTGGTGCGGGTGGCGGCCGCGCCCGTCGTACCGCTGGACCTGCTGTGCGCCTCCGGCACGTCGTACTTCGGCGTGCCGGCGACGCCGTACGTCCCCGGCGTCCAAGGGGTAGGGGTCGTCGAGCAGTCGGAGACGCACGCGCCAGGCAGTCGCGTCTGGATGTCGACGGACGCCGGGATGAAGCCCGTCGACGGGACTCTCGGTGAGCTCTGTGTCGTGGCGGACCTCGATGTGGTGCCGCTCCACACCTCGCTGTCGGACGCGGTCGTGGCGGCGATCGGGCTGTCCGGCATCGCGGCTTGGATGGCGCTGACCTGGCGGGCCGACCTCCGCGAGGGCGAACGGGTCCTCGTGCTCGGCGCGGGTGGGGCCGTGGGCCAGGCCGGCATCGGGATCGCCCGCAGTCTCGGCGCCTCCCGTGTCGTCGCCGTCGCACGCTCCGCCGAGTCCCGCGAGCGGGCTGCTCGGGCGGGCGCGGACGAGGTCGTCGAGCACGTCGACGACGCGGCCGACCTTGGCGCCCGGATGTCCGCTGCGCTCGACGGCGCGGCGGACGTGGTGCTCGACCCCGTCTTCGGCGCGGCGGCCACCGCTGCCGGACGGCTGCTGGCGCCCGGGGGCCGTCTGGTCAACCTGGGCGGCGCCTCCGGGGACGAGGCGGTCTTATCGTCAGCTGCCCTCCGCAGCAAGACCGCCTCGGTGCTGGGCTACACCAACAACGCGCTGAGCGCGGACCAGCGTCGCGACGCCCTCACCGCCGTCCTCGGACGCGTCGAGGCCGGCCAGGTCACCGTCGCGCACGAGGCCCTGCCGCTCGCCGACATCGGGGAGGCGTGGGCCCGGGTGCGCGGCGGCACGGCGGCCCGCACCGTGCTCGTGCCCTGAGGCGGCGCGCCGTCGGCGGCACCGAGCCGAGTGGGACGTCAGAGAGACCGGGTCACGTGTGCGGTCCGCCGCTCGGGACTCCATTCAGCGAATGCGCGTGCGCCAAGGTGCCGAAGCCGCTGCGATGGAAGACCAGGGGGGCGCTCATGCTCGCGTGGTCGTCGTACTCCACGGCGTGGAGTTCCAGGAGGACGAGGATGTGGTCTCCTGCGTCGACCTCGCGGTAGACGGTGCAGTCGAACTTGGCGAGTCCCTCGTCGAGGGTCGCCGCGCCGTCGCCGCTCACGCTCACGGCGATGTCGTCGAAGCGGTGGTCGACAGGGCCTGCGAGCTGCCGGCAGACCCGGTCGTGATGGTCGGCGAGGATCGTCACCCCCAGATGCGGAGCCTGCCGCAGGTCCGGCCACGTCTTCGAGGTCACCGCGAGATTGACCGACACCAAGGGCGGATCGAGACTCACCGCGGTGAAGGAGCTCGCCGCCAGCCCGACCAGGTGTCCCTGCACGTCGGCCGCGACCGCGACCACACCCGTGGGGAAGTGGCCGAAGGCCTCGCGAAGCCTCGCCGGGTCGAGGTCCTGGTTGGTGGTCAGCTTGCCGGCAAGGACGCTCACGCGACTCTCTCATTCAGATGGGTGCGGACGAACGATGTGGTCGCTGTCAGCCAGTCCGCGTAGGCACTCGGGTCGTCGTACTGGGAGTCGAGGATGTACAGCGCGCGGCCGGGCACCGTGCCGCCCAGCTCCGTCAGCACCGGGCGGAGGGTCAGCTCGGGTGCCAGTGCGTGGGCCGGCCCGGCCCCGAGCATCAGCGGGATGACGAGGCCCCGAAGCCCGGTGCCCGCGGGGAACCGGTCGAGGAAGAGCTTGAGAAGGCCGGTGTAGGCACCCTTGTACGTCGGGCACGCGACGACGACGAGGTCGGCGGCGCCCACCTGCTCGACCAAAGAGGTGACACCCGGGTCGGACCAGTCGAGCAGGGCGGGGCCCGTGGTGGCCAGGTCGATGACCAGGTCCGGCTCATGGACCAGCTCGCGGGCGACGTGGAAGGCGGCCGCCAGAGTGCGGCTGGCCGGCTTGGGGTTGCCCACGACGACGGCGACCGTGGTCATCGGGCCTGCTCCTGAGCGGGGGTCGTGACCACATCGGGCAGATCCGGTCCGAGTCTGAGCGACTCGAGGAACAGCACGATGGTCGCGGCGACCGAGCGATGCGAGACGTCGTTGAGCACGTCGTGCCGGCCACCGCCGACCAGAGCGAGCCGCGCCTGCGGCATCCCGGCGTACGGCGTGAACGCGCCGTCGGCAGGGGTGATCGAGTCCTCGGAGCCGTGGAGGACCAGGACCGGCTTGCGTGGGGCAACCAGGCTGAGCGAGGCCCAGGGCAGGGGCTCGCCGAGCCCGCCCCGGCCGAACCCGGCGTCCTGGGTGATCACGCGGCGGTGCACCGGACAGGCGGTTCGCGCCTCGATCTCGTCGTCCCACGTGTCGACCTGGACCGAACCAGGCAGAGCCAGCCCGGCGAGGACGGCGGCGTCCACCGGGAGCTCGCCCGCCAGGAGCGCCGCCACGGTCGCGCCGCTGTCGGTGCCCACGAGCACCTTCGGCGACGGGAGTGACTCGTCGGCGAGCAGCTTCTCCACCTGCTCGCGCACGTCCTCGAGATCGTTGAGGTCGAGATCGACCAGACGCACCCGGTAGGCGTCGGCGGCGAACCGCCGACCGAAGCGCTCGTAGGACGCGGCCGTCTCGCCGCGGCCGGGCAGCACGACCAGCGTGCCCCGTGGGGTGCCGCCGACCGGCTCGTTCCAATGGGTCACTGTCATCTCGAGGTCCTTTCAGCCTGTGCCCAGGCGGAGGTGAACCAGCGCACGGCACCGGTCTCGGGGTCGTAGGCCCGACGCGGCAAGGTGCCGATGTCGGCTCCGTAGACGTGGATGCCGACGACGGGCCGGTCCCCTCCGCAGCGCACCTGGTGCACGTCGTCGTCGGTGGTGCAGCACACGGTCACCTCGCCGGCGCCCCACTCGTGGGTGCCCAGTCCCACGAGCGGGACGTCGGGGACCGAGGGCTTCTCGAAGCGGGTCTCGACCTCGACACCGGAGTGGATGCCGACGACGCCCCAGGTGTCGTGGCCGTGCACCGGCGTGCCTTGCCCGACGTTCCACACCGCGCTGGCGATGGAGAAGGAGCCGTCGGCCGCGACGTGCAGCGGATACATCACGTAGCGTTCCGGGTCGGGCCGGGTCTTCTCGGGCGGCAGGTCGAGGCCCGCCGCCAACACGGCCGCGAGCTCGGCCTGCACCGCGGTGGTGAGCGCCGTCTCGTCCAGCCCCTGAGCGATCAGCCTCTCGACGGTGCCTGCGAAGCCCGCGAGCGCCGGGATCTCGGTGTCCACGGGGACGATCTGCTGGGTCATGCGTTCTCCTTCGTCAGCTTGGGTGCGGCGTACGCCGCCAGTCGGTCGCGCAGGCCGGGCACGGCGACCGAGCGGGCCAGGGCGGCGAGCTCGGCGTCCGCGTCGTGGGATGGGCGCTGCACGGGCCGATGCGGGGGCAGGTCCCGCAGCACGGCGGCCAGCGACCTGGGCGCGCCGGTGACCAGGTCGGGACCCAGCTCGGCCCTCCGGGTGGCGCCGAGGACGACTCCGAACTCGGAGCCGGGGAAGCGCAGGGTCACCGCCGAGTCGACGAGCCGATGGTCGCAGGCCAGGACCAGGTCGGCGCCCGCCCCGACCGCCGCGCCCTCGACCACCGCCACGGTGGCGTACGGCGCGGTGAGCAGGCGCTCGAGAAGCAGCCCGATCCTCAAGAACCGCAACGCGAGGGACGCATCGGTCTCCTCGTCCAGGCCGGTGAGGTCGAACCCGGCCGCGAAGTGCCGCTCGTTGCCGCGCAGCACCAGCGCCGTCGGCGGTGCGGAATCCGCATCGTCGAGCACGCGATGCAGCTCCTCGACCAGCTCCGAGGAGAGCGCGTTCGCGCGCTCGGGCCGGTTGAGGGCGATCGTCCACACGGCGCCCCGGACGACGAGGAGGCTCATCACAGGCCCCACTCGTCGTACACGGCGGTGTCGGCGCCGAGGCGCGGTGCGCCGCGGTCGAGGCGCGCGTCCTGTCCCTCGATGCGGACGGGGAAGGCGACCGTGGGGGTGGGGCCGGCTACCGGCACCTCGATCGAGTCGACCAGGCCCGTCGCCTCGACGTGCTGGTCGGCGAGGACCTCGCCGAAGGTGTTCACCGGGCCGCAGGGCACGCCCCGTGCGCGCAGCTCGGTCAGCCAGTGCTCCCTCTTCTCCCGGGCGAACCGGTCCTGCAACAGCGCCTCGAGCTCGGCGTGGTGGCGGACCCGGTCCACCTGGGTGACGAAGCGCGGGTCGTGCGCAAGCTCGGGACGCCCGACCACCTCGGTCACCGCAGCCCACAGGCGGTCGTTGCCGGCCGCGACCGTGAAGTCGCTGTCCGCCGCAGAGAAGGCCTGGTACGGCGCGTTGCGTGGGTGCGCCGTGCCGAGCCGCTGGGGCTCCCGTCCGGAGCCCCAGTACTCGCTGGTCTGCAGGGCCGAGACCCCCAACAGGCAGTCGAGCATCGGGCAGTCGAGGCGTACCGAGCGACCGCTCTCGCGCACCTGCGGCAGCAGCGCCGCGATCGTGTAGGCGGCGTAGAGACCCGCGGTGAAGTCGCCCACAGGCACCCCCGCCTTCACCGGCGTGCCGTCCGGTTCCCCGGTGACGCTCATCAGACCCGACATGCCCTGGATCACGACGTCGTAGGCGCCGACGTCCCGGTAGGGGCTGCGCAGGCCGTACCCCGAGATCGAGCAGTAGACCAGGCCGCGATGCTCCTGGCTGACCGCGTCGTAGCCCAGTCCGAGCCGGTCGAGCACGCCCGGCCGGTAGTTCTCGACGACCACGTGCGCGGCCTCGACGAGCCGGTGGACCCGCGCGAGGTCCTCGGGGTCCTTGAGGTCGGCGACGACCGACCGCTTGTTGCGGTTCACTGACGCGAAGTTGTGGCTGAACCGCTCCTGCCCGTCGTCGGCGAAGGGCGGCCAGGCCCGCATCTGGTCACCGGTCGGCGGCTCGACCTTGACCACGTCGGCACCGAGGTCCGCGAGCAGCATGCCCGCGAACGGGCCCGCCGCGACGTGCGCGAGCTCGATCACTCGCACTCCCTCAAGCGGCCTCACGGGTCACCCGACCGCGACTTCGGACCGGGTGACGGCCCGATGCGCGAGCTCCTGCCGGACCAACGGCAGCAGGTCGCGCCCGTAGTCCACGGCGTCCTGCAGAGGGTCGTAGCCCCGGATGAGCACCGTGTCCACGCCGATCTCGACGTAGTCGAGGATCGCCGCCGCCACCGTCTCGGGCGAGCCGACCAGGGCGGTCGAGTTGCCGGCGCCGCCGACCGCGCTCGTGGTCGGGGTCCAGAGGCAGCGGTCGTGCACGTCGCCCCGTTGCGCGACGGCGAGCAGCCGCTGGGACCCGGTGTTCTCGGGGGCGGCCCCCTGCGGGTGGATCCGGCCGATCTTCTCCTTGAACTGCGCGCCGACCGCGCCGTTGATGGTGTCGAGGATGCGGTGCGCACGCTCCCACGCGTCGGCGTCGGTCCTGCCGAGGATGGGCCGGAACGACACGGAGATCCGCGGTCGCGACGGCCGACCTGCCTCGGCCGCCTTCTGGGCGACGGTGGCGATCTGCTCGCCTGTCTCCTTCAACGGCTCGCCCCAGAGCATGTAGGTGTCCGCGTGCTTCGACCCCACGGCGTACGCCGCCGCCGAGCTGCCACCGAAGAAGAGCTCGAGGTGGCGGTCCTGGTAGGGGAACACCTGCGGCGAGGCTCCCTCGAACCGGTAGTAGGCGCCCTCGAAGTCGCGCGGGCCCGTGGTGTCCCACGCGGCGCGCAGGATCTGCAGGTACTCGTCGGTGCGGGCGTAGCGCTCGTCGTGCGGCACGTAGTCGCCCTCCCTGCGTTGCTCGACATTGCTGCTGCCCGTGACGATGTTGAGCGCGACTCGGCCCGAGCTGAACTGGTCGAGCGTGGTGAAGGTGCGCGCGGCCAGAGTCGGGTGCACGACGCCCGGGCGGTGCGCCACCAGCAGGCCGAGGCGTTCGGTATGGGCGGCCGCGAAGGCGGCGACCTGGGTGCCCTCCGCCCAGCCCGAGCCGTAGCCGATGAGGACGCGGTCGAAGCCGCCGTCCTCGTGCGCCCGCGCGAAGCGGGCCGTGTAGTCCGGGTCGATCACGGGGCCATGACCCGGGCGGATCTCCGAGGCGTCGGAGGTGCCGATCATGCCGAGGATCTCGACCTCGCGGTGGTTGTCAGGGTGGCTCATGTCTTCCTCTCGTCTCTCAGCCGGCCAGCGCGTGGCGGTCGTCCGCTCCGGCGCGGACCAGCTCGATCAGGTGGGCGTAGCTCCGGGCGTCGGCCAAGGGGTCGAAGCCGCGGATCAACAAGGTGGTGACGCCGACGTCGACGTAGTCGAGCAAGGCGTCGGCGACCTGCTCGTAGGTGCCGACCAGGGCCGTGGAGTTGCCGGTCGCGCCGGTGACCTTGGCCAATGCCGTCCACAGCCGCTTGTCGAGGACGTCGCCCTGGTCGGCCGCCGCGAGCAGCCGCTGGGAGCCGACGGCGTTGCGGCCGTCGAGCCCGAACGTCCGGCGCGTGGTGTCCCAACGGTCCTTGGTCGCGGCCAGGATCGCCTCGGCCCGGGCCCATGCGTGGGCCTCGGTCGCTGCGACGATCGGCCGCAGGCTGACGCTGAACCTGGGCTCCCGGCCGTAGGGGGCAGCCGCGGCGCGCACGTCTTTGATGCGCTCGCGGATCCCGTCGAGCGGCTCGCCCCAGAAGGCGTAGGCGTCGGCATGCTTGCCGCCGACGCGGATCGCGGCCTCCGACGCCCCGCCGAAGTACACCGGGATCGTGGGCACCGGCCGCACGGCCGACCAGGCACCCGCGACCCGATAGAACTCGCCCTCGTGGTCGAACGGCGTCGCCGAGTCCCAGGTCCGGCGCACGACCGTGAGGAAGTCGTCGGTGCGCCGGTAGCGCGTCTCCTTGTCGGCGAAGTCTCCATCACGGGCCTGGTCGGCGTCATCGCCGCCCGTGATCACGTGCATCGCGACTCGGCCGGGGTGGAAGGCATCGAGCGTTGCGTAGGCACGGGCTGCCAGCGTCGGTGCCAGGAAGCCCGGCCGGTGGGCGAGGAGCACGCCGAGCCGCTCGGTCTGCTGGAGGACGTGGGAGGCCACTACGAAGCCGTCGGGCATCGACGACGTGTGCGCGATCAACACCCTGTCGAAGCCGGAGCGTTCGTGCGCCCGGGCCAGCTCGGCGACGTACGCCGGGTTGACGGGCGGCCCGACCGGGGTGCCTGCCTCTGTCTGGGCGGCGATGCCGTCGACCCGGTTCTGGTCCTCGGGGCGGTTGCTGGTCTCCTGCGTGGCCGTGATGCCGATGAACTCGATGGTGCGAGTCATGCCGACTCCTTCTCGGACTCGTGGGTCTCCAGGCGATCGCGCCAGGTGGCGGCGACGTGACAGGCGGCCTCGCGGCCCGTGGCCCGTGGCACGGGGGCCAGCTTCGGCTGGTCGAGGCAGACGTCCTGGGCGAAGGGGCAGCGCTGCGCGAACACGCAGACGCCGTGCGCGGGCCAGAGCCGGCCGTCGACCGGCTTCAGCTGATCCGGGCGCAGTCGGCTCTCGTGCGCGACGCTCGGCGCGGAGGCCGTGAGCAGCGCGGTGTAGGGGTGCGCCGGGCGCTCGAGCACCGCGCTGATCGGCCCCTGTTCGACGACGTGGCCGCGGTAGAACACCGCCACCCGGTCGGCGATGCCGGCCAGGGAGCTCAGGTCATGGGCGATGATCACGACGGCCAGGGCCAGCTCGGTGCGAAGCCGGTCCAGCAGGTTGAGCACCAGGTTGCGATTCGAGACGTCGAGAGCCGAGACGGGCTCGTCGCAGAAGAGCAGACGGGGACGCGTCGAGATGGCGCGGGCGAGCGAGACCCGCTGGCGCTGGCCGCCGGACAGCTGCCGCGGCCGTCGACCGAGGACACCCCCGGGTTCGAGACCGACCAGCCTCAGGGACTCGGCGACCCGCTCCTCCCGCTCACGCCGAGGCAAGCCTCCTCCCAGGTCGAGGGGCTCTCGGACCAGCTCGGCGACCGTGAGCTCGGGGTCCAAGGAGCGCAGCGGGTCCTGGAAGACCAGCTGCACTTGACCGGAACGGCGGAAGGTGCGCAGCGCCCGGCCACTGAGCCGCCCGATGTCCTCCCCGGCGAACTCGATGCTGCCCGCCGATGGAGCCACCAATCCGACGGTGGCCCGGGCCAGGGTGGTCTTGCCCGAGCCGGTCTCGCCGACGATGCCGACGATCTCACCAGGCCTGACCTCCAGGTCGGCTCCGACCAAGGCCGCTCCGGTGCCCAGATGCGTGCCCTTCCTGGGAGGTGTGTAGGACACGGAGAGCCCGCGCACGCTCAGCAGCGGCCGAGTAGTTGCGGGCGGGCTGGGGCTGATCCGGACCGCCTGGGTCGCTGTCATGCCGGCACCTCCTGGTCGATCGGAACGGCGTTGGCGGTTGGCTCGCCGAGGAGCACGCAACGAGCGGCTCGCCCCTCGCCGAGCTCGACCGCCGGGACCGGGCCGGCCACGCAGCGGGCGGAGGCGGATCCGCACCGCGGCGCGAACCGGCACCCCGGCATCTGCTCGCCCGCGGCGGGCGGCTGGCCGGGGATCACGCTGAGCGTGCGACGCCGCCAGTTGCCGATGGTCGCCACGCCCATCAGAGCCCGCGTGTAGGGATGCTGGGGGTCTCCCAGCACCTCCGCGGTGGGCCCGCTCTCGACGATCTGGCCGCCGTACATGACGAGGATCCGCTCGCACGTCTCGGCGACCACGGCGAGGTCGTGGGTTACCAGCAGCAGCGACAACCGGTGGGTCTCGCGGAGCCGGCGCAACAGGCCGAGGATCTCGGCCTGGATCACCACGTCCAGGGCCGTGGTGGCTTCGTCGGCGATGAGCAGCTCGGGCTCGCAGGCGACCGCGATCGCGATCAGGACCCGCTGCAGCATGCCGCCCGAGAGCTGGTGCGGGTACTGGTGGTACACGCCGCCGGCATCGCGCAGCCCGACCTCGTCGAAGAGCTCGATCGAGCGGTCCCGCGCCTCGTGGCGCGACATCCCGCGCTTGACCCGCAGCTGCTCGGAGAGCTGGCGCCCCACGGTGAGCGAGGGGTTGAGGTAGGACGCGGGGTCCTGGAAGACCGCGCCGACCCGGAGGCCACGGACCCGGTCCCACGTGCCGCGGCGTGTGCTGGTCAGCTCGATCGCGTCCGGACCGCTCCCGAGCACGATCCGGCCGTGGTCGACCACTCCCGTGGCGGGCAGCAGCCCGAGGACCGCGCGGCAGGTCAGTGTCTTCCCACTGCCCGACTCCCCGACCAGACCGACCGACTCGCCACGGCCGATCTCGAAGGACACGTCCTGCACCGCGACCAGGTGGTCACCGACCGACACCTGCAGGTCGGTCACCTGCAGGGTGCGCTCGTGCTCATCGCGTGACGGCATCGATCTGCTCCTCACGGGTCGGGGACGCGGCGGGCCGCCGAGGACGGCGACGCTGCACGGCGGTGGCGCCGGTGACGTCGCGGATGGCGTCGGCCAGGAGGTTCAGCGAGCCGACGGTGGCCATCATCAAGATCACCGGGTAGATCGGCGCCCACGGCTGCTGGGCGAGGTAGGCGAGGTCCGCCGAGAGCATCCCTCCCCAGGTCGGAGCGGGCGGGGTCACGCCCAGGCCGAGGAAGGCGAGGGATGCCACGACCAACAGTGCCGCGCCGGTCGCGTATGCCGCCGTGACCGCGACGTTGGGCAGCACCTTGCCCCAGATGTGCTTCCTCAGCGTCCACCACTCGGTGGCCCCCATCAGCTCGGCCGCCTCGACGTACTGCACCTTCCGGAGACCGATCGCGGCGGCCCGGGTGATCCGGAAGAAGATCGGGCTGATCAGGATGCCGATCGCGACCATCGCCTGCTGGAGGCCGTTGCCCAGCGTGCCCGCGACCGCGATCGCGAACACGGTGAACGGAAGGATGACCAGGGTGTCGCTGACCCTGAGGGTGATCCACTCCAGTCGCGGTCCCAGCCAGGCCGAAGCGAGGCCGGACGGGACGCCCAGCAACGCTCCGATGACGACGGCCTCGACGGCACCGACGACCGACAGCCGCGTGCCGGCCATCAACCGGCTCAGGACGTCCCGGCCGACGTAGTCAGTGCCCAGGAGGTGGGCGCTGCTCGGCCCCTGGAGCACCGCGTCGGTGTACTGCTCGAGCGGGTCGTGCGGTGCCAGTGTCGCGCCGAAGGCGGCCAGGAACGCCACGCCGAGGAGCACCAGCACCGCCAGTCGCGCGCTCGGGATCCGAAGGAGCGCCTTCGCCGTCCTCATCGGGCCGCCCCCGCCGTGCCGTCGCCGCGCCGGGCGACCGGGTTGAGCAGTGTCTGCAAGACATTGATCACGAGGCTCGCGGCCACCACGATCACGGCCGTCACCAGCAGGGTCCCGAGCACCACGGGCACGTCGCCCTTCTCGGCCGCCTGGAGGGCCAGCTGCGCGATGCCGGGAAGACCGAAGAGCTTCTCGGTCATCACCGCCCCCCCGATGATCAGTGGAATCGCCAGGCCGATGACGGCGAGCGTCGGACCTGCTGCGTTGCGCAGGACGTGCCCGAAGAGGACGCGGCGACGGCCGAAACCGCGCATCTGCGCGCCGACGGCGTAGTTCTCCCGCAGCTCGCCGACCATGGAGGTACGAAGCTGTCGCGCGATCGAGGCGGCGACGTCGAGGCTGAGAGCGAGGGCCGGCAGGATCGCGAACCGCAGCCACTCGCCCGGGGCGACCGCGATCGGCACGTAGCCACCGGCGGGCAGCAGGTGGAGCTTGACCGAGAAGATCACGATCAGGGCCATGCCGATGACGAACGGCGGCAGCGTGCCCAGCAGCGAGCAGACCAGGGTGACCAGCCGGTCGAACAGGCCGCCGTTGCTGAGGGCGGCGCCGATTCCGGCCCCACCGCCGATCAGGATCGCAAGAGCCAGAGCGAGTGCGGCGATGGACAGGTCGACCGGCAGCGCGGTCCGGATGCTGTCGGCCACCGGGATGGTCGTGAACCACGATCTGCCGAGGTCCCCGGTGAGCGCGTTGCCGACCCAGGAGAGGTACTGGACGACCAGCGGGCGATCCAGTCCGAATTCGTGGTCGAGTCGAGCGATATCCTCGGCCGTCGCGGTTTCGCCGAGCGCGGCGGCCGCCGGGTTGCTGTCGCTGATCGCTCCGAGGGCGAAGGTGATGACAGACGCGAGGAACAGCACGGTGACCGTGATCACCAGGACTCCGGCGATCGACCGCAGCCACGGGATCGCGCGGCTCGCCGCCCGCGATGCTCGGTGACCGTGGGCCAGCGGGCGAGCCGGCGCGGAGGCGGCCAGGCTCACGACGCGGACACGCCCTCGAAGCGTCGCAGGCTCGGCAGCTTCGGCAGCTCCGAGACGTTCCTGCGGGCCACGATGGACGGGGTGAGGTAGAGGAAGGTGTTCGGGTACGTCGTGACGGCGATCCTGGTCGCCTCCTGGAGCAGAGCGGGATACTCCGGCGCGTCCGTGGGGGTCTCCTTGACCTTCTTGAGTTGAGCCTCGAGCTCCTGGCTGACCTGGCGCGCGGGGTTCATCAGGCCCTCGCCCCCGAAGAGCACCTGGAAGGCCTGGACCGGTGACTCGCGGCCGGCGAACCCGTCGTAGGTCAGGGCCTTCGAGTGCTCGATGTAGACGAGCTGGGTGTGCTGGGTGAACGGGATCGTCTCGATCTCCGCCTCGATGCCGACCTCCTTGAGCTGCGCCTGGATCAGCTCCACGGCCGCAGGGGAGAAGCCGGAGCTCGTGAACACCGCCGGTACGGGCTTGTCGTAGCCGGCCTCGGCGAGCAGCGAGCGTGCCTTGTCGGGGTCGTAGGCGTAGAGGTCGCCGAGCTCGTTGTTGTAGCCGACGTACCCCGGCGGGAACGGCTGGTAGTTGACCTCGCCGATGCCGAAGTTCGCGACCTCCTTGATCTTCTCGCGGTCGATCGCGAACTTGAGCGCCTCCACGACCGCGGGGTCGTCGAAGGGTGCCATTCCGGCGTGCACGTCGAGGCAGCTGACGAACATCGAGTCCAGGATCTGCACCTCGAGGCCGGCGTCCTTCGCCTGCTGCACCTGGGCTCCCATCAGGCGGGCGACGTTGTACTGGCCGGACTGCACGGCCGCGACGACGGTCGCAGGGTCGGCCTGCGGATAGAGGTCGAACCCCGAGACCAGGATCTCGTCGGCCGCGAAGAAGTGGGGGTTCTTCTCCATCGTGGCGTGGTCGTTCTGGGTGTAGCTGGTCACCGAGAACGGCCCGGACCCGGCTGGCTGCGTGGCCAACGACGCTGCGTCCTTCTCGAACACGGCCGGGTTGACGACCATGCCGGTCTTGCCGGCGAACAGCAGTGGGTACTGGTAGTCGACCTCCGACAGCTCGACCACGACGTCGCGGTCGCCGGACGCGGTGACGCTCTTGATGGTCTTCATCTGTGGGGCGATCAAGGACCCCTCCTCGGTGCGGCCTCGCTCGATCGACCTCGCGACCGCCGCCGCGTCGAGCGGGCTGCCGTCGCTGAAGCTGAGCCCTGGCCGGAGGGTGAACGTGACCTTGGTGCCGGACTTGTCGTAGGCCCAGGACTCTGCGAGCCATGGGATGGCGTTGCCCTGCTGGTCGAGAGCGGTGATCGGGTCGTAGACGAGCGCGAGCATCTGCACGTCCGAGCCGGCCGAGGAGGTGACCGGGTCCCAGGTCGTCGGCAGTTGCCACGCCCACTTGATCGTCCCGCCTCCCTCGCTCGCTCCGGCGCCGGAGCCGGTGCCACTCGACGTACCGCCACAGGCCTCGAGTGCGAGGATCAGGCCCGTACCGAGACTGGCGCCGAGGAAGGTACGGCGGTTGAGGCTCCCGGCGCGTGGGCGGGAAGGGGTGGGCGTCGACATGGGCGTCTGCTTTCGTGGATGGGTGTCGGTCCGGATCGACGGTCGGTCGGAGCTGTCGGGGAGGGCGAGTTGGGGTCGGGCTGCGGGTGTCAGATCGCTGACTGCGCAGTCGCTCGGGCCGCGGTGTGGCGGTTGACCGGTACGGGCAGCCCGAGGTGTCCGCGCAGCGTGGCCGTGTCGTAGTCGGCCCGGAAGACGCCGCGCTCCTGGAGAATCGGAACGACCTCGTCGACGATGCGACGGAAGTTGGCCGGGTGGTCCACGCCGACGTTGAAGCCGTCACAGGCCCCGGCCTGCCACCACTCGACGAGCTTGTCGGCGACCGTGGACGCCGATCCGACGAACTCGCTCTTGCGGAAGTAGCGGGTCGCCTCGACGGTCTGCCGCAGCGTCCAGCCATGCTCGACCGCCCGGTCGGTGATGGCCTTGGCCTGCGTGAAGAACGAGCGTCGCCCGAGCTCCAGGGTCTCGACCGGGAACGGTGCGTCGAGGTCGTACTGGGTGAAGTCGTGCCACCCGAAGGGCCGTCCGAACTCCGCGAGCGCTGCTCGGAACGTGTGGTCCCGGTCGTTGTTGAAGGCCTCGATCTCGCGAGCCTCCTCGTCGGTGTCGCCGACCACGACCTTGATCCCGGGCATGATCACCAGGTGCTCGGGGTCTCGACCGTACTTCTGCTGAGCGCGCGACTTGAGGTCGTTGTAGAAGAGCTGTCCGGCGAACAGGTCCGGCGCGTGGGTGAAGATGCCCTCGCCGACGCTCGCGCCGAGGTCGCGGCCCTGGTCGGAGTCTCCGGCCTGGAAGACGACCGGATGGCCCTGGGGCGACCGGATCAGGTTCAGCGGGCCGCGGACCTTGAAGTACCGTCCCTCGTGGTTCAGGACATGCTGTTTGCCCGGATCCAGGAACACCCCGGTCTCCCGGTCGCGGACGAACGCGTCGTCCTCGTAGGAGTCCCACAGGGCCCTGGCCAGCTCGACGTACTCCTGCGCGCGGCCGTACCGCGTGTCGTAGTCGTAGTGCTCGTCGAGGCCGTAGTTGCTGGCGGTGCCGGCATCGCCGGTCGTCACGACGTTCCAGCCTGCGCGCCCGCCGCTGATCAGGTCGAGCGAGCCCAGACGCCGGACCAGGTTGAAGGGGCTGTTGAAGCTCGTCGTCGCCGTGCCGACCAGGCCGATGCGGTCGGTCCGGGTCGCAAGTGCGCTGAGCAGGGTCAGCGGCTCGAGCCGGTTGAGGTAGTGCGGCGGCGAGTACGGGGTGATGAACTGGCTGTCCACGATGAACAGCAGGTCGAACCTGCCGGCTTCGGCCAGCTGGGCGATCTCGGTGAACCACGTGATGCTGACGCTCGCGTCTCCCGGGATCTCCGGGTCCAACCACAGGGTGTGGCTCCCGGGTCCGCCGGTCCCGTACGGCACGGCACCGAGGTGGATCTGCCGCTTGGTGACCATCGTCCCTCCCCGCTCGGATGATTGCTTCTGTTTGTCTATTAACTTACAACAGTTTGATCGGTTGACTCCAATGACAGTCCGTGATCCGCACCCATCACCCGACGTGATGAGACGTGACATACCCTTGTTTCATGACCAAGATGCTGGACATTGGTCCGTTGCGGAGCCTCGTGGCCGTCGCGGACTGTGACGGGTTCCAGCGTGCCGCGACCCACCTCCACCTCAGCCAGGCCGCGGTCAGTCAGCACATCCGGAGACTGGAGGCGGCCGTCGGGCGTCCCCTGGTCGAGCGGCACGGCCGCGGCTCCAGGTTCACGCCTGCAGGCGAGCAGCTGCTGATCGGGGCGCGCCGGATCCTCACCCTGCACGATGAGGCCTTGCGCGGCTTCGAAGCGGCCAAGACCCAGACCATCACCATCGGCTCGACCGAACATGCCGCCGCCCAGCTCCTGCCAGCGTTCGCGACCGCCCTCGAGACGGCCGGATCCGGCTTCGAGTTCCGGTTCCGGATCGACCGTGGAAATCGTCTGCGTGACAGCCTGAGCGCAGGCTCGATCGACCTCGCCCTGATGCTGAACGGCGACCATCAGCCTGCCCAATGCGTGGGAGAGCTCCACCTCGCGTGGTACTCCGCACCCACGTGGCAACCACCTGCTCCGCCGGCGCCAGTGCCTGTGGTGGCCTTCGACAGCCCCTGCACGCTGCGCTCCCGCGCGCTGGAGACACTCGCCTCGCACGGCCTCCCGGCGGTGGTCGGGGCCGAGGCGATCCAACTGGCCGGAGTCCAGGCGGCGGTGGGCGCAGGCCTCGGAGTCGCACTCATGGCGACGCTCGGTCACACCCCCGAGGGCCTGGTGTGCCGCGAGGACCTGCCCGACCCGGAGCCACTGCAGCTCTTCGTCTGTTCCCGGTCGGGCTTGCCCGCGTCGGTCGCCGAGCTCGCCATGGACGCTGTTCGGCCTCTGCTGAGCTCCGCCTGACCGCTCGGCTCACTCACCGGTTTCGGAGACGGGGTTCCCTCGTCAGGCGGGGGTGAGCTGTGTGAGGCCGGACTCAGCGTTCTCAGCATCCCGGAGGACCCCTGCTGCCGGCTGTCGGACGTCGGGGATCCTGCTGGCCGCGGCCGCCGCCAGCACCATGGCGATTCCGAGGATGGCGAACCCGATCGTGTGCCCGGCCTCGACAGGGAAGCCGGTCGGGCCGACTCAGCGGTGACGATGCCCGCCACCACGGCCGCGCCGATGGAGCCCGAGAGCAGGTACGCCGTGAGCACCCAGGTGACCGTCGACTGGTCGGCACCAGTGCTCCCCACAGTGGTTGCTCTCGTCAACCACGTGTCCAGGCTATCGAAGCGACTCCGGGAGATGCCTGGCGTCTCCCGCGATGAGTCGGGGCTGTGAGGCGGCAACGAGCGCCTCCGCGATCTTGGCGACGAGTCCAGCGATCTGACTCGAGACGGCAGCATGCACCACGTCGGGAGCGCCGATGGGATCGGCGACGTCGTCAGCAGCGCTGAGCCTCACCGTCGAACGCGCGCGCTTCGCGTGCTCGACCATGGCCTGCACGCTGGTCACGTCGGTCGTGCCCGAGAGGGTGGCGAACTCGGCGAGGGTGAAGGTGCGCGGAAGGGCGCGGGGATAGCGGTGCACGACCTCGTCACGCTGACCGCGGGTCATCGTGAGCACCAGGTCAGCGGCGGCAACATGGCGCTCGGCGAGCTGCACGCCGATGAGACCAGCGGGGTCACCGTGGTGCATGACGAGCTGGCGCGCCGCCGCGGGGTCCATCGGCGCGCCGACCACTGCGCGCAGGCCAGCGCTGCACACCGTGAACCGAGACGGCGCGCCTTCGCCGAGCCGCAGCCGAAGCAGCTGCTCGGCGAGCGGAGAGCGACAGATGTTGCCGACGCAGACGACAAGGACCGTGAACGGCGGTCCCGCTCCCGGTGGGTGGCTGGTCACTCTCGACCGGGCCGAAGCCATCGACCCGGATCGGAGTCTCGCCGCCCGCCGGGCCTGGACACCCCCGTGGCCGCCTCCACCAGATCGCCGGCCACGTCGCCAAGGTCTTGAGGCTGGGCTACAGCGTCGTGGTCGGGAAGGCGGTCGTAGTAGGAGCGGTAGCGCTGCCCGTACCCTTCCGCGCCGGCGCCCTTGTTCGGCACACCCGTCAGGATCACGCCGAGCGCCCGGCCCTGCACTCGCTCGAGACTGTGCAGCGCCTCGTTCAGCATCTCGTAGGTCGTGCGGCCGGCACGGCTGACGAGAAGCGCACCGTCGGTGCGGGCGGCGAGCAGGGCAGCGTCTGTGACGGCGAGCAGCGGAGGCGTGTCGATCAGGACGAGGGCTCGCTCGGAGATCTCCTCGATGAGAGCGCGCATCGCGTTCGAGCCGAGCAGCTCGCTCGGGTTGGGCGGCAGCTTGCCGGCGCCGAGCACCGACAGCCCACCGACGTCGCCGTAAGGCTGAAGCACGTCGGCGAGCAGGGCGTGGCCGACGAGCACGTCGGTGAGTCCCACGCCGGGCACCAGGCCGAGGGTCCGGGCGAGCACGGGGCGGCGCAGGTCGGCGTCGATCACCACGACGTCCTGCCCGGCTGCCGCGATGGCAGTGGCGAGGTTGGCGGCGACGGTGGACTTCCCCTCACCGGGCACGGCGCTCGTGATGACGATCGAGCGCGGGGGATTGTCGACATCGATGAACTGCAGGTTCGTGCGCAGCTCGCGCAGCGCCTCGGCGACCTGGTGATCGTCGTCGGTGCCCCCGGTGCTCGCCTCGTTGAGGCTCGGGATGAGGCGGTTGTCGTCGCGGAACCCGGCGTACCGCGGGATGCTGCCGACGACCGACGCCCCCGTTTCGCTCTCGACCATGGCGACGGATCGGATCCGTCGGTCGAGCACATGGCGCATCATCGCGTATCCGATGGCGAGCGCGAGGCCGACCAGCCCGCCGAGCATCACGCCCAGCCGTGTGTTCGGCGACGACGGCGAGCGGGGAAGCTGCGCCGAATCGAGACTGGTGAAGGCGACGATGGACTGCTCCGAGCCCTGGGCGTTCACGTTCTCGATCTTGCTCACCTGCTTGCCGATGGCGACCACCCAGGCCTCGGCGAGGTTTCGCGCCTCCTCGGGGGTGCCCGCGCGAGCAGACACCTTCAGCGTGGCGGTCTCGAGCGGGTTCGACACGGTGATCCGCGACACGAGGGCATCCGGGTCGGCATCGAGTCCGAGCTCCTCGATCGCGATCTCGGCGACGGAGCGCGACTTCGCGAGGTCGAGGTAGGAGCTCACGCGGGACTTCGCGAAGCTCTCCCCGGCCATCGCCGTCCCGAGGTCTCTGCTGACTCCGAGGGAGACGATGCCGCTGGCGTTGGCCTCGTACACCTTGGGTTGCATCAGGGCCCAGCCGAATCCCGCCGCGGCGCCCCCACAGGTGATCACGATGATCACCATCCAGTGCGCGCGAAAGACTTTCCAGTAATCAGTCAGTTCCACATCGAGGACTTTACTGATTCTCGCCGTGACGTGAATCCTCTTGGTAGCACAAACGTGGATCACTTTGATGCTGGGACGCCGAAATGCCGGGGTGGCCAGACCACCAGGACAACCTGACCGATGACATCGTCCGCCCGCACCCATCTGACACATCCCTGCGAAGATGGCGCGGAACTGCCGCGGCATCGCGTCATGCTGTCGGAGCTCGAGCTCCGATGGTCGCCGAGCACGAGCAGCATCCCGTCGGGCACGGTGACAGGGGGGAAGCAACGCTTCGAGCGGGGGATGGATGCGCAGTCGGTCTCTCCCGGCTGGAAGGTCGGGTCGGCGAAGACGTACGGCTCGTCCAACGGTGAGCCATCGACGAGGAGCCCGCCCGAGTCGCTGCAGCACGTCACGGTCTGCCCTGGGGTGCCGACGACCCGCTTCACGAGCAGGTGTCCGGTGGTCGGGCCGATGCCGATGACGTCTCCGAACACCCATTTCGCCCCGTTCCTCAGGCGATCCGCAATGGAGTCGGGCTCCGGCGACGTCGTGCCAGACCACAGCCGGTCCTCGGTGGCGAAGGCGATCAGCTCGCCGTTCTCGGGAGTATGCGCGACGAAGGGGAGCGTGTAGGGGAGCCGCTCGACGACCACGCGGTCGCCGACATGGAGCGTCTGCGCCATCGAGCTCGAGGGCACCATGAACAGCTTGACCACGAACGCCTGGGCGAGCCCGAACACGAGGAGCGCGGCGATCAGGTGGGTGAGGGGCCGACCCAGGATCCGACGAACCCCGGAGCGCGCGGCGGGTCGTTCCTCGGACATGGCGTGCAGTGTCGCACTCGGGCTCCGAGATTCCGCGTCGTTTGCCAATGGCCGGGCCATTTCCCAGGATGAAACCATTTCATCCTGGGATGGAATTGCGCAACTCAAGGATGAAGTCGCGAATTCTTTCGGCCGCTCGAGACACCGAACCTTGTCTAGACACTAATCTTCGACAATACGGGAATGGACCACGGATCCATTCCATCCCTGACCCATCTCGGAAGGATGGCTGCCAGTATGACCGATGAAGTGAACACCTCCGAAGCGCGAGGTACGGCCCGGCGCACCGTTCTGGTGACCGCCGCGTGGGCTGCTCCCATCGTGGCCGGCGGCGTTGCGGTTCCTGCGCTGTCGGCGAGCGAGCCCCCGGTGGAGGCGACGAGCATCGGTGCCACCACCACCAGCCCGCTGGTGGGCAATGTCGGCATCATCCGGCCATTCGGCATCGACCCGGGCGGCGATGACGGCGCCTTCCCGGACGGACAGACCTTCACCCTCACGTCCTCGAACCTCGACTTCAGCTCGATCGTCACCTCGATCACGGGCGGAACGATCACCCCCACCGGCTCCGGCACTTGGCTGATCACGCCCAACCCCGGTGTCACGAACGTGGACATTCGCTTCAACAGCCCGAACACGGGCACCTACACCCTGACGAGCAACGGCCCCGTCGACGCGGGTCAGACCTGGGGTGGTTCGGTCCTCCCTCAACCCTGAGCAGCGCGGGGACGTGCGCCGGCAGCGCACCGGGCCAGAGGCTTCGCGCCGCCTCTTGGCGCTCGATGCGGCACGGGGCTTCGCGGTGTGGGCGATGATCGTCGCCCACACCGCGCCATTCCTCCGCCCGTCACCGAGAGCGGTCGAGTTCGCAGACGGAGTGCTGAACGACGTCGCCGCTCCGTTGTTCGCGCTGATCATCGGCGTGACGGTGGCAGTCGCCGGGCCGCCGGTCACCGCTCCCGCTGACCGCCGGCAACGCTATCGCCGGCGGACGGCTGCGAAGGCCGTGGTCCTCATCGTGCTCGGCCTGCTGCTCGATCTCAGGTTCTCCGGGGTGGCCATCGTGCTCGCCTACCTCGGTGTCACGATCCTCGCGGCCATCCCCCTGCTCTTCGTGCGCGTGCGCACTCTCGTGCTGTCTGCTCTCCTGCTACTCGTCGTCGGACCCGGCATCATCACCGGTCTACGCGCGACCCTCGCCAACGGCCTGGTCCTGACCGACACCCCGATCCGGGATGCGGCGTTCCACTGGCCGGTGACCTCCACCCTGCTCGACTGGATCGTGCTCGGCCGCAGCTATCAGCTACTCACCCTGCTGCCCCTGGTGCTCCTGGGCGTGGCGATCGGCCGCACGATCTTGTCGCAGCGACATCCCATGCTCGCTCTGCTCGGGGTGTCGTTCGTGGCCTTCGTCGTGATGCAGCTCTGGAAGAGCATGGACCAACCCGGCACCGGGATCCGCGGTGGCTACGTGGAAGTGTGGCGGGAGACGCCGCTGGCCCTCGGCGCTCTGGCCGGTGTCGTCTTGCTCACCGGCCTCGCCTCACCACGCATCCTCGGGGCCACCCGCCCGCTCGCCGAGCCCTTCGCCGTGCAGGGCCGCCTCGCGCTGAGTGTCTACGTGCTGCACGTGCTCATCCTCATGGGCGTCTACTCGATGCGCGGTGAGGCAACTGGCGACCTTGCCACCTGGTTCGTCCCCCCGCGCGGCTGGGCGATCCACGTGGGTCTCGTCCTGGCCTGCTGGGCCTTCGCGGCCGCCTGGTGGCATCGGAACGGGACCGGTCCAGTCGAGCGACTACTGCGCTGGGTCAACGGCGGGCGTCCCACGGCCACCCTCCTGAGCAGGAAGGGCACTGCATGACGAGCAGCCCAGGCCCGAGCAGCCCAGGCCCGAGTCGTCTCCTCGAGGCGACGGTGCCGGCGTTCGGCACCTCGGTCCGGGTAACGGCCCCGGGGGATGACCATGCGGCGGTCCTGTTCGCCAACCTCCTCGCGCCCTGGGCCGATGGCGGGCAGGCACCGAGGATCCGGGCGAGCTCGGGGTCGGACGACCTCCAGCTGCCCACGGTGGCGTTCGATCCCCTCAGCCGCGCGGCCCTGGCGCGCGACAGGCAGCACCTGAGTACCCGGGTGACTGCCGCCGCGCTCGCCCACCATCGGGGCCGGCAGCTGCTGTTCCACGCGGGAGGAGTCGCCCGGCCCGACGGTTCGGTGGTCGCGATCGTCGGCCCTTCGGGTCGCGGCAAGACCACGATCGTGAGACACCTCGCCCAGCACCTCGGCTATGTGAGCGACGAGACGATCGCGATCACCGTCGACGGACGCGTGCTCCCCTACCGCAAGCCACTGTCGATCCGCGTCGCGGGGCAGGGGTGCAAGGAGCAGATCGCACCCTCGGAGCTGGGTCTGCTCCCGCTTCCCGAGACAGAGCTGCGGATCGCGGGTCTCGTGCTGCTGGAGCGTGCGCCGGAGGCGACGCCGGAGTCCCGTGTCGAGCGCCTGTCTCTGACCGAAGGAGTCGTCGCGCTGGTGCAGCACACGAGCTACCTCATCGAGATGGTGGACCCACTCTGCAGGATCGCGAGGATCGCCGAGGCGACCGGAGGAGTACGACGACTGTGGGCCGGCACGCCGGATCGGGTGGCGGAGGTGGCCGGACAGCTCTTCGAGCCGGATCGGGTCGAAGGGTGGGAGCAGGTCGTGCCCGGTGACACCGA